>CBFIIT010000071.1:0-1531 GCA_965662725.1 Alphaproteobacteria bacterium | reverse complement strand
TGGCGGTACGATTGTCCAAGGCTCGCTACTTACTTCGAGTTTCACCAAAATGGCCAAATCCTTGATTTGGCCCGATGGTGAGATGGCCTTTCGCTTGAGCTATGGCTTTAATAAGCTGCGTATCATCCAGCCGATAAAAACCGGGCAACGGTTTCGCGCCGCCTTTAAGCTCAATCACGTCGAGCCGAAAGGCACGAATGCATTGCTGATAACGCTCGATGCACAGTTTGAAGGCGAGGACGATAGCGATGCCGCTTTGGTGGCCGAATGGCTGATTTATATTCAATTCGCGTCATAAGGGAGAACACTGATGAGCCATGCTGATACGCTGGCCCATGTTGAAAAAGCCGAGCGGCCGATTGATGGGCTGGATATGAACGCCAATTTCGCCGACTTGCTGGCCGAGAAAGCCAAGGCCAATGGCGATACGGCTGCGGTGCATTTTTTTCAATCCGATGAAAAGCTAAGCTATGCCGAAATTGATGAAACCACTGACCGATTAGCCGATGCGCTGATGCAGATGGGGGTGCGCAAAGGCACGCATGTGGCCCTGGTGACGCCCAATTCATCAGGCTTTGTGCTGAGCTGGTTTGCCATCGCAAAAATCGGCGCGGTCATGGTGCCGGTCAATCCGACCTATACGGTGCGCGAGCTGACTTATGTGCTGTCCGATAGCGATGCGTCTTATGTGATTTATGACCCGATATTCGAGGCGGTTATAAGCGCGGCGCAAGATGATAGCGTTAATGTGACTGAAGACCGGATGATTGTTCTGGGTGATAAGGGCAATGCGCCGGGCCATGCTTTCGCTGATGTGCTGGCGCGCGGGCAAGCGCCGTTTGTGCCACCGATCAGCGTGCATCTCTCTGATTTGCTGTCCATCCAATATACCTCCGGCACCACCGGCATGCCGAAAGGCTGCATGCAAAGTCAGGATTATTGGCTGCGCTTATCTTTGGTGGCGGCCAATTTTCAGCTGCTGACGCTGGAAAATGTTTTGGTCACTTTTCCGATGTTTTATATGGACCCGCAATTGCAAGTATTGATGGCGCTGCGCGCCAACGGTACGGCATTTATTGCGGCGCAACATTCGCTCGGGCAATTTCGCGATTGGATTCGCGATTTCAATATTCATATTGCCACCATCACCCCACCGGTATTTCGCGCGCTGCCCGAAGCACCGACCGATGGCGATAATCAGCTGCGCTATATTTCCGCTTTCTATCATAAGGAAGACACACATGCCGCATTGGAAGCGCGTTTTAACTGCGTCGCGCGTGACGCTTTCGGCATGACCGAAGTGGGCGTTGCGCTTTATACGCCGGTCGCCGCCACCCATAAGGTCGGGGCAGGGACGGTTGGTTTGGCCGCGCCCTATCGTGAGATTATGATTGCTGATGAAGACGGTAATGAAGTGCCACGCGGCACGCCGGGCGAATTATGCATTACCGGCCCCGGATTGTTTTGGGGTTATTACAAAAAACCGGAAGCCAATCGTGACAGCTTTCGCGGCAAATGGTTCCGCAGCGGT
>CBFIIT010000070.1:0-1550 GCA_965662725.1 Alphaproteobacteria bacterium | reverse complement strand
CTTTGCGCGCCGCCGGTATTCCGGCCAATGTGATTGTCGGCTATCAAGGCGGCGAATGGAACGGCTATGGCAATTATTATCGGGTTCGGCAATCGGACGCGCATGCTTGGGTGGAAGCTGAAATAGCGCCCGGGCAATGGCGGCGTTTTGACCCGACCCAAATGGTTCCGGAAGCGGCGGTGGTTTTTGAAAGCCGACAATTGGAAGCGGCCAATATCGAACAATTACCCGGTTGGCGCGGGGCGATGCAGCGCAGCTTTCAGCAGATTGACGCTTTTGTTACCCGCTTGAATAGCGACATTGTGCTTTATGATGAAGAAGCACGGCGTGAATTATTATCCGGCAGCGTGCTGGGGCGATTGATTTCCTTCGCCAGCTTCTGGTTGTTTGGCACAATTGTTTTTGTCACGCCGCTGCTGTTATGGCGGTGGTGGACGCGCCGCGACCCGATGCTGCGGCTCGACCGAAAATTTATGCGCTTGGCAAAAAAATACGGTTTCGAAAGGCCTTTGCATGAAGGGCGGATGGATTTTGCGCGTCGTTGGTCAGATGCGGCACCGGCTTTGCGCGCGCCGATTGAGGCGTTTCAGGATTTATTCTGTCATGTGCTTTATGCGCCACAAAAATCAGCCGACCAACTGGTAGCGGCGCGACAGCAATTAAAGCTTTTATTACGTGATTTGCAAAAAGCGCATAAAGCCGCCGGCAGCAAATTATAAAGCGAAAACCATATCCAAACGATTGCGCCCGCCATCATGCGACCAGTGCGCTTCTTCGGTGATTTCCATAATGAAATGCGTGCCCAAGCCGCCCTCGCGCAATTCATCCAAATCGCGCGGTTTCACTTTTTCAATATCAATTAGCGGCGCCGTATCGGTAATCGCAATGTGCAGGCGGTTTTCGGCAATATGCGCGGTAATGTTAATTCGGCCACTCATATCATCGGGAAAAGCGTGGCGAATGATATTCTGCGTCGCCTCATCCACCGCCAAACAAATATTGGTGATAATGCCTTGCGCCGGTGTATCGGCCAGCTTGGCCTCAATCTCACGGCGCAAGCGGCGTAATTCCGGCACTTCATTGGTAATCGAGATATTGAGCAGTAGATTTTCTGCCGCCATCATATCACCGGCTTCCGGCTCTAACGGCGTTGGGCGTTTTCTTTGCGGTGGGCAGCCCAATCCCAAAACCGTCAAATCATCCGGCAGGCGGCTGGCTTTGCCTTTCACCACTTCCACCGTATGGTCAACTTGTGTTGCGACAGGAAAATCCATTTGTTCGGCCAATATGGATGCCAGCTTGGTTGAACCAAGCATGGCGCCATTGATTTCCGCTTCGGTAATGCCGTCGGAATAGCAGAAAAAGCGCGCCTCGCTTAAGTCGTGGATCTCAACCGCAATGTCTTTGGCTTCAAATTCCAGAATGCCAAGCGGCTGCAGACTGGCTTCGACATAATTAAACGAGCCATTTGTGCCGACCAAAAGCCCCGGCTCATGTCCGGCATTGCAGCATTGCATTTCGCCATTATTCGGGTCATAGCGGCCGATAAT
>CBFIIT010000069.1:0-1632 GCA_965662725.1 Alphaproteobacteria bacterium | reverse complement strand
TAATTGCTGGTCTTACGAATTATCCAGCTGGGCATCGCTGTTTCAATATGAGCCGGAGCACGATTTATCGAAAAATACCAAGCCGGTGCTTTACACGGCTGGCGAAAAAGATCCGAGTTTTCCGCCCGAAGTCATTAAGGCAGCGGCGGACAGTATTGGCGGGCCGGTTGAATTGAATATTTTCAAAGATGCCACCCATCAACTTATGCTGTTTCATACGCAAGAGTTTTCCAATGCGGTTGACGCGTTCTGCCGCAAGCACATTTAAGGAGGAGAAAATGGCTTATACAAAACCGAACGGTCTGCACCATTTGGCGCTTTCGACCGGCGACATGAAATCACAAATCGCGTTTTTTACCGATGTTTTAGGCATGGAACTGGTCGCCCTTTATTGGATGCATGGCGTTGAAGGGTGTTGGCACGGCTTTTTGCGTCTCAATGAGACCGAGAGTGTGGCCTTTGTTAACACGCCGAATAATGCCTCAATCGAACCGGTGATGGGTGTGTCGCATCCGGGCAATCCGGGCGAAAGCTCAGCGCCGGGAACCATGCAGCATTTATCGCTCAATGTTGACTCAATGGATGAAATGATGGAAATGCGTGATCGCATTCGCTCGCGCGGCGTAGCCGTTGCTGGGCCCATCCATCATGGCTTTTGTTCGTCGATTTACTTTGCCGGTCCTGAAAATCTGGCGCTGGAGATTGCCACTTCGCATAAAATGGAACATCCGCTTGGCGGCAAAACTTGGATTGATCCGGAAGTCGTCGCACTGGCGGGCATTTCTGATGAAGAGCTTGCAAGTTATATGCACCCAAAAGCTTATGATGGTGAGAGAAACCTGCCACAGCCGGAAGCTTCACCCGATAAGCCGAGCATGTATTTTGCCCCTGATGCACCGGACTTTACGCAAATGCCGGATGAGGTCGTGACCGAAATGATGAGCGAGACAACGCCGCCCCAGCCCGGCGAGTGAACCTCGCAGCGTCATGACTAATAAGTTGATTGCGGACCCTCAAAAATAAGCTTTAATGGAGGGTCCGCAGATTTACGCTACGGACTTTGCTCAGAGGTTGGTTCGGGGAGATAAGGTCATGAACGAAAGATATTATTCGCTTCTGGCGCTGGACGGTGTGCATATGGGCATGCCTGCGGCAGCGGCAGTCAGCCAAATTGCGGCGCAACGCGATGCCAAAAGAGTGGCGCTTATTGCGTCAAAAACACTCAACCGAAAAACCGATAAAGTAGCCGAAATAGCCGCGGCCTTGGGGTCGCAATGTGTCGGTGTTTTTGATGAAACTGTTGAACATGTGCCGCGCGCCTCAGTCATTGAGGCGACGCGGTTTTTGCGCGACACGAAAGCCGATTTGGTATGTACCATTGGCGGCGGCACGCCTTTGGATACAATAAAAGTTGCGTTGCAATGCTTGGCTGCCAATGTGACAGACGCTGCCGGTATCGACACGCTTGCGGTCAAAGCAAATGCTGCTGGCGAACGCGTCTATCCTGAAATCCCCGCCCCGCCTATTCGCCAAATCGCCGTGCCAACCACATTATCGGGGGCCGAGTTCAGCGATTTGGGCGGCTGTGTCGATCCGGATACCAAGATTAAGCATATGCATACGGGCCGCTTT
>CBFIIT010000068.1:0-1872 GCA_965662725.1 Alphaproteobacteria bacterium | reverse complement strand
AAGCGCAAAAAATGATCGCCGGTTCTGCGCGGTCTATGGGTTTTGAGGTGCGTGACTAATGGCCGGAAAACGATTTAAAGCAGCCAATGAGAGCGTTGATAAAAACAAGCTCTACGCGCTGGATGAAGCCGTCAAGCTGGTAAAGGCGAATGCCACAGCCAAGTTTGACGAAACAGTAGAAATTGCCATCAATCTCGGTGTCGATCCGCGTCACGCTGACCAAATGGTTCGCGGCGTTATCGAATTGCCGAACGGCACGGGCCGCCAGCAACGGGTTGCTGTTTTTGCTCGCGATGAAAAAGCCGAAGAGGCGAAAGCCGCCGGTGCTGAAATCGTCGGTGCCGAAGAATTGATGGAAACCATTCAAGGCGGCACGATTGATTTCGATAAGTGTATCGCCACGCCGGATATGATGCCGCTGGTCGGTCGTCTCGGTAAAGTTTTGGGTCCGCGCAATTTAATGCCGAACCCGAAAGTCGGCACGGTGACCACTGATGTCGCTGAGGCAGTTCGTTCTGCCAAAGGTGGCGCGGTTGAGTTCCGTGTTGAAAAAGAAGGTATTTTGCAAGCCGGTGTCGGTAAAGCCAGTTTCTCGGAAGAGCAATTGGCCGGCAACATCCGCGCGCTTGTAACCGCCGTACAAAAAGCAAGGCCTTCAGGCGCCAAAGGCGCATATATGAAGCGGCTGGCCATCAGCTCCACTATGGGGCCTGGGGTCAAGCTTGATATGGCAGACCTCGGTAACGAGGGTTAAGAATTTCGTCCGCTGCTCTTTGCGTATACATGGGGGTAGCGGGCGGATGACCGGAGGTTTTGGCCTCCGGCCTGTCCGAGATTACAGGTGCATTCAATAAGGAATGCTTAATGGCCTGTATGAGACGGGAGAACAGTTTTTGAGGGCGCTTTATGCGCTTAATCGGCTGGTCCCGGGACAGGAAGAGCGTCACCAGATGCTTTTGCATCCGGTGGCAATTCCGAACCGGTGCCGTGCCCTTTGGGGTAGGCACCACCAGCGTATGTCGCAAGACATGCAAAGGAGAGTGAACAGTGGATAGAGCTGGTAAAGAAGAGCTCGTGTCACACTATAACGGCATTTTTGAGAATGCCGGTGTGATTGTCGTGACCCACTATTCGGGGCTTTCCGTTCCGGAGATGGATAATCTGCGGAACCAAATGAGCGAAGTTGGCGGCACTGTTAAAGTGACCAAAAACCGTCTCGTTAAGCTCGCTCTCGCAGGCACCTCAAGTGAATCTGTCGGTGAATATTTTTCCGGCCCAACCGCTATCGCCTTTTCAGACGATCCGGTTTCGGCCCCGAAAGTTGCCGCCAAGTTCGCTAAAGAAAACGACAATCTGAAAATTGTCGGTGGCATTATGGACGGTGTTGTCCTGAATGCCGATGAGGTGAAGAACCTGGCGTCGTTGCCGTCACTTGACGAGCTGCGCGGTCAACTTGTCGGACTTATCAACTCACCGGCCACAAAAGTGGCAGGCGTGTTGCAGGCTCCGGCCGGTCAACTGGCCCGTATTATGAGCGCCAAAGCTGCAGAGGGAGAGGCCGCGTAAGCGGATTGTCCCGGTACAACCGATTGGAGAAAGAAAATGGCTGATATTGAAAAAATTGCCGATGATCTCTCAAGCCTGACCGTTTTAGAAGCGGCTGAGCTTGCTAAACTTCTGGAAGACAAATGGGGCGTTTCTGCCGCTGCACCTGTTGCAGTTGCTGCCGCTCCGGCTGCCGGCGGCGACGCCGGTGCTGCTGAAGAGAAGGACTCATTTACAGTCGTTCTCGCCGGCGCAGGCGACCAGAAAATTAACGTCATTAAAGAAGTTCGTGCCATCACCGGCCTTGGCTTGAAAGAAGCCAAAGAA
>CBFIIT010000067.1:0-2095 GCA_965662725.1 Alphaproteobacteria bacterium | reverse complement strand
CGCAAAACGACCGCCATCCAGCGGTACCAACGGGCGCAGTTCCGGCGGAATAACCGGCACAATATTCAAAATCATCCATTCCGGACGGCTGCCGGAGCGCAAGAACGCCTCAACAACTTTCAAACGCTTAGCAAGTTTCTTCGGCTTCAACTCAGTTGTCGCCTCGGCAATGCCAACACGCAATTCTTCGCGCAGCTCTTCGAGGTTAAGCTCTTCCAGCATAATGCGAACCGCTTCGGCACCGATACCGGCAACGAAATTATCTTCGCCATGCTCATCTTGCGCGTCGAAATATTCTTCCTCTGTCAGCAATTGCCCTTTTTCAAGCGGCGACAGCATCGGGTCGAGAACAATAAAGTTTTCGAAATATAAAACCCGCTCAAGATCTTTCAGCGTCATATCCAGCAGCAAGCCGATACGGCTTGGCAATGATTTCAAGAACCAGATATGGGCGACAGGCGCGGCCAGTTCGATATGACCCATGCGCTCGCGGCGCACTTTGGTCAACGTCACTTCAACGCCGCATTTTTCACAGATGACGCCTTTAAACTTCATCCGCTTATATTTGCCGCACAGACATTCATAATCTTTAATCGGACCGAAAATACGGGCGCAGAACAAGCCATCGCGTTCCGGCTTAAAGGTCCGATAGTTAATCGTTTCCGGCTTCTTAATCTCGCCATATGACCAAGAGAGAATTTTCTCCGGGCTGGCAATCGAAATACGGATCTGGTCGAAGGCCTGTTGATTGGCCTGCGGATTGAAAATGTTCATGACCTCGTGGTTCATGTTCTCTTCTCCTGCGTAACGGCTTACGCCGCTCTATTCCTGGTTTTCCGTGCGGCTCTCAGTCAATTCGACATTGAGACCCAAGGACCGGATTTCTTTCACCAACACATTAAAGCTTTCCGGAATACCGGCTTCAAATGTGTCATCACCCTTAACAATCGCTTCATATACTTTCGTACGACCGGCAACATCATCAGATTTAACGGTCAACATTTCCTGCAATGTATATGCCGCGCCATAGGCTTCAAGCGCCCACACTTCCATTTCACCGAAGCGCTGGCCGCCGAATTGCGCCTTACCACCAAGCGGTTGCTGGGTCACAAGACTGTATGGGCCAATAGAACGGGCGTGGATTTTATCATCCACCAAATGATGCAGTTTCAGCATATAGATGTAACCGACAGTCACCTTACGGTCGAACGGCTCACCGGTCCGGCCATCGTGCAATTGCACCTGACCGGAGCTGTCAATGCCGGCCTTGCCAAGCATATCGACAATGTCGCCATCCACCGCGCCGTCAAATACCGGCGTTGCCACCGGCACACCGCGCCGCAAAGTCTGGCTCATCTCAATCACTTCGCCATCAGATAATTTGCTGACAGACGGGTCATCTGAATAAACATCTTTCAATGTTTCTTTCACTTGCGAGACATTGCCTTCGCGCTCATATGCAGTCAGCGCATCATTAATTTGACGCCCCAGACCGGCACAAGCCCAGCCCAAATGAGTCTCAAGAATCTGACCGACGTTCATCCGGCTCGGCACGCCAAGCGGGTTGAGCACAATATCAACCGGCGTTCCGTCATCATGATATGGCATATCTTCAACCGGCATGATGCGGCTGATAACACCTTTGTTACCGTGACGACCGGCCATTTTATCACCCGGCTGCAGCTTACGCTTCACGGCGACATAGACCTTAATCATTTTCATCACGCCAGGCGGCAGTTCATCGCCACGCTGCAGCTTATCGACTTTATCTTCAAAGCGCGCTTCCAAAGCTGCTTTAGCATCGTCAAACTGCTTCTTCATCGCTTCGACCTCAGCCATGGCAGCATCGTTTTTCAACGCAATTTGCCACCACTGCGAACGGGTCAAATCATCCAACATCGCATTGGTAATCTTCGCGTCCGCGCCGACACCGGCCGGACCGGAAGCGGCTTGCTTGCCGACCAGAACTTCTTCCAAACGCTTGTAAACATTGCGTTCCAAGATAGCCAATTCGTCATCGCGGTCTTTTGCCAGCGCTTCGATTTCCTCACGCTCAATGGCCAATGCCCGCTCATCTTTATCAATGCCGTGACGG
>CBFIIT010000066.1:0-2433 GCA_965662725.1 Alphaproteobacteria bacterium | reverse complement strand
CAATTTCGCGCAAGGCGACATTATGATGTTCGGGTCATTTGTCGCTTTCACATTCATTGTTATGTGGGGCTTTAATTTCTGGCTTGGCCTGCTGGCTGCCATGGCCGTCATGGCCGTGTTCGGCTTTTTGGTCGATGCGGTGGTGGTGCGACGCATTATCGGCCAGCCGCAATTTTCCATCGTTATTTTGACCATCAGCCTCGGCTTTATTTTTCGTTCTGTCGCCGGCATTATTTGGGGGCAAAACCCGCTTAGCCTTGATACGCCTTTTGCCGGTTCCTCGATGATGGCCGGTGCGGTTATCGGCCATGATCGCTTGGCGATTATGGGCGGCACGGTTGTTGTTTCCTTGGCGGTATTTCTTTTCCTCCGTTATAGCCGTTGGGGTATTGCCATGCAGGCGGCTTCGCAAAACCAATTGGCGGCGTTTTATGTCGGCATTCCTGTGAAGCTGGTTTATTCCGGCGTCTGGGGGCTGGCTGCAGCCATTAGCTGTGTGGCAGGCGTGTTGCTGGCACCGATTACGCTGATTGGCCCGCTAAACGGTTTTTTGGGTATTAAAGCATTTGCCGCGGCGGTTATTGGCGGCTTCGGCTCACTGCCCGGCGCGCTTATTGGCGGTTTGATTATCGGTATTGCAGAGCCATTCGCCGCCGCTTATCTGCCGGAAGTGAAAAATATTATCGGTTATTTGATTATGTTTGCTGTTTTGATGCTGCGACCCGAAGGGCTGTTCGCAACGATTTATCAGAAGAAGGTGTAAGTCGATGCGCGTTATTTTCAAAACCGATTACAATCAAGATATTAAATTCGCCAAGCATAGCGGCTACGTCTTTTGGTATGCGCTGCTTTTGGCGGCGGTTTTCCTCGCACCGGCTGCGCTGGACACTTATTGGATAAATGAGCTGACCCGCGTATTGATTTACGCGCTTGCCGGATTGGGGCTGATGGTGGTCACCGGTTTTACCGGCCAAGTGTCGCTCGGCCATGCCGCCTTTATGGCCATTGGCGCCTATACGCAGGCATTTTTATTGACGCAAGGCGTGCCTTTTCTGGTCGCTTTGCCAATCGCCGCGCTGACTTCCGGCGTTATCGGCTTGATGGTGGCGATACCGGCCAGTCGCATGACCGGTCTTTATTTGACCATTGCTTCGCTGGCTTTCGCCATTGTGGTTGAAGATGTGATTATTCATGCGGAGGGCATTACCGGCGGTAATCGCGGGATGATTGTCGATGCACCGAATTTATTCGGTTATGAAATTTTCGAGGCATGGGAATATTACTATGTCGTTCTCGTGCTGCTGATTATGGCGATTGTGCTGGTGCTGAATGTCTTGCGTTCGCCACTTGGCCGCTCAATGCTGGCAGTGCGCGATAGTGAGATTTCTGCAGAAAGCCTTGGTGTTCGTGTGGCGCGTACCAAAGTATTGGCATTTATGCTCAGCGCCTCTCTCACCGGTCTGGCAGGGGGCTTGTTTGCCCATTTCATTCAATTCCTATCGCCTGAAACATTCGGCATTATTTTGTCCATTCAGCTTTTGCTGATGATTGTGGTTGGTGGCCTTGGCACAGTGCATGGGGCGATGTTCGGCGCTATTCTTATCGGCTTTTTGGAAGCCTCGATTTCGATTTTGAAAGATTGGCTGCCACCTGCAATCGGCAGTCAGCCAGGGTTGGAGCCGGGTCTTTTCGGTCTCATTCTGGTGCTGTTCATTATCTTTGAACCGGAAGGTGTTTATGGCCGTTGGGTCAAATTCCGCACGTTCCTTGAGAGTTTCCCGTTTTATCGCCGCAATACGTTTAAGCGGCAACGCAGCTATCTGAAGACGGAGCGCATGCGATGAGTTTTTTCGAAATTGATAATTTGAGCCTCAGCTTTGGCGGGGTGAAGGCGGTAGATGGCGTAAGCTTCGCAATGAATGAGGGCGAGGTGTTCACTATTGTCGGGCCGAACGGAGCCGGTAAGTCGACTATCTTTAATATGATTTCCTCTTTCTATGCGCCGAATGAAGGGCATATTCGCTTTAAAGGTGAAGATATAACCGATGCGCGGGCCGACCAAATTGCTCGTATCGGCATTGCCCGCACGTTTCAGAATATCGAATTATTTGAACATTCGACGGTGCTGCAAAACCTGCTGATTGGCCGTGAAATTCACAATCGCGTGCCATTGCTGCGGCAATTGATTTTCGATCCGGGTGTGCGGCGCGCTGAACTTGAGCACCGTCGCAAGGTTGAAGACGTGATCGATTTTCTGGAATTGGCGCATTACCGAAATGAGCGGATTGCCAATTTGCCTTATGGCGTGCGCAAGAAAATTGAACTGGGGCGCGCGCTTTGTGTCGAGCCGCAATTATTGTTGCTGGATGAACCGGCATCGGGTCTCAACCCCGAGGAAACCGAGGAAATGGGTTTCTGGATTGATGATATTAA
>CBFIIT010000065.1:0-2578 GCA_965662725.1 Alphaproteobacteria bacterium | reverse complement strand
CAAAATCAAAAAGGCCATCGCTGCACCAATTGTGGTGATAAACAGCGCCGCCATGAACAATAAAATATCACTGATCCATTGCATTGGGGTTCCCCTTATTTCTATTACCGAAAGCCTAGGCGAAAGCGACGCACAGCACAAATGCCATAGGCGGATAAAACCGGCTAAATAATGTCGGGGTCTTGGTGATATTGATATGTCATATCGCCAAATTCATCCTGCTCATTGATCGGTGTCTCTTCATAGACAGGCTGCTGATTGCCGGAAGGATTGCCATTGCCCTGTTCGCCTTGCTCAGGGTTTTGTTGCCCATTCGGCGAATTGATATTTTGCGTTTCAGTATTCGGGATCGGATTGCCATTCGGATTAACATCTTGCCCATCATTATATTGCCCATCATCATATTGATTATAATCCTGCGGATTATCTTCATCACCGGGCAGGGGGGCATCCATGATATAAATCACCGTGCTGGCATAAGAGCTCGGATCCGCCAGCGCATAAAACTCCAAATAAGTCTGCGGCACATAAAATGGATCGGTTAAATCCAGCCCATCGCGCAGCCATAATTCATTGCCGTTTCGGATTTCAAAGGCCGGATGCGATTGCATGGTGACCCCTGCCGCGTCCAAAACCGGATCGTCGAAATAAATATCAGCCAGTTTTTCGCCCGTACTTTCTTCGCGATATAAAGTAATCGGGTCGAGAAAAAGATAGCGGCTTTGCGGCACGGTCACGGCCCCAAACAAACTTTCCCAATCGCTTATTTCTTGTGGGGTCGGCGCTTGAAAGCCGCCGCCAAGTGTAAAATCATTTTGTCCGCCATTGCTCAAAACATCATCCAGCGCCGGTAAATTTGAGCCGCCTTGTGTTTCATCTTGCGTCTCGCCTTCTGACGGCTGCCCGTTTAATTCATCATCATCCATTTCTTCTTCTCCTTGCTCAGATGTGTTGCCGCTTGGCAATGCGGGCGGCACCGCTTCATCGGCAAAAGCCGGCTGCCCTGCAAATGGGCGCGCCGGCAGCATGGCCGACGGTTCAAGATCAGATGCCCCGCCTTGCGACGGCATATCATCCTCGACCTGCCAGGCAAGTTGCGGCACTGCATCCGTCGCAAGGGGGCGCGTTGGTGATACGTTTTCGACCGCATCTTGCCCATCGGTTAAGGGTGCAGGCGGCGTAAACGGCAAACGGTCAGCCGGTATTAAGTCCAATAGCGGCGGCAAAACCGGGGCTTGCACCTCAGCTTCGATATTTTCGGGCACAGTCGGGTCCGCGGTTTTTGAACGGGTCAGAATATAGCCGCCCGTAGCCGACACCAGACCAACCCCCAATAGCCCACTGACCAAAGGGTCGACACCACCGACCGGCGGCATATTCAATTTTCGTTTTATCAGACGCTTCATCGCCCGCCTCTTTTACCTAGCGGACCAAACGCGCCGCCGAGACCTAGCTAACAGGGCAGGCGTTAACAAATCGTATATGTATTAATCGCTGAAATGCGCAAACACCGCTTTTGATTGCGTGCCAAACGGCGCCACACCATCGCGGTCATAATCGCTTTCAATGCCCTTTAATTGCAATAAGCCGTCCAGCGCACCGGTCTTTGACAGCACCGCATCAACCGCTTTTTTATCAGTGCCGCCAAGCGCGTGATAATGGCGGTGCAATTGCGTTAAGCACCAAAGCCGATAGGCCGAACTGGGCAGTTTTTCATAAGCGATATTTTCCAAACGCATGGCATGGCGTTTTTGCCCCGCCTTAACCGCCTCGGCATTGGCATTCAAGGCCGGCAAATGGGTCGCCCCGATCTCAGCGATAAGCGGATATAAATCTTCCGGCAGGCTGTCGGGCAGCTCATCCTTCATATCACTGGCGCGCGCATTCCATACCCGCATCACCCATTCCATGACATGCGGCGCGTGCTCGCGCATGATTTTGGACGGCACCGGATCCATCGAGAAATGACGCAAATACGGCCCCATCAGGCCGATATCGGCAAGGCAAGGACGCGAGCCGAAAAGAAAAGGCCGGCTTTTGAAAATCGGGTCGAGAATTTTCATGCCGCCCAAATAGGCTTTTTCAACATGCGCCCAGCTGCTTTTACTGACCCCGTCACCGCGCACATAAATGCCCAATTGACGCCGATAAGTCAGCCAATGTTTCAGCCGTTTCGGCAATTTCACATCGGCCGTCATTTCATCGACAATTTGCCGTCGCAACAAATCGGCGCTCTCCCAATAAGACCAACGATAATGCATGGCAGGCCGCCATAAATATTCGTCAGCATAGTCTTCTATCAGACGGGCAAAAAACGCCATGGCCGGATTTTCCGGCAAAATTGGTCCGTCGGTATATTCACCTTCAAACCAATCAATCATGGGCGAGGTGTCTGTCATTAATCGGCCATCGGCCAATTCAATAACCGGCATTTGCTGCGCGCCCAATTTTTGCGGAAAGGTTTTTTGAAACTGCGTCGCGCTCATTGAGACATAGCGAAACGGAATTTCCTTATAGCGCAAATAGGCTTCCATCTTGCCGGTAAAATACGAGATCTTAAGCCCATAAATTGTCAGCA
>CBFIIT010000064.1:0-2760 GCA_965662725.1 Alphaproteobacteria bacterium | reverse complement strand
ATTGTCGAAGTCTATGACGTCGATGAATATGCTGAAGATGAAGCGAGCCCGACGACGGACGCACAGGCACCCGCCGCCGAAGCTGAGTAGCTTACTGTTTGGCCGCTTGCGTCACCCGCGCGAAATAGGCTTCCAAATCTTTCTTCACATCAGGGCCAAGAATATACAGGCCGATGAGGTTTGGAATGGCCATGATGAAAATCATCGCATCGGCAAATTCCAGCACCGTATCCAGTTTGATAGACGCACCGATTATGATGAACAGGCAGAAAATCAAACCAAAAGCGCGCTCCTTATTCTTGCCTTCGCCGACCAGATAGGTCCAGCCCTTCGTGCCGTAATAGGCCCAAGCCAGCATGGTCGAAAAGGCAAATATGAAAGCGATAAAGGAAAGCGGGACAGGCGCCCAGGACAGGTTTTCCTGAAATGCCGATGAAGTCAGCTCAATGCCCGACATGCCGCTGCCCATAAGCACATCAGTCGGCAAGGTAATGACCAACACCAAACCGGTGAGCGTGCAAATGACCACCGTGTCGATGAACGGCTCCAAAAGGCCGACAAAGCCTTCGCTCAATGGCTCATCGGTTTGCACTGCCGCATGGGCGATAGAGGCTGAGCCGAGGCCCGCCTCATTGGAGAATGCGGCCCGTTGAAAGCCCAAAATCATGATGCCGATAAAGCCGCCTGATACGCCTTCCATGGAAAACGCATTGGCGAAGATAAGCCCGAAAGCGGCAGGAATTGCGGTGATGTTCATCAGCAATACCAGTCCGGCGAGGAACATATAAATCAGCACCATGAACGGCACCATGCGGACGGTGATATTGGCGATTGATTTAATGCCGCCGACAATAATCAAGCCAACCAAAATTGCCATAAACAAGCCAACTAGCCAGCCATAGCCGACCAATGGGCTGCTTGCGCCGCCTGACACTTCAAGCAATTGCACATAAGCCTGATTGGACTGGAACATATTGCCCGCGCCAAGGCAGCCAATGACAATGGAAACGGCAAAAAAAGCACCGAGATATTTGCCCAATTTGCCATAGCCTTTTTCAGCCAAACCATCGCGTAGATAATACATCGGCCCGCCGGATACGGTGCCATCAGCATTGATTGTGCGGTATTTAACACCCAGCGTGCATTCAACGAATTTCGTTGTCATGCCGACCAGACCGGCAACAATCAGCCAAAATATTGCACCCGGCCCGCCGAGCGATACGGTAATGGCAACACCGGCCATATTGCCGACCCCGACTGTGCCCGATACGGCCGCAGTGAGTGCCTGAAAGTGGCTGATTTCGCCATCATGCTTATCATTGCGCAAAGCACCGCGGACAATACTAATGGCGTGCGAGAAGCCGCGCAGATTGATAAAGCCAAGATAAAAGGTGAAGAAAAACGCACCAAAAATAAGCCAGCAAACAATCAAAGGCAGATTGGCATCGCCAATCGGCACGGAATAGAAAATGAAAGCCGAAAGCAGCGCGGTTAGCGGTTCTAAAAGCTGATTGACTTGTTCATCAATGGAAGTGGCGTGGGCGGGTGAAATAAAAAAAAGCCCAATCAGGGCAAAAATACGGGGCAAAACAGTCTCCTCACTATGAGGAAAGCCTAAAGCAATTTGCAAACCGATTGCAAGCGCGCTGATAAATAAAGGGGCAGGAAGACGCCTCCCTGCCCCCTTTTTTTAGAACCGATAGGCGGCTGAGAGATTTACCCCGGCAATGTAACCGGTTTTATAATCCCGCCAATTCGTATTGGCCTTATAGACCCAGCCATTATCGCGCACCAAACCGGCCCCCAATGCAAGCCGCGCATGGCTTGATGACTGCGCCTTGTCGCTGCGGTCAACATGGTGCGTATAAATGGTCGTCGTATCGGCCAGCTTATACAGGCTGGCTTCACTGTCGCGGCTTAAATCAGCCCGATAGCCAAGTTCGCCGGTGACGGATAAGAGGCCGTAATCCGTATCCATGTGCTCATCCACTCGTACCGCAAAACCGATATGGTCATCGCGTAAGCTCTGCCGGTTATAGTGATAGCTGTCGACGCCAAAACCTTCGGTATATTCATCCAGCGTCGTGCGCCGATGGCCAAGCTCGACCGAGACCACCAAATCGACCTCATCAATTTGCACGCGCTGTGCGGCATTGATCAGCAAATGGCTTGTCGCGCCATCACGCTGCCCGTCATAAACGTCACCAAATGCATCACGCTGCATGGAGAGGTTTAAATCGCTAATGCCAAAAGCGGCCTGCAAATATTGATTTTCGGACAGAATATAACTGCCATAGAAAGACAGGGTTTCAGCTTCGGTTTCGCTATCGCTGCTTGCTGTAGCCTGCGACGAACCGGCTTGGAAAAAGCCACCAACAGTCAACCTATCAGTCACCCGTTTATCGGCACCAAAAGCAAAATGATTGCCGTCAATGTCAATATTCTCACCGGTTTCAGCCGCTTTCAGTTTACCGATAAACACTTCACCGCGCGACCAGACAGCCCAGCCATCGGGTAGCCAGCTATCCACTTCATCATCAAGCAAATCACCCAGCGCACGAATTGTGCCGATGTTTGAAATCTGCTGCAAAACAGTGTCGGCAAAAGCCAGCTTAAGATTAAGTGATGAGCGATTGCTGAACGTCTCGGTAGATTGACCGACCAGTTCAGAAAGCCGCGAGAAACTGTTATGCATTACCGGATTAAGCACCGGCAACAAGCTTTGACGCGATGTTTCCAGCGCATTCATCACTGATACAT
>CBFIIT010000063.1:0-3247 GCA_965662725.1 Alphaproteobacteria bacterium | reverse complement strand
GGTAATTTTAGCGCTTGTGTCATCCGGCAATTCAATGCCTGCCCCAATGACAAACTCAGCATTGGCATAATAGCTTTGCCGATCCAAATCCAAACCCGTTACCGTGCCGATTTTAATGCCCGACATGCGTACATCGCTGCCAATCGTCAAACCGTCAACGCGGTCAAATTGCGCGTTCAGTACATATCCATCACCGCTATCGCTTTCAGTAACCGAATAGCCATAAATGATAAACATCGCTGCGACCGCCAAAACGGCGGCACCAACAAGTGTTTCTACCAGACTGTCTTTCATTGTTTTTTCCTGTTCTGACGTCTTATTCCGGCTTCCAAGCGTCATAGCCTTCAGCATAGCTTGCCGTATCGGCTCGGCCTGCCGGTTTATGGGCGTCTTGCGTTCCGGTCATATTAATTTGTCCCGGCTTCATCCAATCATGTTTTACCTGATTGGCATTTTCAGGCGTTTCATCAACCGTGTAATGCATCCAGCCATGCCATTCCGGAGAGATGCGTGTGGTCTCGACATCGCCATTATAGACGACCCAACGACGCACTTTGCCGTTTATTGACTGGCCGGCGCGATCTTCATAATAGCAATTGCCCTGCCCGTCGACGCCGACCAGCTTGCCGCGCCGCCATGTAAACAGCAGCGTGCCGATTGTTTGGTCATTCCACCACGTCAAAAGCACTTTTAAAAACCGCATCATTGCTTTTCTCCATACAGCCGGAAGAGAATAACCCGATTTACCGGCAAAAATACATTGGAAAGTTACTTACTCGCCTGTCGGCTTGTCTTCCTCGGCCAAATTCAGACGAATGCTCAATTCCCGCAATTGCGCGTTAGAAACCGGACTTGGCGCTTGCATCAACAAATCTTCAGCCTGCTGGTTCATCGGGAAGGCCACCACTTCGCGCAAATTTTCCTGCTCGGCCAACAGCATCACAATGCGGTCAACCCCCGGCGCAATGCCACCATGCGGTGGCGCACCAAAACGGAATGCGTTCAGCATGCCACCAAATTCTTTTTCCACCACCGCATCATCATATCCGGCGATTTCAAACGCTTTCAGCATAATTTCCGGCTTATGGTTCCGAATGGCGCCGGAAGACAGCTCAATGCCGTTACAAACAATGTCATATTGATAGCCGAGAATATCCAGCGGATCTTTGTTTTCCAATGCCTCCATTCCGCCCTGCGGCATTGAAAACGGGTTATGGGAAAAGTCAATTTTGCCGTCATCGGTTTCCTCATACATCGGGAAATCAACAATCCAGCAAAATGCGAACTGGTCGCGGTCAATCAAATCGAGCTCTTCACCGACGCGATTGCGTGCGCGACCGGCAAAGTCAGCAAAGTTTTTCGGCACACCGGCGCAGAAGAAAACAGCATCGCCATCTTCCAGCCCCAATTGAGTTCGAATTTGTGCAGTCCGCTCTTCACCGATATTTTTCGCCAACGGTCCTGCACCTTCTCCATCGCGGAAGAAAATATAACCAAGACCCGGCTGGCCTTCACCTTGCGCCCAACTATTCATCCGGTCGCAAAAGGCACGGCTGCCGCCGGTTTTGGCCGGAATCGCCCAAACCCGAACCTTCTCGTCTTTCTCAATCATATTGGCAAAGATTTTAAAACCGGAACCGGCAAATGCGTCCGTTACATCCTGCATTTCAATTGGGATACGCAAATCCGGTTTGTCGGAACCGTATTTCTGCATCGCTTCGGCATAAGGAATACGAGGGAATGTCTCGGTAACACGCTTGCCCTTACCAAATTCGACAAACACATCATGCAGAACCGGCTCAACCGCCTGAAACACGTCTTCTTGGGTCACAAAGCTCATTTCAAGATCGAGCTGGTAAAACTCACCCGGCGAGCGGTCAGCGCGCGCATCTTCATCGCGAAAACATGGCGCGATTTGGAAATAGCGGTCAAAACCGGCGACCATTAAAAGCTGCTTAAACTGCTGCGGCGCTTGCGGCAGTGCATAAAACTTGCCCGGATGCATGCGCGACGGAACCAAAAAGTCGCGCGCGCCTTCAGGGCTGGAGGCGGTCAAAATCGGCGTTTGATATTCGCGAAAACCGTCATCCGTCATGCGGCGGCGTAGCCAAGAAATAATATCCGAGCGCAAAATAATATTATTGTGCAAAGTCTCACGGCGTAAATCGAGGAAGCGATAGCGCAAGCGCACATCTTCGGGATAGTCCGGCTCACCGAATACCGGCAGAGGCAGATCACCCGCTTCTGACAAAATTTCCAGTTCAGAGACGTAAATCTCTACTTCGCCGGTCGGCAAATTCGGATTTTTCGCCTCATCATCGCGTGCCACAACCTTGCCTTCTGCCCGAATAACGCTTTCGGCGCGCACTGCCTCGGCAATAGCGAAATGTGGGCTGGATGGCTCAATCACAAGCTGCGTCAGACCGTAATGGTCGCGCACGTCAATAAACAACAGACCGCCATGGTCACGTTTCCGGTGTACCCAGCCCGAAAGACGGACGGTTTCATCGATATTTTCGGCCCGCAACTGGCCACAATCATGGCTGCGATAATCATGCATAATGAACAACCTCATGCGCCGCTAAAGCGGCATTTCCTGCGCTTAAACACAACGCTTCAGACAATTTGTCAAGATACGTTTCCGCGCGACAAACAACCAAGCCTCGCGTATAAAGCGGCCATGGATCTGATTACCACGAATGACGCGCTGCAGACGCTGTGCGAAAAGCTTGCGACCCAACGCTATATCACCGTCGACACTGAATTTTTGCGGGAGAAAACCTTCTGGCCGCAATTATGCCTTATCCAAACGGCCGGCGACGGCATTGAAGCAATGATTGACCCGCTGGCTGACGGCATTGATTTACAACCATTTTATCAGCTGATGGTTAATGAAAACGTGCTGAAAGTCATGCATGGCTGCCGTCAGGATGTGGAAATTTTCTATCATCTCGCCAAAATTATTCCGGCACCGCTTTTTGATACGCAAATCGCTGCCATGGTTTGCGGCTTTGGCGATGCGGTCGGTTATGAAAACCTGATTAAGCGGACCACCGGCGGCAAAATTGACAAGGGCAGCCGGTTTACCGATTGGAGCCAGCGTCCGCTCAGCGATAATCAACTGACTTATGCGCTGGCCGATGTCACCCATTTGCGCGATGCGTTTGAGCATTTGGAGCGCGAATTGAAGGAAAACGGTCGCGAAGCATGGCTGGCCGAAGAAAGCACACTGCTATCCAATCCTGAG
>CBFIIT010000062.1:0-3439 GCA_965662725.1 Alphaproteobacteria bacterium | reverse complement strand
TCGGTCTGGGCATGGGCGAGTTGGTGCCTTTGGTTGAGCATATGGGACGCAATTTAATGAACACGCCGTTTCTGCCGACCGTATTGGCGGCGCAGGCTTTGGTGCGGGGCGGCTCGGATGCTCAAAAAGACGAGTATTTGCCGAAACTGGCGGCCGGCGCGGCGGCCAGTCTGGCTTTATGCGAAGACCATGCTGATTGGGATTTGGAAAATCTCGGCGTCGTTGCGAAAATTACCGATGGCAAGCTGCATTTGAGCGGTAAAAAGTTTTTGGTCTTACACGCGGCCAGCGCGGAAATCGTGCTGGCATCCGTTGCGCTGGGCGACCAACCGGCGCTGGTGATTATTCCCGCGTCAACGCTTGATGGGCGGATGAAGCGCGAGAAAATTATCGACGATACGCAGCGCGCCTATGCGCTGGATTTAGATGATGTCGTATTGGATGAAGCGGCGTTGATGCCGGTTGATATGGCGGCTGATACGCTGGCGCATATCGAACAAACCGCGTCTTTATTATGGGCGGCCGATATGTGCGGCGGCACATTTGCCTGTATCGAATATACGCTGGATTATTTGAAGACCCGCAAACAATTCGGAAAGCTCATAGGCTCCTATCAATCTTTGAAGCATACGGTTGTCGATGCGCATCAGGCCTATGAAAAAGCCCGCTCGCATCTTTATTCTGCGGCGCATGTTTTCGGCGCACAAGGCGAGGGCGAAATGGCCGTGCATATGGCCAAGGCGGAAGCCGGGGCGGCCTATTCTTTTGCTGCAGACCGCGCCATTCAGTTTCATGGCGGCTTCGGTTTTACCTATGATTGCGATGCGCAGCTTTATCGCCGCCGCGCCATTATGGGCTGCGCGCTGCACGGTGATGCGCGCTATCACCGCCGCAAAATCGCGGATTTAATGTTCTGATTAAAATGAGAAGCGATGGGTGAGGCGCAATTTAATTTGCGCCCGCGCCATGCTGCCGCGTCGATCAATATTGCTGTTTTGATAATCGGTCCATGCCAAGCCGGTGCCACAATGGAACTGTCGCCGATAGGCGTCATAACAGGCTTGTTCAGAAATTTTACCGCCAAGGCGGGCAATATTATCAAGTCGCAAACTGACCATGGAATAACGCCCCAAGCTTAAAGCGGCGCCGCCGCCAAGTGTCAAAAGCGGGTCGGCTTGATACAAGCGGGCTTGATAACCGGCATCAATGCCGAGCGGCAAAATCCACGTAATCGCTGAATTGCTCGTGCGGGCGAATACCGCCTTGGCTGAAAATGGCTGGTTGGTCGGGGTATAAAAACTTTCAGCATTGTAATTGCGCCCATTCAAGCCGGTGAATTTTCCACTCCAAACATCGGAGCCATTATGCTCTGAGGCGGCTTGCAGCGACAATAATTGCCAATCGGCAACATAAATCCGGTCATTGTGCAGACTGAACTGATTATGCCGCTTGTCGGCAGCATGCGCCGTGGCGAAACCGAAAATCAAGAAAAGGGTCAGAAAAACACGCATCATCATTCCGCCGTCAACACGCCTTGCGGACTGAGCGCATTATCAAGATTTAATTTGCCGGAGCCATATATTTCATCAACCCCTTCGTCGCCAATATCGGTGGCTGTGCTGAGCAGCAGGCTTTTTAATTGAAAGCCGTCAAGGCCGGGAAATTTATGTCGTATCAATGCCGCCGCACCGGCCACACGCGGCGCAGCAAAAGACGTACCGGCCAAGTCACCTGCAAATAAAACATCATCATGCGCGACAATAAAATCGGCCCCCATATCACCGGCCGAATGGCTGTAATCGGCCAGTGCAGTGCCGTCATCGGTCAGCGAGCCAACCCATAAATAGGCCTCGGTATCTTCGTCACCCAAAGCGCGGACGCGGTGGACAATGGCCGGATAAAAGGAGCATTCTTGAATGCGCTTATCGGGGCAATAATTGCCCGAATTACCGGCCGAGAAAATGAACAACATGTTTTCGTCATATGTATTGGCACCGGTAATTTTATAGCGACTGGATACCCAGCTGGCGACGCGCTGGTCGAACTGTGTATCTTCGCTACCGTCCGTATGGTCAAAGCGAGCGGAGCCCCAGCTATTATTGATGATGTGAACGCCTTGCGAATCGAGATTCTGAAATGCATTTTCGGCATCGGCTTGCGATAATTGAAACGCATAACTTGTCAGCTCGGCCTCTGGTGCAACGGAATTAATCACCAAGGAAACTTTGTCGCCATGCGTGTCCAAAATTTCATTGGTGTTAAACTCATCGACAACGCCGACTTTCACGCCCTTGCCGGTCCAACCCAAAGCCCATTGGCTGGTCGCGTTGGTATCACGGCTGGCAATTGGCGTTGTAAAGCCGGCATTCTCAGCCGCATGGGCTTCTAACAGCGTGTCGTAATCTCCATAAGTCCAATTTTTTTTATCGCCCAGAAAAAGCGCATTATTGGCCGCGGTTGATGTTGATGGTGTGCCGAGATAATAATCTTCGCCGAACTCATCCGTATAATCTTCGGCATCTTCATTGTCTTCTTCGCCGCCGCTGCTGCCATCGCCGCCATCGCCGTTACCGCCACCATCGCTGCCGCCTGATGCGGCTATTGGCGGTGGTTCAACATCTTGCGAAAGTTTCTTGCAGCCGCTCACGCTCAGCGCACTAATGAGCAGCACGAGAAAACTCATCGAACGGGCAGATCGAAAAAACGCGAACAAATGTCTCATATGACGACGCAACACAAACGCTATAAATACAAATACGGTTATTGCGTGATTTTGCTCCTATCGGCAAGGCTTGACAATGCTTCAAACTGACACTGTGGGCTTCAAACTGACACTGTGGGCTTCAAACTGACACTGTGGGAGCGTATGATGAAAGCGAAAATGGACAGCTTGGAAAAACGCTTTAATAATTTTGCTCAACTGGTTGACGAAGCCAGCTTGTTGCTTGATGCCGGCAGCACGGTGCTATCCGCCAATGAGCAGGCGCTGGAATTATTAGGGCAGCATATTATCGGCTATCCTTTGGATCGGTTTTTGCGCCATCCTGATTTTGCTGAGGCCATGCGCATTGCAGGTGAAGACGGCAAGGTGAGTGAGATGGAATATACGCGGATGGATCAAATTCGCCGTAATTTCACGCTGCGTTTCGCCCCGTTTGATGATGAGCATATTTTCCTGATGATTTTTGACGGCACAATGCAGCAATCAGTGGAGCGCATTCGCTCCGACTTTGTTGCCAATGTCAGCCATGAATTGCGCTCGCCGCTAACTGCTTTATCGGGTTTTATTGAAACCCTTCAGGATGGTGCGGTTGACGACCATGAGAGCCGTGACCATTTTCTCAAAATAATGCAGACCGAAGCGTCGCGCATGCAGCGTCTGATTGATGATTTACTGTCTTTGTCGCGCGTGCAGGCGGAGGCGCATCGCGCACCGCAA
>CBFIIT010000061.1:2237-3445 GCA_965662725.1 Alphaproteobacteria bacterium | reverse complement strand
GGGCTCAGCATGGTGCCGGCCATCAGCGCGGCGATTGAAACTTTTGAGAATGTGTTAGACATTTGTAACTCCTTTTAGCAACAGTGCTGCCCCCTTTATGCAAGTTTTGTGCCAAACACAAAAAGCGCAAAAATGCCCCGAAAATAAAAAAAGGAGCCGCTGTGGCTCCTTTTCCATAGTCAAAAGTGACTATTATTTAATCAAAAATGCTTATTTTTTGTTTTTGCCTATTTTTTATGCCAATTTGCGAGGCACATTGGCTGCATCCAAGGCAGGCCCCAAACGTCCGCTGATGAATAGGAAGTACATTTTGAAATCGCCGATCAGCGACCATAAAGGATAGGTGAAGGTGGCAGGCTTGTTTTTCTCGATGAAAAAATGCCCGACCCAGGCAAAGAAATAACCGACCACCGGCATCCCCCAAAGATAGACATATTGCTCGGTTGATATCGCATAGGCGGCCAAGGCAAACACCAATGTGGTGCCGATATAATGCAGCACCCGACAGGTCGGATGCGCATGTTCGCGCAAATAATAAGGGAAAAACTCGGCAAAGTTTTGTGGTCCTTCGGCGCCGTGCGCCGCTTCATATTTTTTGCTCATGCTCGCCTCCTTGGCAAATTGTCGATAAATAAGGTTAAGCTTTTTTGCGAATGATTGGCCACAGTAATTGTTCGCCGATATTGCTATCGGGCAAATCTTCAACCCCATAGCTGGGCGGCCGCTGGCGTGTAATCTTTGCGGTGCCGAACAGCACATCCCAGAAAAACAGCAGATTGCCGTAATTGCCTTTATAATTGGTCACCCCATCAGATTTATGACGACCATGATGCATGGAATGGGTCGACGGGGTCGATATGACACGCTCGACCACCCACATGACGGGCGACAAGGCTTTGATTTTATACAGCGGCGCATCCCACTGCCAATCGCAATGCGCGCCGGTAATCACCGTCAATTTGGCGACAATATAAAACGCATAGACCCATCCAAAGCCGAGATATACCATCAGTGCTGACCCCCAAATGGCCGGCATGAAGAGATAATAAAGAATGCCGTTGCGATAAACCAAACGGACACTCATATAACCGGCATTGTGATGCGGGCGGTGCAGCTTATAAAGCCATGGCGTAGAATGGCTCAACCGGTGCCACCAATATTGCAGCATATCGTCAAACACCAATAACATGGCGATTTGCGCCGGAATG
>CBFIIT010000061.1:1414-2096 GCA_965662725.1 Alphaproteobacteria bacterium | reverse complement strand
TCTTTTTTACTGAACAGTCCCACACGCCACATTTCAATAATGGCGAAAGTCACAAACACGCATAATACGCCGATAATTTCCGGTTTCATAAATCCCTCCCGATTTGTGCGGAAATTTAAGCCAATTTTTCCGCCGCGCCAAGCCCCTAGAATCTGCCGTCTCAATATGTAACGGCAATTGACACAAGCCGAGGCCGCGTGTTGAATACCGCCATATTCTATTTGGGAGATTGAGCAATGAGCGACACACAAGAAGTATTGGTTGATATCGCCGAAGGCGTGATGACCATCACCATGAACCGGCCTGAAGCCAAAAACGCAATGAACAAAACCATGGCGGAAGGCATTTCAGCCGCGATCGATGAATTTGAAGCAAGCGCCGATATCCGCGTCGCCGTGCTGGCCGGTAATGGCGGCACATTCTGCTCGGGCATGGATTTGAAAGGCTTTTTGAAAGGCGAGACACCGTCTGTGCCGGGTCGCGGCTTCGGTGGCATCAGCCATTATTCACCGGCCAAGCCGTTAATTGCCGCCACCGAAGGCTATGCATTGGCCGGCGGTTTTGAACTGGTTCTGGCCTGCGACATGGTTGTCGCCGCGCGCACCACCAAATTTGGCCTGCCGGAAGTGAAGCGTTCATTGGTTGCCGGTGCCGGCGGTGTGTTCCGTCTGCCGCAGCAAAT
>CBFIIT010000061.1:0-1218 GCA_965662725.1 Alphaproteobacteria bacterium | reverse complement strand
TCTTGGCCGCATGATGAGATTTGGAAGCGCCAGCAAGAAATTATGGATCCGGTGTTTACCTCAAGCGATGCGCGCGAAGGCGCGACAGCATTTGCTGAAAAACGCGCACCGCAGTGGAAAGGCGAGTAAGGCGAATACGCCAACCCGCAAAACCATACGCATAAATGTAAAGGGGCGCTTTGAGCGCCCCTTTTTTATTGCTGTTTGACATTATCTATTTCGAAATGGATGTCGCCTTGGCGGCAAAGCTGCCGCTAATACTGACCTCACTGGCACGTGTCGTTAAACGGCTAATGGCAAATGTGCCCGCCGTTTGCAGATTGTGATTTTGTGGGTCTTGATAAGTGCCGTAAAGCGCCCCATCAACCGTATCATCGCGCCAACTATTGCCGCTATATTGTCCGGTGACAGTGTCCAATTCCAATCCAAAAGTCGGAATATCGTCCAAAACATAGTTTTCAGAACGGAAATTGCTTAGTTTGAAAGTATTACGCGAGGTGTTTTTGGGATTGGCAAAATCCACATTAATCTCCGCCGTGCCGTAACCGGTCTCATTCAAGGTCGATGTAATCACCGTGCCGACCGCATGGCCTTTAAAGCTGGCTTTCATGCCGGCGAGACGGCGCAGCGTGTCTGAGCTAAGCGGCTGACCGATGGCCCAATGGCCCTTATGCTGATAGGTAATATTTTCCAGGCTCTCATTGGTGAAGCTTTCATTTTGCCAAATACCGGTGGCAACTTGATCGCAATCGCTGCAAATGCTGACGCGCGAATTAATCGTCCGCGCCTCGCGCGCCATTGTTGCCATATCATTGGCAACAAATTTCAGCTGCTGCTCTTCCGGCTCATTGCTGATGTGAGAGCTTCTGACATAGCCGGCCAAAACCTCGACCGCGGCATTGAGGCTGTAATTATCGAAATCCAATAAGTTTTTCAACGCACCGCTAGCTTTTTGCGAACTGGCGGCAAACTTATTACCCGTCGACCGGCGGCTCGGGTCATCATAATAGCTGACCATTGTGTCGTAAGTGTTCATATCAAAGCTGATAAAAACGCTATTATCCGCCTCGCGAGCAATGAAACTTTCATTTTCACCCTCGGAGCTATTATAGGCTTCCCACAAAAGATAGAACGGCGTCCAACTGGGGCCCGGCTCGCCAAACTCAGTGGCACCGACAGGCACACGCTGACCGGCAATGTTCAATTTCCAGAAGTCAC
>CBFIIT010000060.1:0-3451 GCA_965662725.1 Alphaproteobacteria bacterium | reverse complement strand
GGTATCAGCCATAACAATCTCCCTTTGGCTGATACTATGCGGTAAAGCGCAAAGCTTGCCAAGCATGCGCCGTAACGGTGCGGCATTGTGGCCATTTCCCCTACCCATTTTCAAACCGCGCGATATACTCACCGCACAAGATAGGAGAAAGCCATGAAGAAAATGATGGATTACATGGAAGAGGCCAATGCCATTGTGCCCCGCATAAGCGGGCCGGAAGCGGTCAGTCATGTGGGCGATGATGATGCCGTATTTATTGATGTACGCGACCAATATATGATTGCCGATAGCGGCACAATCGATGGCGGCCACCACGTTCCGCGTGGTCTTTTCGAATTTGTCGCTGATGAAGACAGCCCGATGTTCAATCCGCTTTTTGACAAATCAAAAACCTTTTACCTGATTTGCGGTGCCGGTGGCATGGCTGCACTGGCCGGCAAAACAATGAAAGATATGGGCTTTGAAAACGTCATTAATATTGGCGGCTTTGAGGAGTGGAAAGAAGCCGGCGGCCCGGTTAAATCTTAGACCGCATCGGACTTGATTGCCGAGTGAGAACCGGCCTGGGCTTTGTCCCTGACTGAAAACCCAGCTTCCTTAGCGTCATTATTGACAGCGGCGTTCCCGCATGCAGGATATTTAGAACGGAAGGAAAAGCCATGAGCCTATCAGTTGAAAAATCCGATGCCAGTTGCGGTGCCTTTGTCACCGGTGTTGATTTAACACAAGATATTTCCGCCGATTTGGCCGGAGAATTGCGCGCCATTTGGTTGGAAAACAAAGTCATTGCGTTTCCCGACCAGCAATTGAGCGATGATGATTTAGAGCGCTTTACTTTGGCTTTTGGCGCGTTCGGCGAAGACCCGTTTTTCGGCCATATTGACGGGCATGAAAATATTGCTGCCATTCAAAGAAATGCCGATGAGACAACGCCTATTTTTGCCGAGGCATTCCATTCTGATTGGAGCTTTTTGGATGTGCCGCCGGCCGGAACTTGCTTATTCTCCATCACCATCCCCCCGCATGGCGGCAATACATTATTTGCCGACCAAGTTAGCGCTTATGAGCGTTTGCCCGATGCGATGCGCGACAAGGCCGATAAAATAACCGCCATTCATTCGGCTGAATTGGGCTATGCGCCGACCGGCGCATATGGCGAGGCCGACCAAGATAGCGGCCGTTCAATGAAAATAATTCCCAGCGAAAGGGCGCGCGAGAAGCGCGAACATCCTTTTGTGCGCACCCATCATGAAACCGGCAATCGCGCTTTATTTTCTTCCGCCGCCTATATTCAAGGCTTCACCGATATGGAGAAGGAAGAAAGCGACACGCTGCTGATTGAGTTTTACGCTCATCAGACTGATGAGGCATTTATTTATTCGCATAAATGGTCAAAAGACATGCTCATCATGTGGGATAATCGCTCGCTATTGCACGCTGCCACCGGCGGGTATGATGGCTATGACCGGCTTTTACACCGCACGACAATTGCCGATACGCGGTTTTAAGCAACCTCGATAACCAGCACTTCGCTATCGATTATTGCGCCAAGCTCAATTGTGTTTTGGCCTTCCACCGTCACCGCATCGCCGCGTTTGGCTTTGATATCGCCAATGCTCATCTGGCCTTCCGACACTAAAATATAGGCGCGGCCGGAAATCATATGGCTTAGATTTTGCCCTTCGCGCATCTGTCCGGCATAAATTTTTGCCGCCTTATTGTTTATCTGCAGCGGCGCTTGCCCATCGCCCGAGACCAATAAAGGCAATTGCTTATCGACTGCTTGGCGCGGAAATTCGGCACTGTCCCAATGCGGCTGAAATCCGCTTGCATCCGGCCTTATCCAAATTTGAAATAAATTGGTCTCTTCATCTTCAAGATTATATTCCGAATGTTGAATGCCGGTACCGGCGCTCATCACCTGCACATCGCCGGCAATGGTGCGGCCTTTATTGCCTTGATTATCTTCATGGCTAATGGCCCCGCGGCGCACATAGGTGATGATTTCCATATCGCTATGGCCATGCGGCGCAAAGCCGGTTTGCGGCTGGATGATATCATCATTAATCACCACCAAATCGCCGAAATGCGGCTTTTGCGGATTGATGTAATTTCCGAAAGAAAAATGATGACGCGCCTCCAGCCAGTCAAAACTGGCGCGGCCCAATTCTTCATAAGGATAATGCTGCAACATGATATACGCCTTTCACTCTGTGAGAGATATAGGAAGCTGCAACACCGTTTCAATAGCATGCAATGAGTTTAAAAGAGTTCAAAGCGCGGCACTTTCAATCACCCGTCAAAACCGATAAAGCGCGCTGCCTCGGCAACGCTTTTTCTTTCTGAGACAACCGCATTGGCCGGAAACGCGTCATCCGGCCAACCCAAAGCCACCGCTTTCATAATCACTTGATCTTCGGCAATGCCCGCATGCTCGCGCACCACAGGTGATTGCATAATACCTTGCGAGTTAATCACCGCGCCCAGCCCACGCGACCACGCAGCATTGACCAAGGCAGTGGTCACCGCGCCGCAATCAAAAGCGGTATCATCGCTATCGGCCAATTCGCGGTCATAAGTAATGATGATGCAAACCGGCGCATCAAATTGACGAAAGCCGCGCAAAACCCAGTCTTGCCGCGCATCTTTATCTTCACGCGCAATGCCCATTGCGGCAAATAGCTGTTTGGCGACCCCGACTTGTCGGTCGCGATGCTGACCTTCAAATGCTTTACCGATACGAAATTCGCGCGAATGCGGCACGCCGGCAAGATTGCGCTCAGTATTACCGGCACGAATTTTGTCCAGCACATCACCCGTCACCACAGTAAAATTCCATGGCTGGGTATTCATGGAGGAGGGCGAGCGCATCGCCAATCCCAAAACCTCTTCGATCAGCTTTTGCGGCACTTTTTTATCTTGATAGCCGCGAATGCTGCGGCGGCCGAGGATGACATCATCATAGTTCATTTTGGTTTTACCTTTCGACACCGGATAGGTGTGCCAGTTTAATTATTCCGCTCTTAATATGCGAACTGCTCGCGGCATCAATTTTTATCCGCCTTTAAATCAAATGCCCCTTCTGTCAGATCATCAATGCCTGCCGATAATTTGTTCTTGGCGATTTTGTTTGAAGGGGTGCGCGGAAACTCATCAACATAAGAAATATAACGCGGCACTTTAAATTTACTGAGACGCTCAAGGCAATGCGCTTCGATAATTTGCGGTGTCACTTGTTCGGGCGTCACGCTATCGGCCAGCAAGATATAGGCTTTGACTTCTTCATTGCGCATCTTGTCCGGCACGCCGACAACCGCCGCCTCAACAATGCCCGCATGTTCAGCCAAAACTTCTTGCACTTCAATGGCGGCGATGTTTTCGCCGCTGCGTTTAATCATTTCTTTCAGCCGCCCGACAATCGACACATAGCCGTCTTCATCCATCACTGCGA
>CBFIIT010000059.1:0-3859 GCA_965662725.1 Alphaproteobacteria bacterium | reverse complement strand
TCTATCAGACATTTTTCCTCCCAGCCGACGCAAAGGTCGGATCGGCATTAGCCGTTAATCACAGCATAGCGAAGGGCAACCAAAGCGCAAGAAATGAAAAGCGCATCCGGCCAAATCACTGCGCTACTTTATCAAGAGAAAGGTTTACAAATCATGTCGGCTTTTTTGAGAGACGCCGCAGTGCCGGTTTGATAACATCTTACGCGCAACAGACAATTCGACTAAATGCAAGGGAGGCAAACATGCCCTCACGTGACAGTTATTTTCCGGATGCCGAACGTTTGGCCGCCATTGAACCGTTTTTGAACGGGCGTAGCTTTGACGAGGCGTGGGCCGATTATGAGAAAGACGGCTATATCGTCTTTACCGATGTTATCGGTGAAGCGGAAATTGCCCGCGTGCGCGAAGCCCTTTCGCCGCATTTCGCCAAGCAGCGTTCAGGCCGCAATGATTTTGAAGGTCTGAAGAGCTATCGCGAATATTCTTTGCTTTCCAAAGGCGATATTTTTGGCGAGCTGGCCGAGCATCCTCTGGCATTAGCCTTTACCGAATATGAGTTCGGCAAGAGCGCTATTTTATCTGCCTTTCTGGCAATTGAAACCCATCCGGGTGAGACCGTGCAGCCATGGCATTGTGATGATGACCATTGTCGCATGGCGCGCCCGCGCCCGCCATTTCAACTGAGCGCGTTTTGGGCGATTGATGAAACGACGGAAGAAAACGGCGCAACTGAAATCATTCCGGGCAGCCATTTATGGAATGAAGAGCTAACCAATGATTTGATGAGCACGGGCGCGTTTGAGCAAACCGATATTGGCGACGTTAATGTCGACCCGCAAGCGCGAGAAGATGCCAAAGCGATTACACTGCCGGCCGGTTCGCTGATGATGGCGAAAGGCACATTATATCATCGCGGTGGAGCCAATAAATCAGATGGCGACCGTTTGATACTGACACCGCAATATAGCCCCGGCTGGGTGCGCCCACTGGAAAACATGATTTTATCGACTGCGCCGGAAACCGCCGCCAAATTGTCGCCGCGTGTGCGCGAGTTGATTGGCTATTCCATCCATCCGCCTTTTATGGGATATGTCGACGGAATGCATCCACAACGCGCTCTCGATGCGCAATTAAAAAACATTTAGGAGATATAAATGTCCGATATGAAAACCGAGACCGTGCTGCTTCATGCTGGCTGGCGCGCCGACCCGACCACCGGTTCCGTGGCTGTGCCAATCCACCAAACCACCAGCTATCAATTCAACAGCACAGAACATGCCGCCAGTCTTTTTGCGCTGTCGGAACTCGGCAATATTTACACCCGCATCATGAACCCGACCAATGATGTGCTGGAACAGCGCGTCACTGCTCTGGAAGGCGGCGCGGCAGCTTTGGCCGTCGCATCAGGTCAAACCGCATCGACCATGGCCATTCAAAATATTGCGCGTGCCGGTGACAATATCGTGTCCTCCACCAGCCTGTATGGCGGCACATGGAACTTGTTTGCCAATACGATGAAAGATATGGGCATTGAAGTGCGCTTTGTGGACCCGGATGACCCGCAAAATTTCGCCAATGCCGTGGATGATAAAACCCGCGCCTTTTATGCCGAGACTTTGCCCAACCCGAAATTGGAAGTTTTCCCGATTGAAGCAGTGGCTGATATCGGCCGCGAATTGGGTATTCCGCTGATTATGGACAACACAGCCGCGCCGATTTTGTGCCGCCCGTTTGACCATGGCGCCGCTATCGTCGTCTATTCAGCAACCAAATATATTGGCGGTCACGGCACTTCAATCGGTGGTCTGATTGTCGATGGCGGTAATTTTGATTGGGAAGGTGCCGGCGTTGACCGTCAGCCAATGCTCAACTCACCTGACCCGTCATATCATGGCGCAGTATGGACTGAGGCGGTGAAACCGCTTGGCCCGATTGCTTATATTTTGAAAGCCCGCACAACATTGTTGCGTGATCTTGGTGGTGCCATGTCGCCGACCAATGCGTTTAACTTCTTGCAGGGCATGGAAACTTTGGCTCTGCGGATGCGCGCCCATTGCGAAAACGCCAATGCGGTTGCCGAATGGCTGACCAAGCAAAACGGTGTCACCAAAGTCATTCACCCGTCTTTGATGGATGGTGAAATGCGCGCCCGCGCCGACGCCGTGATGAGCGGTGGCTATGGCGCACTGATGGGCTTTGAATTGGAAGGCGGCGTCGAAGCCGGTAAAAAATTCATCGACAATCTGGAATTGCTGTATCACGTCGCCAATATTGGTGATGCGCGCTCGCTCGCCATTCATCCGGCCAGCACCACGCATAGCCAACTTTCAGCAGAAGACCAAGCTGCCTCCGGCGTAACACCGGGTTATGTCCGCTTGTCTATCGGCATTGAGCATGTTGACGATATCATTGCTGATATCGAACAGGCTTTGAGCAAAATATAGCCAATTGAAAAGGTGACGCAGGCGTCATCTTCACTTGATAATTTCTTTGCCATCCCTGTATATTTGGGGATGGCAAAGTTTATTGAGACAATTTTGAAAATGATGCCGGTTTGGTTTGGTATCGGGTTTTTGGGTCCGGTGCTGGCTGAACTGTATTTGCGCACACCGCTTGGCGAATTTTTGGCTCTCAATGCTTCAGCCGCAAATATTTACACCGCCTGCATGATCTTTGGCGGTGCATATGGATTGTTTGCTTGGCGTTTTGGGAGATGGATATGAGTAAAGCGATTGCCGATTATGATGTCAGCAAGCTGAGTGACGCTGAACTGACAAAAATGGAACGCGAGATTGCGCGCAAATATATCGATAAATTATCCATCCCAATGGTTATTTGGCCGATTTTAAACCTCAGCTGCTGGCTGGCACTATGGCCACTGGTTTTTACCGGCACCATTCCACTTTGGCTCGGTTTCATTATCTCTACCATTAACGTGACGATGGCTTATCTGCCGAGCCATGAGGCGCAGCACGATATTTATGCGCGGCCCGGTGACAAGCTCCGCTGGCTGAATGAAGCTATCGGCCATCTATCCGTCATTCCGATGGCTTATAGCTATAAAGTGCTGAAGCTGACACATTTGGAGCATCATAAAAACGCCAATACGCCGGAGCTTGACCCCGACCATATTTACAATAATGGCAAGAACCTCTGGGAAACGATTAAAGTCAATATTGATGGCTTTCAGCCGGCCTCAAAGGCGGCGCAATCTTATGCCGATACGCTGCAACGCTTGGGTACAAAAGAAGCGCAAAATGCCTATCTTACGCAAATCGGTATTATGCTTGCGCAAATGGCGGTCTTCTTCACCTGCGCCGCTTATGGCTATGCGCTGGAAGCACTGCTTTTATGGTGGCTGCCACTAAAGCTGGGCGTCATTTACCTGCGTGTTTATTTGTCATGGCTGCCGCATTATCCGGGCAATGAGACCGGCCGTTATAAAAATACACGCGGCTTTAAAAGCTGGCTTGGTGTTTGGAGTTCGCTGGGCATGACGGCGCATATTGTGCATCATTTGCACCCGCGCATTCCGTTGGATAAAACGCCGGTCGCTCTGCGCGAGCTTTATCCGATTTTGGAAGCGCGCAATTGTGATATTCTTGAGCGCGAACACGCCCACTAAAAGTTTAGCCGGCGACTTGCCAGCCTGCGACATTTGGGCCAAGCTATTAAAAAGCTTGGGAGGGCAAAATGAGTGCAGCAGAAAAACCTTTTGAGATGCCGGATAACGGCTTTGATATGGCGCGTCCGGAACTTTACGCCAGCGAAGATGTTTTACAGCAGTTTAAACTCTTACGCGAAAACGATCCGGTGCATTTTGCCGAAAACAAACATTTCGGCCCGATGTGGCACATTA
>CBFIIT010000058.1:0-4149 GCA_965662725.1 Alphaproteobacteria bacterium | reverse complement strand
AGATAAAGCTGCGCCATGGTCGATAATTCTCTAGACGTTTCGAGCATATTTTGCACATGCATGGCCTGCTGACAGACAAAGGCCAATTGCTCATCATCAGTTTCATAAGCCACCGCATTTAATTGCTGCCAAAACGCTTTGACTTCGGGCCATAAAAGCACCGCTTCTTGCAATACCGGCTTGGCTTCGGCGTAGCGCGCCTCGCTCAATAGGATGGCCAATAAAATGCGTGTCCAATTTTGCTTCGGCGTATCGGTTTTCGATAAAGCCTTTTTAATTGCCTGTTCGCCGGGCCGCCATTGCGCCAACATCACATGCGCTTGCGCTTTCATGGCAAAAGCTTCAGCGCGCGGCGGTTTCTCCAAACCGTCAAACCAGTTTTGCCAGAGCTGCAATGATTTTTCGGCGCGGTCTTCAGCCAAATATAATCGCGCCAAATTATAAGTCAGGTCAGACACAACACGCGGCGGCAAATCGCCGGTCGCAATGGCGCGCTCAAAGGCCAAAATGGTCGCCGGATAATCACCCTTGGCAGCATGTACAAAGCCGATGGTCTGAATGGCCACGGCTTTTTCATAAGGTTTGAATTTCGTTCCCTGCAAAACCGCTTCCAACGGTCCCATCGCCTCATCAAATTTTTCTTCTTCCAGCAGTTTTTGCGATTGCTCGATTTTTTGAAACGCTGCTTTACCCAAGACTTTTGATTTGCGGCTTCTCGGCTTGCGCTTTTGTCGGCTTTCAGCTTCGGAAGCTGCCGCTTGTTGCGCCTGCGCCGAATTTATCAAGAGCGACATATCCGCAGAGACGACCAAGCCGAAAGCCAATCCGGCACAAATCATTAAACAGGTCGCTTGGCGGCGCATTATTTGGCAATCCTGAAACTGATAAGCTGGCGTACCCCATTGCGGGTCACTGCCTTGCCGTTTTCCACCATAGGGCGATATTTCCACTTCGCCACAGCGGTTAAAGCAGCGCGGTCAAACACCCCTTTCGGCTCGGCATCAATCACCGCCATTTGCGTGGCGCGCCCCAATGGGTCAATGGCAAATTCAAGCAATACCCAGCCCTCAATGCCGCGCGATAAAGCGCGGCTCGGATAGCGCGGCAAAACCCGCACAATCGCCAGCGCATCGCCATCAACCGGCACATCAAGGTTCAAAGCGCCTAAATCAAACTGCCCCAAATCTGCCGCCATGCCGGCATTATCCATATTCGGACGATCGATCTTTGACAATTTCGGCGGCGGCGGCGCTTCGTCAGCCTGGTCTTGCGAAGGCCGTTTCGGTTTGCGGTCTTTGGTATTGATATCCTCATCGCGTTCAATACGCACAAAATCAATCGCCAACGCCGATAATTCTTCTTCGATTTGATAATCTTGTCCGGTGACCAATACTTGCATGGTCAAAAACAGCACAATCGTTGTCACCCCTGAAAGGGCCAATGCTGCCCAAAAACGTGGCGACAAAGCGCGCATTATTTTTCATCCGCCGCAATCGATATCGCGCCAACACCGGCGAGGCGCAACTGGTCCATAATTTCCACCAATATGCCGGTTTCGGCTTTTTCATCGGCCTGAATAACCGCGCCGCCTTGCGGGTTTTCCGCATGCAATCGTTCCACATTGGCGCGCACGGCAGGTAAATCGACTTGTCGGCGATTAATGTAAATCTGATTATTCTCACCAATGGCGATTAAAATGCCGACGCGGTTCTGTTTTATCGCAGTTTCCGCTTCCGGCCGTGTCACATCCAGCCCGCTTTCTTTGACAAAGCTGGCCGTCACGATAAAGAAAATCAGCATGATGAAGACAATGTCCAGCATTGGCGTCATATCAATGCCGCTTTCCTCTTCCTGTCTTTTATATCTGCGTCGCATTCTCTATCCTAAAATTGCCCTAATCAGCCAAAACCAGCCTATCGGCAAAATGACGAATTTTGGCATTGGCGCGCTGCGTCAACATATTGGCGAAAAACAAGCCGGAAAGCGCAATCACCATGCCGGCCATGGTCGGCAAAGTGGCTTTGGCGATGCCTGCAGCCATGGCGCGCGCATTACCCGAACCGGTCAGCGCCATTACATCAAACACTTCAATCATGCCGGTTACTGTGCCCAACAGCCCCAAAAACGGCGCCAAGGCGACCAGAATTTTAATATAGGCCAGACGGCTTTCAGCCTGTAAGCGCGCATCCGAAATCATCATTTCGCGTATCCGATGCGCGGCCCAGCTTTTATGCTCGCCGCGCGCTTGCCAGTTTTGCATATGCGCATCGGTCAGCGCTTGAAGCGGCTTGTTCAAAAAACTGAAACGCTCATAAATCAGCGCCCATAAAATCAATGTTGCCAGCATGATGAGCGACAGCACATCACCGCCCAATTCGAGGAAATCGCGCACATGGCGCACCGCTTCAAATGGGTTCAGCAAAAGCCAGAATATATCGCTTGCCGTCATCGCCTATCGTTTCTCCGCATGCGCCGCCATCAGACCGGCTGCCTGCTCTTCGAGAATTTGCACCAATTCACGCGAGCGCGTCGCCGCAATCGCGTGCAGCAGTAAAATGGGAATCGCCACCACCAATCCCAAAACCGTGGTTACCAATGCTTGCGAAATACCGCCGGCCATTAATTTCGGGTCGCCCGTGCCGAACAGCGTAATCGCCTGAAAAGTTAAAATCATGCCGGTTACCGTGCCCAAGAGACCCAAAAGCGGTGCCACACCGGCCAACAGTTTCAGCAGCGGTAAATGCTTTTCCAAAGCCGGCATTTCTTTCAAAATCGCGTCATCCAGTTTTAATTCCAGCGTCTCAATATCGGTTTTTTTATTGGCCTCATAAGCCGCCCAGACACGCGCCAAAGGCGATGATGTATCAGCCGATGCATCACCTGAATGAATTTGCGCGCGCACTGCCCGCGCTGTCACGCTCAAGCGGATAATCCGTTCAACCGCCAAACCGACACCAAACAGACCAAGCAAAATAATCAGATAGCCGACATAGCCGCCTTGCTGCACACGCTCGCCAAGGTTCGGCATTTGCAATAATAAATCCAACAATGCGCCGCGACTGGGGTCAATCGGGGCGGCGGTCAATTGACCGGCTTTGCCGTCAAATAAGGCTTCTGCCGCATCGCCGAAACGCGCCGCCGGTTGGCGTCCCAATTCGGCAAACCGACCCTCACCGGCATAGCGAATAAACCGCTCGCCAGCCAAAGCAGTGAACGGACCGATACGCAGAATCTCAGCATCAGAGGCCGTGCCATCGCCATCAACCAGCCGACCGGTGAAGCGTGTCACCTCGCCCTGCGCGGTCATTTCTTGCTGCAAGACAAACCATAAATGTTCCAATTCCTGCATTGCGGGCAGGCCTTTGCTTTGCGCCAGCGCATCCAGCCGCGCGTCCCGCCCCGGCCATTGACCGGAAATCAGACTTTCTTGCAATTGCCCGCGCGTCTCGCCTGCCACTTGCCGCACAATGCCGAACAGTTCGCCATAAACGCCCAATCTTTCGTTCAGCAATCCCTCCAATTCCGCCAACTTCACTTCATTATCGGCGAAGCTTTTCTCCAGCCTTTCAGAGCGTGCTTCTTCGCGTTTGATATCGCGCTGCGTCCGTGTCAGGAGATTTTTTTGATTGTCGCGATTGGCCCGAAATTCGGCCTCGCGCGCGGCAAATTCAGCATTGTCACGGGCGCGACCCTGCCGCACTTGCTCCAGCAATTGCTTCAATGTTTGAGCGTCAGCCTCACCGAGTTGAGTGGGGGCCTGTGATTGCGATCGTGTTTGCGATTGCGCTGATGCGGCAGGCGCAAAAATCAGACTGCTGACCACAGCGATAATCGCGAGGCGCAGATAAGAGAGAGTCGGTTTCTTAATCATCTTCCCATACCCCCTATTCACCGCTCGCCGCCGGCTCGATAAGCACCGGCACGACCAATAAATCAGGCGCGGCTTGCTGCTTGGCAATCCGCAAAGCACTCCGCAAATGACTGTCAAAATCGCCGTCCAAATCGACAAACTTATTTCGGCTCTTATCCCATGCACCGCTCTCAGCGCCATCCAGCGTCTGATAAATCAGCGCCACGCGACCAATGCGCAAAAACGCCACCAACCGCATCGCGCCCGCCATTTCCATCTCGCCCTGATAGGCTTCAATG
>CBFIIT010000057.1:0-4263 GCA_965662725.1 Alphaproteobacteria bacterium | reverse complement strand
CAGGGTGAAGCGCAGCGCATCCGTGCCGTATTTATCCATAATCTCAAGCGGGTCGACGACATTGCCCTTCGATTTGGACATTTTCGCGCCTTTTTCATCGCGCACCAATGCGTGCACATAGACCGTGTCGAAAGGCACTTCACTCTTGCCTTCTTCATCTTCCATAAAGTGCAAACCGCTCATCATCATGCGGGCGACCCAGAAGAAAATAATATCAAAGCCGGTAACCAGCACATCGGTTTTATAATGGCGTTTGATGAAGGCTTTGGTCTCTTCGCTCTCATCGCCGCCGGTCCAACCCAAGGTTGAGAACGGCCATAGCGCAGAAGAAAACCACGTATCCAGCACATCTTCATCGCGCGTCAGAGCAACGCCCTCGCCTGCTTGGGCTTGCGCCGCGGCTTCGCTTTCGGCCACATAAACCTTGCCGTCTTCATCATACCAAGCGGGGATTTGATGCCCCCACCAAAGCTGGCGCGAAATACACCAAGGCTGGATGTTATTCATCCACTCAAAATAAGTTTTGTCCCAATTCGGCGGCACGAATTTGGTATCGCCGTTTTTCACCGCTTCAATGGCAGGCTTCGCCATTGTCTCGGCATCGACATACCATTGGTCGGTCAGCCACGGCTCAATCACTTGGTTTGAGCGGTCGCCATACGGCACCATATGCGTGTCCGGCTCAATCTTATCGACCAGCCCCATTTCCTCTAGGGTCGCGACAATTTTCTTGCGCGCGTCATAACGGTCGAGGCCGTGCCATTCATCTTTGCCGTCCATCTCGGCAAATGCTTCATCCGATAAATCAATCGCTGCGTATGGGTCGAGCATATTGATAGCCGCCAGCTCACAGCGTTTACCGACTTCAAAGTCATTAAAATCATGCGCCGGTGTAATTTTCACCGCGCCGGAGCCTTTTTCAGGGTCGGCATATTCATCAGCTACAATCGGTATCAATCGCCCGACAATCGGCAGAACAACATTCTTGCCGATAAGGCTTTTATAACGCTCATCATCCGGATGCACGGCAACACCGGTATCGCCTAGCATGGTTTCAGGCCGCGTTGTTGCAACCGTGATGTGTCCGGAACCGTCTTCCAGCGGATAGTTAAAATGCCAGAGATGGCTGTTGGTTTCGCGCTGCTCGACTTCCAAATCAGAAATGGCGGTCAGCAGACCCGGGTCCCAATTAACCAGCCGTTTATCTTTATAAATCAGCCCCTGCTCATACAGCGCGACGAAAACTTTCAGCACCGCTTTGGAAAGGCCCTCATCCATGGTGAAGCGTTCACGGCTCCAATCGCAAGACGCGCCAAGGCGGCGCAATTGACGGGTAATGGTCGAGCCGCTTTCTTCTTTCCATTGCCAAACGCGCTCAAGAAATTTCTCGCGCCCCATGTCGCGGCGGCTCTCATTGCCTTGCTCGGAAAGCTGACGTTCGACGACCATTTGCGTCGCAATACCGGCATGGTCGGTGCCCGGCTGCCACAACACGTCGCGGCCTCGCATCCGCTCAAAGCGGCATAAAATATCTTGCAGCGTATTATTCAGCGCGTGCCCCATATGCAGACTACCCGTCACATTGGGCGGCGGAATAACGATTGTGTAAGGCTTGGCTTCAGGCACACGCCCGGCTTTAAAGCAGCCCTCATTTTCCCACGCCTCATAAAGCCGCGTTTCAATCGCTTTAGGGTCAAAAGTTTTATCGAGCTTGCTGCCGTCGGCCATCTAAATCACTTACAAATTTCAATCTGCTCGTGAGTTACACCAAGCCGTTGCTGACATCAAGTCGGCCTGTTGTCGCTACTCTGCCGAGGCTTCGGCTTCCGGCGTTATTTCCTGCGGCTCATGAGCGCTATGCGGTGCTGGCTCTGCTGATGACTTATTCGACGGTGCTTCGGCGCGCTGCATCAGGCTACGAATTTCTTCGCGCATCAGCCGTTCGGCCAAGGGCGGTAAATTACGCTCCAGCCAATCATGCAAAAGCGGCTCCAGCCGCTCCAATATCAATGCTTCCAAAACAGTTGGCGGCTTTTCTTCGCCGCCGGTCAAGCGGTCCAGCGCGGCAAAAATGCGCGCGCGCGCTTCCAACGAAAACCGCCCCGTGCCCGGCTCTCCGCTCAGCACTTCTTCATCTGATTTCATAATCCGGCGAATGGCATCGATAATCTCATCAGTATTATCGCCTTCCGCAAGTGTCGCTTCGTCCATAGCTCGCCCCATCGTCATTTCCATTTCGGGAAACGCCAACAGCCCAAAGGCACTCAAAAGCAACTATTCGGTTACGGTAATTTCAGCCGGTTTGATACGCAAACGCTTGGCCGTTAAGCGGCCCGTCGTTGCAACCAAATTATAAGCGGCAACATATTGATTGCGCTCAGCTTGCACTAAAGATACGCGCGCATCAAGCAAGCGCTGTTCGGAGTCAAGCACATCCAAATTGGTCCGTGTGCCCAGCGTGTTTTCTTGCCGAACCCCTTCCAGTGCCAATTCAGAGGCGCGAATTTGCTCTTCCGTCGCTTCAATCGCTGCCTTGGTCGCTTGCACATTATTCCACGCGACAATCACTTCGCGCTCAACAGTGTTTGATGCGACATGCACATTTTGCTTCAGCGCATTGCTGACATCTTGCGATGCGGCAATGGCGGCAATCGATTTACCACCCAGAAATAGCGGCACAGAAAACCGCAACTGGACACTGGTGTTTTCAGTCTCAAACCCGCGAAGGGCATCTGACGGGTCTTCGGTCTTGCTGTAAGTGCCGGTTAAGTTCACCGATGGCAACACACTGCCGACCGTGCTGTAGCTGGTATATTTACCGCTTTTCGACATTTGTTGTGCGTTACGAAGCGTCGGGTTTTCACGCCGCGCCGTATATAATGCCTTATCCAAGCTGCGCGGCAGGCGCGGCAGTTTCGTGGGCTTTACGAGGTCTTCAGGCGCCTTGCCAACCAGCTCGCGATAGACCGCTTCGGCGGCACGCAAAGAAGCTTCCGCCCCTAATTTGGCTGATTTCGCACCGGCCAAAGCCGCACGCGATTGTGCTACATCAGTGCGCGTGACAACGCCAACAGAGAAACGGTCTTGAACCGCTTCAAGCTGCTTTTCCAGCACCATTAAATTCTTCTCGCGCAATTCCAAAACCGAGCGCGCCTGCAGCACATCCAAATGCGCCGTAATGGCAGCCAGAAAAATCTGCTGCTGCGTATTTTTCAGATTGGCTTCTTCAGCTTTTACTTCAGCCCGCTTGCTACGAAACGCATAGACGTTTTTGCCACTGGTAAAAAGTTCCTGCGAAAACTGAATCCCATAGCTATCGCTATCGAGTTCATAGCTGCCGGATTCCAATGCCACTCCGGTGCGATAATTTTCAGTGTCCACTTCCGTATTTGTCTGCTGCGCAAAGGCCGTCACTTTCGGCAGCATATCCGACAGAGTCACAAACTGCTCTTTATAGCGCGCTTCATAGGTTGACGTAGCCGCAGCCAATGACGGGTTACGCGCCAAAACCTCAGACAATGTGTCATTTACCGTATCAGCAAAAACCACACTAGGCGTGCCGGCCAAAGCCACCACACCCAATGCCATTATTGTTGTTTTTTTCATCATTCAATCCCGCCTGATTCTGCGCGGTTCCGCAAGCTGCGCCTAAAACTCGAACTGTGGCGCCGGATCAAAAACCGAAAGATGCGGCACTGCTACATCAAACGCTATTTTGGTCGAAATTCCGTCACCTATACGGCGGTAAATATGTGCTTTTTGCGTTCCGTCAACCGCATGGGCACATACCAGTCTTCCATTTTCAGCCAATTGCGCAATCAACGCATCCGGCATTTGCGCGATACAGCCATTGATAAAGATGACATCGAACGGCCCTTGCTTGGCTTGGCCTTCTTTTAACGGGCCGCAAACCGCCACCGCATTATCAATACCAAGCTCTTGCCAAATGACACCGGCCTTCTCAACCATTGCTTCGTCTTCTTCCAGCGCAATCACGGTTGAAGCCAAACCGGCCAAAACCGCCGCCGTATAACCGGAGCCACCTGCAATATCCAACACCACATCATCGGCGCTGATTTCAGCCAGCTCTGCCATTAAAGCAAAAGCCGTCGGCGTCATCATTTTACGTTCAAACTCACCGGCCATGCATGAAAGCTCGATATCGGCATAAGCAATATCGCGCGCCGTGCCGACTACAAACGCCTCGCGCTGCACCTGCCCTATTTGACCGGTCAGGCGATAGTCGCGCACGCCGGCCGGTTT
>CBFIIT010000056.1:0-4277 GCA_965662725.1 Alphaproteobacteria bacterium | reverse complement strand
CCGCCAATTGGCAACCGGCGCAATATCCCGGCCTCACTTTGGGCGCGGCTGTGCGCAACCTGACGGATGAAGAAATCCGCCACCATGCCAGCCCGCTGAAAGACCAAATGCCGGAGGCCGGACAAGATATCCGCTTCTCAGCGCGGTATAAATTCTAGGGTAAAAGCACCCGCTTGCCTAAAGGGTAAAAGTAAAAGAAAAGGCCCCGTCTCACGATGGGGCCTTTTTATTTCGTTTGGCGTTTGCGCGCACCTGCGAGACCGCCTATTTCAAAATATCCTTACCCGGATAAACCGCATTATCGCCAAGCATTTCTTCAATGCGGATAAGCTGGTTATATTTCGCCAAGCGGTCTGAGCGCGCCAGCGAGCCGGTTTTAATCTGTCCAACATTCAGCGCGACCGCCAAATCGGCAATGGTTGCGTCTTCCGTTTCACCGGAGCGGTGCGACATGACGGCGGTATAGCTGGCCTTATGCGCCATCTCAACCGCTTGCATGGTTTCGCTCAATGTGCCGATTTGATTGACCTTGACCAAAATTGAATTGGCAACGCCCTTCTCAATGCCATCTGCCAAGCGGGTTGGATTGGTGACGAATAAATCATCGCCGACCAATTGCACTTTATCGCCCACCGCATCGGTAAGGGCTTTCCAGCCATCCCAATCATTTTCATCCATACCGTCTTCGATGGAGATAATCGGGAAGCGAGCGCATAAATCGGCCCAATAAGCGGCCATTTCACCGGCGTCGAGCTTTTTGCCCTCGCCTGCCAGATTGTAAACACCATCGACATAAAACTCAGTGGCTGCCGCATCCAGCGCCAAATGAATATCATCGCCCGGCTTGTATCCGGCTTTTTCAATCGCTTTCATCACATAGCCCAACGCATCATCGGTCGAGGCCAAGTTCGGTGCAAAGCCGCCTTCATCACCGACGCCGGTTGCTAGACCGTCCGCGTTCAGCAGGCCCTTCAGCGTGTGAAACACTTCCGCGCCCATACGCACGGCTTCTTTAATGTTTTCCGCCGCGACCGGCATAATCATGAATTCCTGCACGTCGATCGGATTATCGGCATGGGCGCCGCCATTAACGATATTCATCATCGGCACAGGCAGGGTTTTGGCATTGGCCCCGCCAATGTAGCGCCATAGAGGCGTCTCTTGCGAAGTGGCTGCCGCTTTCGCCACCGCCATTGAAACGCCCAGAATGGCGTTTGCGCCAAGTCGTGCTTTATTTTCCGTGCCGTCCAATTCCAGCATGATGCGGTCGAGATGCAATTGCTCGGTCGCATCCATGCCACACAGGGCTGCGAAAATTTCACCATTTACCGCGTCGACTGCTTTTTGCACCCCTTTGCCGAGATAGCGGGACTTATCGCCATCGCGCAGCTCTACCGCTTCATATTGACCGGTGGAGGCGCCGGATGGCACAGCCGCGCGACCAAAGCTGCCGTCTTCCAACAGCACATCGACTTCAACCGTCGGATTACCGCGGCTATCGAGAATTTCACGTCCGACAATGTCAAGAATCGCAGTCATTTTGCCCTCGCTTCATGGCTCAAAATTACCCTATATCGGTTTGTTTCTTAGCCTGAATCCTAGCCCCGTGCAAATTTCTGCGGTTCGGTTTAAAAGAAGGCATGAGCGAACAAGAAAAAGCATTGGTTTTATTTTCAGGCGGACAAGATTCAACCGCCTGCTTGGCCTATGCGTTGGAAAATTACGCGCATGTTGAAACAATTGGTTTCGACTATGGCCAAACCCACAAAGTGGAGCTTGATTGCCGCGCCGCCTTACGGCGTGAAATAGCCAAGCTGAATGGCTGGGGCGACAGGCTGGGCGATGACCACACCCTGCCCCTGCCTGCTTTGGCCGAGATTGGCGGCACGGCCCTTATCGGAGACGGTGAGATTAAGATGATGGAAAATAATCTGCCTTCGACTTTTGTGCCGGGGCGCAATTTATTGTTCCTTACTTATGGCGCGGCTTTGGCTTATCGACGTGGGCTTGGTGTTTTGGTGGGCGGCATGTGCGAGACCGATTATTCCGGCTATCCTGATTGCCGCCGTGACACACTCGACGCGCTGGAAGCGTCTATCAATAAAGGCATGGAAAGCGATATCCGCATTGAAACGCCGCTCATGCATATCGACAAAGCAGCAACTTGGGCAATGACGCATGAATTGGGCGGCGATGCGCTGGTTAAGGCGACGCTTGAGCATAGTCATAGCTGCTATCGCGGCGACCGCAGCTCGCGCCACGTTTGGGGCTATGGATGTAATGATTGTCCGGCCTGTGAATTGCGCGCGGCCGGTTTTGAAAAATGGAATTCACAATGACTTACAGCGTCAAAGAAATGTTTTTCACCCTGCAAGGGGAAGGTGCGCAAGCCGGACGCCCGGCCGTGTTTTGTCGTTTTAGCGGCTGCAATTTATGGTCAGGCCGCGAGGAAGATCGCGCCACCGCGCAATGCAGTTTTTGCGATACGGATTTTGTCGGCACGGATGGCCAGAACGGTGGCAAGTTTGCCGATGCCGAAGCATTGGCTGATGCGATTGCCGCTTTTTGGCCGGAGACCCCTATCGGCCCTGATGCTTATGTGGTGTTTACCGGCGGCGAGCCGTGCCTGCAATTGGACGCAGCATTGTTGACCGCTTTGAAAGCCCGCAATTTTGAGTGCGCGGTTGAGACCAATGGCACATTGGATGTGCCCGAAGGCGTCGACTGGATTTGCGTATCGCCAAAGCCGCAATCGCAACTGGCGCAAACGCGCGGCCATGAATTGAAATTCGTTTATCCGCAAGATGAATTATCACCCGACCAGTTTGCCGAATTGGATTTTGAGCATTTTTATTTGCAGCCAATGGATACCGGCGAGGCAGAAACAAGCTGGCATAATGTGCAAGCGGCCATCGCCTATTGCCTGCAAAACCCGCAATGGCGGCTGAGCCTGCAAACGCACAAAATTATCGGGCTGGATTAAAGTTTGTTGTGTAGCAGAGAAACGGCTAGACTAATCCCAATAAGAAAAACAAGGGCGACAGGATGACCGATTTGGCAATAGATACGCATCGATTTGTTAAACAACTTATGGAAAGCGGCTTCACGGAAGCGCAAGCCGAAACCCTTGCTGATGCGCAAATGCAATTGCTGGCGAGCCGCATGGCGACAAAAGAAGATATTCACGACTTGCACAGCCGAATTGATGCATTAGAAACAAGCATGGATGCCAAGATTAACGCCTTGCGGTCCGATTTTTCTGTTCTGCTGATGCGCAGCCAAATTACCACCGGTGCAGCCATTATTACCATTCTTTCATTCATCAATTACCTGACTGGCTAATTGACCCGATTCCGCTTTTGCGCGATAAGCGGGGCATGAAATTGTCACGCGAGTTCACCTTTGATGCCGCTCACAGCCTCGGGCACTATCCCGCAGGCCACGCCAATACGCGCGTGCACGGGCACAGCTTTCGCGCCCGCGTGACGGTGGAAGGCCAGCCCGATGGCAATGGTCAAATTGTTGATCTGGAAGAAATGGGTCGGCAATTAAATGAATTGCATAACCGCCTCGACCATCAAATGCTGAATGAGATTGAGGGGCTTGAGCAGCCGACACTGGAAAACCTATGCCTGTTCATTTGGGATAATTTGCAATCCGCGCTGCCGCAAATCTGCGCCGTGGAGGTGTTCCGCGACAGCCTCGGCCAATCTTGCCTGTATCAAGGAAGCCAACATGTCCACTAGTGGTAGCGATACAACCGGCGCCAGCATGCTGGGCGTGCAAACGGGCCTACCCGCCTCGCCCGATGAAGCGGTGCTGGAAGCAGTGCCGAACCCGCATAAAGGCGTCGACTATGTGGCGCGCTTTGCGGTGCCAGAGTTTACCTCGATCTGCCCCGTCACCGGCCAGCCCGATTTCGCGCATATTGTTATCGATTATGTGCCCGACCAGCATTTGGTCGAGAGCAAAAGTTTTAAACTGTTTATGGGCAGCTTTCGCAATCATGGTGCGTTTCATGAGGACTGCACGATTATGGTCGCCAAGCGGCTGATTGAATGCATGAAACCGAAATGGCTGCGCATTGGCGGCTATTGGTACCCGCGCGGCGGCATCCCGATTGATGTTTTCTGGCAAAGCTCAGAACCCCCCGCCGGATTATTTATCCCCGACCAAGGCGTCCCGCCCTATCGGGGGCGTTAAAACTCTGCTATAAGAATTAGGCAGGTCAGTGAACAGACTTGCAAGGGCTTAAGAAACCCTCACAAAAGCCGCAA
>CBFIIT010000055.1:0-4362 GCA_965662725.1 Alphaproteobacteria bacterium | reverse complement strand
GATTTAGTGCGCCCTGCGCCAGGGCATCACCGACAGGTGATAAGTCGGCGGAGTAAGCACTTATCGAGCTTATACGAGATTTATTGCGCTAAAAGAGAGGCGGTTCTTGTTCACCAAGAGCCGCCTTTTTCTTTACCTGTAATTCTATGCCTATAGTTTGCCGCGCTTGGCTTCCAATTCGGCAATCACTTTCCTGTGCTCATTTTCATCGAATTTGAAAGTCGAGAACATGATGGCGCCGATAATATAGGCGAAGAACGGGACACCGGCATAAAGCCCTTTAAAGGTCCAAATAACTGCATCGGTTTGGGCGACATTCGGCACAAAGCCGACAATAGACAAGGCAAAGCCGGTAACCGTCAGCATCACCCCATAGGCTGATTTGGAAACAAAATACCAAGCGGCAAAATAAGCGCCCTCTTTGCGCTCGCCGGTATGATATTCATCGAGGTCGATAATATCAGATTTAATCGACGGGTTAATTGTGCCGCCGCAAGAACCGGCTGCACCGGCTAGAGCAGCCAGACAAATCAATCGGATTTCCATACCCGGTTCCAGCGTAATCATGCCGCCAAAAGCAACAGCCGTGACCAGCATCGAGCCAAGCCATAGCCGCTTTTTACCGAAACGCTTGGCCAATGGCGTCCATAGCGGCGTCAGCGCGAAAGAAAACACCATATAAGCGAGGATGAATACCGGCGCCAATTGCGGCGCATTCATTACGTATTGCGCCGTATAGAGCGTCAAAATCGTCACCGTGGCACCGCCAAGGTTTTCAATAAAAATAACAATCAGCAGCAAGCGCGCATGGCCGTTTTTCCATATATCCTTGGCCGCTTCCCATGGTTTTTCAGGCGCCTTATCCATAAATTCGGGCCGCTCGCGCAAACCCCAAACACACGCCAATAGACAAGCGGCAAGAAACAGGCCGGCATAAATCGACTGCTCGGCATTCAGTGCGCGCACCGCTTCTTGGCTTTCGCCTTCAGCCAGAATGAGGAAATACATTGTGCCCAGCGCGGAAATATACCCGGCAATCCAACCGGCATGGCGGGCGGCAAAAATCTTTGTCCGCTCGTGATAATCATCCGTCAGCTCTGCGCCCAAGGACATATGCGGCACGATGAACATGGTCTGCGCCGAGAAGAAGCCGATAATGGCAATCCCCATCCATAAGGCCAAAGCGCCTGAACTCAGCCCGTCCGTGGGGGCCGACAACATCCAGAAAAACAATACGGCGGGAATAATTGCGCCAAGCAGCCAAGGGCGGCGGCGGCCCATCGGCGTTTTGGTTTTGTCTGATAAATAGCCGACAAGCGGGTCGGATATCGCGTCCCAAAAGCGCGAAATGCCGTAAATCATGCCCATTAAAGCGGGCGCAATCAATAAAACATCGGTAGAAAATTTCAGCGTATAAAGCGTGACCAAGCAGAACATATAGCCCGCGCCGAGCGGTGGTAATGCATAGCAAACGGTTTCAAGCCAGCTAATGCGGCGGGCCGATGAGACGGCGGCAGCGGCGGCGTCGGATACACTCATAACAATCTCCCCAGGCAAAAATGCACCACTATTGGCTAGGCTTGGCAAGCGCAAATATGCCGCAAAGCAACAAATTCTCTCTCTCGACAGCGCGGCGAGCGCCGCTTACACTGTCGCCAATTCGGGAGGATACCAAATGTCTCAATTCACCGGCGGCGGTAACGGCAAAGCTTTACCGCAAGGTCTGATTGTACTCGGGCTAATATTATTCGGCGGTTATTTACTGTTTGATCGCGGCCTGTTGGGGGTTTTGCTGGAGGGCGATAAAAGCCGCTTATCTTGGCTGATTATGGCGATTTGGGCGGGGATGAGCGCGCGCTGGCTGTATTTGCTGCGCTGGATTGAAGCGACTGACACACCCGAAAGCGATATTGTTGAAGAAGATATGGCGCGCTGGCTGAACCATGGTTGGTTTGCCGCCGATAGTGTTTTGAAAATCGGCCTGCTGGGCACGATTATCGGTTTTATTTTGATGCTTGCACCGATTGGCGAATTGACCAGCTTTGACGCCAATAGCCTGCAAAGCGCGCTGGCCGCCATGTCGGCCGGTATGGCCGTGGCGCTGTACACCACCCTATCCGGCTTGATTGCCAATATTATTTTGCGCTTTCAGTTTCAGTTTTTGGCCGACGCCATGCAAAAGCGTTTGACCGGCGGTAACGAAGCAGCATGAGCGGCGCCCCGAAAGGTAGCGGGCTGTTTGCCCCGCCCGAAGACCAGAATGCGTTTACCGATATTCTGTTTAACGCGCTATTGGGTTTTGCGTTTATGTTTTCGGTCGCCTTTATGCTTATTCGGCCGGAAGTGACGGATGGCAAAATAAACCCGAAAGCCGAGTTTATGATTACCGCGCAATGGCCCGATGGCCACCAAGACGACATTGATTTGATTGTCGAAGATGGCGAGGGCAATCTGGTTTGGTTTGATGCGCGCGAAGCCGGGCTGATGCATCTCGATCGTGATGATAGGGGCTGGCTGGGCGACACCATCACTGTTTCCGGCAAAAAGATTGAGAACCCGCTCAACCAAGAAACCGTTACCATTCGCGGCATTGCGGCGGGCGAATATGTGGTCAATGTGCTGCATTATAAAGCCGAGACCGGCCGCACCGTGCCGGTAAAGGTGAAGGTTGAGAAGCTGAACCCCAGCGTGAAGGTGATTTACGCCGGCACTAATCAATTGACCGGCGCGGGCGATGAGCAAACCGCCGTGCGCTTTCGCCTTGATGCGACCGGCGAAGTTTTAAGCATGGCGACGCGCAATAAGCTGCTTATTCGGGCCGAAGATTTTAACGCCAAGCGCAATAATGCAGCGGGGGGCGGCCAATGAGTATAATGAGTAGTCCGCTTATTCTTGGCATTGCCTATGCGGTGCTGGCCGCTTTGGTGCTCAATCTCAATCTCGAGACGAAATATCGCCGCGAGATAAAAATCGCCGCCATTTTGATTGTCAGCCTGTTTTATGCAGCCGCTTATCATGGCGCGCAAAACCTGCGCGGCTGGGCGATTGCCGACGCGCCGCCCAATCCGTTCAAGCTGCATTGGGCCATTGTGGAAGAACCTGACAAAGCAGCCGGCACAAAGGGCGCGATTTATATTTTGGCGCAAAGGCTGAATAATCGCCGCATTGCGGTGGGCCAGCCGCGGCTTTATCGGCTGCCATTTACGCCGGAACTGGCCGAGCAAGTGGATGATGCGCTGGAGAAAAAAGAAGACGGGCGCGATTTGGAAGCGCGGATCAGCTATAAGGCGGCCAATCCGGATGAGGTGGATGAAATTCAACAGCGCGATGGCAAAACCGCCAGCCCCGATGCGGGCGGCGATGAAGAACGCCTGAAACTCGACTTTCAAGATTTAAATACAACGTCTCTGCCGCCAAAGGGTTGAAGGGCGCGGTCGCTAAAAGCACTTGCCAACTTGTTGGCTTAGTGCGCCTTGCGCCAGCGACAGACGCGCAGCGTCTGGAGTCGGCTTTATCCCCGCACTCATTGACCACTTTGGGGGGCTTGGGATTTCTTGCTACTTGCTCAACCCCTAAGCCATGCCCTACAGTCTGCCAAACAACAATAAGAAGACGGGCAGATGCGCAATCCAAACTGGTCACGCGATGAAGTTATTCTCGCACTTGATTTTTACCTTCGACACCGAGGCGATGAACACTTTCCCGACAAGCGGTCGGCAAATATTGAGCGGCTGAGTGATTTACTTAATCGCATGGTTGATAATAGCGGCTTGCCGCGAAATGAAGACTATCGAAACGCCAATGGCGTTTACATGCAGGTCAAAAAATTTGCTCATATCGACCCCGACTGGACAAAAACAAAGGGGATGCCCAATGCCAGCAGGCTATTTGCCCAAGCATGGGCCGCTTATGGCAATGACGCGTCGCAAGTAGCCGCGATGGCAAAAGCAATTGAAGCGCATATTGTTAAAGCCGAGGAAACCGGCAAGCCATTGATTGGCGATATTAGCGAGAAAGATATTGATATGCTGCAGCCCAGTATTGAGGGGCGCGTGTTGCAGGTCAGTCATTTGCGGCGCGAGCGCAACCCCAAGCTGGTGACACAATTAAAAGATTTACGGTTTGACGCGAACGGCTTTCTCGATTGTGAAGTTTGCGCCTTTGACTATGAGCGGAGCTATGGCCAGCGCGGCCATAAGTTTATGGAAGCGCATCATAAAAAGCCGCTGTCATCGCTGAAACCGGAAGGCGAGAAAGTCCGCGCCGAAGACTACGCGCTCATCTGCGCCAACTGCCACCGCATGATTCACCGCTTCAGCCCATGGTGGAGCATTGAGGAATTGCGGGAAAGGTGGGGTGAAA
>CBFIIT010000054.1:0-4526 GCA_965662725.1 Alphaproteobacteria bacterium | reverse complement strand
GCAGTGCCGGCAGTAGAGCCGCCGGATGATTTTGACGCTGAAATTGAAACCGCTTTGCGCCAGCTCGAAGATGAGGGGACAGTGCATTAAAGCGGTTTTTGCGGCCTTCATGCGCTTTATCTGCCGCCGCTTTACAGCGCTTCACGCATGGCCTATAAACGCCTCACTAAACGCCCAAAAACAACAGCGCAACCGCGCTGTTTAGATGCCCAGGTAGCTCAGTTGGTAGAGCAGCGGACTGAAAATCCGCGTGTCGGTGGTTCGATCCCGCCCCTGGGCACCACTTTTTTCAACGCACAAAATTGATCGCCGATATTCGGTTATTGTGAAACGCTAATGCTGCCATTGGCGGCTATGGAAATATGCGTGCCGTCTTGCGCCGCCAACACACCTTCGGGGCGAATATCGTCAATACCGCGCATATAAATGCGGTCCATAATGGCGTTTTGCGGCACGGGCGCGTAATGATAAAAAACCAGCAATTCCGCGCCTGCCTCATTGGCCGCTTCCGCCGCTTCGACCGGTGTGGTGTGATAATCCAATGTGTCTTCAATGATTTTTGATAATTTCTTCTGGCCGTTTTCCGCCAAGCTTTCAATCACTGTTCCGACCAATCGCGGCTGCAGCACTTCATGGATAAGCACGTCGACATTTTGTGCCGCGTCAATCAAATTATCGTCTTTCACCGTATCGCCGCTAATCAGGAGCGAGCGGCCTTTATAATCAAAGCGATAAGCCATGGCCGGTTCAATCGGCGGGTGGGCGACAGTGATGGCGGTAATCTTCACCCCGTCTTGATCGTAGAAAACCCCGTCTTTGGAAATTGTTTGAGAGAGCAATCCGGCGGTTTTGGAAGGCACGAAATCCTCGCCATGATGGCCGGTGCGATAAGTATAATCTTGGCCATAAGCCAGATTAAAACCGTCAACAACTTTGGAAACGCCCGCACCGCCATAGACCGGCAATTTTTGCGGACGGCCACGCACCCAGCTGGCCAAATGCATTTCGCCCAAAGCGGCGATATGGTCAGAATGAAAATGCGTCAGCAAAACCGCGTCGAGGCGTTGCATGGGAAAGCCCAATGCGGTCGCCTTATCAGCGGAGCGTGCGCCGGTATCGACCAAAAAGAATTTGTCGCCGATAAAAACCCCGACACAGCTTTGCGCCGTGCCGCGCTCGCCCGCGCCGCCCATAGGTGAGGCAGTGCCGCAAAATACAATATCGATATTATCGCCGCCAAATTCGACCGGTGGCGCTGTCAAACGCGCCTCAAAAGCCCGCTTGACCAAACGGTCTTGCACCGTCTCATTATTCAGAACCAAGGTGACAATAACGCCGATGAGCAGCACCACGCCAAGCGCGGCACCACCCATGATTTTCAGAATTTTTTGCATTTTATCGGTCATAACAGTCTCCGTCATTAGGCACTGGCTCTCGCCAAGATTGTCTCGAACCTAGCCAAATTAGAAATCGGATACAAGGAAAATGGCAGGCTATATGCCATAATTATCCTGCAAGCAGAGTTGCTTCAATATTCAGCGATAAGATTATTCGGGTCTGTCAAATTCATTCAGACTTAAAGTCCCAAAGCGGCTTTCGCCATAATATTGCGCTGCACTTCGTTTGAGCCGCCATAGATTGTGGCGGCGCGATTGTTCAAGTAATCGGCTTGCAATTTCGGCGCTGCATCGGGCCCGATTGTCTGACTATTATAGCCAAGCTCGCGCGCTTGCGGCTGCCATGGCACACCATAATGGCCCAAAGCTTCCAGCATCACCTCATCCATTGCTTGTTGCGTTTCAGTGGCCATGATTTTCATTTGTGATGAGGCTGCACCCGGCGATTGACCGGCGGCCAATGCGCTTTGAATGCGAAACTCTGAAATTTCCAGCCCCTGCACGCGAATGAGCAATTCATTAAAACGGCTGATAAGAGCCGCTTCTTGCGTTTCCATCACCAATGATTGCATCTCAGCCAGTCGCCCTTGCAGCCGTGCCGCATAAGCGCCGGAACGCTCAAAAGTCAGCAGGGTTTTGGCAACTGTCCAACCATCATTTTCTGCGCCGACCAAATTGGCCACCGGCACACGCACATTATCGAAAAATACTTGGTTCAATTCATGGTCGCCGGAAATGGTGATAATCGGAGCAACACTCACCCCTGGCGTGCTCATATCAATCAGCAGAAAGGAAATACCTTGTTGCGGTTTGCCGCTGCCATCCGTGCGCACCAAGCAGAAAATATGATTGGCGTGATGCGCATAGCTGGTCCAAATTTTGGTGCCGTTAATAATGTAATCATCGCCATCGCGCTCGGCTTTGCACTGCAGGCTGGCCAAATCGGAGCCGGAGCCCGGCTCGGAATAACCCTGACACCAAATATGCTCGCCGCTTAACAGCTTCGGTAGATAATAATCTTTTTGCTCTTGCGTGCCGCAGACTGCCAAAGTCGGGCCAATCATGCCGACACCCATCGGATAAAGCCGGGGCGCGTGGTGGCGTGCGCACGCGCTGGCCCAAATATAATGCTGCATATCGGTCCAGCCTGTGCCACCGACTTCGACCGGCCAACGCGGCGCGGCCCAGCCTTTTTCATTGAGGATTTTATGCCAGCGCATGGTCGGCCCATGCTCGCCACAAATGCCGCTGGCCAGCATGCCGGCGCGGCGCAATTCATCATCCAAATGGCTTTCCAAAAATTCATCGACTTCGGCCTGAAAGGCTTTGTCTTGTGGCGATAAGCTCAGTTCCATGGTTTCAATCCTCGATTAGAATGACCAATATATAACCGACAGCCGTTTCGGCTATGCATGAGAATAGTTGACTTTCAATAGAGTGAAAATTCAACTCCATTTTAGGAATATGGCAAAAAACTTGTCTGCCTTTCAACCGCCTGTCTATAGTGGACGCAATGGGAGGCGATAATGGCAACGCATGAAACGATTATCCGAAACGGGCTGGTTTATGACGGCAGCGGCGATGCGCCTTTTGAGGCCGATATTGCAATCGACGGCGGTGTCATCAGCCAAATCGGCAAAATCGACGCTAAAGGGCAAAATGAAATAAATGCCAAAGGGCATATTGTGACGCCCGGCTTTGTCGATATTCATACCCATTATGACGGGCAGGCGACATGGGGCGATGCGCTCGACCCGTCTTCGCTGCATGGTGTGACCACCGCCGTGATGGGTAATTGCGGTGTCGGTTTTGCGCCGGTGCATGAAGCTGACCATGAGCGGCTGATAAGGCTGATGGAAGGGGTTGAGGATATTCCGTTTCCGGTGCTGGCCGAGGGGCTGCCTTGGGAATGGGAAAGTTTTGCCGATTATTTGGATTTTCTGGCGCCGCGCCGCTTTGATATTGACCTCGCTGCGCAAGTGCCCCATGCCGCGATGCGGGTTTATGTAATGGGCGAACGCGGTGTGAACCGTGAAGACGCCACTGATGATGATATCGCCAAAATGGCAGAGATTGCGCATGATGCGGTGATGGCAGGCGCGCTGGGGTTCACCACTTCGCGAACGCTTAATCATCGCTCTGCTGATGGCAGTCCGACGCCCACCTTGACGGCAAACGAGAAAGAATTGCTTGGCATTGCGATGGGGTTGAAAAAAGCCGGTCGCGGCACATTGCAATTTGTTTCTGATTTTGACGATGTGCATGAGGAAACGGCTATGCTGCGGCGACTGGTTGAAAAGTCAGGCCGCCCGCTTTCCGTATCGATTGCGCAAGCCGACAGCAAGCCGACCTTATGGCGGCAATTGACCGATTGGCTGGAACAGGCGAATGCTGATGGCCTGCCAATGCGCGGCCAAGTCGGCCCGCGTCCTGTTGGGGTTTTATTGGGTTTGGAATTGACGCTCAATCCGCTCTCCGGTCATCCGAGCTTTGCCAAAATTGCCGATTTGCCGTTTGAAGAAAAACTGGCCGCCTTACAGGATCCGGATTTTCGGGCTCGGCTTTTGAACGAAGAAGCCGGCTCTGAAAACCCTTTTGTCAAAGCGCTGCTGGCCAGCTTCGGCAAGATATTCGTGTTGGGCGACCCGCCGGATTATGAACCCGGTGCCGATAAAACCGTCGCCGCTATTGCCCGACATCGCGGCGTCAGTGAAGTGGAAGTGGCGCTGGATTTAATGCTCGAAAATAACGGCCGCGGCCTTCTTTATTTTCCGTTTTTGAACTTCGCCGATGGCAATCTCGACAGCACGCGCATCATGTTGGAAAGCGACGCCACATTGGCCGGCCTGTCTGATGGCGGGGCGCATGTCGGGATGATTTGTGACGGTTCTTTTCCGACTTCGCTTTTGACCCATTGGGGGCGCGACCGACGCCAAGGGCCAGGTCTGCCGCTGGAACTGTTAATCAGCAAACAAAGCCGCGAAACTGCGCAATGGGTTGGGTTACATGACCGTGGCGTTTTGAAGCGCGGCTATCGCGCCGATATTAACGTGATTGATTTCGACAAGCTGCGTTTGCATTTGCCGGAGATAAATTATGACCTGCCTGCCGGTGGTCGCCGCCTGATGC
>CBFIIT010000053.1:4689-4951 GCA_965662725.1 Alphaproteobacteria bacterium | reverse complement strand
CACGCCACTCCGCTCTTACTTCTCAATCTTCTCGGGTTTTGCGGCCAGATTTTTGATAAAACCACCCGATCCCTCGCGTCGCTTGGCTTCATTTTCCTGCAATTTCTTGCCCAAAGCCGTGTCCCCCGGTTGCAACACTTCCGGCGGTTGCGCGCCTGCGGCGGCACCGGCGGCAGAACCGGCAGCAGCGGCGGCTTGATTTATCGCCGCTTGCCGCGCTGCCTCTTCGGCTTTTTGTTTCTCAATCGGGTCAATAACCGGA
>CBFIIT010000053.1:0-4679 GCA_965662725.1 Alphaproteobacteria bacterium | reverse complement strand
GCCATTTGTATCGGTCAACATGATGCGGTCGGATGTGATTTTCGCCACTGTCCCTTCAGCATTGCCAAGCTCCTGCCCCTCAGTCAGGAAATATTCCAGCTTGGTCAATTTCTCAACATCCGTGCGGCCACTATCCAGCCGGTCATCGCCATCATAATAAACATAAGGACTGACCGAAATAATTGCTTGGCTGTCAAAATTGCGGCTGCGCTCCGGCCCGGGCACGCGATACACTACAAGACAAGGCATTTCGTCTTTTCGGAACAGCGAACAAAAGGCTTCGCCATGGCCGGGCGAGCGCAAAGGCCCGATATCCATATTATAAAATGGCTTGCTTTGCTGCTCTTCATCGCGCTCGCGGCGCAAGGAAATATCGCTGTCCATAAATTCATAATATTTCGCATAAAACTCGCGCGTGCCGCGCAGGGCTTCATTCTTATCTTCAAACTGGCCCAGCCGCGCATAGGGCGCGCGCGCGCGATCAAGTGTTTCATCTGCCACTTTTTCGGGTTCCGGCACTGCCATGCGCGCCAACCGATCATCAATTGCTTTTTCACGAATGAGAAAACGCTTGCCAATGGTCAATGTGCCCTTCTCATCAAGATCATTGCGCAAACGCAAGCGCGGCACATCCGTATCATAAATTTTAGCCAGCTTGGCCAAACTGTCACCGCGCAAAATAATATGCGTCAAAGGTCCATTATCGCGCGGGCTGACATAAATTCGCATCGGGTCAGATAATTGCTCTTCGCGCAGTGCATTATTCATCGCCAAAATATCATCCGGCTGCATAATCAGCTTGCTTGCCACGGCGGCCAGCTTTTCGCCCTCACGACGTTGATATACCCAACGCCGCTCGCGACCCGACCAAAACAAAAGACCGCCTTTCGGTTTCACCACATCTTCAAAAATATGTATCACCGGCTTGCGCGACGGACGCGACAATACCAAACCATCAAGTTTATATTTTTGCGCCGCAAAAGCAGTGAAGAAATCCGGCTCGGAAATCGGCGCCGGCACCAATATTTCTTCCTCAATAATCAGCCCATCTTCGCCGAGCGCCTCGCGATCCAATTTTTCTTTCGCCATGCGCTCTGCTTCTTGTTGCAATTGCAATGCTTTTTTGGCCAATTCTTCGGCCTCGCGCTGCATCCGCAAACGTTCATCCAAACGCTGCAAGCCGCGCACAAAAGGGTCTTGCGGATCAGCCGCGGCGGCATCTTGTTGCGGTGCATCTTGCGCCCGTATCGCCCCAAAAGGCGCGATAGCGAGAAGCAAAACAGCCGCGAGCAAGCTGGCTTTAAGGCGCAGTTTCAACTTTCGTGTCATTCAGCCGCCTCCTGTTTCTCAGCTGCCGCCTTTGCAGCTTCAGCTTTACGGGCCTCTTCTTCCTTGCGGCGCTTTTCAGCTTCTTCTTTTCGCTTTTTGATTTTTGCGGGATCATCAAGCTCGTTATCATAAGCGCGCTTGGTCGGAACCATCATACGTGCGTTGATGTTCAAATCTGTTCCGCTATCGGTTGGCTCCAGCACTTCGCTCAACACCACCACATTCTTTAACTGGTCAACAAATATCTTTCGAATATCGACATAAACATCGTAACGGCCTTTGAGGTCAAGCTCAACCAGGCTGGCCTGTTGCACCCGACTGCCGACAATGACATTGCGGTCTTCCAAAGAGGACACATTATAACTTTGCAATTCGATATCATATTTCTGCAGAGCAGAGGTGTAACGATTGAACAATGATTCCAATTTTTGATTGGGCATTAGAATATCAATGCGGCGGCGGGCATCTTTGTCCAAACTGGCCAGCTTAACGGCCAGCTTATCGGCAGCTTTCTTGTTTTCCACCGCTTGCGCTTCAAACCCTCTGATTTGGGTCAGCTTACGCCCATTATCTGAGATTTGCGGTTGAATCACGATAAGATTTACAGCCGGCGGCACTGCGGCGACAAGCAACAAAACCACCGCTCTGATAATCGTAAACGGCAATAGAGACGCACCCGATTGTGCATCATAAGTGGCGGAAACATTTTTGACGCCAATCAGTTTTTTGACACCGCTAGCGCCACCTTTCAGACGCCCTAAAAGGCCCTTCAGCCCGCTTTCTTGCGCATCATCATCTTCAAAAACATCCGCTTCATCGCCAAATAAATCATCGCTTAAAAGCGCATCATAATCGGTTTCATCAGCTTCTTCGGCGCGCCCCTCTCCAGCAGTCTGCGCGCCATCTTGCAGCGGTGAAATATCAGCTTCATCGCTCGCTTCATCCAAATCCGACTGCGGCACGGGCGGCAATTGCTCAGCCGCCATTTCAGCCATGGCGTCATTGTCCTCATAATCAATATGGGCAGCGGTTTTTTCACTGCGATAGCGTTCAGCCACCGCCAATGCGGCTTTTTCATCGACCAAAATTTCACCGGCATTGTCATCAATATGGCTCAGCATATCGACAAAAGCTCTGGCCTTTGCATCCTTATGCGGGGCCAAAAATACCGGCACTTCGGCCTCAAGGGCTTGCCCCTCATCAAGCGCTCTTTCCGGCCGCAACGCGCTCATGGCAGCGCTGTCAGCCGGGCTTTGCCCCATATCACCCAATTTCGCCAATAGCGCGCGCGCATGTGGCGATAAATGCGGCGGGGCTGTGCGCTGCTCAGACATTATTCTGTCCTCGCCAGGCTGAGGGTTATGGTGAAGTTCCAATAATCGTCCGTCCGCTCGGTCTGCACTTCCGGGTCACGACGCAAAATTTTGGCGCTGCGCAAATTACTTTTAATCTGATTGATATCATCATTTTTCAGCGCAATGCCGCGCATGATAACACCTTTGGTCTCGTCGATTTCCAAACGCTGCAATTCGGTTCCCGGCGGCATAAGCGATGGCAAAGCCTCCAGAAATTTCGTATGCCCGCGGGCAGAGGCATTGGTCCGAATTCGGTTGATCGTCTCATTGATTTCAACCAGTTTCTTTTCATTGGCTTGGCGGCGCAGGCTTTCCGCCCTGGCGGAAGCTTCTGCCGCATCATATTGCGCTGACGCCTCACGGGTTTGCAAATAGGCCGGTATCGTATTGACCCCCAAAACCGCGCCGGAAAAAATCATCACGCTGACAATCGCAATCGACAATATACGATTGACCGCCGCCAATTGGCGGTTTTGGCGAATACGCGGCGCATCGGCCAGGAAATTAATCGAGAACAGGCGCGTATGCATATCGCCATGCGATTTGCCCTCAATATTCAGCCCTTGCGTGGCCAGCCCGATAGCAGTGGTGAAAATCGACCGATTGGAAAAGAAATCGATATATTTTTGATGCTCATTCGGCACATCGACATCATCCATCGCGTCATAGACAATCAGTCGCGTTGTATCGAGCCGTTCGTGCAGCAGAAATTCAAAGTTTTCAATCTCACGATATTCAGAGACAAAAAACACCTTATCAGGCCGCGGCACATCATAGGTCTCGCTCATAAAGGCCAATGATTGTTTTACTTGCTCGGAAACACGAATAGCCACTTCTTCCCAAAAATCACCGGCCGCCTCTTCAACGCTTTCCAATTCCATCAGCAAGGCTTCATCGAAATCGGAAATATTGATCTCATGGGTGTAAATGCGTCCGCGCACATGCGAGACGACCAAATTATTGCCCGGGCATAAATGGATAATGGTGAACGGCTTATAACGCTCATCCGTGTTCATCCGCGCATAAATGCCGTTCACCAGAGAGAATAATTCATTCTCAATGAACACCGGCATTAAATTAGCCTCAATCAGCAAGGCACGATAGCGTTCCAATTCACCGATCGGCAAAGTCGCTACCAGCACTTCGGTCTTATCTTCAGCCTCGCTGCTATATAAAATTTGATAGCGCACCACCTTACCCAAAAGATTGGATAATTCGGGGTCAAACTCTTCCCAAAACTCCGGCTCTTCCGCCTCTTCAGCGATTTCGGCCTCTTCCATGTAAGGCAAGTTGACAATGCGCACAGAGAATAAGGAGGCGGGAATGGAAATACCGGCATCAACCCCGTCAACGCCTGCCGCTTCGGCGGCGGCGGCGATTTGATCCACCAGATAGGGGAAATTATCTTGAACCGAGCCACGGCCAATCGGATTGTCCAGCGACCAGCTGACGATACGATCCAATTCCCAATGCGCCAAGCTGGGGTGCAATTGCAGAACGGAAATCGCGTCAGGGTGCAATTTGACAGCGATGATGCGCTCTTGCCGCCGCAAAAGCGGTCCGGCAATTTGAACGGCACTTGAGAGAAAGGCTTCGGCTCTACTCATACAGTTACAACTCGCTTACGCAGGCATGCCACACATTTGTGCATGGCACGCCGACAGGCTTCGAAAATCGAATCACCTGCCAATAGTCTGTTTTAGCACAATTTGTCCCGCAAATTTACAACAAGCGGCAGTTTTAAGCCGACGCTTGCCAGCGTTATACAGCGCGTTATACTGGAGAAAATTGGGGAGGGCGGTATGAGCCAAGCAGAAATCAAGGAAGTTTCCGGCGGAGTCGGTGTCGAAGTGGCCAATATTAATATTGGTGATGGTTTGGACGATGCGCAATTTAACGCGGTTAAACAGGCTTTTGTTGACAATGGCTTGGTGTTTTTGCGCAACCAGAGCATGACACCCGAGCAACATATTGAATTTGCCGAACGGTGGGGCG
>CBFIIT010000052.1:0-5400 GCA_965662725.1 Alphaproteobacteria bacterium | reverse complement strand
GGCTGAGAGCTAGGCGAGCATTTCCTCGACTTGGCCGAGGCGTTCTTTGCCGAAAAATATCTCGTCACCGACAAAGAATGTCGGAATGCCGAAAGCACCGCGCTCAACGGCGGCATTGGTATTTTCCATCAGTTTGGCTTTAATCGCGTCATCGCTCATATCAGTCATGATTTTATCGGCATCAAAACCAGCATCGGCATAGGCTTTATGCAGCACTTCAGGGTCATCGAGTTTCAGTCCCTGCTCCCACATGGCATTAATCATGGCATCGATATATTGGGTCAAAAAACCGTCGCGCTCAGCAACCAAAGAGCCGCGCACCAGCATTAGCGATATCACCGGAAAATGCGGGTTCATTTTAAATTCGCTCAACCCGTGACGTTCAATAAAACGCTGCATTTCAATCATGTCATATTCGGGTTTGTTTTTAATCTCCCCAAACGCAATCATCGGCGCCTGATTGCCTGTGGCTTTAAAAATACCGCCCAAAAGGCATGGGATATAATTAAATTTCGCGCCGGTACGTGCTTCAATTTGCGGCACAAGCTTATGCACCAAATAGGCATTGGGGCTGGCGAAATCAAAAATAAAATCAACGGTTTTGGTCATGGCTATCTCCCTTTGATCAATAGCTTATCGCAGCCGAGATAGCAGTCAAATCAGTTTATCCGTGACAGAGAATAACCTGTGCCGCGCACGGTACGAATAATATCTGCACGCGCAGAACCGCCATTGGCGCGTTTATTTAACGCACGGCGCAAGCGGCTCATATGAACATCGACCGTGCGGTCTTCAACATAAATGCCGTGCCCCCACACCATATTGAGCAATTGCTCTCGGCTGAACACGCGCTCAGGGCGCTCCATAAGAACCGATAAAAGACGAAATTCTTTCGGCCCTAAATGTATCCGGTCGCCATCGCGCTCAACGCGCATGGTATCGGGGTTTAACGTCACCCCTTCAAATTCCATAATGTCTTGCAAAAGCGATGGTCGCGCTCGGCGTAAAAGCGCCTTCACGCGGGCCACCAATTCGCGCGGCGAAAACGGCTTTATCATATAATCATCAGCACCGGTATCCAGCCCCATGGCGCGATCGCCTTCTTCACCACGCGCACTCAGCATAATGATTGGCAATAGCCGGGTATTGGCACGGGCGCGCAATTCGCGGCACACTTCAATGCCCGAGGCGACCGGCATCATCCAGTCGAGAACGACCAAATCCGGATCTTCATTTTCAACAATTTCTATCGCTTGCTCGCCATTTTCGGCCTGAAGCGTTTGAAAGCCGGCTTTTTCAAGATTATATCGCAGCAATTCCAACTGCGCCGGTTCATCATCTACGAGGAGTATGGTTGCAGACATGACGCGTCCTTTTACTGCTCCCCGTCCAACCCACCGGCAGCATCGGCTTTCGGTCGGTCATCTGACGGCATTTCACCATTGACTTGAAAATATATTTGCTCAGCGACCGCCGTGGTATGGTCGCCAACACGTTCGATATTTTTGGCGATGAACAGAAAATGCGAAACCACATTGGGCTGCTCGTGGCCGGCCGCGATCGAGTCGAGCAGCTCATTATACAGGCTGGTATAAATGCCATCGACTTCTTCGTCACGCTCCCAAACTTCCATCGCTTGCTCGTCAGATTCGGTCGCATAGGCATCCAATACTTGTCGCAGCATTTCCTGAACCATATTGGAAATCCGCTCAACGCTGATAGCGTCAGTACGATTGGTTTCTTCTTCGATAATGACGCGGCTACGCTTGGCAATATTTTTGGCGTAATCGCCGACCCGCTCCAAAACACTGGCGATTTTTACCGCGGATAAAATACGCCTTAGATCTTGAGCCATTGGCGCGCGCATGGCGATAATTTCAACCGCGCGGTCATTCAACGCCAATTCCAAATCATCTAATGTCGCATCGGCGGCAATAATATCGGACAGCGGTTGAGGATTACGTTTTTCCAGTGCCTCAATGGCGGCGGCGAATTGCTGTTCTGCCAGACCGCCTAATTTGGAGACCATCTGATTCAACTCAGCCAGATCGCGGTCAAATGAGGAAACGATATGTGTATCATTCATTATCCAATTTTCCCTGAAATATAGGCTTCGGTTTGACGATTGGCCGGATTGGTGAAAATCGTCTCGGTTTGACCATGCTCGACCAAGTTGCCGAGATGGAAATAGGCTGTCCGCTGCGAAATGCGCGCCGCCTGCTGCATGGAGTGCGTGACAATGACAATCGTGTAATCATGACGCAATTCTTCCATTAATTCTTCAATCACCGCCGTGGCAATCGGGTCAAGGGCCGAGCATGGCTCATCCATCAACACAACATCGGGGCTGACCGCAATGGCGCGGGCAATGCATAAACGCTGCTGCTGTCCGCCCGAAAGCGACGTTCCCGGAGCTGACAAACGGTCTTTCACTTCATCCCACAAACCGGCACGGCGCAAGCTGGTCTCAACCATCGCTTCCAAATCAGTGCGGTTCTGCGCAATGCCATGAATGCGCGGACCGTATGCCACATTATCAAAAATCGACTTTGGAAAAGGGTTTGGCTTTTGAAACACCATGCCGACACGCGCCCGCAATTCCACCACATCAACTTCATCGGAATATATATTCTGCTCATCAATACTGACCGAGCCGCCGACACGGCAACCGTCAATCACATCATTCATCCGATTGATGCAGCGGAGAAATGTAGACTTACCGCAGCCCGACGGACCGATAAGAGCGGTTACTTCATTGGCATATAAATCGAGGTCAATCCCGTGCAAGGCGCGCGCATCACCATAGTGAACCGTTACGTCACGGGCTTTGATTTTAACCTTCAATGTTTCGCTATTCGTCATTTTACCATCGCTTTTCAAAACGCTTGCGGAAATAAATGGCTGTCGCATTAACCAATAGAAGTAAGGTTAATAATACAACAATACCGGCACTTGTCCGCGCCACGAAAGCGCGTTCGGGATTATTTGCCCACATATAGATTTGTGCCGGCAATACCGTCGCTTTCGCCGTTACATCGGTCGGCACATCAACAATAAACGCCATCATGCCAATCATCAAAAGCGGCGCCGTTTCACCGGCGGCTTGCGCCAGTCCGATAATCGTGCCGGTCAAAATACCCGGCATGGCGAGCGGCAAAACATGATGAACAATAACCTGAAAGCGCGACGCACCAACACCTAAAGCCGCTTCGCGAATAGAGGGCGGAATGGCGGACAGGGCTGCACGTGTGGCGATGATGATTGTCGGTAAGGTCATCAACGCCAGCACCAGGCCACCGACCAGCGGCGCTGAACGCGGCATATTGAAAAAGCTGATGAAAACAGCCAGACCCAACAGACCGTAAACAATTGACGGAACGGCGGCCAGATTATTGATGTTCACTTCAATAAAAGCCGTGTAACGGTTTTTCGGCGCAACTTCTTCCAAATAAATCGCCGCCAAAACACCAAGCGGAAAGCTAACGGCAAGCGTGACAAGCAATGTCCATAAAGAACCGATTAAGGCGCCGCGAATACCGGCCATTTCGGCCTCGCGGCTATCGCCATTTGTGAACAAGGCAAAGGCAAATCTTTCATCAATCCGCCCTTCATCGATCAATTTGTCAATAAAGGTCAAATCGAGATCAGAGACAATGCGGTCGCTTTCCGGCAAATTGCGGTCAATCAACCCCTTCATCATCAAATCAATATCATCTGAAAGCGGAACATAAAGGCTTGTTGTCGAACCGATGAGCGATGGGTCGGCAATAACTTTTTCCTGCAGCTCGTCAGGAGCGCCAAGCGATAAAATTTTATACAAAGAACGCTTGTCGCGACGCCCTGTTACCTCGGGGAAATGGCCCCGCAAAGCGGCCCGAACCATGCCCAAATAATTGCCCTGTTCAGGCGCATCAGCGCTCACATAATCGGTCGATATATCAATATCAATGCGAACATGATGATGGGTAAATGCCGGAATGGAGGAATAGATAATCGACCCCATCAGGAAAAACAAAATCGCCGCCGCCGTGGCAATGGCAGCGAGACCGTAAGCACGAAATCGCTTTTCTGCCTGATAGCGCTTTTTGAGCCTTGCGGCGCGATATTCTGGATCGGAATAATCAGTCATATTGTTCTCTGAAACGATTGACGACATAAAGCGCCAACACATTGAGCATGAGGGTTATGAAAAACAGCACCAGACCCAGCGCGAAAGCGGCCAGTGTTTTGGCACTGTCAAATTCTTGGTCGCCGACCAAAAGCATGACGATTTGAACCGTCACTGTGGTGACACTTTCAAACGGGTTGGCGGTTAAATTGGCTGCCACACCGGCGGCCATCACCACGATCATGGTCTCGCCAATAGCCCGCGAAATAGCCAGCAAAATTGCGCTTACCAAGCCCGGCAGCGCGGCCGGTAAAACCACTTGTCGAATGGTTTCAGACTGTGTTGCGCCCAAAGCCGCCGCACCATCGCGCAAAGTTTGCGGCACCGCATTAATCACATCATCTGACAATGATGAAATGAACGGAATAATCATAATGCCCATTACCAGACCGGCCGCCAAAGCCGATTCTGACGAGAGGGTGAGGCCAATATCTGCACCACTATCGCGCAATAAGGGCGCGACCATAAGCGCTGCAAAAAAGCCGTAAACAACAGTCGGGATGCCGGCCAGTATTTCAATGCCCGGCTTGGCGATGTTGCGCAATTTGTTATTGGCGTATTCGGACAGATAAATCGCCGACATCAGGCCGATGGGAACAGCCACCAGCATGGCGATAAAAGTAATCATCAGCGTGCCGGCAAAAAGCGGGATTGCGCCAAATGAACCGGAACCGCCGACTTGGTCTTCGCGAATGGCAATTTGCGGCGACCAGCTTATTCCGAATAGAAACTCCGAAATGGGCACCACTTCAAAAAAGCGAATGGTTTCAAAAATCAGCGATAAAACAATGCCGATTGTTGTCAAAATCGCAATTGCCGAAGCCATGATCATGATAATTTCAAAGGCCCGCTCAACAGCGTGGCGGGCGGTAAAGCGCGGCGCCAGCTTGCTGACACCAAAGGCCAGCCCGCTAAGGCTCAACACAATAACAGCGAAGCTGCGAGCTTGATTTGAATTTTCATTCAAACCGATAAAATAATCGCTGCCATCGATAATCATATCACTGGCAAAAGAGGCGGGGAGCGAGCCGACGGAATAGGCTTTTATCTTGGCAATCAGAACGCCCATTTGCCCGATGGTTAATTCAGCCTGCTGTTGACGCAAAAAGCTTTCCAGCATCGCGTCAATAATCAGCGGTGATAGGCCGGTCCATGCCAGTAATATCAATAGGGGTAAAAGAACGGCACATATAAAAACAAAACTGCCGTGATAAACATCGCGCGAATGTTGC
>CBFIIT010000051.1:5250-5859 GCA_965662725.1 Alphaproteobacteria bacterium | reverse complement strand
CGTCAGCGTCGTCTTACCATGGTCAACGTGACCAATCGTGCCAATGTTACAGTGCGGCTTATTCCGCTCAAACTTCTCTTTCGACATCCTTCGTTCCTCGTCCTGTGCTTCGGGCCGCAGCCCGGTTGACCTAAATGCCTTCCCACCCTAATGGCCCATAAGGGCCGGACTGGAGCGGGTGAAGGGAATCGAACCCTCATCTTCAGCTTGGAAGGCTGTTGCTCTACCATTGAGCTACACCCGCCTCACCCCGTCCGGGTCGTTCCGCAACATCTTTTCCACGCGCCCGTGAAAAAGAAATGGTGGAGGGAGTTGGATTCGAACCAACGTAGGCATAGCCAACGGGTTTACAGCCCGTCCCCTTTAGCCACTCGGGCATCCCTCCGCCCAAACAGTGTAAACCCGCAGAAATTCTACGTTTTCACACAAATTACAAGCACAAAAGCCCGTCCGCTGACTGCATTTTCTGTCGAAAAACGGTCAAGCGACGGAACAATTGCGCTGCAATGTTGAGAGCTTTATAAGGAATTGTATGAGCAAGCGCAAGCACAAGAATTCCCATAAGCCGAGAAAAACTTTAGCAGATTCGTCACAGCTGCTAATCTATGG
>CBFIIT010000051.1:0-5242 GCA_965662725.1 Alphaproteobacteria bacterium | reverse complement strand
GTATGAGCAAGCGCAAGCACAAGAATTCCCATAAGCCGAGAAAAACTTTAGCAGATTCGTCACAGCTGCTAATCTATGGAAGCCATGCCGTTCGCGCGGCTGTGGAAAACCCCAAACGCCATATCAAACGGCTTTTGCTGACGCAAAATGCCGCCAATGAATTGGAACCGAGTTTGGCCCATCGTAATTTACAACCGGAACTGAAAACATCGCAAGAATTGGCCGCCATGCTACCGTCTGATGCGGTCCATCAAGGTATGGTGCTGGAAGCGGATATGCTGCCGGAACCGGATATTGAAGATTTGGCGGCAAGCGGCAAAACGCTGATTGTATTGGATCAAGTCTCGGACCCGCGCAATGTTGGCGCGATTTTGCGGGCCGCTGCGGTGTTTGGCGCCGGTGGTATTGTTTTACCCCGCCGCAACAGTCCACCACAGGCCGGCAGTTTGGCAAAAACCGCTTCCGGCGCGTTAGAAGTTGTGCCAATAGCCACAGTCGCCAATTTGGCGCGAGCGCTGGATAGCTTGCACAAGGCCGGATATATGTCGGTCGGTTTGGATGAGCGCGGCGAAACGCTGATAGACGCAGTGCCGAAAGACCGCCCATTGGCTATTGTTATGGGTGCAGAAGGCCCCGGTCTGCGTCGATTAACGCGCGAGACATGCGATGTGCTGGCGCGCCTGCCCGTCGCCGATGATGCCGGTTTTGCAACGCTGAATGTTGCCACCGCCACTGCCGTTACACTTTACGCGGTAACCCGCTAGAAGGTCGCGGTCGCTATAGCTTATTGTGCGAACCATCGCACATAGGCCCGCGCGCTGTCGCCTTGCAGCCGCAAAAGAACACATCGCCGTCTTTTTCAGCTTCATAAACCGTCGGCTCAAAATCAGTGCCTTTATGCGAGCCATCGCAAAATGGCTGGTTGGTCGATTTACCGCATGAACACCAGAAATAACGCTTTCCGGCTTTCACTTCAGTTTTATACGGGGCTTTTTGTGGACATTCAGCTTGGCTCATGACTTTCTCCGTTTTCTCTTGAGACGATATTATGGCGCACGCTCGGGAAAGCAATAAAAAAGCCCCGCCCTGTTTCAGTCTTCCGACTTCAGGGCGGGGTTGATTTTTTCGAGCCAAAGTCCAACGGCGTTAGCTGTTAGCGACCCGTTGCGCGGCGCGGGCCTTAGGCCAAGCCTGCCGCGCAATTACATTATTGAAGATTCTCAATAATCGTTAAATTGGCCATGCCACCACCTTCACACGCTAAAAGGGCTTGGTGAGCAAAGCGAACCTTAGCCCGCCTTGCGCCAGCGCAGGGGCGAAGCCCCAAGTCGGCCAAATAACCTTACTGCAAATTCTCAATAATCGTTACATTGGCCATGCCGCCACCTTCGCACATCGTTTGCAGGCCGTATTTACCGCCTTTGCGCTTCAGGGCGTGAACCAATGTTGCCATCAGCTTCGTGCCGGAGCCGCCGAGCGGATGACCCAACGCAATCGCGCCGCCATTTACATTCAAGCGTTCTTCGTCAACACCCAATTCTTTGGCGAAAGCAACCGGCACGGAACCGAATGCTTCATTGACTTCATAGACGTCAATATCATCGACAGACAGGCCGGCTTTATCCAGCGCGCGCTTGACGGCAGGAATCGGCGCTTCCAGCATGATAACCGGATCATGGCCCATAACAGACAGGTGAACGATTTTCGCCAGCGGCTCAACGCCCAGCTTTTTCAAACCGTCTTCATTGACAATCATCACGCCTGACGCGCCGTCACAAATTTGACTTGAAGAAGCAGCGGTAATCACACCACCTTCGGCCAGCAGCTTAACGCCCTGAATGCCTTCGAGGCTGGCATCGAAACGAATGCCTTCGTCAATTTTGTGCAGCTCTGTATCGCCATCTTCATTGGTCACTTCAACCGGCACGATTTCCTCGTCAAAGGCACCGGCCTGCGTCGCCGCAATGGCACGCTCGTGGCTGCGATAGGCATAAGCGTCGATATCTTCTTTGGACAGCTCGTATTTTTTGGCAACCATTTCGGCACCGGCAAATTGACTGAACTGCACATTCGGATAACGCTCTTGCATAGCCGGGCTGACATAAAAGCCATGCCCTTCTTTGAACGGCAATGAAATCGGCAGACCCATCGGCACGCGGCTCATGCTTTCAACACCAGCAGCGATGACGCAATCCATTGTGCCGGACATAACCGCTTGCGCGGCAAAGTGGATGGACTGTTGTGAAGAACCGCACTGGCGGTCAATCGATGTCGCCGGCACGCTTTCCGGCAGCTTTGACGCCAAAACCGCATTGCGGCCAACATTGGCGGCCTGTTCGCCGGCTTGGCCGACACAACCCATGATAACGTCTTCAACCATTGCCGGATCGGCTTTGGTGCGGTCAATCAATTCATTGATGACTTGCGCCGCCAAATCAGCCGGATGCCAGTCTTTCAATTTGCCATCACGGCGACCACCTGCGGTCCGCGCGGCGGCAACAATATATGCTTCAGCCATGTTTATCTCCCTTAAATAAATCTGCTGGCGGCACGCTACCAAATCACAAACCGCTCATACAAGTTAATTTTCGTTTGCACTCCCCCCTCCAGTGCGTAACATGCTTTTCAAATTCTGATTGAGGGAGACCTGAAATGAAAACGCGTATTACTGAACTGTTCGGCATTGAGCATCCGGTTATTCAAGGCGGCATGCACCATGTCGGTTTTGCTGAAATGGCGGCTGCCGTATCCAATGCCGGTGGCCTTGGCATCATTACCGGCCTAACGCAAAAATCGCCGAAAGATTTGGCCAATGAGATCGCCCGTTGCAAAGACATGACCGACAAGCCCATCGGCGTGAACCTGACTTTCCTGCCGGGCTTCGCCAATCCTGATTATCCGGGTTACATCGAAGCGATTATCGCGCAAGGCGTGCGCATTGTTGAAACGGCAGGTCGCAGCCCTGAGCAATATATGCCTGCGATGAAAGAGGCCGGCATTAAAGTCATTCACAAATGCACCTCTGTGCGTCACTCAGTGAAAGCACAGAATATCGGTTGCGATGCGGTTTCCGTTGACGGCTTTGAGTGCGGCGGTCACCCGGGTGAAGATGATATTCCGAACATGATTTTGCTGCCGCGCGCGGCCGAAGAATTGGACATTCCGTTTGTCGCATCGGGCGGCATGGGCAATGCGCAACAATTGGTCGCCGCTTTGGCACTGGGCGCAGACGGCATTAATATGGGCACGCGCTTTATCGCCACCAAAGAAGCGCCTGTTCACCAAAATGTTAAAGACGCGCTGGTTGCGGCTTCTGAACTCGACACCACGCTGATTATGCGCCCCTTGCGCAACACTGAGCGCGTGTTGAAAAACGAAGCGGTTGAGCGCATTCAGCAGAAAGAAAAAGACCTCGGCGATAATCTGCAAATCAATGACATTATGGATGAGGTTGCCGGTGTCTATCCGAAAATCATGAGCGATGGCGATATGGATGCCGGTGCCTGGAGCTGTGGCATGGTCGCCGGTCTCATTCACGATATTCCAAGCTGTGCAGAGCTTGTTGGCGGCATGGTCAGCCAAGCGGAAAGCATCATCGCCGACCGCTTGCAGAAATTTGCCAGCTAGCAGCCAGCTGCTTTTAAAATTAGAAAGCCCCGTCAGAAATGGCGGGGCTTTTCTTATTTAATCGCACCATTCTTGCTGCTTACCGTCGGGGGGAGGCAATATTGACACAAAGTTAACCGGACATTATCCTCAAATTAATAAAAATAAGCCTAGAAAGGGCATCAAAATGACGCGTTTAACCGTGCTCGTAGAACTTGCAGAAAAATTTGAGCCTTTGGTCAGCATCACAGAGTTGAACGTTGATGATGCGGAAGCAAAGGAAGTGTTGGAAAGTATCGACCTTGAAGATTACGAAGAGAAACTTCGAGAGAAGTGTAAAGACTTTATTATTGAGAATTATACCGGTTGGGACACGCTTAAAGAACTTGAGGAAAAGATTTCTAACGACATCGCGACATTAAGAGAAAATGCTCACGAGAGTTGGGGTTCCACAATAAACCGACTAGAAACCGAGTTTTTCGCATTCGCAAAAACATATGGAAGCAAGAGCAAAACTAGGCGACAACTTGAGCGCCATGCACCATGGGCCTCGATTGTAATTGTACTAACTGTATATTTTTCAATTCGCCTTTTTTCAGCAGTGCAAGTAACAGATGGCATTCAGGAAACGCAGGGTTTCTTACAACATCACAACGCCTTCGAGAAAGTGTTGCGATATGACGACTGGATGGACACTAGAGTAAGGCGCGGCGGCATATTCAAGTCTCTCATTTTTTGGCCTATCAAGCCTTCTGATGATGAGGTGCTAATAGCCAGCAAATACCTTGTTTTAGTTGTCGAAATTTCGGACTACCTTCAATCAGCAGGGAAAATATGCCCCACTCAACAATTGGACTTCTCGGACGATTTACTGACAGCATCATTTTTTTCCGACTATCTATCTGAACAAAAATATCCTCATGACAAAATTGAAGAAAAGAACTCGATAATCTTCATTGGTGACGCCCTGACGAGAATATTTCCTTGCCAGAGCGAGTAGCTAGGAAGCTACAGACCCGCATGCGCTACTTAGAAAAAGAGAGCTTATTTTCAATAAGTTAAATGGAAGAAGATATTTGAAAATAAGATCCGTTTTGGCTAAAAGGGCAAGTTGCAAACACCCTCGAAGCCATATCGCGTTGGCGGATAGCTTGATTCAACTCTATTTTCGGTTAGGCGTAACCTCCAGCCCCAAGCCAACAAGTTGGCCGGGTTGTCGTTCGCAACCGACCGACTCCAAACGCTTCGCGTTTGTCGCTGGCGCAAGGCGCACTAAGCCAACAAGTTGGCAAGTGCTTTTAGCGCGGGGCGTCAACGGCTAACGCCGTTGAGCGTTTGAGTGCCACGAACAACCATTCTTATTCCTCTAACAAAACGTCCAACACCGTTAGGTGTTGGCGTCCCGAAAATAAAGCCGTCTCGCTGGCCGCACTTCGCGCGGCTGCTCGCTTGCGGAAGGCGGGCGGAGGTCGCTAAAGCGACCGCGCCCTTTTACCGTCATGGCGTGACTATATTAAAATCATTCGGGAATTCGTCGAGGCGGCCGAACACTTTCATCAAGGCCAGCGGGTTGCCGCCGACTTTCACATTGCCTTTAACAATTTCCTTCGGGAAGCTGGTTGCGCCCAAGGCCACT
>CBFIIT010000050.1:0-7504 GCA_965662725.1 Alphaproteobacteria bacterium | reverse complement strand
GCCGTGCCTGCTTCATGCGGCACGCTTTCCCATGCATGGGACGGCGACAAGAGCAGCAAGAGGGTCAGGAAGAAGCGCATGCACATACCCCAGCATAAATCGAGTCAACGTCCAACCTCGAAGCTGCATTGAGCGCGTTTCGACCTTTGATGCATATTTATCGCGCGGGCACCCGAGCCAAGCCTGCGCCAAAATAAAGAAAACCACTTTGGCCGACCGAAGGTCGGACAAAGTGGGCCCGGCAGGACTTGAACCTGCGACCAATCCGTTATGAGCGGACCGCTCTAACCAGCTGAGCTACAGGCCCCACTTTGCCAATTACGCTTCTTCCTCCGGCAGAAAAACCACCGGCTCATGCGCCTTGGCCGACGCTTCGTCCATTTGCGCATATGAAATAATAATAACCAAATCTTCTTTTTGTGCTAACCGAGCAGCCGCACCATTAATACCGATGGTTTTGGAGCCGCGCGCTGCCGGAATGGCATAGGTCGTAAACCGCGCGCCGGTATTAATGTTCAGCACATCAACTTGCTCATTCGGCAAAATGCCGACGCGGTCCAGCCAATCTTCATCAACCGAAATCGACCCCTGATAATGCATATCGCATTGGGTCACGGTCGCGCGATGGATTTTCGCCTTCATCATCGTCAAAAACATGGATACTGCTCGCTCTAAGCCGCCAAATTCACGCGTTCTATGCCCCTATTGGGGATTAGTTGTCAAGGAAACTTCTGAGTTTACGCGAACGGCTCGGATGTTTCAGCTTGCGCAAGGCTTTCGCTTCAATCTGGCGAATACGCTCCCGTGTCACTGAAAATTGCTGACCGACCTCTTCCAATGTGTGATCGGTGTTCATACCGATGCCAAACCGCATGCGAAGCACACGCTCTTCGCGCGGCGTCAGCGACGCCAAAACACGGGTCGTTGTGTCACGCAAATTAGACTGGATGGCCGCATCAATCGGCAAAATGGCGTTTTTATCTTCGATAAAGTCACCAAGCTGGCTGTCTTCTTCATCACCAATCGGTGTTTCCAAAGAAATCGGCTCTTTGGCGATTTTCAAAACCTTGCGCACTTTATCCAGCGGCATGGAAAGTTTTTCCGACAGCTCTTCCGGCGTCGGCTCGCGGCCAAACTCATGCAGCATTTGCCGCGATGTGCGGACCAGCTTGTTAATCGTCTCAATCATATGCACCGGAATACGAATGGTGCGCGCTTGGTCAGCGATTGAACGGGTAATCGCTTGGCGAATCCACCAGGTCGCATAGGTTGAGAATTTATAGCCGCGACGATATTCAAATTTATCGACCGCTTTCATCAGGCCGATATTGCCCTCTTGAATAAGGTCAAGGAATTGCAGACCGCGATTGGTGTATTTCTTGGCAATTGAAATCACCAAACGCAAATTGGCCTCGACCATTTCTTTTTTAGCAATACGCGCTTCGCGCTCGCCTTTTTGCACAGTGCGCACAATGCGGCGATATTCTGAAATATCGAGGCCGGTATCATTGGCCAGTTCCTGAATTTCCGTGCGAATGTTTTTCACCTCATCACGGTTTTTCTGGATGAAATCTTTCCAGCCCTTGCCGGTCAGACGACCGACACGACGCGCCCAATTGGCCTCATATTCATTGCCCTGATATTGCTTCAGGAAATCTTCGCGCGTTACACCGGTTTTTTGCGCAAAACGCCAAAGCTGAGTTTCCAGTCCGACCAAACGCTTATTGATGATGTAAAGCTGCTCAACCAGCGCTTCGATACGATTATTATTCAGCGACAGGCCTTTTACCTCATCGATGATTTCGCTGCTCAATTTTGCCAGACGCGTTTGTTGCGCCTTGCTCAATTCCTTATTCGCCGCTTGCAGTTCAACGCTTTGGTCTTGCAGGCGACGCAGCTTGGTATAAGTCGAGGCGATAATGTCAAAGCTGCCGAGCACTTTCGGCTTCAATTCCATTTCCATTGCAGAAAGCGACATATTGCCTTCTGCTTCGTCATCATCCTCATCGGGTTCGCCTTCTGCTTCACCCGATGGCGCGCCGGAAGGTGGCGGTGCCGCCCCTTCAGCCGAACGGTCAATCTTCTTGGCTTCCGGTCCGGCAAAAGTGGCATCCAAATCGATAATATCGCGGAGCAGCACTTTGCCTTCATTCAATTCATCACGCCAAATAATAATCGCCTGAAAGGTCAATGGGCTTTCGCAAAGACCGGCAATCATGGTTTCGCGGCCTGCCTCAATGCGCTTGGCAATAGCAATCTCGCCTTCGCGTGACAGCAATTCCACAGAACCCATTTCACGCAAATACATGCGCACCGGATCATCCGTCCGCTCACCCGTGCCGGTGGTTTTGGCAGTTTTGGCGACAGCGGTTGTTGTCGCGCCATCATCATTGGCGGCTTTATCGCCACTCTCTTCATCATTATCGCTGTCTTCGCCATCGTCATTTTCAACAACGGTGATGCCCATTTCAGACAACATCGACATGATGTCTTCAATTTGCTCCGATGAAAATTCTTCCGGCGGCAATACTTTGTTCAACGCATCATAAGTGACAAAGCCGCTTTCCTTGGCAGCTTTAATCATGCGCTTCACATCGCGATTATTCATGTCAATGAGCGGGCTATCGCCGGTTTCGGCTTCCTGCTCTTTGGCCTTGGCTTTTTTTGTTGCCATTTATCTCTCCGTGACCCCTCTCACGATTATCTCAAGCAGCGCTACTATCCTTCTGTTCCAGCGCAGCAATTTCATTTTTAATCGCCAAAAGACGATCCAGCGCAATTTGAGACGCCCCATCATCGCGCGATAATTCTGCTTCGAGTTCTGCCTCTGCGAGCTTTTGTTCCGCCGCTAATGTCTGTAATTTATGGTGCATGTGGGTAACTTCAAGCCAACCGACCAAAACATCTGACAAATCACTATTTAATTTCGCAAAACTCAAACGCCGCGCCTCATGCATGGATGCAAGACGCGCGCAAATATCCCTCTTTCCCTTCTCTATCAAATGCCGTGACAAAGCACCATTGTCAAGCCCTTCAGCGTCGGGGGTATGAGCATCAAGATTGTCAAAATAATCAAGGATATCGAAGCGCAGCTTATCCAGCGCCGGACTGTGCATTTGCAAGGTTTCAAAAAGGTCACGGTGGCTCAGCAAAATCGCCGGATGATTGAACACCACCAGCACAATTAACGCCTCGCGCGGTAACCAATCTGCTGCCCCGGTCGCCAAAGCAGAGCGGCGCGCTTCTGAAGTCGGTTGCGCACGATAAATCGGCTGCGCCTTATATTGTCGCCCGCCACCGCTGCCGGCCGGTAATTTACTGCCGGCACCGAGCAATTTATCCAGCCGCTTCTTGATTTCCTGCCCGTAAAGCGCCTTCACATCGCCATCGCGCACTTGATTGACCGCCTCGCGCAATCGCTTTTTAAGCGCCGCAGCGCGTTCCGGCGTATCCCAAGGAGCCGCTTCAATTTCGCGTTCCCACATTAAATCCAGCAAGCTCATCGCCTTGCCCAAAATCGCATTCATCGCTTCCGCGCCGCCTTCACGCACCACATCATCCGGGTCTTTGCCGGGCGGCAAAATCGCAAAGCGCAATGAATATCCGGGCTTCAGCAATGGCAAGGCGCGGTCAATCGCCCGATAGGCCGCGCGCAATCCGGCTTGGTCGCCATCGAGACACAATATCGGCTCCGGTGCCATGCGCCACGCCAGTTGAATCTGCTCTTCGGTTAATGCTGTGCCCAAAGGCGCGACCGCATGGCCGATACCGGCGCGAGCCATGCCGACCACATCCATATAGCCCTCCGCCACCAAAACCGAATTATTGTCATAGGCCGGTTGGCGAGCGCGATGAAAATTATACAAAACATTGCTTTTATGAAATAGCGGGGTTTCCGGCGAGTTGAGATATTTGGCCGGTGCATCTGCCTGCATGGCACGACCGCCAAACGCAATCACCCGCCCTCTCGTATCGGCAATGGGAAAAATAATCCGGTCGCGAAAACGATCATAGGGCGCTTTGCCGCCATCCGGCTTAATCGCCATGCCTGCCTCAATGATTTTATCAACGCCCATATTGCGCGCTGACAAAAACTCAATCAACGCCGTGCGCGCAGGCGGCGCATAGCCAATGCCGTAAGTCTCTATTAATTGTTCGGTCACACCGCGCCGCTCCAAATAGGCACGCGCCTCATCGGCCGCCGCTGATTTCAATTGTTGCTGAAACCATTTCGCCGCCAATTCCGTGACGTCAACCAGACCGGCTTGTCGCTGCGCGCGCTCGGCAGCGCGTGGGTCTTGCGCAGGCATTTGCAGGCCCGCTTCCGAAGCCAAACGCTCCACTGCTTCGGGAAAGTTCAGCCCTTCCGTTTCCATGATGAAATCAAAAATCGAGCCGTGCTTGCCGGTTGAGAAGCAATGATAAAATTGCTTGTCATCATTGACGGTAAAGGATGGGGTGCGCTCTTGTTTAAACGGGCTGAGGCCGACAAATTCGCGGCCACGACGTTGCAGTTTAACCTTACGGCCAACAATATCGGACACCGCAACACGGTTTTTTATTTCATCAAGAAAGCCAGAGGGAAACGCCATGCGCTTAGTTTACGGCTTTATCGAACCGCCGACCAGCACGTCTTCCCGATTAGCTGTGCATGAAAGCTAGCCGAGCTTGCCTTTGACCAGACCACCGGCTTTGCCGAAATCCATTTGACCGGCATATTTGCCTTTCAGCGCACCCATCACCTTGCCCATATCTTTCAACGAGGCGGCACCGACTTCAGCAATCGCCGCTTCAACGGCAGCAGCGATTTCATCATCGCTTAATTGTGTCGGCAGGAATTCTTCAATAACGGCAATTTCAGCGCGCTCTTGCTCGGCCAGTTCAAGCCGTCCGGCTTCCTCATAAGTGGTCGCAGCATCTTGGCGTTGCTTGACCATTTTCACGAGGATTTCAAGAATTTGCTCATCGCTGACGCCATCGCCGCTATCGGCTGAACGCGCAGCGATATCACGGTCTTTAATTGCGGCCGTGATTAGACGCAAAGTTGAAACACGGATTTTATCCTGACTCTTGAGAGCCTCTTTCAGCGCTTCGGTGAAACGCTCCTGCATGGTCGCCTCCTTGGTGACGGCTGGGACACGCTGATATATGCCATCGCATCCGGTTTGGCAATCACCCTTATCACTTGGCAATCGCCGCAGAATAGAATCATGTAACGAACGTGCAGATGCGGTAAAGGAGATTCGCTTTTTACCTGCGACATATCCACATCATCACTTTTTACGCCTCCTTACTCATTGATTTCATTGCGCTTTTTTAATCACCAGAATCTTGCAATGCTGGCTTGACCGTGTCGGGTGCTTTCTATAGCTTCCCGTCCAATTTGGCTCGTACAGAAAAGGGTTCCTCATGGGCGTCATTGCCATTCCGTTTGCCTCCTTCGCAGAAGCGATGGGGGCCTTTTTTTGCCTGCCGCACGCATCATTTTCAGGAGTGAAACATGAGTTGGCAACCGCCGATAAAAACAGCCCTGCTGCTGACCGATAGCGGTGAGAAATTTTATGGCTATGGCATCGGCCATGCCGGTCATACGGTTGGTGAAGTTTGCTTCAACACGGCCATGACGGGTTATCAAGAAATTCTGACCGACCCGTCTTATGCCGGACAAATCGTGACTTTCACCTTTCCGCATATCGGCAATGTCGGTACCAATGATGAGGATGTCGAAACCTCAAACGGCAAAAATCCGCGCGCCGCGCATGGCATGATTATTCGCGAGGCAATTACCGAACCGGCCAATTATCGCAATACCGCGCATCTGAATGACTGGCTGCAACAAAAAGGGCTGGTCGGCATTAGCGGTGTCGATACGCGCTCCATTACGGCGCATATTCGCGAAAACGGCATGTTCAATGCGGTCTTGGCGCATGACCCGAAAGGCGAATTTGACATTGACGCCTTACAGGCTGCGCTTGACGGATTTGCCGGTTTGGAAGGGGCTGACTTGGCCGCCAATGTCACCAGCGCTGACAATTATGATTGGACCGAGGGCCGCTGGGTTTGGGATGAAGGCTTTGGCGGCGGCAATGACGGACCGCATGTCGTTGCGCTTGATTTCGGCGTGAAGAAAAACATTTTGCGCTGTCTGGTCGAAGCCGGATGCCGCGTCTCCGTATTGCCTGCCGACAGCAAGGCCGATGATGTTTTGGCAGCTGCGCCGGATGGTATATTTCTATCAAACGGCCCGGGTGACCCGGCCGCTACCGGCGATTATGCCGTTGCCGAGATCGCAAAGCTTGTCGCCAGCGGCAAACCGGTTTTCGGCATTTGCTTGGGCCATCAAATGCTGGCGCGGGCCTTGGGCGCGCAGACGGTAAAAATGAAACAAGGCCATCATGGGGCCAATCATCCGGTGAAAGATTTAACCACCGGCAAGGTAGAAATAACCTCAATGAATCACGGCTTTACGGTTGACCGTGACAGCCTGCCGGAGACGGTGGAAGAAACCCATATCAGTCTTTTTGACGGCACAAATTGCGGCATTGCATTGAAAGACAAGCCGGTCTTCTCAGTGCAATATCACCCTGAGGCTTCGCCCGGACCGCAAGACAGCCACTATTTATTTGACCGCTTTGTAACCGCCATGCGGGGAGACGCCTGATGCCAAAACGCACTGACCTTTCAAGCATTATGATTATCGGCGCCGGCCCGATTGTTATCGGCCAAGCCTGCGAGTTTGACTATTCCGGCGCGCAAGCATGTAAAGCCCTGAAGGAAGAAGGCTATCGCGTCATTCTGGTGAACTCCAATCCGGCGACGATTATGACCGATCCGGAATTGGCCGATGCGACCTATATTGAGCCGATTACGCCGGATATTGTCGCCAAGATTATTGAGAAAGAAAAGCCCGACGCTTTGCTGCCGACCATGGGTGGCCAAACCGCGCTGAACACGGCCATTGCCTTGGCTGAAAACGGCACTTTGGAAAAGCAAAATGTACAGCTTATCGGCGCTGATCTGGAAGCGATTAACAAGGCGGAAGACCGGCTTTTATTCCGCGAAGCAATGGATAAAATCGGCTTGGAAAGCCCGCGTTCTAAAGTCGCCAATACGCTGGAAGAAGCTTTGGAAGCATTGGAATTTGTCGGCTTGCCGACGATTATTCGCCCCAGCTTTACCATGGGCGGCACCGGCGGCGGCATTGCTTATAATCGCGAAGAGTTCATCACAATTATTGAAGGCGGTCTCGACGCCTCACCGGTAACAGAAGTGCTGGTTGAGGAAAGCGTGCTTGGCTGGAAAGAATATGAGATGGAAGTTGTCCGCGACAAAGCGGATAATTGCATCATTATTTGCTCGATTGAAAATGTTGACCCGATGGGTGTGCATACCGGCGACAGCATCACCGTCGCCCCTGCCCTGACGCTGACCGATCGCGAATATCAAATCATGCGCAATGCCTCGATTGCGGTGCTGCGCGAAATCGGTGTTGAGACCGGCGGCT
>CBFIIT010000049.1:0-7696 GCA_965662725.1 Alphaproteobacteria bacterium | reverse complement strand
ATAAAAAGTCACGGTCGGTTCGCGTCGCATCTTCCGGCGACCATTCGACAACCTCTACATGATTGCGCGCATGGCTGACGGAAAACGCAATCGCTTCCATCACCGCTTCCGGTTCCATTTGCAGCTTATGTTTCATATGCACCGGACTGGTGGAAATGAACGTATGAATGCGCGGATTGGCGGCGTGTTTCACCGCTTCAGCTGCGCGGTCAATATCTTTCGCACCGGCCCGTGCCAAACCGCAAACTTGCGCATTTTTCACCAGCTTGGCGACCTCTGACACGCTTTCAAAATCGCCGTTTGAAGCGATTGGAAAACCTGCCTCAATAACGTCGACACCCATTGTGTCCAGCAATTCGGCTATTTGCAGCTTTTCTTCCAGCGTCATTGACGCGCCGGGTGACTGCTCACCATCGCGCAATGTGGTATCGAAAATATAGACGCGGTCCTGTTCGGCGCCGCTTTGTTTGATTGAATCTGTCATCGTTTCATCCTTCCTGAGACCCTTGGGTCATTTGTTTCTTTCCTGAAGCATCCCCTGAAAACGCGCCGTTCATCGACTGTCCGATCTCAGGGGCAGGTAAGGAGAAGGATGGTTAGCGTGTCTGTAGAAACGTCATTATCGCGCGCACGCAAAATCATGCCGGTCGCCGCAGCGGCAACAGCAAAATCTCGCATAAATGTTTCGCGTTCGACCATTCGTCGTTCTTTCAATCACACACGTGAAATGGGCAAGCCCATATACTTGTTTAAGCAAGGAAAACTGCCATGGCAAGCAATTTTAAACGTTTTACCGGGCGATTTAGAGCGGCTCATCGCGTCGGTCAATACCGGCCAAACGTCCCGATTGACCGGAAATCGCCTCAACCATAAAATCCATCACCGCGCGCACATGCCCAAGCCGTGCCATATCGGCCCGTGTCAGCAGCCATAATTCGAGACTGCCGACCAATTCCGGCCCCGCTAGGCGCACCAATCCATGCGTTTCATCACCCAGAAAACAAGGTAAAGCGGCCACTGCATCGCCGTTCAGACAGGCCGCCATGCGGGTTGCCGCGCTGGAGGAACGCATCACCACTTGCCCGGCTTTTTCCGCCCGTGACAACCACCAGACCGGCCCCAAAGGTCGTTCTTCTTCAGAAAATCCGATAATCTGCACATCCGAAAGGTTATTATGGGCCGGTGCATCACCCAATTTTTTGCCATATTTCGGCGTCGCATAAAGCCCGTAAGCGACATCGGTCAACTTGCGCACCAGCATATCACCCTGTGTCGGCCGCGCCAGCCGCAGCGCAATATCAACATCACGCAACGCATTCATCACCCGAGGTGCAGAACCGGGGCCGGAAATACTCGGATCAGTAATGATATCCAAGGCGACATCAGGCGCTTGTTGCTGAAATATCGGCAGAACCGGCCCCAAAAGACCGCCGGCAATCACTTCACTGGCCGAAAGCCGCACAATCCCGCGCACATCACCGGACCCGGCTTGAAAATCGCGCTGCAAAGAAGACAGGCTATTATCAACCGGTTCCAATGATTGCAAAAGCCGCGTGCCGTCTTGCGTCAGCGTATAACCGCTGCGCAAACGCTCAAACAGCCGCGCATCCAGCGCTTCCTCAAGATTGGCAATGCGCCGCAAAACCGTTGTGGTATTGACATTCAGCTCACGCGCCGCGGCCGACAAGCTGCCTGTAGCGGCAACTGCCAGAAAAAATCGTAAATCGTCCCAATCCAGACCCTTCATAATTGCAATAGCTTATCTGCGAATACGCAAATTTGCAATTACGCAAAGGTCTTATTGCTTATTCCGATCTATTTGGGCGTTTTATCGATATTCAACACATGGTCGAGCGCATAACGGCCCCCGCCCTGCACGACCAACACCAAAAGCAAAAACACCCAAAGCAGACGCTGGTCCAATATCAGCCCATCAGAGGCGCGGTCAAACCAGCCGCCAATCGCCGTACTATCGACATTATGACCGAAAATATCGGTCAAGGATTGCACGATGATAAAACCGATCATGCCAAGGGCCGCGCCGCGTGTGAACAGACCAAGTAAAATGAGGAGCGGCAGAATAATCTCTGCCCAACTGCCTAACAGCACTAGCGGATACCAAGCGGCGGAAATCATTTCCGGATCAAATTGTGCCGCTTCGGCCACTTTCGGGACGATTTGATAATAAGCGCCGAAACTGGGCTGCAAAAAACCGAAAAAACCGTCTGAGAATTTGGTTAAGGCCGAGGCCCAATAATAACTCAGCAGAACGGCGGCAAATGTAAAGCGCGCACCAAGCGGCAGGAGCCAGCCTGCACTGCGCGTCGCAATCGCCCCGGTCACGTCGCGATAAATCGTTAGAAAAAACATCATGTCACTCCCCTTAATTCGAAATTTCAGCGCGACCGGTAATCAGCCCGTTTTGCACCAGTAATGAAAATACCTCGACCATGCCCGCTTCTTGCAGACCGTCAGCTTGTGCCACCTCTGCCGCCTTGGCCAATGACTGCCCATCCATCAATGCGGCCAGCAGCTTGTCGCCACCCAAGGGCAGCAAAGCCGGATGCACCGCATAATCGGCATCGCGATAAACCAGCACCGACTGCGCCACTGACATATCTTGCGGCGGCAGTGCTTGTTTTGAGACATAGGCGTGTAAATCGATCAGCGGCCATGGTGAGACGACCAGCCGCAAACACTCCGCCAAATAAAGTTTTTCATTTTCAACTTGTCCGTCGGCCAGCTCGCTCGGCGACAGCACAATATGGTCTTTGGCATGCGCCGCCTCATTCATCGCTTGTTCCAAAGCGGCCAAATCGGGCGCGTATGGCACGTGCTTCAAAGCCTTATAGCTTTGCAGAAAAACCGGCAGCTTGTCGCCATAGCGAAACATTAACGGGTCACCGGGCGGATGCGCGGCCATATAATCGCGCGCCAAATGAATAAACGCATCACGGCCCAATAAATCGGCCAGCAATGGATAAGCCTCTCCCAAGGCGGTAATCAGCGAGAAAGCAAAATTATTGCGATAAATCGCCATGCGGTCCGCCGCTGCGCCCCCGAAAGGATGTTGCAGATTGGGCGGTGGCTTGGCTTGCCCGTCGGCCAAGGCTTTCAAAAAAGCCGATTGCTCTTCGCCCTTCATTCAGCCGCCACTCCGGCCGCGCCATGGGCGGCTTTTTTATCAGATTTTTGATCGCTGAAACCTTCTGAGATACGCGTCAAAATTGCGGAGGCTTTATCGCATTCGGCTTTCAATACTGCCCAATCGGGCACATCCGTATCCCATTCGACCAAGCTCGGCAGCGGGCCGGTTTTTTTCAATAGCGAGGCATAAAGCGCCCAAACCGCACCGGCCACAGGGCCGCCATGATTATCAATCAATACGCGCGCGCCATGCGGGTCCATTTCAGCCGCATGACCGGCCAGATGCACTTCACCGACTGCCGCGAGCGGCAGACCGCGCATATAATCAGCCGTGTTCCAGCCAAGATTGCGGCTCGACACATAGATATTATTGACATCGAGCAGCAAGCCGCAGGCCGTCTCATCAACCAATGCAGAGAGAAAATCCGTCTCCGCCGAAGCGGTCGGCACTTTATCCCCGACGGCCAAATAAGAAGACGGGTTTTCAATTAAAATCTGCCGCCCCAAAGCCTGCTGCACCATATCAATATGCTTGGCGACACGCCGCAAAGTCGGGCGGTCATAAGCCAAGGGCAGCAAATCATTGGCAAACAGACCGGGTCGCCCCGACCATGCCAAATGTTCAGAGAATTGTGCCGGTTCGACCCAATCCATCAAATCGCGCAGGCGCTGCAAATGAACAGCGCAAGGCGCATCGGCCCCGCCAAGCGACAAGCCGACCCCATGCAGGCTAACCGGCAAGTGCTGTTTCAGCACCGCCAATTGCGCCCGCATGGCACCACCTTGCGCCATGTAGTTTTCAGCATGAACTTCAACAAACCCGACAGCTTCGGATTTATCGTTTAACTCAGTCATCACATCGGCAAAGTGCTGCGGTTTAAAACCGGCACCGACTGTCTTTGGCAGGGCACACATTACGAAAGACCCCCTATGCCGGGTCGCGTTTCAACGGCTCCAAAGAACCGTGGCGACGCTTACCGCTATCTTGGCTTGGCAGGCTGATTTTTTCGCACATGCCATATTTGGTGAACGTCCAGGCGTTACCCTGATAGTCCACTTTAGACGTGCCGGCGCAGCTGGTGCCCGGCCCCGCCGCGCAGTCATTTTTACCGGCTTTGGAAACGCCGTAGCATTTCTCATTAGACGCCGCTTCTGACGCGGTGGTTGTCGCCATTGTGCCGACTGTGCCGACAGCTACTGCCATCGCACCGGCCACAAGGAGAGAGGTTTTTGAACGATCCATAATATTACCCTTTCTTTTTGTTGTTGGGTGACATCACCCTAACAACACAAAACAAACAATCAAAGAGCTTTTCGCTTTCTTATTGAGGACAGATTAGGGGCGCGCGCCTTAAGCAAAGGTTAACGGCAATGTTAATTTTTGAACTGAAAGTAAATAACTGAAATCAAACGAAATATCTGAAATTAAGAAAGTTGCGGCGGGCTTAACCTTTATCTAACGTCAAGGCGTCTAAACCAACCGGAGCGACCTGTCGGGTCGCTCGCCCGATACAATACCCTTCGTGGGAAACGGCGGGGATTTTCACCTTCTGGTTGGATTTAGACACGGCCCGGCACCATCACGCCGGTTCGCTAAACGACAATAAGAGGAAGCGAGTTTCCGATGAGTGAAAAAACACTGACCCGCATTATTATGGCCGGATGTCTTTTGGCACTTGTCCTGATGGTCGTCTTGGCCGGTTGAAAATAAGTGAAAGTAAATAAATTCAATCGAAGTGATTATCCGATTTTAACAGACTTGCCCCCACCGGTTCTTCTTCTTAACGTCAATCGTCAACAACAAGAGGAGGAGAACTCTCAATGACGAAATTTACGAAACTTGGTGCAGTTTTAACAATTGTAGCTGCTCTATCTGTAAGCGCGTGCGCGAAACAAAAATTTATAATGCAGGGTGGCATTGGGCAAACTGCCGAAAGTTCATTCAGTCATTTCTTCATCTCAGGTGTTTTTCAAACAGACCGAATTGATGCCAGTCGGATTTGTGGTGGTGTTGACAAGGTCGTTCATGTTGAAGCCCAGTTGACCTTTTTAAATTGGCTCGTGAGCGTACCAACATTTGGCATCTATTCGCCGCGTCAGCACAGAGTCATTTGCAGACGATAAGCGAAACCCCGATCAAGGCGGCGCTTGCAAAAAGTGAGTGCCGTCTTTTTTCACCCTTGGCTTTCGCCCCCTTTCCTGTCTAAGCTTCCCTCAATAACAATAAAAAGAGAGGACACGCCATGTTGCGCGCCATTACCCTTATTCCCCTGCTTGCGATTGCCGCCTGTGTTGACCCCGGCGCGACGCATAAGGCCAATGTGTTTAAAGCCGGACAAGTCAACCAACGCCAAGAAGTGAAGACCGTCTCGATTTTGGCGGTGACACCGGCGCAAGTCGAAGTCAGCAATTCGCGTAATCAAGATATTGCCGAAAGCCTTGGCTTTGTATTCGGCGCGCTGATTGGTGGCGCGATTGGCAGCGAACATAATCGCAGCCGCGGCGGCGCAACCGCCGGTGCCATTGCCGGTGCCGAGGCCGGACGGCTGGGCCAAGGCAACACCAAATTGGTTGATGGGGTTCAAATCATCTATCAAGAAGCCGGTCGCGTATTACAGTCGGCGCAGGTCGGGCAGCCTTGCGAATATGCCATTGGCCCGGCTTTGGTGACGGTTACCGAAGCGAAAGAAACCCGCGTGCAATCCAACCATGATTGCGTCAAAGGCCAAGAACAAGCCGTCGGCACAGTCAGCAAATTACAAGGGCTGGCCAACATTCAAGCCAGCGACCAGCAGAGCATGGATGATTTGGAACGCCAGCGTGCGCTATTGCGAAAACAGCAAGAAGTGCAACAGGCGGAAACCGGCTTGGCACGCGAGACCGCGCGCACTGACAGCGTCGCCACTAAAGTCGAGTTGGAACTGGACACACATCGCAGCGTCAATACGGCGATTAAAGATGGCGCGAAAAACCCAACCACCGTGGTGATTAAGTAAAAAAGGGCGGCACCCTAATGAGATGCCGCCCTGTTCATTTTTTTTCTTTGGCTATTTTGATTAGCTATGTCCGCGCGTCGTCATCAATCTGATCGAGAGGAATACCTTTTTGTTCCAAAGCTCGGTCACGCAACAACAACCCCATAACCGTCCGAAGAATAATGGAAAGCTGAAGACCATTCTTAAAGGCTATATCCTTAATACGATTTAAGTCACGCTCTTCCATCAAGTTAGGCAATCGGTCATCTGCCCACTGCTTGGCCATTTGCTGGATATCGTATGCATTTTCAACGTCAGACACGTCAAACTGGTCACCATATCGCGCCAATAGCTCTCGCGCATTAATTTGCTCAGCAAGCTTTTCGCCTCTCTCAGACAGTTTGATAGGACTTGCCGTTTCTTGAAGCGGGTCATCGTCATCCCCGAAAAGTTTTTCGTATATTGCTCCCACCTTGTCGAAAAGCTCGTCCCACTCGCCATATATCTTGCTACCCTTTTCCCAAACTTTTGCGATACGAATAGCAATCCATGCAAAAAGAAGAATGCCAAACATACAAAAACATAAAATCTGTAAAAGGAGTTGCATAAACTGCCAGTTAGACGACCACTCATACGTCGACACAAAAATACCGAGCGAAAGCAAGGCACCGAGAAGAAAGATAAACATTTGAGCATCCATTCCTTTTTATTATTGGCCCTAGGTTAGCACATCCCACACAAAAAAACACCGCCCCGAGAGGCGGTGTTTTCTTTTAGGCCTTCCCCGACATAGAGGGGTTTAGTTCTTCTCTTGATCCACCAGCTTATTGGCTGCAATCCAAGGCATTTTAGAGCGCGCTAAAAGCACTTACCGAACATGGTGAGGCTTAGTGCGCCTTGCGCTGGCGTCCGCGAATAAAGAGACTAATTCTTCTCTTGATCCACCAGCTTATTGGCTGCAATCCAAGGCATTTTAGAGCGCAGGTCTGCACCGACTTTTTCAATCGGATGCGCGTCATTGGTTTCACGGAACTGTTTGATTTCCTCTTGGCCACCTTGCATCCAGCGATCGGTAAATTTACCGGTCTGAATGTCTTCGAGAATTTTCTTCATCTCGGCTTTGGTATCAGATGTCACGACGCGCGGGCCGGAGACATATTCACCGAACTCAGCCGTGTTTGAGATGGAGTAATTCATATTGGCGATGCCGCCTTCATAAATCAGGTCAACAATCAGCTTCACTTCGTGCAGGCATTCGAAATAGGCCATTTCCGGCGGATAACCGGCTTCTGTCAGCGTCTCGTAGCCGGCTTTAATAAGCTCGACAACGCCGCCGCACAGAACAGCTTGCTCGCCGAACAAATCGGTCTCGCACTCATCGCGGAATGTGGTTTCAATAATGCCTGAGCGGCCGCCACCGACGCCGCATGCATATGACAATGCCAGGTCGCGGGCTGTGCCGGATGCATCTTGTGCAACCGCCACCAAGCACGGCACACCGCCGCCTTTCAGATATTCGCCGCGCACTGTATGGCCGGGGCCTTTCGGTGCGACCATTGAGACGTCAAGGTCAG
>CBFIIT010000048.1:0-8418 GCA_965662725.1 Alphaproteobacteria bacterium | reverse complement strand
GCCTATTTCAGTCGGGTGACTGAAGCGGCCAAACAATAAGCTATTCAGCCTCGGCGGCGGGTGCTTGTGCGCTTGTCGCCGGGGCTGTTTCACTCGTCTCGCTATCTTCAGCATTATCGTCGGCATTATCGTCGGCATAGCCATCGACATCATAAACTTCGACAATGCCTTTGTTTTTCGGGTTTAATTCGAGATAGCGTTCGCGCAATCGCTTCATCCGTTGTTTGTCTTCATAGCGCAGTCCGGCAAAGCCAAAACCTGTTTCAATGCTGCCGGTCGCTAAGTTCTCGCCAAAATTATCAGGCATAATATTGCCGATAACTTGCGCATGAGACGGGCCGACAATCATCGGCAAAATACAGATTACAAAAACTATCGATCGCATGTGCCGCCTCGCTTCGCCCAACCAGTGCTTTTACTGCATCTGGGGGCTATGTCTTGTTTGTACGCGGCTCTTCACGCGGTGACAAGGCAACAATAACGCGCATCATCTCATCCCAATCAATCCCAGCCAATGCCCTGCGAACCGAAAACGAAAAAGGGGCGAAACATGGGGCAAAACAAGGGGCAGCATTTCCGCCGCCCCCGCTAGCCCAGAGAAACGCTGGCATTTTTTATTGAATGGCGGAGAGGAAGGGATTCGAACCCTCGATGCGGGGTTACCGCATACTCCCTTAGCAGGGGAGCGCCTTCGACCACTCGGCCACCTCTCCACCGCCGTTGATAGACAAGGGCGTCGCGCTTTTCAAGTCATTTTCGGCAATCTGTAAAAGCTCCCGCTTCGTATCATTTGCATGAATGATAATGACAAACCAGCTCACAAACCCGCCATCGCCATTATCGGCTCGGGCATCGCCGGATTGGCCTGCGCAACCGCTTTGACTGTTGACTATTCAATATCGCTTTTTGACAAGTCGCGCGGCCTATCGGGCCGGATGTCGACACGACGCGCGGAAGCGCATCAGTTTGACCATGGGGCGCAATATTTTCGTGCCAATAGTGCAGAATTTGCAGATTGGCTGGCGCCTTTGCGCGGTGCAGGGCATGTCCGCGATTGGCAGGCAAAGGCGGTTCGCATCGCGTCGAATGGGGCGGTCACACAAACTGAGGATGATGCGCCAAAGCTGGTTTTTGCGCCGACAATGAATATGGTCGGTAAAGCGATATTGGCCGGAAGGCCGCAGATTAAAACCTATCTTGATTGCCAAATTGAAGCGATTGAGGGGCAGGCGCAGTCTTGGGTTTTGCGCAGTGCTGATGCGCATTTCGGGCCGTTTGCGCATGTCGTGCTGGCCATTCCGGCGGCGCAGGCTTCGGCTTTATTACCAATGGAAACTGATTTTTCTGCCGCGCTGGCAAAAGTGAAAATGATTGGCTGTCATACGCTGATGCTGGGTTATGCGGCGCAAGAAATAGATTTGCCGGATTGGGATTGCGCGCATTTTGATGACGAGATTTTGGGCTTTGCGGCGGTTAATTCCGGCAAGCCCGGGCGGGTCGGCGACAACGCACTGGTTATACAAACCAATCACCAATGGAGCGAGGCGCATATTGAAACCGATATGGATGAGGTCTCGGCTGAGATAAAGCGGCGCTTTAGCGGTTTGACGGGTTTGTCGGTAACAGCGGGAGGCTATGACCGCCTGCATCGCTGGCGTTATGCTTCGACTACTTCACCGGCCGCGCACTCATATTTGTCTGACGCGGCACTCGGCTTGTCAGCCATTGGTGATTGGTGCACCGGCAGTAAAGTTGAAGACGGATTTCTAAGCGGTTATGAACTGGCACAAGGTTTACTTGCATAAATTCTTTGAGCCGTGCTAGCGTTTCAATGAGGGAATTCGAACATCATGCTTCCCTTTGGAAAAATACGTCTGGAATTGGAACCCGGACTGTTTTTTTCCGTAAGCACGCTCGCAGAATGCGTTATGCGCGATTAAAGCTGTTTTTTGTCCTTTTCCGGACTTTGTTTCGGGAGAGGTGCGCATGTGCCAAAAGCATTTTCAACGTAGCTATGCGCGCTCAAATATAGGCCGTTTTACCGGTTTTCTGATTATCAGCACATTATGGCTTTTTGCCGCCGCCGAGTCGGCGTGGGCGCAAGATGTGTTGCATGACAATCTATCGGCGGTAGGCTCGTCAAGTGTCTCCCCATCGAGCCCCGATTATAGTTCGTTACAGGCGCCTTATGACGCGACGTTAACGCAGATTGAGGTTCACATTAACTCGGATACTACAGCCAGTATCGCGACAATCGAGAGTTCACTTTTCTTGGAGGTTGCTAATGTGCGGTGGACTTTTCAGTCGTATAATTCGTCAACCCGCGTGGCAACATTCACCGGTAGTGAAAGCATTCTTGAAGATCAGTATCTCGCAATTGTCAATGGATGTACCGGCGGTTGCAATACATTAGGGATTTATTATTCCAGAGCCACTTACGCCCCGCCATTCGATGAATGGAAGCAAAATGCAGTAATCATCGGCCGATATTTGGGTACCGGCCCAAATGTTGCTCCGGTTCTTTCATCCATCGGCAATCAAACGCATCGCGAGAATGAAGCGTCGGTTTCTCTCAACCCGTCAGCAAGTGATGGCAATAGCGGCGACTCGTTGACTTGGTCGGCCACCGCTTTGCCGACCGGCATGAGCATCAATACAAGCACCGGCGCAATTACCGGCTCTCCGACAGCCTCCGGTACTTACAGCACCACCGTCACCGTAACCGATGATGGCACAGGCACGCTGAGCGATAGTGAGAGCTTTACATGGACCATCAGCGCCAATGCTGATCCGGTCATGTCTGCTATTGGCGCTCAAACGGGCACAATCGGCACGGCAGTGTCTATCAGCCCAACAGCCAGTGATGCCGATAGCGACAGTGTGACCTGGTCTGCCACGGGGTTGCCGGCCGGTCTCAGCATCAGCAGCAGCACCGGCACGATTACCGGTACACCGACGACAAATAACGCCTATTCGACAACGGTAACGATTAATGACGGCTTTGGCGGCTCTGATAGCGAGGGCTTTACATTTACCATTGCCAATACCGCGCCGGTTTTGGCAATGATTGGCGACCAATCAAGTTCGGTCGGTACTGCCGCTAATGTGACGCCTTCGGCCAGCGATGCCAATGGCGACACAATCGGTTGGTCCGCCACTGGCTTGCCTACCGGGCTGAGTATCGATAGCGGTACCGGCGCGATTACCGGCACGCCAAGTGCGGCTGGCAGCTATTCGACCGTCGTTTCAATCTCTGATGGCAATAGCGGCGCTGATAGCGAGAGTCTGACTTGGACGGTTGTTGTCGGCAATGCGCCGCCGGTTTTGACGCCGATTGAAGAGCGTAGCGCGACCGTGGGTATCGCGGTTTCATTTACCCCTGAGGCCAGCGATGCCAATGGCGACAGCATCAGCTATGCCGCCACCGGTCTGCCGTCCGGCTTGTCGATAAATGCAAGCAACGGGGCGATAACGGGCACACCGACAGCGCTTGGCATTTATGAGGTAACGATTACCGTTACCGACCCCGATAGCGCCAGCGATACGCAAAGTTTTGACTGGGCCATCAGCGAAGCTGCGGCGGCACTGGAAAGCGATGATGAAAGCGCACCGAGTGACCCAAGCGCTGATGCCCAAATCGTTACAATGATCGATACCTCAACCCGAGAAATGTTCGATATTACGCGGCAAAGCCTGATACCGTCCATTCGGATGGCGACGCAAATCGGCTTGTCTCGTTTGGTCGAGTTACGCGACAATCCGGCCAACAGCCTCAGCAATCGGTCTTCGCATAATATTCGTTTGGCGTTTAATGATGACGGCTTGCAACAAGTGGTTGATGGTGGTTTTGGGGCATTGGCGAATGATTATTTCAATACGATGACGCAGCGTGCATTGCCGGAAGGCATGGCTGTTTGGTCCCGCGGGCAATGGTTGAACGGTAATTTGGAAACTGCCAGTAATGATATGAAGGTTGATGTGCATGGGCGCAATTTGACGCTTGGTATTGATTATCGCCTGAACAGCGAAATTACCATGGGCGGCTTTTATCAAATGGCCGAAAGCGAAACCGAAACAGCAAGCCAGAATGCGCAGACCGAATTGCAGACCGGATTGTTCATGGCTTATATGAGCATTGTGCCGCGCCAAGATATTTATCTACAAGGCGGGCTGGGCATTGGCGCCTTGGATTTTGATATTGAGCGCACGGTGAACGGCGATTTATATCGTGGAAATCGCGATGGTGATAAAATGCATTGGCTGCTATCCGCCAGTCAGATATTTGAGTTTCCTGATTTTGAAATGACACTGGCTTTGGATGCCGCTTATCAGTCAATATCGCTGGACGGTTATCGCGAGACGGGCGGCTCGGCCAGCTATCAATATTTGCCGCAAGATATACGCACCTATTATTTGGGCGGCAGTCTGCGTTTTGCTGAAAACTATGAGACAAGTCTCGGCACGTTAAGCCTGTCGGGCGAGCTTGGTTATCAAGCCGATATGAGTGACGACACGGTGGCCGATGCTTATTTGCTGGCCGACCCCGATACGATTTATCGCTATGTCCTGGATGCTGAAGATAAGAACCATTCTCTGTCACACACAACCATGGTGTTGGGCATGATGCTGGCGACCGATACCGGTTGGATGATGAATACCGGATTTGAGTTTTTCAAATATCGCAATGGCAGCATTAACGGGATTAATCTGTCGGCCAGCCGCCGCTTTTAAAATTCCTCTTTAAATGGGCGCAGGTCGAGTTCCTGCGTCCATGCCGAGCGGTGCTGATCGTGCAGCATGAAAAAGGCATCGGCAATGGCGGCAATATTCAGCGCCCCATCTTCGCCTTTGCCGTCAATATATTCGGCAAATAGGGTGCGCACTTTCTCGCCGTCAATCACCCCATCTACAATCACATGAGCGACATGAATGCCTTGCGGCCCAAACTCGCGCGCCAATGATTGCACCATCATACGTAATGCGCCCTTGCCGGAAGCGAAAGCGGCAAAGCCCGCCTTGCCGCGCAAAGAGCCGCTTGCGCCGGTGAATAGCAGGCTTTGGTGTTTGTTTTGCTGCGCCGCCTTATCGCTCTGTTTGAGGATTAGCGGTACCACTGCTTTTGAAACGAGAAAGCCGCCCAAGCAAATCACTTTCCACATATCTTCAAACACCTCAGCCGTCACATCGAGAAATTTTTCCGGTCGATTATTACCCGCATTGTAAATCGCCAATTCCAACAAACGCCCGTCAGCCTCAATTTCCGCGATGGCGCGATTGACCGCCGCTTCATCCGTCAGGTCGGCCAAAACTGCGGTCGCGCTGCCACCGGCTTTATTAATATCATCCGCGACGGCGTTGATTTTCTCAGCTGTGCGGCCATTGACGAAAACGTGCATGCCGCGCGCGGCGGCGCGGTGGCATAATTCTGCGCCAACCCCTTGGCGCGGGCCGACGCCGAATATAACGGCGCTGGTTTGTGCTTTGCTCATAATCTGCTCCCTCACTCATTGCTGATGGCGCAATGCTTGTCGCTGCCAAATCTTGTGGTATGTTGCCGCCAAGCAAGCGGGTTGGCAAGGCCAATGGACAGCCTGCAAAATTTGGAGCGAACTATGTTTCGAGGCGCCTATACGGCACTGATTACCCCATTCAAGAACGGCGCGGTGGATGACGCGGCGCTGCAATCGCTTGTCGATTGGCAGGTCACTGAGGGGATACACGGGCTTGTGCCGGTCGGTACAACCGGCGAGTCGCCGACACTCAGCCATGCCGAGCATGAGCGCGTGGTTGAACTGACGATTGAAGCGGCGAACAAGCGTGTACCGATTATTGCCGGTGCCGGTTCCAATGCCACGGCCGAGGCGATTGCTTTTACCCAACACGCGGAAAAAGCCGGTGCCGATGCGGTGCTGCATGTGACGCCGTATTATAATAAGCCGACGCAAGAGGGCTTGTTTGCGCATTTTGAGGCGATTGCCAAAAACACTGCGCTGCCGATTATTCTTTACAATATTCCGGGCCGTTCGATTGTTGATATGACGCCCGAAACCATGGGGCGGCTGGCCGAGATTAAAAACATTGTCGGTGTTAAAGATGCGACCGCTGATATGGCGCGGGTTGCGCAGCAGACAGAAACATGCGGCAAAGATTTTCTGCAAATTTCCGGTGAAGATGCCAGCGCGGTTGAATTCAATAAGCTTGGTGGGGTGGGGGTCATCTCGGTATGCGCCAATATCGCGCCGGCCAAATGCGCCGCCGTGCAGCAAGCAACGCTGGATGGCGAGTTCGAAAAGGCCGAGGCTTTGCTGGCCGAACTTTTGCCGTTGATGGATGCGCTGTTTTGTGAGACCAGCCCGTCTCCGGCCAAATATGCGATGGCGCGGCTTGGCAAATGCGCTGAAGAAATTCGCCTACCGCTATTACCGGCTTCGGATATGGCGCGCAGCAAAATTGACGCGGCAATGGACGCGCTGGGCCTCTAGCCATGTCTTCCAAAAGCGGTGGCCGCAAGAAAAACGCAGCGGGAGACGGCACCATTACCGAAAACCGCCGCGCCCGTCGCGATTTTGAAGTCACTGAAACTTTTGAAGCGGGGCTTGTGCTGCAGGGCACAGAGGTCAAATCTTTGCGGCAAGGCAAGGCCGATTTGGCGCATAGCTATGCCACCATGCAAGGTGATGAGGCGTTTCTGATTAACGCTGATATTCCTGAATATACCCAAGGCAATCGTCATAATCATAAGGCGACGCAGCCGCGCAAGCTGCTTTTGCATCGGCGGGAGATTAACAAGCTGATGGCGGCGGTGCAGCGCGATGGCATGACGATTGTGCCGCTCAAGCTGTATTTTAATGAAACCGGCCGCGTCAAACTTCTGCTTGGCTTGGCCAAGGGCCGCAAAAAAGCCGACCGCCGCGAAAATGAGAAAAAACGCGACTGGGAGCGGCAGAAGGCACGGTTGTTGAAGGACGGCTGATTGGTCGAAACTCCTTTCACCCTCTCAATTTCTATTCGGTAAAGAAAACGCCCAACACCGTAAGGTGTTGGTGACCCGCCCAAGGGCGCAGACAAAGCCACCGCCAGCTTGCTGGCATGGGGGCTGAGGTCATGCCTGCCCGAGGGTAGAGTTGAATCAATCTATCCGCTCACTCAATCAACCTTCGAGCTTGGTTGCGATCTAAAACCGATGAGACGGGCGAACCTGCCAAGCGGCATTTTCTTTAAACTGTATTGACTTAATTATCCAATCCACCCATCATCTATAGGTTGCATGAGCCGTTAGTTTTGTTGGCTCCGGTATTTGTTTTCTAGAAATCACAAATATTGGAGACACCCGATGGGAGGGCGGCTCGATCGGCACCAGTTGGTGCTTGATGTGTATCAGTTTCTTGAAGATGAACAGGGTGCTGACGGTAAATTACCGTCTCAGCAATTGCTTTATGTCGCCAGCAGCTTGGTTTCTAGCATTCTTGATGAAATTTGGGATGGGAGCCACAAAGAACCTGCAATCAGATTTGGATATTACAGCCGAGATGTTTGTACAATGATAAAAAAAAATCCTTTCTTACCTTTAAGTAAGGAATATCCAAACATGATGAGTGAGTTTGACGAAGAGAATTATCATCAAAAATCATTTTCTCCCAAATTGGTTAGTAAGAAAAAACGGAGGATGTAAATCATGAGTCTGGCATATCGAGCATCTGAAGCAATTTTAGAGCACATGTTGCTTGGCGGTCGCGTATCTTTGCTGGAAGCAATACTTCTTTTTGGAGTTCAAAACCCAAACGCAGAATTCGCGCGAATCAAGAGGTCTGGCTATCTAGTTAAATCCCAGCGAGTTCCGATGGCAAAAATAATTAAGCGTATAAATAAGTACACTGTTTGCAGCGTCCCAGAAGACTTACCTTACAGGGAAATAATTATGTCCGAGTATTGGATTTCCCGATGAGTAGAGTTTTTAGCGAACGTCAAAGGTTGATACTGAGGCTTTTGGCTGGGAACAGTTGTGAAATTTGCGGAAAAAAATTGGACGGCGGTTTTCATGCTGACCATGTAACGGCGTTTTCAAAGGGAGGGAAAACGACCCTTCAAAATGGGCAAGCACTCTGTAGCGAGTGCAATCTAAAAAAAGGCAATAAAAATGATTACGCTCCGCCCTTGGCAGGGAGAGGCCCTGCAAAAAGCGATTGATTGGTTTGGTCGCGGTAATCGCGATTTCCTGATTAACGCCGCCCCAGGAACGGGGAAAACAATTTGCGCGTCGGTTATTGCAAGTAACCTTATCGATAATGATGAGATTGACAGGGTGATTGTGATTGCGCCGCGTCGAGAAATTGTAAATCAGTGGTCAGAAGAGTTCAGGACGGTCACGAAACGCCCGATGATGCGCGTTACAGGTTCGGATTCCGCTGTCGAAGACCA
>CBFIIT010000047.1:0-10371 GCA_965662725.1 Alphaproteobacteria bacterium | reverse complement strand
TACTGCCGGCACTGCATATTGCCCGCCCATCCAACGATGCAAATCAATATCGGCGCAGCGTTTTGAACAAAACGGGCGAAACGCTTTGGTGATTTCGGCCTTTTTGCATATCGGGCATTTGGCCATTAAACATCGCCTTGCTGGCGTAGCGCGTCGGCCAAGCTCATCACATCGCGCCGCCGGGTCATTTCCACCACGCTAAATTCAGACATCGGCCCGATGCGTATCGGATTCTTATCGCCGTCAAAGCCCTCATCCAGCGCTTTTAAAACCGCCTCATGCGCCGCTTCATCGGTCATATCAATAAAATCAATGGCGATAAGCCCGCCCAAAGCGCGCAAACGGATTTGCTGTGCGATTGCCGATGCAGCTTCCAAATTCACCGCCAGCGCATCGCCCTCGGCAGCACCCGAATTAACATCAACCGTTGTCATCGCTTCGGTCGGCTCGATCATCAGCCATGCGCCTGACGCCAATTCGACCCGCGGCGATAAAGCTTTGTCCAATTGCCCCGCCACATCATGCCGGTCGAATAAAATTTCGCCATCATCGCCTTGGCTTAGAATATCAGCCGCTTGCGGCATATGCTGGCGGACAAACCCTTTGGCAATGGCAAACGCCGCCGCCCCTTCAACCACCACAGAAGCGGTATCGGCGCGCACCAAATCACGCAACGCCTTTTCAACCGGCCCCAAATCTTCATGAATAAGGCTCGGCGGCTCGGTATTCTCCGCCCGCTCCAAAAGCGCTTCCCATTGACCGGCAACATTGGCCATATCCGCCGCCAGCGCGTCAATTTCTTGTCCTTCAGCGGCCGTGCGCAACACCCAGCCGGAAGGGCCATCCATGCCTTCCACATCCACCGCCTCAATACCGTCACCTTGGCGAATTTTTTCCGCCAATGCGGTCAGGCGATTACGCTCGCTTTCATCTTCAATTTGTCGCGATACGGCAATACGCGAGCGACACGGAGCCAGCACCACGCCGCGTCCGGCCAGAGTGACATCAGCTGTCACTTGCGCGCCCTTATCGCCTTGCGGCGGACGGGTCACTTGCACCAGCACCGTGTCACCGGCTTCAACACAATCTTCAATCGGCGTGTCGCGGGTCGCATCGGGCACTAAAGCGCGGGCTTCGCGCGCCCCCAAAAAACCGCTTTTATCCGTGCCAATATCAACAAAGGCGGCTTGTAAGCGCTCGACCACGCGCTCGACACGGGCCAGATAAATTTGTCCTACTACTTGCCCAGCCCCTGGCCCAACCATGCTGCTTTGCGCGTCGGATTTTCCCATTGGCGCGGCCTGCAAAGCGGTCAATTGGCCCTCTTCAACTTGCGCCACACGCAATAAACCGTTTTCGACACTCATCAATAATTCATGCGCCATATTATTTCACTCTCTTGAAAATCCGCTTTAGCCTGAATGATATCCGGCAGCTTGCAATAAATTGGCCGTTTCGAACAAGGGCAAACCGACAATATTGCTGTAAGAGCCGATGATATTGCTGATAAGGGCAGCGGCGCGACCCTGGATAGCGTAACCGCCGGCCTTGCCCTGCCATTCGCCGCAGTCGATATAATCGACAATTTCTCGTTGCGCCAAACGCTTCATATGAACCCGACTGGTGACAACCCGCAGCCAGCTTTGCTCGCCATCAATCAAGCAAATACCGCTATGCACACGATGCCCGCGGCCTGACATTAATTGCAGACAAGCACGTGCTTCTTCTTCATTTTCGGTTTTCGGTAAAATGCGCCGTCCGACACTGACCACCGTATCGGCAGCCAGCACCAAGGATTGTGGTTCATCTACTGCAATCGCTTGCGCTTTTTCAGCCGCCAGCCGTTTGGCCAATGCGGTCGGCACTTCGCGCGGCAAAGCGGTTTCATCAATATCAGCCGGGATAATGCGGTCAGGCGTCACGCCAATTTGCGCCAATAGCTCTACACGGCGCGGACTGGCACTGGCCAGAACAAGCTGTTTATTTGAAGCGATAGGTAATGCGTCCCTTGGTCAGATCATAAGGCGTCATTTCCACCAACACCTTGTCACCGGCCAGCACGCGAATGCGGTTTTTGCGCATTTTACCGGCCGTATGGGCAATTACTTCATGGTCGTTTTCGAGCTTCACCCGAAACGTCGCATTGGGCAGCAGCTCTACCACCGTTGCGTTAAATTCCAGAAGTTCTTCTTTAGCCATATGTCTCACTCGTCAAAATCTGCCGGAGAATGGCCAAGAGCGGGCGAGAAATCAAGCCTTTTCTTGTCATTCACCGAATCGGGCAGGGCTTAGCCGCGCATTTGTAGAACCGACATCAGCGTAAACAAACGCCGCGCCGTATTATCATCCAGCAACACTTTATCAGCCAGCCGGGTTTTCAAAAGCGCAGCACTCTCATTATGCAAAGCGCGCCGTGCCTCATCTATTGTTTCCACTCGCTCCGGCGAGGCCGTGCGAATAGCCTCAAAATAGCTTTCGCAAATCATGAAGTAATCGCGAATATTGCGCCGAAACGGCGTCATCGATAATTCGATATTGGCCAAAGCGGCGCCATCCGTGTCGGAAACGGCGAATAAAATGCCGCGATCAGCCAATGATAAAACCAGTCGATACGGCCCTTCAGGCCCGCCGACCAAAGCGAAATGATTGCTTTCAATCAAATCAAAAATAGCCACACGGCGTTCGTGCTCAATATCGGGATTGCGCGCCACCAAGGCTGGATCATCCAGCGAAATATGGACAATACGTTGCCCTTTATCGCCGTCAGCGCTCATTTAGCTGTCTTGTCCGATATTCAAGCGAATGGCGATAGAGCGACCATGCGCTTGCAAGCCTTCCTCTTCAGCCAGCTTCACCGCAGCCGGCCCGATAGCGGCCAACGCATTGGCATCGCATTTCACCAAAGAAGAGCGTTTCATGAAATCCAACACGGAAAGGCCTGACGCATAACGCGCCGCGCGCGCGGTCGGCAGCACGTGATTGGGACCGGCAATATAATCGCCAATCGCTTCCGGCGTGTGACGGCCCATAAAAATCGCACCGGCATGGCGAATTTTATCGGCCAGCGCTTCGGGCGCAGCAACCGCCAATTCCAAATGCTCTGGGGCCAATTGATTGACCAGTTCGGGGGCTTGTTCAGTGACATTATCAACCACCAAAATAGCGCCGAAATTTTCCCAACTGGCGCGCGCAATCGCCTCGCGCGGTAAGGTTCTTAAAGTCGTTTCCACCGCATCGGCCACTGCATCGGCATAATCGGCGTCATCGCAAATAAAGATAGATTGCGCCACTTCATCATGCTCGGCCTGGCTCAGCAAATCTGCCGCCATCCATGCCGGATCATTTTCATTATCGGCAACCACCAAAATTTCAGACGGACCGGCAATCATATCAATACCGACTTGCCCGAAGACTTGCTTCTTCGCGGCCGCCACATAAGCATTGCCCGGCCCGACAATGACATTGACCGGCTCAATGCTCTCAGTCCCATAAGCCAAAGCCGCCACCGCTTGCGCGCCGCCAATGCGATAAACCTCATCAACACCGGCCAGTTTGGCAGCAACCAAAACCAGCGGATTTAATTGCCCGTCCGGCGTTGGCACTACCATCACCACACGCTCAACACCGGCGACACGGGCCGGAATGGCATTCATCAAAACGCTGGACGGATAATTGGCCAAACCGCCCGGCACATAAAGACCGGCAGCATCTACCGCCCCCCAACGATGGCCCAACTCAACACCGGCATCATCGGTAAAGCGTGCATCTTCGGGTTTTTGACGGGCATGAAAATCAGCAATTCGGTCGGCCGCCAATTGCAAAGCGGCTTTTGTGTCGCTGTCACAAGCAGCCAGCGCCGCTTCAATTTCAGCCTCGGAAATACGCAAAGTTTCGGCCGTCAATTCTTGCCGGTCGTATTTTTGCGTCAGCTCAATAAGTGCCGCATCGCCGCGTGCGCGCACATCATCAATGATTGCCGTCACCGCATTATTCACATCGACCGATTGCTCGCGCTTCATCGATTGCAGCGCGGCAAAGCGCACGGCAAAATCATCATCTTTAATATGGGCGCGCAAAAAACAGGCCATCAGATTTCCCTTACGCTTCCTCTATTCATCCAAATCATGCTGCGGGCGGGCTTTCGCCGCCCACGGCGCGGTAATATCTTCCAATATGGCCTCGCAGGCCTCAACTGCCAAGCGGATCTCGCCGCCACCGGCAAATGTCAGACAAATGTCGCCCGCCGGGGCGTCCTCGGTCTTAAAATCAACCGCCAGCAAAGACACAATACCATCGCGACGGCTTGGATTGAGTTTCTTTTGCCTGATGGAAGCGATATTGGCAAGCTGCATAGCACTGCGCACCCGCATCGGCGCGCCGTCATATTCCCAGCAAAACCGATTGAATAAAATGACAAACCGCTTTTCATCGGCCAAAAACTGCATATCGCCAAGCTGCGCCACCGCGTCTTGCAGTAAGGCAGAGATAATTTTCAAATCCTCCGCGCTTTGCGCATAGAGTTTTATAGGGGGCGGACCGGCAGATTGGCTCATCGTTTCTCCCGCCAAATTTTGGCACCCACGGCAGATAGTTTTTCTTCAATCCGTTCATAGCCGCGGTCAAGATGATAGACGCGCGAAATACGCGTCTCACCTTCCGCCATCAGACCGGCAATCACCAAAGTCACGCTGGCGCGCAAATCTGTCGCCATAACCGGTGCCCCATAAAGTTTTTCAACACCGGTGACAATGGCCGTATCGCCCTCCAAAGAAATATCCGCCCCCAGCCGTGCCAATTCCTGCACATGCATGAAGCGGTTTTCAAATATCGTTTCGCGAATGCGCGACACACCGTCGGCGCAGCACATCAGCCCCATAAACGGCGCCTGTAAATCGGTCGCAAAACCGGGATAAGGCTCGGTGGTAATCGGCGTCGCCATGGGCCGCCCGCTTGGGCCATTAACCCGCAAACCGCTATCGGTTTCGTGTAAATCAGCACCGGCCAATCGCATCGCCGGAGCCAGCGCACCAATCGCCGCTTCATCAATACCGGTCAAAGTCACATCGCCGCCGGTCGCCGCCACAGCCAGCGCGAAGGCCCCCGCCTCAATGCGGTCGCGGCTGACAATATGGTCGGCGCCGGATAGTTTTTCGACCCCTTGAACGGTCAAATTGCGCGTGCCAAGCCCGTCAATTTTTGCCCCCATGGCCTGCAAACAACGCCCGACATCAACCACTTCCGGTTCAGTGGCGGCATTGGTAATCACTGTTTCGCCCTTGGCCAAACACGCCGCCATCATCAACACATGCGTCGCCCCGACCGAGACAAAAGGGAAATCAACCCGCGCCCCTTTAAGCCCACCCCTCGCAGTGGCATTCACATAGCCGCCTTCGACCGAAATATCGGCCCCCATCGCGCTTAGCCCGTTCAGATATAAATCGACAGGCCGCGTGCCAATGGCGCAGCCGCCGGGCAAAGACACTTGCGCCTCATGCGCGCGCGCCAAAAGCGGGCCTAAAACCCAAAAGCTGGCGCGCATTTTCGATACCCATTCATAAGAGGCATGCGTACTGGTCAATTGCGGGACGCAAATCGTCACCCCCTCGCCCGGCCCTTGCCCGAACTCTTCAACTTCGGCGCCCAATTCGCCCAGAACTTTCGCTAAAGTCCGCGTATCAGCCAGCCTTGGCGTGCCGCGCAAAGTCAGTTTTTCATCGCTCAGCAACCCCGCCACCATAAGCGGCAGCACGGCATTTTTTGAACCGGAAACGGCTATCTCGCCACGCAGCTCATGGCCGCCTTCAATGATGATTTCATCCATCCGATTTATCCTGTTTGCCGGCGCGCTGCTGTCTTTTAGCCGCTTTGCGGCGTTTGAGATTGGCACGCAAAGCCGCCGCCAATTTCTCTTGCCGCTCGGTCTTTGGATTGGCGGCTTTTTTATCGCTGCTTTTCGGCATTTTGCTCATGCCTTTTCATAATATCATTCGGGCAATTTGTCATGTTTCGACACCACGCCCCGTGTCCATCCGGCACTATGCCAATCGGGACGCAAGAATATCTCACGCCCGCCACATTGCGCGCAGCGAAACTTCTCTTTCACATCTGACAGCGTCGCATCGCCATATTTTTCATAAAGCGGCGCGGCCGGCACAGATTTGTGATGGCTGCAGCTTTCACACCAAACCCAAAGATTAAGCCGACGCTCGACCAGCCAAGCCAAACGCACCGGCTGCAAAGACAAGTTTTGAGAGGCTTTCCGCATGACGCAACACATAAGAACAAAAAATGAACATTAGCCTAAGCGCGGGGCCGGCGCAATCGCCGCTTGCATCACTGCCGCCGCTATGGCAAACACTTGGCCACGCCTGCAATGCTGCCGTAGCTCAGGGGTAGAGCACTTCATTGGTAATGAAGAGGTCGGTGGTTCAATTCCACCCGGCAGCACCAGCAGCATGTTTTTCAAAAATACTGAATAAAAAGCCGACTTCGTTCGCCCCATCTAAAATGGGCCTCTCTTCGCTGGGGCAAGGCGCGGTAAAGCTCACTTCGTTCACCAACCGCTTTTAGCCGCAGCACCAGCAGCATGTTTTTCAAAAATACTGAATAAAAAGCCGACTTCGTTCGCCCCATCTAAAATGGGCCTCTCTTCGCTGGGGCAAGGCGCGGTAAAGCTCACTTCGTTCACCAACCGCTTTTAGCCGCAGCACCAGCAGCATGTTTTTCAAAAATACTGAATGGAAGCTCAGAACTTCATTTCAATTTGCGTTTTTGACGCACTGCGCGACAGACGATGACGCGCCGGCGGTCGCGCGCGACTGGCATGGCGTTCAACCACATTCGCCGCCAATGTTTTATGCTCGGGCTGACGGCGCAGCGCATAAAGCCTATCAGCCGCCATTTTACGGGCGCGGCGTTCATCAATTATCGGGTCAGGATAATGCCCCTTATCGGGTGCCGCCCAAGGCGTATGAATAAGATGATCCGGCAGATGCGCAATCTCCGGCAGCCAACGACGCAGAAAAACCCCATCCGCATCTTGGTCGCGACTTTGTTTTATCGGATTATAAATGCGCATTGTGTTTATGCCGGTGGTACCCGATTGCATTTGCGCCTGCGCATAATGAATGCCCGGTTCATAATCGGTAAACAGCCGCGCCAAATGCAATGCCGTCGGTCGCCAATGCAGCCATAAATGATATGAAGCAAAACTCATCAACATGGCGCGCATCCGAAAATTCAACCAACCGGTCGCGGTTAAAGAGCGCATACACGCATCGATAAACGGATAGCCGGTGCGCCCTTCGGCCCAAGCGGCAAAACGGCTCTCATCAAACTGGTTTTCGCGCAAGCCATTATAAGCCGGATGCATGTTTTGAAATTCAATTGCCGGTTCGTCCTCCAATTTTTGGATGAAATGACAATGCCATCGCAACCGGCTTTCAAAAGCCCGCAAGCTACCCGCCCATCCCTTATCCAGCGGCTCGGCGCGGCGCGCTTGTGCGGCTTGCAGGGCTTCGCGTATTGACAAAGTGCCGAACGCAAAATGCGGCGACAGACGCGAGCAACTCCATTCGCCATGCAAAGGCGAGGACATATCGCGGCGATAGCTTTGGCCGCGCTCGGTTAAAAATCCGCCCAATAGAGACAAGGCTTCACGCCGCCCGCCTTTTTGCCGCTGCCGGCAATTATCTTCCGGCAAGTTCAATGCCTCTGCTTTGGGCAAGGCCTGCGAAGCAATATTGATTTCCGACAAAGCGCAGGGTGACGCAATTTGCGGACGGTCAATCTCGCTGTGCCAATGGCGCGCCCATTCATCGCGCTTATGGCGGCCACGGCGCACACCGTGCTGGCGCGCCTCGTGCCAGTCTATATTTCGTGCCCGTGCCCATGCCGCAATTTTCTTATCGCGCGCATAGCTCCAACCATTGCCGGTTTCTTGATGCGACCAAAGCGTGGTGAAAGCGGTTTCATCATGCAGCTTTTCAAACACCTCCAGCGCCGGGCCGACGCGAATAATCAACCCTTGGCCAAGCGCTTGCAACGCTGCATCCAGTTCAGCCAAACAATCGCGCAAAAACAAATAATGCCGCCGGCTCTGATCGGCTTGCGCCCACATATCCGGCTCGACAATATAAAGTGGCAAGACCGGCCCGCGCTTGGCTGCTTCAGCCAAAGCCGCATGGTCTTCAATGCGTAAATCGCGTTTGAACCAGACAATTTCCATATGATGAATTTAGGCGGTGGCGGAAGGCTTGCCAGCGCGACGTAAAGTCTCAAAAGCATAGCCCTAGAATCAGCTTTCTATTTGGCGCGGCCTTGCAATTTCTCAAATGTGCGCAAACCGCCCAGCCCCAAAAGCGCATATAAAATCGTGCTCAGCACATCAAGTTGCAAAGGAGGTGGCGGCGGCACGTCCCCGCCGCTCATGGTCAGCCCCCAGACCAGTAAATCGCGCGCAATGAAATTATAAAACAAAGCCATCCCGCAGACCCAGCCGATAAATGGCCGCCATCCGGCGACAAATACGCTTTTATGCGCCGCCTCAATTTTATTGATCTCGCCCTGCACCAGAGCCGGTTGCTGCGCAATGCGCGCCAGCACGGCTTTTTTATCCAGCCGTTCCTTGTCAGATGTAAATAGCGCATCCAGCACATTGCCGACCGCCTCGATCGGTCCGCTCATCTGGTTCGCCTGTCCGGTTAAAAAAGATAACATAGCCGCATTATAGGCGCGCGCACCGGGTGCGGGGATAAAGCGGCAATCAGCTTATGATTTAACCAGCTTGGCCGCTTGCTCGGAAAACTTCTCGGCCCCATCCGGCGTTTTGGTCGTCAATTCAGCCAAATCAAACGGCACTTTCACGCCGGCCCGGCATTTTGGCCGCGCCGATATGGTGGTTAACCAACGGCCCAAATGTTCCAAATCATGACTTTCAACGCCTGACCATTTGGCGGTACGTACCCAACACCAATTGGCAATATCGGCAATGGAAAAATCATCGGCCAGCCATTCATGGGTTTCCAAATGCGTATCCAACACTTCCAGCAAACGTCGCACTTCGATTTGAAAGCGCGATATGACGGACGGTACGTGTTCGGGGAAATAGCGATAGAATATATTTGCCTGTCCCATCATCGGGCCGACACCGCCCATTTGAAACATCAGCCAGCTCATCACTTTGGCGCGACCTTTCGCATCGCTTGGCAAAAGGCGGCCGGTTTTTTCTGCCAGATGCACCATAATCGCACCGCTTTCAAATATCGGTAAATTGTCAAAATCGGGATCAATAATGACCGGTATCCGCCCGTTCGGATTCATCGCCAGAAATTCCGGCGTCTTTTGCTCATCCTGCTGCAAATTAATCGTGTGCACATTATAGGGCAGTGCCAATTCTTCCAGCGTCACGGACGCTTTATAACCGTTTGGCGTCGGGGATGTGTATAGCTCAATCATCTCGTACTCCTTTTCCCCACATCAAAGCACGGTTTAACAGGCCAAAAAAAGGGTCAAAAAAAGGGGCGCATAAAGCACCCCTTTTAAAATTCTAATATCGGGTTTTAAGCAAATGCTTCGTCCCATGTGCCTTCAGTTGAGGCTTTGGCATATTCAGTGGCCCGACCTTCAAAGAAGTTCATATGCTCAATGCCGTTCAGCATCTCATCCATCCATGGTAGCGGATTTTTCTCAATCTCGTAGATCGGCTCAAGGTTGAGCTGCGTCAAACGGCGATTGCCGATAAAGCGAATATAATCTTTCACTTCCTGCGGCTCCAGACCTTCAACACCACCCATTTCAAATGCCAAATCGATAAATGCATCTTCATGCGTCACCACGGTTTGGCACGCCTCATATAAATCCGCTTTCAGCTTATCGTTCCAAATATGCGGGTTTTCTTGAATGAAGGTGTTGAACAATTTAACCGTCGAATTGGTATGCAGCGTTTCATCACGCGCCGACCAAGTCACGATTTGACCCATGCCCTTCATTTTATTGAAGCGCGGGAAATTCATCAAAATGGCGAAGCTGGCAAATAGCTGCAGGCCTTCGGTGAAACCGCCAAATACCGCCAATGTTTTGGCAATATCTTCATCCGTTTCAACGCCCCATTCCTGCATGTAATCGTATTTATCCTTCATCTCGCCATATTTCATGAACGCTTCATATTCGATTTCCGGCATGCCGATCGTATCAAGCAAATGCGAATAAGCGGCGATATGAATGGTTTCCATATTGGAAAAAGCAGCCAGCATCATTTGTACTTCGGTCGGCTTAAACACTTGGCTGTAATGCTTCATATAGCAATTATTGACTTCCACATCGGCCTGCACGAAAAAGCGGAAAATCTGCGTCAGCAAATTGCGCTCGGCA
>CBFIIT010000046.1:0-10801 GCA_965662725.1 Alphaproteobacteria bacterium | reverse complement strand
GAATACGCGTTATTGGACGCTGATTGATAAGAACGGCAAAGGCTCTAACGATGACACAGCCATCTTATTATTTCGTAGCGATGATTTTAACGAAGATACTGACATGCCCTTTATCGGGTTGACCCCCGAAACTGTTTTTGAAATTCTGTAACCTTTGAAACGGCATGCGGAATCAACGCATAGTCAGTCATGAGTGAAATTCTGGAACCGCCGAAAAAGCGGCGCACCATATTGGGGGCGCTCAGAACCTATTTCCTCACCGGTCTTGTTGTTACCGCGCCGATTTACATCACTTTTTATTTGATGCTTTGGTTTGTCGAGTTTCTCGATGACTACTTCCGCCCCTGGATACCGAAGATTTACTGGCCGACAACCTATTTACCGTTTGATATTCCGGGTGTCGGGGTGGTGCTTGCGCTCTTCCTACTGACGATTATTGGCGGCCTTACCGCTAATTTTTTGGGGCGCGGTCTTTTGCGACTGGCCGATAGGCTGATACGCCAAATTCCGATGGCCGGCACGGTTTACACGGCCTTGCGGCAGATATTTCAAACCGCAGTGCGCGAAGACGGCGCCAGCTTCAGCCAAGTCGCATTGATTGAGTATCCGCGCAAAGGGCTTAACGCCATCGCCTTTGTTACCAAAGCGGCCGACCGCCGCGTCAATGAAGCGACCGGCAAACCGATGGTCGGCGTGTTTTTACCAACCACGCCCAATCCGACATCGGGCTTTTTGCTGTTTGTACCGGAAGATGAATTGACCATTCTCGACATGACGGTAGAAGAGGGCGCGCGCCTCGTCATTTCTGCCGGGTTGGCGGATGAAGAAGCCGAGCAAGTCTAGCTTACCCTGATTGCAAAAACCTGATTGCCTCATCGCGGCGGAACAAATAAAGCAGCGCGCGCAACGCTTCACCGCGCGGTGATTTCAACAGCGGGTCGCGCTCCAATAATAATTTCACATCATCATGCACGGCCGGCAGCAAATCGGCATGCGCCTCTAAATCAGCCAGCCGAAAGGCAGGCAAGCCGCTTTGCCGCGTTCCCAAAACTTCGCCGGCACCGCGCAAGCGCAAATCTTCTTCTGCGATTTTAAAGCCGTCTTCGGTCTCACGCATAATATTTAGCCGCGACTTGGCCGTTTCGCCCAATGGCCCGCGATACAGCAGCACACAGCTTGATTTATCCAGACCGCGTCCAACGCGGCCCCGCAATTGATGCAGTTGCGCCAGACCAAATCGTTCGGCATGTTCAATCACCATCACCGTCGCCTCAGGCACATTCACCCCGACCTCAATCACCGTGGTTGCGACCAATATCGAAATCTCACCGGCCGCGAAACGCGCCATCACTGCGTCTTTTTCCGCTGCCTTCATTTGACCGTGCACCAGTCCAACCTTGTCGCCATAAAGCGCATGCAATGCTTTGGCGCGGTCTTCCGCCGCCGCCAAATCCACCAGCTCGCTTTCACTGACCAGCGGGCAAACCCAATAAACCCGCGCGCCGTCGTCCAGCGCATTGCCCAGCCCTTGCGCCACCTCATCATAGCGATCCATAGAAATAACCCGCGTGTCCACCGGCTTACGACCGGGCGGTTTATCGGGCATGCGCGAGACATCCATATCGCCATAGGCGGTTAGCGTCAGCGTGCGCGGTATCGGCGTCGCCGTCATTACCAGCACATCGACACCATTTCCTTTGGTCGAAAGTGCCATGCGTTGTTGCACGCCAAACCGGTGCTGCTCATCAACCACCGCCAGACCCAAATCGCGAAACGCGACATCATCTTGAAACAGCGCATGCGTGCCAATGGCGACTTGCACCTTTCCCTCCGCCAAAGCGGTGAGGCTTTCTGCCCGCAATTTGCCCTTATTGCGCGCCGTCATAAGCTGCCAATCAATGCCCAGCTCATCGAGCCATGGCCCCAACGTTTCAGCATGCTGGCGGGCCAGAATTTCGGTTGGGGCCATCAGTGCGGCTTGCGCGCCATTTGCCACGGCTTGCAGCATCGCCATCATCGCAACCACGGTTTTACCGCTACCGACATCGCCTTGCAGCAGACGCAACATACGCATCGGCGCCGCCATATCTGCGCGAATATCGGCAATCGCTTTCTCCTGCGAGCCGGTCAAGGGAAAGGGCAGCAGCGATAATAGGCGGTTTTGCAATTCATCCGCCGCGTCATAAGCGCGGCCTTGTTGCTTTTTGCGGTCGCGCCGCACCAATGCCAAAACCAATTGATGCGCCAGCAATTCATCATAAGCGAGGCGCGCGCGAGACGGGTCTTGCGGTTCCAAAGCGCCCATATTCTCAGGCCGATGCACGGCCAGCACAGCGGTTTTCCAATCGGGCCATTTTTGTTGTGCCAGCCACGTTTCCTCCTGCCATTCCGGCAGCGTTGGCAAGGGCGGCAAAGCGGCCTGAATGGCTTTCATCAAAACCTTGGCCGATAATCCGGCCGTTAGCGGATAAACCGGCTCGACAATGGGCAGCTTTTCAAATTCAGCATGTGGCAGCATATGGTCGGGATGGACAATCTGTAATTGCTCGCGAAACCGTTCCACTCGGCCCGACACCATGCGCTTGGCACCCTCCGGCATAGCCTTGCTCAGCCAATCGCCGCGCGCATGAAAAAACACCAAAGATAAATAGCCGGTCTCATTGCCGCATAAAATCCGATAGGGCAGATTGCGCCTTCTCGGCGCATCATGCTTCATCACTTCCACGTCAAAAGTGGCGATGCGGCCGTCTTCCACCTCAACAAGTGATGGACGATATTGCCGGTCGATTAAATTGGCGGGCAGGTGGAACAATAAATCGACCACTCGGTCGCCGGTAAATTCCGCCAGCAGCTTACCCAGCTTCGGGCCAATGCCGGGCAGGATGGTGGCATCAGCGAATAAACTATCAAGCAGCGTCGGGCGCATGGTCATTCCATTCCGTGAATCGGCATTAGCCTAACACAAAATTTGCTTTATATGACGCTGGCAATGCGGCGGAACGCGACAGATGACAATCGGCGCGGCTCTGCTATAAACCCATCAGAGGTAAAAAATGACACAACAGTTAGACGCCGAAAGACGCAAATTATTGTTCCGCTCCAGCCATCGCGGCATTAAGGAGATGGATATTATTTTTTCGAAATTCGGTGAAACCGTGCTGCCCGATTTGCCGGATAGTGACTTGGCCGATTATCAGCGTATTCTTGAATTGCCCGATGATAAATTATTTAGCTGGGCAACCGGACGCGAAGAGGTGCCGGATGAGGTGCGGTCTCCCTTGCTCGATCATCTTTTGAGCCTAGACTACATGTAAACTGCCAAAACAATAGGGGCAGGCGTGGAAAAAGCGCAGACGGAAAAATTAATATCCCATCAAGGGCGACTGAATGTCGGCGGGGCACCGGCCGGTTATCAGCCGCTTGTGCTGGCCGATATGGCGCGGCTTGAAGGCGGGCGACTGGTCTATATTGCCCGCGACGCCTCAGCCGCTACAGCCATGCGCGATATGTTGGCTTTCTTTGCCGGCGATATACCGACGCTATATTTACCGGCTTGGGATTGCCTGCCTTATGACCGCTTATCGCCGCAAGTGGCGATTATGTCCGAACGCATGGCGACGCTGGCGCAATTGCCATTATTGGACGGCCAACCACATATCATCATCACCACAATATCGGCGGCCTCACAGCGATTGCCGGCCCGTGCCATGCTGGCCGGATTGTCAATGGCATTGCGACCCGGCAATAGCGTAGATGTGGACGCGCTGACCGGTTTTTTAAGCAGCAATGGCTATAGCCGATGTTCAACGGTTATGGAGCCGGGCGATTATGCAGTGCGCGGCGGTATTATTGATTTATTTGCGCCAGGCAGTGACGATCCGGTTCGGCTGGATTTATTTGGCGATACGCTTGAGAGCATCCGTCCTTTTGAGCCTGAAACGCAACGCACGATTGGCCAGTTAAGCGAACTGAACCTTACAGCCGCCGGTGAGGTGCATCTTGACGAGGCAGCAATTTTGCGGTTCCGGCGCGGTTATGTGCAGGCTTTCGGCACGGTGTTGGATGAAGACCCGCTTTACGCAGCGATTAGTGATGGTGCACGTTATCAGGGCATGGAGCATTGGCTGCCGCTATTTCACGAGGCGGTGGAAACGCTTTTTGACCATTGCGGTAGTGCGCTGTATGTCGCCGACGAGCAAACCGAAAGCGCGCTTTCGGAACGCTATGAACAAATCGTTGATTATCATCAAGCGCGCGAAGAAGCGATGCAGGTGGATTTGAATGAAAAAGACGGGCGGCGGGTGATTAAACCGCTGCCGCCGGAAGCGCTTTATATTATGGAAGCCGAATGGCAGCAAAGATTGGGCGAGACCCGATGGCGCAGCATAGGCGCGTTTGAGCACCCTGAAAGCGACACGGCGATAAATCTGAACGGCAAAACCGGACGCAGTTTTGCGGCCGAGCGCAAGCAGCAAGATATCAATCTTTTCGACGTTGCTGTGTCACATATTGCGGCTGAGCAAAGTGCCGGACGCAGCGTCTTAATCGGTGCATCGAGCCGCGGCGCGTTGGAGCGCTTGGAAACGCTGTTAACCGAGCATGGTGCCCCGCCTTTGCAACAAATAGAAAACTGGCAAGCGCCGCAAGTCGGGCAGGGGCCAAGACTGGCTGTTATCGGTATGGAAAACGGCTTTACGGCCGAGAATCTATCGGTGCTTACCGAGCAGGATATTCTTGGCGATCGCATGGTGCGGCGTCCGGGCCGCAAAAAAGCAGAAAATTTTCTAACCGAGGCGTCCAGCCTGAGCCCCGGTGACCATGTGGTGCATGTCGAGCATGGTATTGGCCGTTTTGAAGGGCTGCAAACCATTGATGTCGGCGGTGCGCCGCATGACTGCCTGAAGCTGGTCTATCATGGCGACTCGCGGCTGTTTCTGCCGGTCGAAAATATCGAATTGCTGAGCCGATTTGGCGGCGATGATATGAGTGTCAATCTTGATAAGATTGGCGGTGTCGCCTGGCAGATGCGTAAAGCAAGGCTGAAAGAAAAAATTAAGCTGATTGCCGATGAATTGATTAAGACGGCAGCCGAGAGAGCCATGCGTGAAGGCGAGATAATGATGCCCGATATCGGCATATATGACGAGTTTGCCGCGCGCTTCCCCTATGAGGAAACCGAAGACCAACTGGATGCCATCGAGGCTGTCGTCGATGATTTATCAAGTGGGCGTCCAATGGATAGGTTGATTTGCGGCGATGTCGGCTTTGGTAAAACCGAAGTCGGCTTGCGCGCCACCTTTATTGCCGTGATGGCCGTAAAGCAAGTCGCGGTGATTGCGCCGACTACTTTGCTGGCCCGCCAACATGCAAAAACCTTCCAGGAAAGGTTTGCCGGTCTGCCGATAAAAATTCGTGAATTATCTCGTTTGGTCAGCCAATCGGCAGCCAATGAAACCCGCGAGGGGCTAAAATCGGGCGAGGTGGATATCGTTATCGGCACGCATGCGCTGCTGTCCAAAAGCGTTGGATTTTCGCGCTTGGGCCTTGTCGTGGTTGATGAAGAGCAGCGTTTTGGTGTGAATCACAAAGAGCGATTAAAGCAATTGCGCGCCGAGGTGCATATGCTGACCTTAACCGCGACACCGATACCGCGAACGCTGCAAATGGCCTTTACGGGTGTTCGCGATTTATCACTGATTGCGACGCCGCCGGTCGACCGCTTGGCCGTGCGCACTTATGTAACGCCGTTTGATAGGGTCGGATTGCGTGAAGCACTTTTGCGCGAGAAATATCGCACCGGTCAAAGTTTTATCATCGTGCCGCGCATCTCTGATTTGGCAGATATTGAGCAGTTTTTAACCGAAAACGTGCCTGAAATTCGCTTTGTCACGGCACATGGACAAATGCCCGGCAGCGAATTGGAAAGCCGCATGAGCAGTTTTTATGACGGGCAATATGATACGCTCGTTTCAACCTCGATTATTGAAAGCGGTTTGGACATTCCATCGGCCAATACGATTATTATTCACCGTGCAGATATGTTTGGGCTGGCTCAACTTTACCAAATGCGAGGGCGTGTCGGGCGTTCTAAAACCCGCGCGTATGCATATTTAACTTATAATGAAAACAATGGCCTAACAGATATGGCTGAGAAACGACTTAAAGTAATGCAGTCGCTCGACAGCCTGGGCGCAGGGTTTAATCTGGCCTCATATGATCTTGATTTGCGCGGCGCGGGTAATTTGGTTGGCGAAGAGCAATCGGGACATATTAAAGAGGTCGGTTACGAACTTTATCAGACAATGCTGGAAGAGGCGGTGGCTGAGAGGCAGGGGCAAGCCAGCGAAGAAAGCTGGGCGCCGACCATTAATGCCGGTATTTCCGTGCTAATTCCTGAAAATTACGTGCCTGATTTGGACTTGCGCATGGGGCTTTATCGCCGCCTCTCAGGCTTGAATGACCGCGCTGATATTGACGGTTTCGCGGCCGAAATAGTCGATAGATTTGGCAAAATGCCTGAAGAAGTGAGGCATTTATTGGATATTTTGAGCATTAAAATCGATTGTATGACGGCCGGAATTGAGAAGATTGACGCCGGTCCGAAGGGGGTCGCCGTTTCCTTCCGAAATCAGATTTTTGCGCAACCTGAAAAACTGCTGGCTTATGTTTCAGAAAATCAGGAACGCGTGAAAATTAGGCCTGATCAAAGTCTTGTTTTCCGTGCGAAAGCAGAGGATGCCGATGATCGCTTACGTATTGCCGGACAGGTCGCAGGTAGATTGGCTGAATTGGCCGCCTGATTACTGAACCGCCAGTTTATCCCGCGCTTTACTTAAAAATTTAGTCAGATATTCCGGCTCTTGTGCGCCCATCAACAAAAACTTACCACCGGCCAGAAAAGCCGGAACGCCCTGAACACCCATTTCGCGCGCTGCCGCATCATCACTGCGGGTCGCTTCAATATCGCTATCGCCGTTAAATAAGTCAGCCAAAAGCGCCACATCCATGCCATTCAGCCCCGCAATTTCCAGCAAAACTGCAACATCGCTGATATCTTTGCCTTGTTCGAAATAGGCGCAAAAAAGTGCTTCTGCGATTTGGTGTTGCTGACCGGTGCTGGCCGCCCAGCGTATCAGGCGATGCGCATTCAACGTATTGGGCGTGCGCGTGATTTTATCAAAATTCCAATTAATACCGGTGCCTTCGGCTGCCGCCAGCACATTTTGCAGAATTTGCTTTCCGCCATCCGGACCGAATTTCTTCTTCATTTGTTGTTTGCGGTCATAACCTTCAGGCGGTGTTGTCGGGTCCAATTGAAACGGCCGCCACATGAGATTGAGACGAACCCCCTCAAGCGAGCTTAACGCCTGGTCAAGTTTTCGTTTGCCGATAAAACACCAAGGACAAACCACATCGGAAATAACGTCCAATTGCAGCACCGGTAGTTGAGATTTTTCAGCTTCGCTCATTTGCGCCTCCTGCTTTTGTTTATAGTGGCAAAATTTGGGGAACTCTGTCAAAGTGCGCGCCAATATTAAGAGGTAAGCAATGACAGATTTAACGGGTCATACAGCATTGGTCACCGGCGCAAGCTCCGGTCTTGGCGTTCGGTTTGCCCATGTTTTGGCTGCTGCCGGCGCAAAAGTGGTGATAACCGCGCGACGCGCAGAAAAATTACAGCAAGTCGAGGCTGATATTGCCGCTAAAGGCGGCATTGCGAAAGCAGTATCGCTTGATGTCACCGACCTTGACGGCATCCCGCATTTTTATGAAAGCCTACAAAATGCTGATTTAATGCCGGATATTTTGGTCAATAATGCCGGCCTGAATGTTGTTAAGCCGGCACTGGAAAACACGCCGGAAGATTATCGGCAAGTGCTCGACACAAATTTGACAGCACCATATTTCATGTCGGCTTCCTTTGCCCGCCATCATATCGCAGCCGATAATCCGGCGCGTATCATCAACATCGCGTCTGTTGGCGGCTATCGCGTTTTACCCGGCAATACCAGCTATTGTGTGTCAAAGTCAGGTATCATAATGATGACGCGCAGTCTGGCGCGTGAGTGGGCGCGTCATAATATTAACGTCAATGCCATTTGCCCTGGCTATATCGAAACCGAGATTAATGATTTTTGGTGGGAAACCGATGGCGGCAAAAAGCAGATTAAATCTTTTCCGCGTCGTCGGCTGGGTGAAGCCAGTGATTTGGACGGCACATTATTGCTTTTGGCCGGACCACAGGGCAAAGGCATGACCGGCTCTTCCATCACCGTTGATGACGGTCAATATATATAGAGGCCGCGAAATGCTTATAGACAGTCATTGCCATTTGGATTTTGAAGACTTCGACGAAGACCGTGAAGCCGTGCTGACCCGCGCCAAGCAGGCCGGTGTCGATCTCATGGTAACCATTTCGACCAAAATCACCGAAGCGCAAAAAATCATTTCTCTGGCCGAGACCAATGATGCATTGGTTTGCTCAGTCGGCATTCATCCGCATGAAGCGGGGCGCGAGCCGGAAACATCAGCCGCGCAATTGGTCGCCTTGGCGGAGCATGAGAAAGTTGTCGGTATTGGCGAAACCGGACTGGATTATTTTTACGAACACAGCCCGCGCGATGCGCAAAAGCGCAATTTCCGCGCCCATATTGAAGCCTGCCGTGAGAGCAAATTACCGCTTATTGTTCATGCGCGTGATGCTGATGAAGACACGGCGGATATTTTGGAAGATGAAATGAAGGTGGGCGAATATCCCGGCCTCATTCATTGCTTTACCGCCGGTCCAGATTTGGCACGACGCGCTTTGGATATCGGCTTTTATATTTCGATAAGCGGCATAGCGACGTTTAAAAATGCCACTGAGCTTCGCGAAACGATTAAGTCAGTGCCGCTAGAGCGTTTGCTGGTTGAAACAGATGCGCCTTTTCTTGCGCCGGTTCCGCATCGTGGAAAGCGCAATGAACCGTCTTTTGTTGCCGATACGGCTGCCATGCTGGCTGAGATAAAAGGTGTTGGCGCAGCAGAAATAGCCGATATCACCACCCAAAATTTCTTTAATCTATTCACCAAAGCGCAGCGGCCGACGAGCTGATGAGTTTAACTTTTCGTATATTGGGCTGCGGTTCTTCCGGTGGCGTGCCGCGATTGGACGGCAATTGGGGGGATTGCGACCCGAGCAATCCAAAGAACAACAGAACCCGTTGTTCTTTCCTTATTAAGCGCACCGGGCCGAGCGGAGAGACCAATGTTCTGGTCGATACATCGCCCGATATGCGCGCGCAATTGATTGCTGCAGGTGTTACTTGGCTTGATGCGATTTTATATACGCATGACCATGCAGACCAAACACATGGCATAGATGATGTGCGCGCTATGGTCTATGCCAAGCAAAAGCGTATTGAAGTTTGGATGGATGAGGCGACCTCGCAAACACTAACCGACCGCTTCAGCTATTGCTTTGCCGAGACGCAAGGAACGCTTTATCCGGCCATTCTGAAAGATAATCGTATCGGCCTGCCATATAAAGACATCACAATAGAAGGTGAGGGCGGTGCCATCTCGGCAACACCATTCAGGCAAATTCACGGGCGCATCGACTCACTTGGCTTTCGTGTCGGCAATGTCGCCTATTCGAGTGATGTAAGCGATATACCGGATGAAAGCCTAAACGCTCTTGAAGGACTGGATTATTGGGTTATTGATGCGTTACGTCGGAAACCGCATCCGACGCATTTTCACCTTGATAAAACGCTCGAATTCATTGACAAAATGAAGCCGAAGAAAGCGATTTTGACCAATCTGCACGTTGATTTGGATTATGCGCAATTGAAGCGAGAGCTTCCAGGTCACGTTATTCCGGCATATGACGGGTTGGAGTTTGGTTTGTAATTTGTTAGGTTTTGAAAAAGTTGTGTGGTGTTAAAATGAAGTTTCAAAAGAATTCAGGTTTCTCTCTTATTGAATTGCTGGTCGTTGTAGCAATCATCGGTATTTTGGGTGCTGTCGGTGTGGTCGGTTATCAAGGCTATATTGACGCCGTTCAAGATGAAGCCACAGTCGCCAACCAACAGCAATTGGCTAAAGCCATTCGTATCGACAATATCTCGATCCAGGAAAACCTTGGTGGCACATCAGACATTAATGATGGCGTCACAACGGCGTCGACTTGTGCATCGCAAGTGGAAACGATTTTGACAGAAATTAATGTGACGCAAGAGGGTAAAAGCCCGGTTTCTTCAATTTGCACACGCGGCTTTAACGGAAATGTTGCGCTCAATTGGCCAAGTGTTGTGAAAACAACCACCACAGGTCTTCTGGACAATTGTGGCTTCAAAGAACCAACGACAGCCGGCAGCGCCACAACAATGACGGTGCCGCGCGGCACTGTTATGGTTGCCTGTGCGGACTCCGCTGCATTGGTCGGGGCCAGTAATTATAAGATCTATACTTGCGCATGTTCGGGCACGCAGAATGACTGTGTTACAACTGATGTAACCGATCATTGTTCAAGCGATGCTGATCCCGCTCAGTGTAGAAAGAATTTCATGGCCGACAATCCGGAAAAGTGCCCAACGCCAAACACGCCGCAATTCTAAATTGCGCCACAATTGTCGGTTAATTAGAATTTAATATAATTGTTTTGTAGGAGTTTGATGTCGTGAAGAAGTTAGTATTAGTTGCCGCAATTATTGGCTCAGCCACAAGCTTTGCAGCATTTGCTCAGTTCAGTACATCAGAATATGGTCTTGGTGAACTGAATACCGGCACGCCGGGCACATCGCTTTTCGACGTTAATTCA
>CBFIIT010000045.1:0-11611 GCA_965662725.1 Alphaproteobacteria bacterium | reverse complement strand
CCATGGAACCCCTCCTGCTTCAGCCTTATTGGCTTTTGAATAGCATGAGGTCTGCTTGTCGCACAAAGAATTTATATTTGCCAGTCTTAGGTGCTTCATCTTGCGATATCAAAGCTTCCCAATCCTCGCCGCTATCAAGCTTTAATTTGCATAGCCAACCATTCCCAGCGGCCCGCGCTTCGCTCAATTCAGCGTCAAATTCATAATCATTGCCACTGCTTTCAAACCCGACATCATGCGGCCTGATAGCCATGAGATTTTCACCGTCACGGCGAATATTGACCATGCCAAACATCGTCGCCACATCAAGGTTTTCAGGCCGACCATAAACTTCTTGCGGCGTATCAATTTGCAGCAATCGTCCGTTTTTTTGAACCGCAATCCGGTCTGCCATTCGGAATGCATCGGCCGCATCATGCGTCACAATCAATCCGGCCGCATTGAATTGTTTCAGCAAGCGCAGGGTCAAATCGCGGACTTGGTCACGCAATTGCGGGTCGAGATTTGAAAACGGTTCATCCATCAATACCAAACGCGGTTGCGGCGCAATCGCCCGAGCCAAAGCCGCGCGTTGCTGCTCACCGCCCGACAGGCTTTCAGGAAACTTATCGGCAAACCCACTCAGACCAACCGCTTTCAAAAGCTCAAGCGCGCGCGTTTTTTGTTCATTTTGAGACATTTCTTTCAGCCCAAACCGCACATTGTCCAAAACCGATAAATGCGGAAACAAGGCGAATTCTTGAAACAAAAACCCGATACCGCGATTTTCCGGCGGCACGACCTCGCGCGCTGTTGAGACGCACTCACCATTCAGCCAAATCTCACCGGTCGACGGCATTTCCATGCCGGCCGCCAAACGAAGACTGGTGGTTTTCCCGCAACCCGATGGTCCCAGCAAGCAGACGATTTCACCCGCCGCAATGTCAAAGCTCACCGCATCGACAACTTCATCATTGCCATAGCTAAAAGAGACATTGCGGAAACTGAGAACCGAACTCATGCAGTACTGCCGCCCTCTTCAGTCGCTTCTTTCGCTCCGCCCTCAACCGCTTCCGGCAAATCCATTTCAAGCGGTTCCAAATCGCCACCATCATCGCCTTCGGCCAATGGGTCTTCATCAGGGTCTTCGTCAGGATTGGGTGCCGGCACTTCAAAGCCTGGCGGCAAACGATCATCCAACAAACCGGCTGCCTTTAATTCTTCCAAACCGGGCAAATCTTTTAAATCTTCAAGCCCGAAATGCAGCAGGAATTGGTCTGAAGTGCCGTAAGTAACCGGACGCCCCGGCACGCGGCGGCGACCGCGAATTTTTACCCACTCGCTTTCCAACAAAACATCCAATGTGCCTTTGGAAGTCGAAACGCCGCGAATATCTTCAATCTCGGCCCTCGTCACCGGCTGGTGATAGGCGATAATTGCCAGAGTTTCCAAAGCTGCGCGGGACAGTCGGCGCTGCTGAACAACATGCTTTTGAAGTGCATGTGCCAAATCAGGCGCAGTTTTGAAAGTCCATTTCTTGCCGATTTTCTGCAAGGTAAAACCGGCTCCTTCATATTTTTCGGCAATTGCCGACAAAATTGCAGGCACATCGGCATTGGCCGCCAGCTTGTCGGCAATATTTGGGGCATCAAGCGGCTCCTCGGCGGCAAATAAAACCGCTTCGGCAATACGAATATCTTCGGCCTCAACCGGACGCAATTCTTCGGCCTGCTGTTCTTGTTCTTCACTCATTGATTATCACCATCTGAAACGCTTGCCGCTTTCGGGCGTGCGCGGCGCACCAGCAAGCTGTCAAAATTTTTGCTTTGTTGCAGCTCGACCCGCCCGTCACGGGCATATTCCAAAAACGCGCTGAACGAACTGGCCATTGTCGTGCGCCGCTTTTGCGGGTCACGAATATCTTGTGCCACCAATGCGTCCATGGTTTCCCAATCATCCAATTTGCCAAGCAATCGCTCAATCCGCATGCGCGCGCGCTCAATGCTCAACACATCCATTTTCGGCGGTGTCCAGCTTTCATAAAAATTGCGCAAACGTTGCGTCGAATAAGCGGCCAAAACTTCATATAGATTGGCATCATATTTGCTCTGCCGCTTAATACGAATGCCTTCCGGCTGGCCGTGCAAAAATACGTCACGGCCCAATAAATCACGTGTCATCAGCTTGGCTGAGGCATCGCGCATTGCTTCCAAACATTGCAGGCGGAACACCAAACGCGCCGCCATTTCTTCGGCGTTAATCTCTTCATCATCATGCGGCGGCGGCAATAATAAGCGCGATTTCAAATAGGCCAGCCAAGAGGCCATAACCAAATAATCAGCCGCCAATTCAATACGCAAATCCTGCGCTTGGCGAATAAAGTCGAGATATTGTTCAGCCAAAGTCAGAATGGATATTTCACGCAAATCCACTTTTTGCGTCCGCGCCAACCCCAGCAGCACATGTAACGGCCCGTCATAACCCTCTAAATGCACCGCCAGACTGCCATCTTCGCCAACAGGCTGATAGGCAATACCCTCTTCAAATGTTTCAGAAGGCTCCGATGCCTCGGATGCTTGGGAATCAGTTTGTGTGTCTTCCATAGAGCCTTATAGCGCGTTCTGGGCTTGCGGGAAAATATCGGCCACCAGTTCTCCCCAGACTTTACGGACACCGGCCGGCACATCGCATGAAAGAGCGGCCAGTGCTGCTTCCACCTTTGTCAAACGCGGTGCCGCATCAACCGATGGCTTGGATGGCAGCGCAGCGGCAATCGCCGTCATTTCATCGATATCAGCATTGCAATGCAGAACCAAATCACAACCGGCGGTGAGCGCGCGCGTGACGCGGCTTTGCATGTCTCCATCCAATGCATGCATGGAGATATCATCGCTCATCAACACACCATCAAAACCGATTTCGCGGCGAATGACATCGCCGATAATTTTATTCGAAAACGTGCTGATGGCATTATCAATCGCCCTGTAATTCAGATGCGCGGTCATCCCTAAAGGCACATCATTCAATTGATTGAAAACGGCAAAATCACTGGCGGATAGCACATCCGCCGCGGTTTCAACTAAAGGCAAAACGTCATGGCTATCGGCAGTGCCGCGGCCATGGCCGGGCATATGCTTAATCACCGGCAGCACGCCGCCCATTTCCAGTCCGTCAATCACTGCGCGCCCTAGCGTCACCACCTGCTCGACATTGCTGCCAAGCGCGCGATCACCAATCGCCTCAGTGGTGTCGGGCATAAGCAGGTCGAGGCACGGCGCGCAATCAATGGAGATGCCCAATTCATGGCAATCTTGCGCGATAAGCGCCGCACCAAGCCGTGCCGCCTCAACCGCACGGGCAGGATCGGATTTATAAATCTCGCCATAGACACCCATTGGCGGATAAGCCGAAACCAAAGGCGGTTTCAGGCGCGCAACACGCCCACCCTCTTGGTCAATTAAAATCGGTAAATTCGGATTGCCGGAATAAGTGCGTAAATCATCGGTCAGACGACGCAGTTGGTCGCGGGTTTCAATATTGCGGGCAAATAGGATGACACCCCATGGTCGCACTTCATGAAAAAACGCACCTTCTTCCTCAGTAAATTCAAGCCCTTTCAGGCCGAATATCGCCGGTGCGTTGTCAGCCATTAAGGCTGCTTTCTAATCAGACAATCCTGGCCGCGAGATTTCAGATTGGCACAGAACTGGGTTGCCGCATTGCGGCTTTCAAAGCCCGGCACATTGACACGATAGAAAATCCCTTTATCGCCCAGATCTACCCGCAAAATCAGCGGGTCACGACGGCCCAGCAAATCATTATAATTGGATTGCAATTTGGAATAGACGCCACGCGCCAAAGCGCGCGAGCGTGACGCCGCCAATTGAACCATAAAGTCCTCGCGCTTGCCGACCGGCTTTGCCACAGCAACGGGCGCCGGTTTCGGCTTCGCTTGAACTTTTGTTTGGGTTGGGGTTTCAGGTTTTGGCGTAAGCACCGGCGCGGCCGCCACGCGCGGAGCGCGGTTCAATTCAGGACGCGGCGGTGACACCCGCACGTTGCTGTTTTCTTTCAGCACTTTAATGCTGTTACCCGTCGGCAGGCTCTCATCTTCTGCGACAGCACGGGGCACGTTCAGCGCCTTCTCAAACGGGTCTTCAGTCTCAGCAATCAAGCTTTCAATCGTCCCGGTCGCATTGGCGGCCGGAGATGCCGGAGCGTTTGATTGGGCCTCAGGCAATGCCTCACCGCGCATTACCCCGTAAATATTTAAATCATCCGGCTTGGCGACAACACCACCCGGCACATTTTCAGCCGGAACTTTAATCGGCGTATTCTCTGCCAAGACGACCGGCGGCAAACTGCGTTGCCCTTCTTCCAGACCTTCCTGAAACGCAACATAATAAGTGCCTGCCACAGCTGAACCGACAATCACGACGAGCACCGCAATCGCCCTCAATGACGGCAAATTGAATGAAGATGAACGCGAATAAATTTCAGCCCCCGGCGACGGATGCGCGATGCGCAAATCGATATCGCTATCGAGGAAATCTTGTTCATATTGGCCTGGGTCGTTTTGCGACATGGTTTCTCCAATGGTCTTTTTAAAAGACTAACGCAATTCGTCCTGCGGTGTCACGCCGATAACGTCAAGACCAGCGGCCAGCGTTAGGGCCGTTGCACGAATAAGCGCAAAGCGCGCCAATGTTAACTCGCGATTATCTTCCTGAATAAAACGCAGACCGGTATTTTCCTTACCGGCATTCCACAATGCATGAAAAGCACCGGCCAAGTCACCCAGATAAAACGCAATGCGATGCGGCTCACGCGCTTCCGCCGCTTGCACCAGCACACGTGGGAAATTGCCGATTTGTTGCAGCAGATTGAGCTCCGCCGCATCTGCCAGTAATTTCATATCAGCATCCGCCAAAGCGCCATCGGTCAAATCATCCGCAGTGAAGCCGGCCTCTTTGGCGTTTTTCAACACCGAACAAACCCGTGCATGGGCGTATTGAACGTAAAACACCGGATTGTCACGGCTTTGCTGTTTGACCAAATCAAAATCAAAATCCAACGGCGCATCATTTTTGCGGGTCAGCATCATGAACCGAACCGCGTCTTTTCCGACTTCATCGACCACTTCGCGCAAAGTCACAAAACTGCCGGACCGCTTCGACATTTTAACCGGCGCGCCGCCGCGCATCAGCTTTACCAAATTGCAAATCTTGACTTCCAAATGGCCTTCGCCACCGGTAATCGCTGTCGTCGCTGACTGCATTCGCTTGATATAGCCGATATGATCTGCGCCCCAGACATCAATCATTTGGCGATAGCCGCGCTTAAACTTGTCATTATGGCAGGCAATGTCCGGTGCAAAATAGGTCCAACTACCGTCAGATTTTTTCAGAGCGCGGTCGCTATCATCACCGAAATCGGTTGATTTAAACAGAGTTTGCGGGCTTGGCTCCCAATCAGGCGGTGGCTCCTTGCCTTTTGGAGGCTCCAAAACACCGTTATAAATCAGCCCTTTAGTATCCAGTTCTTCAAGTGCTTTATCGACCGAACCATCATCATGCAGGCTTTGCTCTGATAAAAAGAAATCATGGCTGACCCCAAGCGCGGCAAGGTCTTCGCGGATCATATCCATCATCATCGGCAGCGCGACCGATTTGGCCTCAGCCAATTGCACCGCTTCATCTTGCGGCAATTGCATGCTCGCCAGCTTTTCACCGACCGGCACCAAATAATCACCCGGATACAGGCCTTCCGGTATTTCGCCAATATCTTCGCCTTGCGCCTCGCGCATGCGCAATAGAGCCGAACGGGCCAGCACATCAACCTGCGAACCGGCATCATTTATATAATATTCCCGCAAAACCTCGCTGCCGGTTTTCTCCAACAAACGCGCCAGCGCATCGCCAAAAACCGCCCCACGCGCATGACCGACATGCATCGGGCCTGTCGGATTGGCCGACACATATTCAACATTTACCTTGCCGCCTATCGCGCCATCGCCATAACCCTGCCCGACTTTCAAAATATGCGGTACAAGGCCGGTCCAAGCGGCATTGGCAAGGCGCAAATTAACAAAGCCCGGCCCGGCAATATCAGCCGTTTCAATGCGGTCAGATTTCAGCAATTCAGTAACCAATAATTCAGCCACATCGCGCGGCTTCATCTCAGCCGGCTTGGCCAATACCATGGCGGCATTGGTCGCCATATCGCCATGCGATGCATCGCGCGGCGGCTCAACCGTAATACGCGACGTATCCAAGCCGTCGGGCAGCTTTTCTTGCTTTAGCAAGGCCGACAGCGCCGCCTGCACTTCGGTTTCAATTTCAGCGAAAAGATTCATACGCGCTTTCTAAATCACAATGCCCCTCAATCACAAGGCATCTAAATCATCGTATCGGAAATATCGAACAGGCGGCGATGCTCTTCCATAGCAAAGCGGTCGGTCATACCGGCCATGTAATCGCAAATAATCCGCGCCTTGGTGGTTTCATCATCTTGCATGGCCATGCCGCGCCAATCTTCCGGCAGCACTTCCGGCTCAGCCAAATATAAATCGAACAGATCGCGCATAATGCGGCGTGCTTTACTCATTGAGCCGTTTACCGTGTGGTGGCGATAAACCCGCTTATAGAGAAACTGTTTAATCTCTCTATGCTTGGCTTCCATTTCCGGCGAAAACACCGCCAGAGCGCGGCCCAATTGGCGCACATCATCAGCCGTTTCAATCTTGTCTTTTTCAAGTCCGTCGCGCACAACAGCGACCAAATCGGCAATCATGATGGAAATCATCTCGCGCACCAATTCATGCCGCACCAGCTTTTCATCAATCTTGCCATGCGCAGCTTCAATATCGCGCAAAATATCGCCGGTCAGCGGTAATTGCCGCAAATCATCCAGCGTAATCAATCCGGCCCGAATGCTGTCGTCAATATCGTGATTATTATAGGCAATATCGTCAGACAAAGCGGCGACTTGCGCCTCCAGTGACGGAAAGCTATCCAAGTGCAAATCTTGTTGCGCCGCGTGTTCGCGCAAGGCAAACGGCAAATCATCGAGGCTCTGCCCATCGGTCAAAAGCGGGCCATTGTGCTTCACCAGCCCCTCCAGCGTCTCCCAAGTCATATTTAACCCGTCAAACGGGATGTAACGCTTTTCCAGCTTGGTGACGATACGTAAAGTTTGGGCATTATGGTCAAAGCCACCAAATGGCTGCATCGCCGCGTCCAGTGCATCTTCGCCGGCATGGCCGAAAGCGGTATGGCCAAGATCATGCGCCAGCGACAAAGTTTCAGTCAGTTCTTCATCCAACCCCAATTCGCGGGCAATCGAACGGCCGATTTGCGCCACCTCTAAAGAATGCGTCAGGCGCGTGCGGTAATAATCGCCGACATGGGCAACAAAAACCTGCGTCTTGTGCTTCAAACGGCGAAACGCACCGCAATGCAAAATGCGGTCGCGGTCACGCTGATAAGGCGTCCGCGTCTTGCTTTCCGACTCGTCAAATTGCCGCCCGCGCGTCGCTTCAGGCTGGCAAGCATAGGGTGCGTGATAAACAGCGTGTGTCATACCTCATATTTAGGACGGTTCGGGGTAGATGGGAAGCTTAGCTGTCGAGAAAAGCGAATATACGCTGTTCCAATTCGCCGCTGGATGTGCACGGGCCGGAACGATATACCTCGCGCCCTGCATAAGGGTCTTTAATGCTCAGCCTATATGTGCCGGTGGCAAAAATAGTAACCGATGCAGTGGGCGCACTGCGGCCCCGCACAATCATCCTTATCCGTCCGGCTTTTTGCATTTGCGGCTTACCGACAACATTGCTCAATTTCACTGTGCCGCAATCCAGATACGGGCTGTTATCGGGCAATGGCAAACGGCCTTCAATAAAGCCGGTTTTCTCGTCAATCCGCTCAATCTCAAACTCATTGGCATCAAACCAACCAATGGCCCGCGCCCATATGCGATTATAATCGGCGCGTAGTTGGCGACTTTCCGACAGCTTCAATTCATAAGCCGGTGGCGTCACCTCAATCTTGGTGCAGCCTGCCAACACAAAGCCCAGCACCAACGCGCCGAGCAGCGCGAGTAATACCGGCAATCTGACGCCTCGCCTTTTTCCATGACGGTATGCCGCGTCATTATTGTTGTTGTTATTCTTGTCCATGACGACCTCTTTTCCCCACAGTGCCACATCAGCAACATCCTTGGAAGAAGCCTATTCTCAATAAGTTAAATGGAAGTTCATAAGTTAAGACGCAGCATCACCATATCGCGGACCAGCAGGCCGTTTTCGATAATCGGCTCCGGATAGCGCATAAAGAAATCGCGCAAAATACCGTCTTGTTTAAAGCCGTGCTTTTCATACAGGCGGATTTGGTCATGCCCGGTTGTTGAGGTTCCGATCTCAACCATCTCAGCGCCGCGTGTCCGCGCCAATTCAATAACATGCTCTATGAGGGCACCGGCCATGCCCTGCCGCCGCATAATGGTTTTGGTGGCGATGTTCTTAATTTCAAAGCCACCGTCAATCGGAATGACTACGCAGATGGCATAAGGATTTGACGCTTTGCCGATGATGAAAATTTCCGCCTCTGCGTTATCCGGCGGCGTATAGGCACGCACCGCCTCAAACCAAGGGTCAGCCTCAAGCAGCAAGTCCCAATGATTGCGGTTTAGCTCGTCTTGATATTTGGAAACATCCATTCCGTTTCTTCACCCTGCCGACTTCGCCTCGCTATTGCGAGGCTTCGCTGGCGCAATGCGCACTAGGCCTTGCTGCGCGCGGCAAGTGCTTTTAGCGTCCCTATTGTCGAACTTAGCTTGAATCGGCGCGAGAACCGCCCTATTTTCAATCTATGCAGCAATTCGCCATATCACAAAGCGCCGCCGCGCAAATCAGCAAAATCTTGGCTCAAGAATCCGAGGGCAATTTTTTGCGCGTCGCGGTGCAAGGCGGCGGTTGCTCGGGCTTTTCCTATGTCTTCTCAATTGATGCCAGTCAAGCAGATGATGACCTTGTCTTTGAACGCGATGGGGTGACCGTGCTGGTCGATGAAATGTCGATACAATATATGGAAGGCAGCGAGATTGATTGGGTCGATGATTTGATCGGCGCCAGCTTTCAAATAAAAAACCCCAATGCCACGGCTAATTGCGGCTGCGGCACCTCTTTTGATATTTAGCCCCTGAGCCTTATGAAAATTGCAAGCTGGAACGTGAACTCAATCAAGGCGCGCCTGCCTAATGTGCTGCGCTGGCTGGAAGAAGCGCAGCCCGATATTGTCGGTCTGCAGGAATTGAAATGCGTTGATGAAGCGTTTCCGCGCGCCGATATTGAAGCGCTTGGCTATAATGTCGAGACGCATGGGCAGAAGACCTATAATGGCGTCGCGCTGCTCTCCAAGCTGCCAATGGAAGATGTATCGCGCGGGCTGCCCGATTTCGAAGATGAACAATCGCGTTATATCGAGGCGGTTGTCTCGACAGAAAAGGGCGCGCTGCGGGTCAGTTCAATATATTTGCCGAACGGCAATCCGACCGGCGATGATGGTCAGCATGAGAAATATGTCTATAAGCTGAATTGGATGGCGGCGTTGGAAGCGCATGCACAAACCCTACTCAGCTATGAAGAAGCGTTTGTTTTATCGGGTGATTTCAACGTCATTCCAACGCCGGAAGATTGCTATAATCCGGCCTCATGGGAAGGCGATGCGCTTTATCGGCCGGAAACCCATGCCGCGTTTCGTCGTATCGTTAATTTGGGGCTGACCGAGGCTATCGCCTCTTCCGCACAAACCGGCGATGACACCTATACTTTCTGGGATTACCAAGCCGGTGCTTGGCCGAAGAATAACGGCATTCGCATTGACCATCATCTGATGTCACCGCTCGCTGCCGATATGTTGCTCGGCTTTGATATTCATCGCCATACGCGGGACTGGGAAAAACCGTCTGACCATGTGCCGGTGGTGATTGAAGTAGACGTTTGACCGAAACCATCATTCTCTTTCTCGCCGGATTGGTTGGCGGCACAATGAATGCGCTGGCCGGTGGCGGCAGTGGCATTACTTTTGCCGCCTTGGTGTTTACCGGCATGCCGCCGATTATCGCCAATGCGACCAATACATTCGCCGCCACATTCGGCTATATCACCGGCGTTCTCGGTTATCGGAAGCACATGACCGATATGTGGCGCGATTTACTGTGGCAAGCGCCTTTGGTTTTCATTGGCGGTTTAATCGGCGGCTGGCTGCTGCTGCAAACCGACCCGGCGCTGTTTGCGGCGGCAGTGCCCTGGCTGCTTTTATTCGCCACTGTTTTATTTATGGCCGGGCCGCAATTGGAACGCGCCGCGGCCAAAATGGGTACCGGCAATGTGCGCCTGCTGGGCGCGGCTGCTGTGTTTCTCACCTGCATTTATGGCGGTTATTTTCAGGGCGGTTTCGGCATTCTCACCCTCGCCGCCTTATCGCTGGGCGGCTATACCGCCGTGCGCGCCATGAACGGGCTAAAGCTGGCATTCGCAACCATCTCATCACTCGCCGCCATTTTGCTGTTTGCCTATGAAGGCAAAATCGATTGGCTCGGCGGCATGGCAGTGCTGGTCGGTATCGGCATTGGCAGCTATGGCGCGGCGCGGCTGACAGATTACGTATCAGACAGCACAGTCAAACGAGCCAGCCTCGCAGTTTGCTGGCTTGTCACCATTTACGCGTTTTATTCGACTTATTAACCCAAACGCTCAAGCGCTGATTGCAGTTTGTCGCGGCGCGCTTCTTCTTCGGCCAAGCGAGCTTTATTTTCATCGACCACGGCTTGCGGTGCTTTATCCAAAAAGCCCTGATTGTTCAGCTTACCGGATATTTTCTTAATCTCGCCTTCGACCTTGCCGATATCTTTTTTCAGTCGCGCTTTTTCGGCATCGACATCGATCACGTCAGCCAGTGGCAGAGCCAAAACCGCTTCGCCAAGCACAGTTTGCACGGCTCCTTCCGGCACGGCATCAGCTTGTGCGATATCAGACAACCGCGCCAGACGCATCAAAACCGTTTCGGTTTCAGCCAGTCGCTTTTTGGTTTCTGCACCGGCGCCGATAACCACAAGCGGCACTTGCGCACCGGCCGGCACATTCATCTCGGAACGCACAGAGCGGATTTCACCGATTGCTTCGATCAGCCAATTAATTTCCGCGTCGGCATCTTGCTTGATGAGGTCGTCGGACAACGATGGCCAGACATCCAACATTAAATGATTGGCGCGGCTCTGATTTTCTCCGGCGGTCTTCGCCCAAACTTCTTCGGTAACAAACGGCATAAACGGATGCAGCAGGCGCAGCGCCTGCTCAAACGCCCATTTGGTTGCTGCTTGCACTTCGGTTTTGGCGGCGGCGTCCTCACCCTGTAAAGAAGGCTTTGCAAGCTCGACATACCAATCGCAAAAGCTGTTCCAAATAAACTGATAAACGGCGTTAGAGGCATCGTTAAAGCGATAGGCTTCCAGCGATTTGGTGACCGCATTTTGCGCCCGCACCACTTCACCGACCAGCCATTGCGTCAGCGGCGTTGAGGCTTGGGACGGGTCGAAATCACCGGCCTCAAAACAGCCATTCATTTCACAA
>CBFIIT010000044.1:0-11665 GCA_965662725.1 Alphaproteobacteria bacterium | reverse complement strand
GACGGTTCCCACTTCCAGCGCGTTAGCCATATCAGCGGATTCAATGTCAATACTGCCTACATCCACGCGAATTTTTTGGTTGTCGGCCGGAGTAAGTGTCGCCGGCATAGTGAAAATCACCACATTATCGGCGACACTGTCGGGGTTGCCGTCATCCATCGCAATTTTGGTGAAACCGGCCGGGGCGCCAGTGGTGAAACCATCGCCATCTTCATTAATCCGGGTCATGCGGATGGTTTGTGCACCCGACGGCCAAATGGCGGTTTTGAGAGCCCATTCGCCATCGTCAAATCGGGCGTAAAGATAGTGTCCCGCCGCGCCGAACCAAATCGGCTGAATGGTGACTTTGCCATTGCCATCGGCATTGCCATCGACAAACGACACCAAATCAGTGCCGAGCAGGCTGCCGCCGGTGACGCCATCTGTGGCGTCAACCGTGCCCAATTCAATTACCCGCGAAATGACTTGGCCATTAAACGTGTCTTGCGTTGTCGGCAGTGCTGACGCGACATTAATCACCCAGTTGAAATGGTTTGGTGTGCCAATCAGCATGGCGAAAATTTTATCTTCCGCCGCCGCATCAAAGCTCAAAGGCTCTTTGTCTTTAAGCGCGATATCATGCGTCGCTTTATATAGAAGCGCGCCCGAAGCATCCTCTTTCAGCTCCAATTTCGTGTCGTCATCAAGAGTGAACTTCCTTTTCAGTTGGTTATTGAGGCCTTTATTGTCTCGGCTATTGCTTACCGGCCGGAATTCATCGCCGTTCCCACGGTCAATATCAATCCGTGACAGCACCGTGACATCGGCACCGGCCGGGTCCGTCTTCGACACCCGAATAACCGCCGGAGAGTCTTTATGAATATAGACGAAATAATCCGCATCAGCGGTGAAGTCGCTGTATTTTTCCGGCACTTCCGGCGTGCCATCGGTGGTGGCATCGGCAGCTTCTTCCAAAACGCCATTATCAAGCGTCGGTGTGCCTGCGGTCAGTTCAAAATCATCGGTGACTTTATTGTTGCCTGAATCCGTGGTGGTGATGGAAATGGCGTAGCTGTCTTTCACATTGTCTGCGCCACCCGTATAGAACAACTGATTGCCGCGCACGGTGAAATGCGTCGCATCTGCGCCACCGACCGTATAGGTGAAGGTTTCATTGGCGTCCTCATCGGTGGAGCTCATCAAACCCACCAAAACACCATCGGTCGGGAATACTTGCGTATCAACCACATTGCCGACTAAGGACACGGCGGTCGGTGCTTCGTTTACATTTCCGATGTTGATGGTCAGATCGATGGTTTTCTGGTTACTCAATGGCGTTGGGGCATCCCGCAAGCTGGAAGCGGAGGTTGCCTTCACTGTGACAATGTATTTCTGGGCCGTTTCAAAATCGATAGCGTCGTCCAGTACCAAATTAACCGAACCGTCTGCCTGCGTTTCCAACCTAAATGGGTTGTTTGTTATTTGACGACCGACGCCATCTGCCTCGGCAAATGCGCGCACGCTCCCTGAAAAAGCATAAGTCACCGGGTCGCCATCGGCATCAGTTGCTTTCAAAGTTTGCAGCACAGTGCCCGTTGCGGCATTTTCAAGCACACTGACCGTTGTTTCGACATCATCAAATTCCGGCAGATTGTCGTTCAGGTTAATCAGATTGACCTGATATTCCTCTGTTTTCGCGGCCAGTGTGTAGGTGACTGTGTCGTCGGCTGCGGCCGCAGTGCCGCTATTGTCGGTTATGGTTTGCGGATTCGTGGCGTCAACCGTCACCGCGCCTGTGGCTCCGGCGGCAATTGTCGCCAGCACTTTGATATTGGCTGTTGAGGCGGCCAATTCAGCTTCGGTAAGGAATTTGACAGTGTTGCTGTCATCCAAATCGATAACCAGAACGCCTGCATCCATGTTTTCGGTGGTCACTTGCGTGTTGGCGGCGATAGTAATATCGGTGCCATCAATGGTGATTTTACCGGCATCGGCAAAAGTGATGACGCGCGTTGCTTTAACTTCATCAACAAGGTCTGCGCCACCTGTGAGGCTGGCTTCAGCAACCGCAGCATTGGCAGCATCTGCGCCATTTGCCGGGTTTGCAATATCAACCAGAGCCGCCGCAGGCGTGCTGGCTTCAATGGCGGCTTTAATTTCGGCCAGCATTGAAGTGCCCGCCGTGCCGGTGGTGGCCAGCGTGACAACAATCGCATTGGCGGTTACGGCAACCGAAAGCGGGTCGCCATCAGCGCCGACAACAAACTCAACGGTAATGGCGTTGCCGCCGACCCCTGCAGTGTCTGCCGTAAAGGTAAGTCCGCCAATGGTGGCACTGGCGGCAACCGCATCGGCACCCGTGACCGCCGTAACACCGGCCGCAGATGTTGGGGCGGTGCTATAGGCTGAACCGTCGGCTTTGACCAATTCGCCATCATATTTTGCGTCATAGGCGCTGACAGTGGACAGCACATAGGCATTTGCCGGAAGCGCGTCGCCATCAGCCAGCCAGCTTGCCGTGCCGGTTGAACCGGTGACGGTGACAATCACCTGCCCTTTGCCAAGGCCGATGTCCAAATCGGTTACTGCGGCAAAGCTAACCGGTGTACTGCTGTCGGACAGATAAATAGTGCCTGCCGCCACATCTATGGTGCGGGTGGCGTCTGAGCCATCTGTTGCACTATCGCTCGGAACAAATTCTGTTGTTCGTGTGCCGTCACTACCGTCTGTGACGCTGCCAAAATCTTCGGGATACATGGTATTGCCAGTGTAAGCGGCATGACCAGGGCCTTCAGTAATGGAGCCGATATGGTCTGCCAATACACCGCCATCGGTAATTGCTGTTCTCAGTTCAGCTTCAATCTCATCAAAACTAGCGCCATCGGCATTGAGGGTAACAATAATGGTAAACTCACCGGCAACACCGGTGCTGTCGAGTGTGATTTCCTTAACGCCGGTTCCGACATCATCGGAAGTTTCAAATTTGAAGCGCAAGCCATTGCCTGCCACGCCGGCAGCCGGGCCATCGGCCTTCGCTGTCAGCACCAACCAGTCATCATCACCACCACCATCATTTAATCGCAATTCAGCCAGATCAAAGTCTTCAGCCGCGACAAATTCTGCGCCGCTAACCGCGCCGCCATTTAGGGCGAAACTTGCGTCATCTATATTGGCTGCATCGCCGGTTGCCACGCCATCGCGCTGCACATCTTTTCGGTCACCGGCTGCCAATGTGTGAGTGCCTGAAACAGTGTAGCTGATTTCAAGGTCATAGACCGGGCGTGTTTCAGCATTGTCAAAATCGCCGGTATTGTCGCCGACGTAATATAAAATGCCATTCTGAATAACAAAATCATCGGCATCCGCACCACCGGTAATGGTGAAGACCAGTGTTCCGGCTTCACCCTCAACACCCAATGTGCCGACTTCAACGCCCTTGCCGTTTGTGTCTGACACTGTCAGCGAGGCTTCCGCTGTCGCAACAGCATTTACGTCAGTGATGCTGATATCTTCACCGAGCGCAATTGCCGGAGAGGTTTCGGAAGCGTGGTCAGTAACATCTATCTGCGCTACCGTGGGGCTCAATGAGCCATCAGCTTGAACTTGCAGATTGAGGTTAAAAAACGCGCCTGAAACCGGCAGCGTTGCGCCGGAGTTTAATGTCCACGCGCCGTCAGCCCATTCGGCCCAAATATGGTCCCCAATTGCGGCCGCTATCGGCGCGAAACCGCTAGACGCAATAGTAGGGTCGTTTCGATTGATAGGATGGGTTGCAATGGCAACAAGCGTGTCACCGGACCAATTAAAGATGCTGTTAATGGAAGTGTTAGTAAGGCTTGTGCCGACCCTCCCGTAACCGTTGCCGTTGCCGTCGACGTCGCTGTTAATGACATGCGTAATGGCATTCATGGCATAAGCAGCATAGTCGGCAATCGCGATACTTTTCAGTTCCCAGCTATTCGTTGCGCCGTCATATTCAGCATAAAGTGTGTGGGCGTTTTCCACCGCGCCGGTGATAACAACACCCGAAACGACACGGAGGTCCGGTAAATTAATGGTCAAATCCGCGTTCAGCGTGATACTTTTTTGTGCCACAGTTCCCACTGTTAACGCGGCATGTGCGCCATCTTCAAAACCATCACCGGCAGCATTTACCGTGCCCAGTTCAACAATCAAACCGGCAGTCGGCAAAGCCGCGCCTGTGGCCACGCTCCAGCTATCATCAGCCGCATTATATACAGCCCAAACCTTATAATCGGCGACCATGGTAAGCGCGGAGAAACCGGCAGACGCAATGGTGGCGGCAGGCACAGTGAAATCAATATCAGTTGGCACCGTGACGGTGGTGCCGGAGATATTGGCATCGGTGAAAGCGGCGTTGCTGCCTTCGGTAAAGCCCGTGCCATCACTATTAATTGTCGCCAGCACAACCGAACTTGTCGGCAATGCCGTTGTCGCATCGGTAGATACTTTAATTGCCCAGTCATCAGTTGCATCGGCATAGACCCGCAAGCCGGCCAAAGCGCGCGCGCCGACATTTACATCAACCGTACCGGTCGCCGTATCGGGATCGACTTCCTCATCCAACAGGCCCTGCCCGTCAGCATTTTTATGGTTCGAGAAGAAGTGCGTATCTGTCGTTTGCGTCAGATAAATACCGGCCTGCACAATGGTGAAAGTCTCTGTGCTGAAGCCGCCATCGCTATCTGTCACTTTAATGGTGACGGAATAGGTCTCGCCGCCTTTTTTGGCGGTCGCACCTTCTTTGAGGCGCAATGTGTTGTCATCGCCCAGCGTAAACAGGGCACCGTCGCCGCCATCCTCAATCGCAATAATTAGGGTTGTATCGTCATCTTCCACATCGGTTGCGAAAATAAGACCGGCAACAGTGCCGTCAGCCAGTTTCACTTCACCGTCTTGCAAGACAAAACGAGTGGCTTCATCGGTGCCTCGGTTGCCCGTCATGGCGATATCGGCCGGAAGGTCATTAACGCTATCAATGGTGAAGGTCAGCTCCGCTTCCGGTGAATCGCGCTCGCCATCATTGGCGGTAAAGGTAACCGTCACATCGCCAAACACATTGGCGGCAGGCTCGAATTTCAAACCGGCAAGCTGCGCCAGCGTGATTGTTGTCGGTGCATCAGAGCCGTCAGCCAGCACAAATTTACCGGCCGCCGCGCCTGTTACATCTGAGCCATCTTCCTGAGTCAGCGTAATGGTTGAAATGGTGATGGAGACCGGCGCGTCATCATCTGCCTCAGGGGTGTTCTCGGTATTGCCGCCCGGGTCACGAAAGCCCCAGTCTTCAATATCAATAGAGACAAGAGTGTCTTCATCGTAATTTGTCGCTGTCGTATCGCCGCGTGTAATATCCGGATTGGCAATCGGCTCACCACTTGTGCGGGCGCGCGCCGCGGTCAGCGCTTCGCTGACTTTGGCTTGATAATCGGTATCCAAATCAGCCGAGGTGATGCCATTATCATCTTCTTTGATGATGCTGAGAGCCGTGTCGCTATCGTCATTATCTGTGCGTTCTTGCTCCAGCAATTTCTGAATGACAACCGAAGTCTTCGCGACCATTTCACGAATGGTCTCCGGATTGGTGCGGGTTTTGCCGGTGACCGCTACTTCCGGGGCAATATAATTGTCAGGGTCGTGCAGGTGAGATGCGGTAATGGCAGTGCCATCGCCAAACACTTCTTCAATGGCTTCCTCGTCAGAAAGCTCTTCGTTTTCTTCCTGCAACTGGGTGATGATGGTGGTAATCGGCGATGCAACAACGGTTTGTCCATTGGCGTCGTCCGGCAAGGCCACCTCATACATGTCGCCCTCTGCAAATGTTTGCAAAGTTGCCAAATCAGTGGCGCCATTGAGGTCAACTTCAACCTTTTTGCCTTTATGCTCGGCCGCAATATCGACACTGCCATCAGGGCCGGTTCGGCCAATTTCCGTTTTCGTGCCGTCTTCATTAACGACGTAAACAAGCGCACCTTCAATCGCGCCGTCCAGGACAAACAGCTTAAAGGAAGGTTCAGTGCTTTCAGTCGGTGCCGGTGGTGTTGGTGTTGTTGTTGTACCACCTTCGCCACCCTCACGGGTTCCGGCGCCGGAGCCAATCGGGATAACCCCGCCACCACCGCCGCCACAAGCGGCCAGTAATCCGGCAATCAGTGGCGATAGCATCGCCCCTTCTCTGCGGAACTTAAGCAGCGGCAAATTTTCTTTGCTGTAAAGCTGCCCAAATGAGGTGCTCCCCAGCAGACGGAATTTCAGGGTTTGTAGTTTAAGAAAGCGATCAAAAAACATTTCAGAGTCCTGTTGTTGGCGTTACCGTTGTTCTTCTTGGGGTGCGTTAACAAAGACTCTTCACAACAGATTACGAGCACCTGATGCGAAGCTAGATTGTCTAGGTTAATTTTTCGTTAACGCGCTCCCCAGTGAACCAAAATTGAGTAAACAGACCGCACTTCGCCCTTTTTCAATTGGGGCAAAGTCAGCCTTACGCGGCGCAAAAAACACACGGCGAGCCGTGCTGAACACAACGAACAGAAAACGCTTTTGAACAGAATACGCGAGGGCCTTAACTTTTTTATTGTTATTTTGGCCCTCAAGTTTCGAGTTTTACCCTGCTTCCCAAACCGCGCAAGCAGGCTAATTTTTTTTATTTTCTTCAAAGTAAATAAGTTAAATGGGCGAAATGCGGACAGAGGTCGCTAATTGCGCGAGTTGCCTTTGCGCCCGAAGTTTGGCAGGCTTTGCCGCATGGGAGAGGCATCACAAGACCGGTTTGAAAGCCGCATGGAAGCGCTATGCGCGCGCCGCTTTGATGCGCCGATGCAGCATTTGAAGCGATTGTCCGGTGGGGCCAGTCAGGAAAGTTGGACATTTATTTGCGACGGGCGGGCTTATGTTTTGCGCCGCAATCCGCGTGGTGTGCGCGCCTCTGAAAACGCGCTGCCGAAAGCCAGCGAAGCGGCCATTATTACCGCAGCCGCCAAAGCCGGAATCGCCGTGCCGCGCGTCAGCTTTGTATGCGATGGGGAAGACGCAATCGGCGAGGCCTATGTGATGGATTTCATCGAGGGCGAAACCATTGCACGAAAGATTTTGCGCGATGGCGAATTCGATAAAGTGCGGCCACATTTGGCAGCGCAATGCGGCGAGATGCTGGCCGCTTTGCATCAGATAGATGTTGCGACCCTGCCCGATTTGCCGTTTAGCGATGCGGCCGGAGAACTGGAAAAATATGCAAGCTTTCTGGCACAAAGCGGACATCCTTATCCGGTGTTTGAGCTGGCGATAAAATGGCTGCGCGATAATCTGCCCGACAAACGGGAACCGGCTTTGGTGCATGGCGATTTTCGTAATGGCAATATTATGGTGTCGCCGGAAGACGGATTGGTCGCGCTGCTGGATTGGGAACTGACGCATATTGGCGACCCGATGGAAGACCTTGGCTGGCCCTGTGTGCCAAGCTGGCGGTTTGGGCAACATCATATGCCGGTTGGCGGATTTGGCGACCGCGCGTCTTTATATAGTGCCTATCGTGAAGCCGGTGGCACGGTGGACGAGAAAGCGACGCGATTTTGGGAAATTCTCGGCACATTGAAATGGGGCATTATGTGCGGCGTGTTGATGGTGTCGGCATTTGAAAGCGGCGGCGACCCTTCAGTTGAACGCGGCTCTATCGGGCGACGCGCCTCTGAAACCGAGATTGATTTATTACGCATGCTGATGGGAGAAGACTGATGCAAGACCGCCCTTCTGCCGATAAATTACTGGCTGCAGCGCGCAGCTTCTTGAATGAAACGGCGATGCCGCAATTATCGGGTCATGCCGCTTTTCATGCGCGTGTCGCCGGCAATGTGCTGGATATCGTGGCGCGTGAATTGCAATTGGCGCCCGGCTTTAATGCGGCCGAACAAGCGCGGCTCGAATCGCTGCTTGGTGAAGGCGGCGATTTGCCAACTTTAAATCGCAAATTATGTGACAAAATCGCGGCGGGTGAGATGGATTTATCAGACGAAAAGCTGAAAACGCACCTTATTAAAGTGACGATGGGCAAACTGGCCATAGACCAGCCGCGCTATCAAGGGTATAAAACGGCACAGGCCAATGGTTGGCCTGAAGAAGAGTCTCTGGAGAGAAACCAATGAAAAAGATTATCATTCCTGTCGTATTGAGCCTCGCTGTTGCCGGTTGCGGCATCATCGACATCCCGTTCATTCCGGGCATCTAATCAGATATCACACTGACTGCGCAAATAACGGCGATACAGCCATGGCGCGATAATGTGATTATAAATCAGGCCGGTCATGTCTCTCATGATCGGCCAATTTATTGCGTGGGCCAGATATTTGAATTTCGGCAGGCGTAGCCATAAAGCAATAAACGCGCGCACACCGACAAGCATTTCGTCGCCCTCTTGTGCATGTAAGCGCGCCAGCATCGCATCGCGCTGAAAGCCCTTTGGCAGTTCACCTGTCGAAACATCTTTAAAGTTCAAACTATCGATATTCTGCGTCGCCGCCATGCGCTGATACATAGCCACTTCCGGCCCGCATATTGAGCAGCGACCATTATAAAACACGGTCAGCGTTTTCAATTGACTGCTCCGCCAATATCTTGCGGCTTACCCTCGCGCAATGCGACCAGATATTCGATAATCAAATCCCAGGCTTTCAAGCCCTCAACATCACCGGCAGCAGCAAATTCGGCTGCGCGCATGGTGGCAATCACCTCGGCATCCTCGCCATATTGCTGGGTTAATGTGGCGGCGGCTTGCACCACCATGTCACGCACTTGCTGCTCGGCTTCTTCCAACTCACTCATGAGATGAATATAAGCCGCCATGGCTGCGGGCCAAATGGAACGGTTGTCGCAGGCAAGAAGCGGCTTATTCAACCGTGACCGATTTGGCCAGGTTGCGCGGCTGGTCGACATCCGTGCCTTTGGCAACAGCGGCGTAATAAGCCAGTAATTGCAAGGGCAACGCATAAAGTATCGGCGTGATGAACGGGTCGAGCACCGGCAATTTAATGGTCGCCATGCAGTCTTCCCCGGCTTGCGCGATACCGTCTTCACTGCCCAGCATGATGACTTTGCCGCCGCGCGCCAATACTTCATGCATATTGGAAACGGTCTTTTCAAACAGCTCATCATCCGGCGCAATGGCGATAATCGGCACCGTCTCATCAACCAGTGCAATTGAGCCGTGCTTCAACTCACCGGCCGCGAAACCTTCGGCGTGAATATAGCTGATTTCTTTCAGCTTCAACGCCCCCTCAAGTGCCAATGGCCACATTGTATTGCGGCCGATAAACAAGGCGCTGCTATAATCGACAAAGCCTTTGGCAATCTCTTCAATCTGGTCTTCACAAGCCAAGACATCATTGGCGAGGCGCGGCGTTGTCAGCAGTAAATCCGTCAGCCGCGCTTCTTCGGCTTCATCAATGGTTTTTTTCACCCGCCCCAAGCCAATCGCCAAGGAGGCCAAAGCACCAAGTTGCGCGGTGAAGGCTTTGGTGGAGGCAACACCGATTTCAGGGCCGGCATAAGTCGGGAAAGTCAGGTCGACTTCGCGGGTGATGGAACTTTCCGGCACATTCACCACGCCGATGGTTTGCAGGCCATGCGCCTTGCAATGATGCACCGCGGCCAACGTGTCTGCCGTCTCACCCGATTGCGAAACAAACACGGCGAGGCAATCCTTATCCATTGGCGCATTGCGATAACGAAACTCGGAGGCGATATCAATCGAGGCCGGAATACGCGCATAACGCTCAATCCAATTACGGCCAACCTGCGCGGCAAAATATGCGGTACCGCAAGCGACCAAAATAACCCGATTGATTTTGCTGAAATCGAGATCGTTTTCGGGCAGTAAAACACCGCGCGCTTCCGGATCGATATATTGACCGAATGTGCGCGATAATACATCCGGCTGCTCGTGAATTTCCTTCGCCATAAAGTGGCGATAATTGCCTTTATCAACCATGGCGGCAGAGGCATCGACTGTTTCAACCGGACGCGACACGGCGGCTGCTTCGCCAAGCGCAAAGATTTCGGCACCGTCGCGGCGTAATACCGCCCAGTCGCCATCTGCCAAATAACACACCCGATTGGTAAACGGTGCCAAAGCAAAGGCATCAGAGCCGAGAAACATTTCGCCGTCGCCATAACCGATAGCCAAGGGGCTGCCCTGCCGCGCGACAATAATTTCATCCTCATTGCCATCAATAATCAGTGCAATAGCAAACGCGCCTTCCAAATTTGAAAAAGTTTCGACCGCCGCTTTTTGGGCATCACCCATATCATTCAAGTTCTTGGCATATAAATGCGCGATAACTTCAGTATCGGTATCAGAAGAGAAACTGACGCCTTCGGCAATCAGCGCCTCTTTCAACTCTTTGTAATTCTCGATAATACCATTATGCACGACAGCCACGTTTTCCCCGCGATGCGGGTGCGCATTGGCCTTTACCGCAGGACCATGCGTCGCCCAACGGGTGTGACCAATACCGATACTGCCGACAAATGGGCGGCTCTCAAGCCGTTCGCGAAGCGCGTCCAATTTGCCTTCGGCGCGGCGGCGGATCAAATTTCCGTCAGATATAATGGCGATACCGGCGCTATCATAACCCCGATATTCCAATCGCTTCAGCCCGTCATAAACGCGCTGGCTGACATTATCCTTGCCGATAATTCCGATAATTCCGCACATTTACTTATCCTTTTTCTCGTGACGAGCGCGAAACTTTACGCCCCACCCTTTTATCTCGCGCACAGGTGCACGGGTAACGACAAGCGCGTCATCCGGCACATCTTTGCTGACAGCAGAAGAGGAGCCGAGAAACGCCCCCTTGCCGATTGTCACCGGCGCAATCAAAGATGAATTTGAACCGATAAACGCGCCATCGCCGATTTTGGTCACATGCTTGTTAAAGCCGTCATAATTACAGGTGATTGTTCCGGCGCCGACATTTACTTCCATGCCCAGCTCCGCATCACCGATATAAGACAGGTGACTGACTTTTGCGCCCTTGCCGATATCGGCTTTCTTGGTCTCTACAAAATTGCCGATTTTTGCCTCATCGCCGACATTGGTGCCTGGGCGCAATCTCGCATAAGGGCCGATGGCAGCATTTTCACCAATCGTCACCCCTTCCAAATGGGTAAAGGCTTTAATCACCGTGCCGCTGCCGATAGAAACACCGACATTGATTTTAACCTGCGGCTCCAGCATCACATCCGGCGCGATAGCCGTATCGAAGCTGAGAAATACGCTATGCGGGTCTTGCATGCCGACACCGGCATCCAGAAACTTTTGTCGCAAACGGGCTTGCATCAGCGCCTCGGCCTTTGCCTGACCGGCACGGCTATCGACACCCATTGTATCTTGGCTTTGTGCCATCACCAAACCGGTGGAGGCACCGTCTTGATGCGCCAGCGTCACCAAATCGGGCAAATAATATTCGCCCTGCGCATTATCATTGCTCATTTGCGGCAGATATTTTTCCAATGCCGCGCGCGACAGACCCATCGCCCCACCATTACATAAAGTCACGGCACGGATTGCCTCATCGGCATCTTTAAACTCGACAATCGCCGTCGGCACATCACCTTGCAGGATAACGCGGCCATAGGCGGCGGCGTCTTCCGGCTCAAACCCCAGAACCGTGACATC
>CBFIIT010000043.1:0-11944 GCA_965662725.1 Alphaproteobacteria bacterium | reverse complement strand
ATTGCCGAAGCAACGGTGAATACCAAAGCCGAATGAAATGTGATTACGTGCATTCGGACGGTCAAAAATCAATGCATTGGGATTTTCAAATTTGCGTTCATCGCGATTGCCCGAAACATACCACATGGCGACTTTATCGCCTTTTTTAATGGTCTTGCCGTGCATTTCGACATCTTCCAAAGCGGTGCGGCGCATATAAGCCAAAGGCGTTTGCCAGCGAATGATTTCCGCCACAGTGTTTGGAATAAGCTCGCGATTGGCGCGCACTTTTTCCCATTCGGCGGGAAACAAATTGGAGCCATAAATCGACGCTGACATGGAATTACGTGTCGTGTCATTGCCACCGACAATCAGCAAAATCAAATTGCCGAGATATTCCATCGTATCCATATCTTTGGTTTCTTCGCCATTAGCCAGCATGGTGATGAGGTCATTACCATTACCGCCAACGCGTTGCTGCCACAGCCCCATGAAATATTCGACACATTCCATCAATTCGGCACGGCGTTGCTCGTCGCTCTCAACAATACCGGTTTCAGGACCGGCAGTTGCGACATCTGACCAACGGGTCAGCTTGCGGCGATCGTCAAACGGGAAGTCAAACAATGTGGCCAGCATCATGGTTGTCAATTCGATAGAGACAGTGTCGACCCAATCAAATTCTTCATTTAGCGGCACGCTGTCGAGCACGAAGTTTGTGCGCTCGCGAATAAGCTCAGACATTTGCGCCAAGCTCATGGGCGCAACAACCGGCGCGACGGTTTTGCGCTGCACATCATGCTTTGGCTGGTCCATGGCAATAAACATCGGCAGCGGGAAATCCTCTTGCGGATTGTTCAGCACGATAGCCGGTTCAGATGAGAAGCGCTTATGGTCGGTATCAATCGCCATAATATCGTCATAGCGAGTGACAGACCAATAACCACCAATCGGTGCTGCATCATCGGGGCGATATTCGGACTCCCAGGCTTCCTTGCACCAATGTAGCGGGGCTTCATCGCGCATACGCTCGAAAACCGGCCAATATTCTTCTTTTGGCCACAGATTTACGATAGACGGATCCAAGTCTTCCAGCTTTGTGTTATAGGCATATTCAGCGCCCGGGCGCGTGTCTTGCTTAATCGCTTCGCTCATTCTCGTCTCCCGTCAGAGGGCCGAAACTCATCCCTTTTCGGCCTAAAATCGTTTTCAAATTTTAATCGCGCCAAAAAGTGACGCCTGCGTCATAAATCATAACCATGACCGAAACTGCGATTCAAGACATTTTCCTGAAGAATACCGTTTTTCTCGTATTTTTATCACCTATTTCATCGCCTATTTCATCACCTTTACTTGCGTTAGTGGGCGGGCAAATCTAAGGTCAAAACTGCACAGGGGTCCGGTGATTGTTTTTGCCGGTGAGAGCACACCCTTCGCACCTGTTTACGGGTCATGCCGCTGCAGGGAGTGCCGGCAAACTGCGCCGCGCTGCTTTCTGACTCATGTGATGTGACTTTCCGTTAGATAAGCGAAACGTTGGATAAGCGAAACCGAGAAAGAGCCGAGCATGTCACAAGCTAAAAAAACCGAATTTTCCGAATCGCAAGCGCGGGTTGATGACGCCTCTATTGCGCCATTGCCGAATAGCGAGAAAATTTATGTCACCGGCTCGCGGCCCGATATGCGGGTACCGATGCGCAAAATCAGCCAAGATGACACGCCAACCGATATGGCGCTTTCAGGGCAAACCAGCGAGAAAAATCCGCCGATTTTTGTCTATGACACATCCGGCCCATATTCGGACCCCGCTGCTAAAATCGATATTCGCGCCGGTCTGGCGCCATTGCGTGCCGCTTGGATTGGTGAGCGTGATGATACGCAAGAGCTGGACGGGCCAAGCAGTGATTATGGCAAGCAACGTCTGGAAGATGAAAAACTGACCGCCCTGCGGTTTAATTTGCAACGCACACCGCGCCGCGCCAAGCCGGGCAAAAACGTCACGCAAATGCATTATGCGCGACAAGGCATTGTGACACCGGAAATGGAATATGTTGCCATTCGCGAAAATCAAAACCGCGCCGCTTATTTGGAAAGCCTGAAAGCCACTGGCGAACGCGGGCAGCGCATGGCCGATATGATGACGCGCCAGCATAACGGCGAGAGCTTTGGCGCCAATTTGCCGCTGGAAATAACGCCGGAATTCGTTCGCGATGAAATCGCCCGTGGCCGCGCGATTATTCCGAATAATATCAATCATCCGGAAAGCGAACCGATGATTATCGGGCGCAATTTTCTGGTCAAAATTAACGGCAATATCGGCAATAGCGCGGTCACCTCTTCGATCGGTGAAGAAGTTGATAAAATGACTTGGGGCATTCGCTGGGGGGCCGATACGATTATGGATTTATCGACCGGCAAGCATATTCATGAAACCCGTGAATGGATTTTAAGAAATGCACCGGTACCCATCGGCACAGTGCCGATTTATCAGGCGCTTGAAAAAGTTGACGGCAAGGCGGAAGAACTGACTTGGGAAATTTTCCGCGATACGCTGATTGAGCAAGCCGAACAAGGGGTCGATTATTTCACCATTCACGCCGGTGTATTGCTGAAATATGTGCCGCTTACGGCCGAACGCATGACCGGCATTGTCTCGCGCGGCGGCTCGATTATGGCGAAATGGTGCTTGGCGCATCACAAGGAAAGCTTCCTCTATACGCATTTCGAAGATATTTGCGAGATTATGAAAACCTATGATGTGGCGTTCTCTTTGGGTGATGGTTTGCGTCCCGGCTCGGTTTGGGATGCCAATGATGCGGCGCAATTGGGCGAATTGGAAACGCTGGGCGAGTTGACGCAAATCGCTTGGCAGCACGATGTGCAAGTGATGATTGAAGGGCCCGGCCATGTGCCGATGCAGCTGATTAAAGAGAATATGGACAAGCAATTGGACTGGTGCGATGAAGCGCCGTTTTATACGCTGGGGCCGCTGACCACCGACATTGCACCCGGCTATGACCATATCACTTCCGCTATTGGCGCGGCGCAAATCGGTTGGTATGGCACGGCGATGCTGTGTTATGTGACGCCGAAAGAGCATCTGGGCCTGCCCAATAAAGAAGATGTGAAAACCGGCATCATCACTTATAAGCTGGCGGCGCACGCTGCCGATTTGGCAAAGGGCCATCCCGGCGCACAAATTCGTGACAATGCGCTATCAAAAGCGCGTTTCGAGTTTCGTTGGGACGACCAGTTCAATCTGGCACTCGACCCCGATACGGCGCGCTCTTATCATGATGAGACGCTGCCGAAACAATCAATGAAAGTGGCGCATTTCTGCTCCATGTGCGGGCCGCATTTCTGCTCGATGAAAATCACCCAAGATGTGCGCGACTATGCGGCGAAACTGAACATGAAGCCGGAAGAAGCACTTGAAGCCGGTATGCAAGCCAAATCTACCGAGTTCCGCGTCGGCGGCGCTGAGGTTTATAAAAAGGTTTAGCGAAAAAAGCTACTTCCAGCCGCGGGGGTTTTCTGCCATTTCGGCATTTTTGGCGTCCATCAGCGCTTTCATTTGCGCGGCGATGTGCGGCTGTTTCATCGAAATATCATAAGCCTCGCTCGGGTCGGCCTGCATATCAAACAGCCATGGGCCATGCGCTTGCCAAAACGGCAAAGAAACCGGATCGGTCGGATAAACCACCGGCTTGCGGGCACGATATTTATGCTGCTTGTCGCGCACCGCCATCAGCGTGCCGGCAGCATAATAATATAAAACCTGATGCGGGCTGTCGCCGCCGCGCAAAGTGGCGGCCCAAGACTTGCCGTCAATAATGCGGTCGCGTGGCAAAGGCATATCCAACTCATCCAATAGGCTTGGCAATAAATCCGTGCCCATTACCAGCGCGTCTGTGCGGCCGGGTTTAATTTGCTGCGGCCAATGGGCGATAAACGGCACATGCACACCGCCCTCAAAACTCACCCCTTTGCGGCCTCGGCCAATGCCGCGCCCTTCCCACCATGGGCCATTATCGCTGGTGATGAGAATAAGCGTATTGTCAAACCGACCACGTTTTTTTAACGCCGAAACAACACGCCCAACGGTCTCATCGAGGCCTTCCACCACATCGCCATAAAGACCGGCGTCAGAACGCCCTGTTTCATGCGGCGCCGCATAAAGCGGCACATGCGGAAAATTATGCGCGAAATAGAGAAATAGCGGCTTGTCTTCAGGCGCAGCGGCAATAAAGGCTTCGGCTTTTTCTGCATAAAGCGGGTTCAATTCGGTTTGGTCAAACGGCGCTTGATGACTTATCGCCTCGCCGCCTTCTATCGTGCCGGAGACCAAAGCGAACGGGGTCATATCGTTTGAATAATAAGTGCCGAAAAACTTATCAAAACCGAAGCCGGTGGGAATGGAACCATTATGGTCGCCCATATGCCATTTGCCGACCATGGCGGTGTGATAGCCACCGGCTTTCAAAATATCGGAAATGAGGATTTCTTCGCGCGGCAAGCGCACCGGATTATTGAAAAACCGATTGAGCCTGTCAAAAAAAGTGCCGGAGGGAAACGGCACATGGGTAAGGCCGGCGCGCGGTGCCATCCTGCCTGTCAACATGGCGGCGCGTGAGGGCGAACAAACGGGCGCCGGTGCATAGTAATTTTCCATCACCAGACCGGCCGCCGCAAGGCCATCCATATGCGGGGTTTTAATCATTTCATTGCCGGTAAAACCGACATCGCCATAGCCCAAATCATCAAACAAAATAACCACCATATCGGGCGCGTTTTCGGGCGCACCGTCCGGCATGGCACGGGCAATGGATTTCAGATAAGCGTCTTTTGACGCCATGCGCTCGGCATTATCGGCCTGCTCATAAAAGGCGATTTTGCTGCTCACATAAATAAGCGTGAACAGCACTGCCGCCACCGGTAAAAGCAGAATAAGCGCTCCCCGCCGCAACCATTTTTTTGCTGAAGCGGATAGCGCGAAGGGCATTACTTAATCCCCAAATCGACTTCCAAATGCGAGATGGCATTGACGAAATTATTCGGCGCGTGGCGTTGATTGCCCGTCCATTCCACATTCGGGAAACGGTCGAGGATACGCTTATAAGCGGTTTCCAATTGCATATTGGCAATACGCTGGCCGAGGCAAACATGCGGGCCGGTGCCGAACGCCAAATGGTCAGCCACATTATTGCGGTGCATGTCCATTTTATCGGGGTCGTGAAACACATCCGGGTCACGATTGGCCGCGCCGTAATACATAATCACTTTTTCGCCGGGCAAAATTTGCTGGCCGGAAAACTCAGCCTCGGCCAAAGCCGTGCGGCGCATATACATAACCGGCGATACCAGACGCAAAGCTTCCGGCACCATGCTCGGCACGAGATTGGGGTCATCCAGCAGCATTTGCTTTTGGTCTTTAAATTGCGACAAAAGCCGCATCGTGCCCGATAGCGAATTGCGGGTTGTGTCATTGCCGGCAAAAATAATCAGCAACCAAGACCCGTCGAGATAAGATTGCGGCATCGGCTCGCCATCCACTTCAGTGGTCGCGATAACGGTCAATAAATCATCGCGCGGATTTTTGCGCCGGTCTTGCAAAACCTTTTGCCCATAGCGAAACATTTGCCGAATATTCCAAAGAAATTTGGCGATAAACCATGGCGACACTTTCGAGTTCGGGTCAGTGATAATATATTGCGCGTTTTCCAGATAATGCATCCAGCGCACAATGCTGGGGCGGTCTTTTTCGTCAATGCCCAGCATTTCGCACAAAGTATACATGGGCAGCCATTCAGAAAAATTGGTCACCATATCGACTTTACCGTCATTCTTTTTGGCAATCGCTTCCATATTATCCAGCAAGCGGTCAACCTCACCCTCAACGCGGGTTTGCAAATGCGCAATATAATCGGGCGTAAAGAAAGGCCGATGCGCCATGCGCAGCGGAATATGAAATGGCTGGTCCATATTGATCATCGAATTCAGTGCCGCGCCGCTGAGGCGTTTCGGGCCGCGCTGCTTGGCACTATAGCCCATCAAAATACCGCCCGTGCCGGATGAAAATGTCTTCGCATCAAGGTCGCATTTTTTCACATCTTCATAGCGCGACAGCGACCAAAAACCGGCCACATCCATATCTTCCGGCGGCTGCCACCAAGCCACAGGCGCTTTTTCGCGCAGCGTATGAAAATATTCATAGGGCTGGCCATGCTCGGCAAAGGCCATAATATCCATCAGATTAAAATCGTCAGGGGTTTCATATTTGATGTGCGGCGGACGATAAGAATTATCTTCCGGTTCGATCATGTCCGACAGAGATTGCATTGTAAAACCTCAATAGAGTTACGCTTTTGAAATGACTATAAATATCTAATCGCTATCGGCAAGTCTCTTCACCGCTTCAACCGGTCGCGCCATGCCGCTTTAAAGGGCCAGATAAATCAGCCCACCGGTGGCCGCCAGCAAATAAGCCCCCGGCAAACGCACCAATTCCTTATGCCCTGCCACCATTAATAATAAGAAAACGGCCGCGCCGACCATATTCAACAGCATAATCGGATAGGCCATCCAGATCGCTTCATCATTAAAGGCGACGCATAAAAGCGTCAGACCGCCAACCACCAGCCAGACGCTAAACATATCCCAAGAGACAGCGCTTAGAGAGACCGTAAGCGGCGGCAAATCAGCGGCGCGAATATTTCCCATGTAAATTTTGCGGCCCAAAATGCCGTGAAACGCCGCACCGAAAAATGACAAAGCCGCAGCGGCTAAAAATAAATAAAAACTCATTTCCTTCTCCCTTATTGTTTTCTTATTCGATAAAAAATTCTGCCACGACAAAAGGCATGAAACAAGCAAAACACGCGCCGCCTTGCGCCCGCTTATTGCTTTCCCTAAGCTTCGGTTAAATTCAACGTAATTTTGCCCAATTATGCGGAGGCAGTGATGGATAATTTCAAGAATAAAGTGGCAGTGATTAGTGGCGGGGCCAATGGTATTGGATTGGACATTGCGAAATCATTAGCAGCCGAAAATTGCCATGTTGTGATAGCCGATATAGAGCAAAAAGAATGCGATGCGGCGGCCGAGCTTGTCCGCGCTTTGGGCGATGATAGCGAGGTGGTCGGCATGGCTTGCGATGTTACTGATAAAGCGCAAATCACCGCTCTGGCCGATAAGGCGTGGGGGCATTTCGGGCGCGTCGATATTTTATTCAATAATGCCGGCGTCGGCGCCGGCATGACCGCGTCGGCTAAAATGGATGATGCCGATTTGCGATGGATTTTCGAGGTTAATTTCTTCGGCAATTGGAATATGTGTATGGAGTTTTTCCGCCGCTTTAAAGAGCAAGGCAGCGAAGCGCATATTTGCAATACCGCATCTGAAAACTCAGTCGGTTGGCCCTTGCCCATGCTCAGCGCCTATAATGCCTCCAAGGCGGCAGTGCTTGGCTATACCGGCATGTTAAGGATGGAATTGCCGCCGCATATGTCGCTATCACTTTTATGCCCGGGCTGGACCGAGAGCGATATCGGCAATTCCGGTAAAAGACGCCAAGCGCAATTTGGCGGTCCGAAAGAAGGCCGCGGTGCCAATCCAACCGACGGGCCGCATCGGCCCTATCCGGTTGAAACAGTTGGCGCGCATACACTGGCCGAGATTAAAAAAGGCTCATTTTATATTTTTCCGCATTATGCAGCGCGGCATTTGGCCGAGGAGCGCAATAATGAAATTATCGCCGCTTTTGATGCGCAAACCCAAGAAACCGCGGATTGGAAAACCCATGATACACGCTCATTTTATGAAATGCTGAGCGGGCGCAAAGTATCTTATGAGCCGGGCGGTTCTGCACGGGAGACAGAAGAATGAAAGCCTTACGGGTCAATGAATTATTGGCTGATTTGGCCGGTGTTGCGTTGGAAGAAGTGGCCACACCAAAACCGGCAGCCGGCGAAGTATTGGTAAAAATTCGTGCCGCCAGTTTGGGATTTCCGGATTTTCTAATGACCCATGGCGGCTATCAATTAAAGCCACCCGTGCCGTTTTCGCCGGGCATGGAGGGGGCCGGTGAAATTGCCGAACTTGGCGAAGCTGTCACGACCGGAGCCGATGGCTGGCAAGTCGGCGATAAAGTTGTCTGCGGCGGGCTTGGCACATTTGCCGACTATATGGTGATGCCGGCCGACCGCTTGCGCAAAATTCCCGAAAATCTCGATTTCGCGACCGCATCGGCCACCGGTTCGGCTTATTTGACGGCCTATGTCGGTTTGGTGCGGCGCGGGCTTTTGCAAAAAGATGAGTGGCTTTTGGTGCATGGCGCGGCCGGCGGTGTCGGCTTAGCAGCGGTTGATTTGGGCAAGCATTTAGGGGCGAAAATTATTGCCACTGCCTCATCTGACGAAAAGCTGAAAATCATTGATGAGAAGTTTGCCCCTGCAGCAGTGATCAATGTTCAAAACGGTTTTCGCGAGAAAGTCAAAGAGCTGACCGGCGGCGGTGCCGATGTGATTTATGACCCGGTCGGCGGCGATGTGTTTGATGAGAGCGTGCGCTGCATCGGTTGGGACGGGCGGCTGTTGATTATCGGTTTTGCCGATGGCCGCATTCCAAGCATTGGTGTCAATATGCCATTGATAAAAGGCTTTTCCGTGGTCGGCGTACGGGCCGGTGAATATGGCCGCCGCAACCCTGAAAAAGGGGCAGAAAACCAAGCCGCTATTTGGCAATTGGCGGCCGAAGGCAAAATTTCGCCGCATGTGCATGCGCGCCTGCCCTTGAGCGATTGGCGCGACGGCTTTCAAATGATGGCCAATCGCGAGATTGTCGGACGGGTGATTTTCGAGCCGAATGGCTGATTAATCGGTTTCGAGATAATCAATAATTAAATCGGCCGCTTCTTCAACACTCAGCGCGACCGTATTGACGCTTATCTCAGCTGCTTCCGGCGGCTCATAAGGGCTGTCAATTCCGGTGAAATTTTTCAACTGACCGGCGCGTGCCTTTTTATACAAGCCCTTCACATCGCGCGTCTCGGCAATATCGAGCGGCGTATCGACATGAATTTCAATGAACTCCCCCTCGGGCACCAGCGCGCGCACCATATCGCGCTCGGCACGAAACGGTGAAATAAACGCCGTCAGAACAATCAGACCGGCATCGGTCATCAATTTGGCCACCTCACCGATACGGCGGATATTTTCAATCCGGTCGGCATCGGTAAAGCCCAAATCCTTATTCAGCCCATGCCGCACATTATCGCCGTCGAGCAGAAAACTGTGCTTGCCCTTGGCGTGTAATTTTTTCTCCACCGCATTGGCAATGGTCGATTTACCGGAACCGGACAGGCCGGTGAACCACAGAATTTTTGGCTGCTGGCCTTTCAATTCGGCATGCGCTGCACGGTCAATATCAACCGCCTGCCAATGAATATTATGTGCGCGACGCAGGCTGAAATGCAAAAGTCCGGCGGCCACTGTGGCATTGCTTATTTTGTCAATCAGCACAAAGCTGCCGAGCTTTTGACTGTCGGCAAAAGGCGCAAAAACCACCGGCCGGTCGGTCGCCAATTCCACAACACCGATTTCATTTAATGCCAAACCCTTGCTGGCCAGATGTTCCATATTATTGACATTCACCGCATATTTCGGCGCTTGAATGCGGGCCGACACGGCTTGTGTGCCAAGGCGCATTTCATAGGCGCGGCCGGGCAGCATCACCGCTTCATCCATCCAAACAAGGCTTGCTTCAAACTTGTCAGCCGCCAGAGGCGGGTCGTCAGAAGCGGCAATAACATCGCCGCGCGAGCAGTCAACTTCATCGGCAAGTGTCAGCGTTACTGATTGACCGGCGCCGGCTTCCGGCAAATCACAGCGCGTGCCATTGGCGGCCATGGTGACAATTTCTTTCACTGTGCTGGTTTTGCCCGATGGCACAATACGAACGCGATCGCCGGGCTTTACCGAGCCGCCCGATATGCGACCGGAGAAGCCGCGAAAATCCAAATTCGGTCGATTGACCCATTGCACCGGCATGGTGAACGGATTATCGCGCGCCGCGTCTGTCGCCAAAGGCACGGTTTCCAAATGCGCCAGCAAAGCCGGACCCTCATACCATGGGGTCGCGTCACTGGGGGCCGCAATATTGTCACCGCCAAGACCGGATATCGGAATTGCGAGCGGCGGCGGCATATCCAACGCGGCGGCAAAGTGATTGAAGTCAGCAACGATTTCATCAAATCGCGTTTGGCTGAAATCGACCAAGTCCATTTTATTGACCGCCAAGACAATGTGTTTCAAACCCAATAAATGCACCAAATAGGCATGCCGGCGGGTTTGCGTCAGCACGCCATGGCGCGCATCGACCAAAAGAACCGCCAAATCAGCGGTGGAAGCCCCGGTTACCATATTGCGGGTATATTGCTCATGGCCCGGCGTATCGGCGACAATAAATTTTCGCTTTTCAGTGGCGAAAAAACGATAGGCGACATCAATGGTAATGCCCTGCTCGCGCTCAGCCGCCAAGCCATCAACCAAAAGTGCAAAATCTATCTCATCGCCTTGCGTGCCGGATTTTTTTGACGCCGCTTCCAGCGCACTGAGCTGGTCGTCAAAAATCATTTTGCTGTCATATAAAAGCCGACCGATAAGCGTTGATTTACCATCATCAACACTGCCGCAAGTGATAAAGCGCAGCATGGTTTTATCTTCATGCGCAGCCAAATAGGCTTCAATATCTTGCGCGATAAGCGCCTCGGTTTGATAGCTGGTCTCGGCTTTCGACATTAGAAATAACCCTGTTGTTTTTTAATTTCCATTGAGGCCGCCGCATCATGGTCAATGGCGCGGCCTTGGCGTTCAGAGGTAGTGGTCAAAAGCGTTTCTTGAATGACCTCATTGAGGCTGGTAGCCGTGCTTTCCACCGCGCCGGTTAACGGATAGCAACCCAGCGTGCGAAACCGCACGGAGCGCATCACCGGCTGTTCGCCGTCGCGCAGCGGAAAGCGCTCATCATCAACCATTAAAATCAGGCCATCGCGCTCAACAGTTGGGCGCGGCGCGGCAAAATAAAGTGGTACGATTTCGATATTTTCCAAGCGGATATATTGCCAAATATCCAGCTCGGTCCAATTCGATAGCGGAAATACGCGCATCGATTGGCCTTGCGCTTTGCGCGCATTGTATAGCGACCATAATTCCGGACGCTGGTTTTTCGGATCCCATTGATGGTTTTCACTGCGAAACGAAAATACACGCTCTTTGGCGCGTGATTTTTCTTCATCGCGACGCGCACCGCCAAAAGCCGCGTCAAACCCGTATTTATCCAAAGCTTGTTTCAACCCTTCGGTCTTCCACATATCCGTGTGCAACGGCCCATGGTCAAACGGGTTAATGCCTTGCGCCTCAGCGTCCGGGTTTTTATGCACCAATAGCTCCATACCGGCATCGTGCGCCGCTTTTTCGCGCAATTGATACATGGCTTGGAATTTCCACGTCGTATCGACATGCAAAAGCGGAAATGGCGGCGGTGATGGAAAAAACGCCTTTTTGGCGACATGCAGCATGGCGGCACTGTCTTTGCCGACCGAATACAGCATGACCGGATTTTCCGCCTGCGCCACCACTTCGCGCATAATTTCAATGCTTTCAGCTTCCAATTGCTGCAAATGGGTCAAATATTGGCGCTCAGACATGTGCGCTCCTTTACTGGCGGCATTTTTTTTCAACTGAGCGCTTGTTTAGGTGATAAAAAACATTTTTTCAATGATAAATATTTTATATCACAAATTTTTTTGTATTATTAGCTCGCCCCGTCCCTGATACGGCATCATCGCGGCTGATTTTATCCGCTTGACTTGGGACGCTGGCCGCGTATATTCGCCGCTCAATTGCCGAAAAACTTATATTTTGGCACGAGTTTGAACGATACGAAGGTGGATAGGCCGATGTACGCA
>CBFIIT010000042.1:0-12355 GCA_965662725.1 Alphaproteobacteria bacterium | reverse complement strand
GGAAACCATGTTCCCGACGCTGAAAGAAAATCCGGATTACACATCGGTTGTGAACCAACGCCATTATGACCGCCTGCAAGGCTATCTTGATGATGCGCGTGAGAAGGGTGCCAAGATTGTTGAAATCAATCCGGCCGATGAAGACTTCTCGCAGCAGCCGCATCATAAAATCCCGCCGACCATTATTGTTGAGCCGGGTGATGATACAAAAGTAATGCAGGAAGAAATTTTCGGCCCGATTTTGCCGGTCAAATCTTACAAGACGACGGAAGAAGCGATTGGTTATGTGAATGACCATGACCGTCCGCTCGGCCTGTATTATTTCGGCGATAATAAAGCTGAAGAAAACAAAGTCATTAACAGCACCACCTCAGGTGGCGTTGCGGTGAATGATGTGATTACCCATATCATGCAAGACGACGCGCCGTTTGGTGGCGTTGGCCCGTCAGGCACGGGTGCCTATCACGGCAAAGAAGGCTTTGTGAATTTCAGCCATGCCAAGACCGTGTTCCGTCAGTCGCCGTTTGAATTTGCGGCCGGTGCGCTTCGTCCGCCATATGGTGAGAAGACCCGCAAAATGCTGGCAGGCATTATTAAGAAATAAAGCCTCTTTGGAGGGCTGAACCCGCGTGCGCCATTATGATGCACGCGGGTTTTTTCTTTTTTCATCACCCGTAAATATGAGATAGTCCGATCATGGAAAAAATTGGAAAATTCAACGCTGAAGACCCGTTTCTGCTTTCGGAGCAATTGACTGAAGAAGAGCGGATGATTGCCGATAGCGCGCGGGCTTATGCGCGTGACAGCCTGCTGCCGCGGGTTACGGAAATGTTCATCAATGAAACCTCGGCGCCGGAAATCTTTACCGAAATGGGCGCGCAAGGCTTGCTTGGCGTTACCATTAAGCCGGAATATGGCGGGGCGGGGGCCTCTTATGTTTCTTATGGTTTGGTGGCGCGTGAAGTGGAAGCGGTGGATAGCGGCTATCGCTCCATGATGTCGGTGCAGTCATCTTTGGTGATGCACCCGATCAATACTTTCGGGTCTGAACAGCAGAAGCAGAAATATCTGCCGAAACTGGCCAGCGGTGAATATATCGGCTGCTTCGGCTTAACCGAACCGGACGCAGGTTCAGACCCGGCCGGTATGCGCACCAATGCGAAAAAAGTCGATGGCGGCTTCATGCTGAACGGCTCCAAAACATGGATTTCCAATGCGCCGATTGCCGATGTGTTTGTCGTATGGGCAAAATCAGCCGAGCATGACGATAAGATTAAAGGCTTTATTCTTGAAAAAGGCATGAAGGGTTTAAGCGCACCGAAGATTGAAAACAAACTGTCTTTGCGCGCCTCCATCACCGGCATGATTATGATGGAAGATGTGTTCGTGCCGGAAGAAAACATGCTGCCGGATGTGGAAGGTTTGAAAGGGCCGTTTTCCTGCCTCAACCGCGCCCGCTATGGCATTAGCTGGGGCGCGATGGGTGCGGCTGAATTCTGTTTTGAGGCGGCGCGTGATTATGGTCTTGAGCGGCATCAATTCAACAAACCATTGGCCGCCAATCAGCTTTATCAGAAAAAGCTGGCCGATATGCAGTCAGAAATTGCGCTGGGTTATCAAGCCAGTCTGCGCGTTGGTCGCTTGATGGATGAGGGTCGTTTCGCGCCGGAAATGGTCTCTATCGTCAAACGCAATAATGTCGGCAAGGCGCTGGATGTTGCGCGCCAAGCCCGCGATATGCATGGCGGTAACGGCATTGCCGGTGAATATCATGTGATGCGCCATGCGATTAACCTTGAGACGGTCAATACTTATGAAGGCACGCATGATGTGCACGCCCTCATTCTTGGCCGCGCCATTACGGGCATTGCTGCGTTTTAAACTAAGCCTGTAAAAAAACCATCAGAGAGCCGAGAATGGCGCAAGTGGCGAGGATGCCCGTCAGTTGCGATGCGATGATGCGCGTGTTTAATCGCTCCTCCAGCAATGCCAAGTCACTTTTCGTGGCGATGCGGTCATTCATCAAAGAGGCATGCATAGGTGTCGGCCAATACTTCAGCCACAGCGGTTTCCATGCCTGCTTTGTTGAGGTCGGTCACGAATTTGTGCGTCTCAAAGGCCAAATTGCTCATCTTTTCGTTCCTGTTTTTGTTCTTGAAATGACTATAGCCTAAACCCGCGCTGCTTCAAAATCCTTCAGCATGGCGTCCCAAGCGGTGGCGTGACTATCGCTCCAAATATCGGCGCAACCTTCAGCAATCACATCGCGTGTAATCACAAAGTTGCCCCTGCTAATTTCCCGCGAGAGTGAAGAAGGCAGCAAGAACCGCGCAAGTGCCTATAAAGCTGGCCAGTTGTGCGGTGACAATCTTTACTGTCATACGCTCTTCAAGAGCCGCGATGTCGCCTTTCAATTCCATTCTGACGTTAGCTAAATCCCCCTTGAATCCGGTTCCGAGATTTAAGATGTCGTCTTTCGTGGCGATGCGGTCATTCATCAAAGAGGCATAGGTGTCGGCCAATACTTCAGCCACAGCGGTTTCCATGCCTGCTTTGTTGAGGTCGGTCACGAATTTGTGCGTATCAAAGGCCAAATTGCTCATCTTTTCGTTCCTGTTTTTATTCTTGAAATGACTATAGCCTAAATCCGCGCTGCTTCAAAATCCTTCAGCATGGCGTCCCAAGCGGTGGCGTGACTATCGCTCCAAATATCGGCGCAACCTTCAGCAATCACATCGCGGGTGATGCGGAAGAACAAGTCGAAGTCATCTTTGATCTCATAGGTTAAATGCACCAGCCTTGCGCCGATAATCAGATTGGCGGCGGCGTATGCATCATCAATATAGGTGGCGATGATTTCCAGCGTGGTGCGCATCATATTGCGGCGCAACCCTTCATCCGTGTCGAGAAAAAATAAATCGCGATAGGCAGGGTCGGCGGCATAGAGCTTTTGAAATGCCGCATCATACGGGTCGCCATGGCGGTCGGCAAAATGCACCAGCGATTGTTCTATCAGGCCGGTATCAGGCGCACTCACAAATTGCCTTCCAACCGAATACGGGCATCGCGGCGCATATTTGAAATGCAGAAATTAATCTCAATCGAGCCATTGCTGAAGCCCTTGGCAGCGCACAGGGTGATGAATAAAGCGGTGCGCATATAGGGCGTGGCGGTTTTATACCAAGCAACAAATTGCGGGTCGTCAATCGACTGAATTTCGCCTTCCGCCGTTTGCTTGGTGGCGCAAGCGGTGAGGAGGGCGGCACAAAGAACCGCCGCTATGCTGCGCTTTAAGACAGCCATTCTTTTGGCTTCATTGCTTCATCCGCCAGCTTGGCAGGATCGGCTTTGACCTCGCCTTTCAGCGATTTTTCAATAAGCATACGTCCGGCCATAAACTCAGCCGGTCGATTGACGGCAGTAACGCCGGTCAGCTTATCGCCGGTGAAGTAAAACCAAGCAAAGCTATTGCTGCTGTCATCGCCGCGCAAAACCTTATTGTCAATTTGTGTCGGTACACCGGCAATTTGTAGCTTTACGTCATATTGGTCAGACCAAAACCACGGCACTTGGTGATAGGGCTTGGGTGCGCCGCAAATGGCTGAAGCGACGGCCTTGCCTTGCTCAATCGCATTCGGCACGCTTTCCAACCGCATGGTGCGGCCCAGTAAATCATTTGGATGCGAAGTGCAGTCACCGGCGGCAAAAATATGTGCGTCGCTGGTCTGGCCAAGTTCATTGACAACAATGCCGTTCTCGACTTGCAATCCGGCCGCTTCCGCCAATTCAACATTCGGTAATATACCGATACCGGTAATCACGATATCCGCCTCAATAATGCTGCCATCGGCCATCTCAACGCCGCTTACGGTATTGTCACCGACAAAGCCGGTCATCTGACTTTCAGTTACCAATGTGACGCCATGCGCTTGGTGAATACGGGTGTAAAATTCCGAAATTTCCGGTTCAGCGACACGCGCGAGTAGGCGCGGAGCCGCTTCCAATACATGAACGCTCATGCCCATTCCGGCGGCAACGGCGGCTGCTTCAAGGCCGATATAACCGCCACCGATAACAACCAGCTTTTTGCCTTCGACAAAATGCGGCTGCATGGCATCAATATCGGCCATGCCGCGTAGGTCAAAGATATTGGCAAGCGCGCGGCCCGGCACATTCAAAAGGCGCGGACGACTGCCGGTTGTGATAACGGCATATTCATAGGGCAGGGTTTCACCATTGCCCAGCGTCACGGATTTCGCTGCCGCATCAATCTGTGCCACAGAAGTCTCAAGCTTCAGCGTCACATTATTCTCGCTGTAAAAATCATCCGGTTTTAAAAACAGCCTTTCACGCTCCATATTGCCGGAAAGATAGGCTTTCGACAGTGGCGGGCGTTGATAGGGCAGAAAAGCCTCATCACCGACCAGCGTAATATCGCCTTCATAACCGCTTTGGCGCAGGCTCATAATGGTTTGCAAACCGGCTTGACCGGCCCCGATAACAACTACAGTCATAAAAATCCCGTTTTGTCTGTGTTTGGCTGGAAACCTAACAAAATCGCACTGTAAAATGAAGTGGTGATTGACCGAAGCGCGATTGTTTCGCAAACTGAAATCAACAGGGGAGGATATTATGTCAGATTTCAGTCGTTTTCGCGTGCAGCAATTGACACCGGCTTGCGGTGCCGAATTGCTCGATTGCGATTTAACCAAGCTCGATGATACTTTGATTGAGGAAGTGCGCGCCGCGCTGTTGAAATATCGTGTGGTATTTTTCCGCGAGCAAGATTTATCGCAAGAGCAGCACATTGCGTTTGCTGATAGTTTCGGCGACTTGGAAGTGCATCCGGCAACGCCGAAAGACCAACCTAACCCTGAAGTGTTACGCATTGCGCATGGTCCAAAATCGCGCGGCTCTGAAAATATGTGGCATTCCGATGTGACATGGCGCGAAGCGCCGTCGCTCGGTTCTATTTTGCGCGCCGTTGAATTGCCGCCGGTTGGGGGTGACACGCTGTTCGCCAATATGGTGATGGCTTATGAGCGGCTGCCGGATGAGATGAAAGAAAAAATTGAAAACCTTTCTGCCTCGCATGATATTGCCCGTGTTTTTGCCAAACGCTTGGGCAAGAAAGCCGAAGAGTTGCACGATAAATATCCGCCTATGGTGCATCCGGTGGTGCGCACGCATCCGGAGACCCAAGAGCGGCTGATTTATGTAAATGGCGCATTTACCGACCATATCGTCGATATGGACCCGCAAGAGAGCAGCGCGCTTTTGGATGCGCTTTATAAAACGGCGTGGAACCCGGAAGTGCAGTGCCGCTTTAGCTGGCGGCCCGGTTCAATGGCGTTTTGGGACAATCGCGCTTGCCAACATTTTGCAGCGTCAGATTATTATCCGGAAGTGCGGGTAATGGAGCGTGTGACGATTGCCGGTGACCGACCTTATTTCGATGCGGCTGCTTGATGTCCGATATTATCCTTCATCATTATGAGCTGTCGCCTTTTTCCAAAAAAGTCATCAGCATTTTCGCGCATAAAAACTTGGCTTGGCAGGCGGTGGAGCAACCGGTTGTTGCGCCGAAGCCGGATTTAACGCCGCTCACCGGTGGCTATCGGAAAATTCCGGTGATGCAAATCGGGGCGCATATTTATTGCGACACCAAGCTGATTATTCGCGAGCTTGAGGCGCGCCACCCCGATACACCGCTAACGCCGCCTGCTTTACTGGGCGCGGCGGAAATTATCGCCGATTGGGCTGACCATCGTCTGTTCAGCAATGCGGCCGGCCCAAGTATTTTTGAAATCAGCGAACTTGTGCCGCCGGAGTTTTTGGCTGACCGCGCGGCCATGCAACGGCCTGAAGTTTTGGCCGCTGCCTTGCCGATACCGCATGTAAAGGCGCAGTTTGTGCTGGATTTGCAGATGATTAGCCGCCAACTATCAGCCAGTGCTTTTATGCTTGGCGACCGCTTTACACTGGCCGATGCGGCGGTGTTTCATGTTCTGAATTTTGCTTGCAGTGCACCTTCTTTGGCGGCTGAAGTGGCCAAACATGCGGCCGTGCAAAAATGGCTGCAAGCCATTCTGGATATGGGGCAGGGGCAGCGTAGCGATATGCAACCGGCTGATGCGCTGGCCATTGCCCGAGACGCGACACCTGACTATGCGCCACCCGCCAATGCAATGGCCGATGACACGCTACCGGTTGGCAAGATGATTAAAATTCGTCCCGATGATTATGGGCAGGAAGAAACGCTGGGCGAAATTGTTTGGACCACGGCTGAAGCCATAGCCGTAAAACGCAGTGATGAACAAGTCGGGGATGTGCTGGTGCATTATCCGCGCCTTGGGTATTTGTTCGAGGATGTAGCTTAATGGGACGACTGGCCGGAAAACGGGTTTTGATAACGCAGGCCGATGATTATATGGGGCCGATTACGCAGGAAGTATTTGCCGAGGAGGGGGCGGAAGTTATCGCTGATAGTTCTGATTTGACCGATCCGGCGCGCGCTGCTGCTCTGATAGAAGAGACCGGCCATATTGATGTGCTGGTCGCTAATTTGGCAGCCCCCGCCAATTTGGGCATTGCGGCGGCTGAGATGCCTGAAGATGTTTGGCAGACCATGTTTGACGTTATGGTGCATCCGCTGCATCGGCTGACAAAAGCGGTCTTGCCGCAAATGGTCGAGCGTAAAAGCGGCAAGATTTTGGTGTATGGCAGTGCCACCGGTGTTAAGGGCATGGCTGGTATCACCGCCTATAGTTCGGCGCGCCATGCACAAGTCGGCTATGTGCGCTCAACCGGTGCGGAGATTGCGGGCCATAATATTCAGATGAATTTGATTGCCCAAAATTTTGTCGAGAATCCGGTTTACTTCCCACCGCAATTTACCGAGACGCCGGAATTTAAAGAATTGTTGAAAGGCGTGCCGGCCGGTCGATTGGCGACGGCGCGCGAAGACGCATTGTTTGGGGTTTTTCTGGCGTCAGATGAAAGCGATTTCTTTGTCGGGCAGGCCATACCGTTTAGCGGCGGCTGGGCACAATAGTTAAGGCACAATAGTTAAGGCGCAATCATCGGCACTCAAAAATCAGTGCTGATGATTATCCATATTCAGCTGCTCAAGATGACCGTAAAAGGCGCTATGGGTAATTGCTTCAAACGCCATGCCAAGCCCTAACAAAAGCAGCAAGGTGGCCACTGCCCGTTTTGCCAGTTTTTTGTGTTTGCCGCTCATAGTGCCGATGTAACCAAAGCTGTGGGCAGGTGCAAGCCATCTGTCGCTATGTCTCGCGGCGTGCTCATTGGTCGGCTAGAGTTCTAAAAAAGGAGAAGCTGATGCGCCCCGCTGATTTCATTTCCATTTCCGAACGCCGAGCCGCGCCGCCGCAACTATTTATCGCGCAGGCAGATAGCCCGTTCGGGCCATTATTATTGGCCGCCGATACACAAGGCATCACCCATATACGGTTGAATGAAGATAAAAAGGCAATCAATGCAATGCAGGCATCAATGCCGCATACCGAATTCTTGCAGCAGGCCTCGCCGCATCATGCCGCTGCGCTCAGTCATTTTACCGACACGCCGCAAAAGCTCTGCTTGCACTTAAAGGGTACCGCGTTTCAATTATCCGTGTGGCGCGCGCTGTTGGATATTCCTTATGGCGAGACCACCAGCTATCAGGCGATTGCGATTAAAATAGGTAAACCGAAAGCCAATCGCGCGGTCGGTTCGGCGGTTGGGCGCAATCCGATATTCTTCGCTATTCCCTGCCACCGCGTTTTGGCCACCGGCGGTGGCCTTGGCGGTTATTATTGGGGGCTGCCTCTCAAACAACAAATTCTTGAATTTGAAAACGCGCGCATTGCATCGCTTTAATCTAGCGGCAGCTTGGTGATGCTGTGCTGCGATTTGGTTACTTCATCGCGCGATAGGGCAACAGGGCGAAATTTTTCAGCCGCATAAAGTGGTGCTTGGTCAGCATAATGCGGCGAATTTGGCCGCGTGCCGGCGGCACCGAAATTATGCACCATACCGGCGCTTTGCTTGCCGTTTTTATCCCAAGCCGTATAAACCACCAGCCCGTCACCGGCCACCGCTTTCAGGCGGCCGTCTTTTTCAGGCAGGCCATAAATGGCGCGCAGCACATCCGGCCCGCCGCCAAGTGGAATATCGACTTTGCCGCGCATCAGCCGATTGCGTTCAGACCAAAGCGGGTCGAGGCGACCGAAGCCGGTCATCAGTTCTTCAAGGCAAGTGTCATAGACCGGCGCGATATCAGGGGCAGGTTTGCGCGCCTGCTCGGCTTTCCATTCTTCTGACAATATGCAAACTGCGAGCGGGGCAGCGCGATTATCCAAATTGGTCTCACCGCTCCATTGCGCCAAAATGGCTTGCCCTTCGGCTTGCAATGAATCTGCGGCAAATTCCATATCGGCGATTTGCCGGACATATTTAAAAGCGCGCGAATTCGGGTCATAGAATTTGTCCCATTTCACTGCCAGAAAATCCGCCTCACTCATTTTTTCGGCGGCAGCAAACATCGCCAACCCTCTATCGGCGCGATTGGTCATGCGGGTTTGTAAGCCAAGTGTCGCCGGGTAATCGCCAGCATCCAGATTATCGGCGGCTGCCGTGACATTGAACGGATTTTGATTGGTCGACAGTAAATAACCGCTCTTCGGATTGGTGATTTGTGGCATTTCCGCAAAAGAGATTTGCTGCTGCCAGATTAAATCACTGCGGTCGCCGGTTAGATATTTCGTCCAATCCCATCCAGCAGCGCGTTTGGGAATACGGCCATTATGCAGAAAATAAATCTCACCGCTTTTATCGGCATAGATGAAATTAAATGAAACGATCGCCTGCATCGCCATGGCTTGTTTGAATTGTTTCAAATTACGCGCTTTGTTCATCGCCATCCATTGCATCGGTTGGCGCATCTCGCCCATACCGGCAAAGCGGAGCGCATATGTGCCGTGTTTGGTTTCAAGTGCCGGGCCATGTGCTGCCTTTAATAAGGTGCGCGGCACGGGCAAATAGAAATTGCCGAGCAGTTTGATTTTTAGCCAATGGCGACGGCGCTCAAAAGCGCGCGCCGTGCCGTCCAGCATATATTCATCATTATTTTCAGGGTTCAGTCTTAGCTGATAAATATCGACCAAATCGGGTTTATTGACAGTGACGCCATAACCTATATCGGGATTGAAACCCTTGGCGATAAAAGGCATGCCGGGAAACACGCCGCCATGCATATCCCAGCCTTCGTCAGATTTAACATGCGCCTCATACCAAGCAACCGGCCCGGTTAGCGGCTGGTGAGAGTTAATGATAATGCGCGTCGCGCCATCAGATGATTTGCGTCGGTTTATGGCAAATGCATTGGAGCCGACCGGCAAACCGGCGGCACCGATATGGCGGGTTAGGGCGGCGGCATCCGGAGCCATGGCCAATTCTTGCTGAGGGCTGTCGGCGAATAATTCTGTGACGTGGCTTTCAAAGCCGTAAAACAAAAGATGCTGCAAGGAAAAGCCGACGGTTAAATCTTGCGGTGTTATCGGAAATAGGCGCGGGTCAATTTCATGCGGGTGAGTGGCCGCATAATAATTCAGGCCGTCTGCATAGGCTTTTAAATGCGCGCGAATTTGCGGCGATAAAGCAGTTTCGTAATTATCGGCAATCTGTTGCGGCACATCCAACCAATGCACCAAAAAATCAATCGGCGCGCCGGCCATGCCTATATTGCGGGCCAATTCACCGCGATAAAACGGTATCATTTGCTGCATGGTTTTAAAGTCATCTTCGGCATGGGCGTAGGAAAGACCGAAGGCAACATCGACATCGCGCTTGCCATAAATATGCGGCACGCCATAGGCGTCGCGGATGATTTCAACGTCATATTGTGCTGCTTCGGTGATGGCTGCTTGCGGTTGCCATTCAGCCGACCGCAAGGCCAATAGCGCCAAGTTCAATAAGACCAAAACCGGCACAGCAATCAGCATGCCAAGCCAAATACGGCGTAAAATATTTTTCATTACAGGCTCCCCAATGTTCGAAGAAAATAGACCTTAAATGCCATGAGGCAAGGCATTCTGCCGCCAATTCTCTCGCCTAAACGACGGTTTTTCTTGCCGGATAAAATCGACTGACGGCTTAACCATTTGTTAGGGGTCGGGTTTCTAAATTGCATGCATCCGAATTTGAGATTGGAAGGATGTACTGCGTTATGACCATTCACAAGAGCACTCATGCAACTGCTTCATTGGCAAGCCTGTTAAAATTATTAATGTTGGTTTTTGTAGGGCTGGCCGCCATGCCGTCGGCGCAGGCAGAAGTCATTCATAATGATGGGTTGAACCAAGAGCAAACCGGTTCAACTGCGATTGGAGGCGAATACCAGCGAGATATTATATTTGGGGCAAATACCCGCATAACCGACGTTGTTATTCAGCTTTCCGAAACACAGGCCTCATCAACGGGCACTCGAAGCACAATGTCTTTGAGTATTGGCTCTGAAACGTTTCAATTGGTTAACTCTGATGTTGAAACGGGTCGGCTTCACTTTAGCGGCGATGCGGAATTCTCCGGCGGTTCAATAGTTTCCTTTAATCTGACTTGTCTCTGTTTTTTCGGACAGATTTATCTATCTGAAACGTCGAATTATTCTTGGACTTCCACTGCCGGTTTTTGGGTGCCGCTAGATTCCAATGCATACCCACGCATCGAAATTCTTGAAAATGAGCGTCCGGTTCTAACTGCAGTGCCAAATCAGCAAAGCATTGAAAACCATAATTATGATGTCCCGCTTACGGCAAATGATCCTGAAGGCAGGGATTTGACTTGGTCGGAAAGCGGCTTGCCGCGTGGTCTGTCGATTAATTCGTCAACCGGTCGAATTACCGGCGCGCCGAGTGTGGTCGGTAATTTTAACGTTGCCGTAACGGTGACTGATGATGCCGGTGGAAGTGATACGGCAAACTTTACGTGGGCCGTGAGTGCCAATAACGCGCCGGAAATCGCTTCTATCGATGACCAAAACGCACGAGAACGCGATCAAGCGGATTTGCAGCTCAGTGCGATAGATGCAGATGGCGATGCGCTGGTATGGTCGGTCGCCGGTCTGCCACCGGGGCTTACATTCAACCGATCTACAAGAGATATTACCGGCACAATGATGACGCCGGGCAGCTATAATGTTGAGGTTCAAGTCAGCGATAATTTCGGTGGCGTTTCAACGCGCCGTTTCGCTTGGGAAGTGGCGGCAAATAATGCGCCAGTGCTGTCTACGATCGATAACCAATCAAGTCGCACGCATGTTCCGTTTGAATTATCGGCAGCGGCGACCGATGCTGACGGCGATGGCTTGACCTATGAGGCATCCGGTCTGCCGATCGGTGTGAGTTTTAACACCGCCAATGGGATGATTAGCGGCACGCCGGGCGTGTCCGGCGAGTTTACTGTCACCATCAGCGTTCGGGATGTTTTCGGCGCTTCAGCTTCAACCAGTTTTGTATGGCAGCTTGCAGCCAATCATGCGCCTGTCATCAGTCCGCTGGCCGATGTTGAGGGTCGCGTCGGTGAAGCTTTGATTGTCAATGTATCAGCCAGTGATGAAGACGGCGATGCCGTAAATTATCGGGAAACCGGCTTACCGAGTGGTTTTACCATTAATCCGGACACAGGGTCAATTTTGGGAACGCCGTCAGCAACCGGTGTTTTTTCGGTTACAATCCTTGCAAGGGATGAATTCGGCGACAGCGACCGCGAAAACTTTGCCATTAGAATTACGGATAATAATCAGCCGGTTATCACACCGGTCAACAATCAGTCGAGCCAAGTAAATGAAGAACTATCTTTTTCCTTGGGCGCGACCGATTCCGATGGTGACACAGTAACATGGGCAGCCAGTGGTTTGCCAACAGGTCTGATGATTAACGAAAACACCGGCATTATTGACGGTATACCAAGCGTCATTGGCGGCTATCACGTCACGGTTTCAGCCAATGATGGTCATGATGGTATCGGCACTTTGAGCTTTGGATGGCATATCACTGAACCACCTGCTGCTGAGGCACCTGCTGCTGAGGCACCTGCTGCTGAGGCACCTGCTGAAGAGGCACCTGCCCAACAAGAACCTGCTCAACAAGCACCTGCTGAAGAAGCTCCTGCTCAACAAGCACCTGCTCAACAAGAACCTGCTGCTGAGGCACCTGCTCAACAAGCACCTGCTGAAGAGGCACCTGCCCAACAAGAACCTGCTGAAGAGGCACCTGCCCAACAAGAACCTGCTGAAGAGGCACCTGCTCAACAAGCACATGCTCCACAACAGCCGGCCAATAGCCAGCAAAGC
>CBFIIT010000041.1:0-13196 GCA_965662725.1 Alphaproteobacteria bacterium | reverse complement strand
CCAAATCGGGCATCTCCCTTTTTCTTTTTGGGCAAATGCCGTTAGTTTGGCATGAGAGGAAAGACAAATGAAGTTTCTCGATCAGGCGAAAGTATATATTCGCTCCGGCGATGGCGGTGCCGGATGCGTCTCGTTTCGGCGCGAGAAATATATCGAATTTGGCGGCCCTGATGGCGGCGATGGCGGGCGTGGCGGCGATGTGATTGCCGAATGTATTGATGGGCTGAATACGCTTATCGATTATCGCTATCGGCAGCATTTTAAAGCCGGCACCGGCGTGCACGGCATGGGCCGCAATCGCTCCGGCGCTGACGGGCCCGATAAGATTTTATCCGTACCGGTCGGCACGCAAATTTTTGCCGAAGACAATGAAACCCTATTGGCCGATTTTACCGAGATTGGCCAAACAGTGATTTTGGCCAAGGGCGGCAATGGCGGCTTTGGCAATACGCGCTTTAAAGGACCGGTCAATCAAGCACCGCGCCATGCCAATCCCGGCCAAGAGGGCCGCGATGCGTGGGTCTGGTTGCGCCTCAAACTGATCGCCGATATCGGCCTTATCGGCCTGCCCAATGCCGGTAAATCAACCTTGCTGGCCGCGATGAGCCGCGCCAAACCGAAAATTGCCGATTATCCGTTCACCACTTTGCATCCCAATCTCGGCGTTGTCGGCCCACCCGACCGCAAAGGCGGTCGCCAAGCGGGGCGCGAATTTGTCATGGCTGATATTCCGGGGCTGATTGAAGGGGCCGCTGAAGGGGCCGGCCTTGGGCATCGGTTTTTGGGCCATGTCGAACGCTGCGCCGCCCTTTTGCATTTGGTTGACGCGACACAAGAAGATGTCGGCGCTGCCTATCATACCATTCGCACTGAACTGGCTGCCTATGATGACGGGCTGGCCGGTAAACCAGAATTGCTCGCCTTGACCAAAACCGATGCGCTATCGGCCGAAAAACTGGCCGAGATTGAACAAAACTTGCGGGATGAAACCGGCGCCGATTTAATGCCGATTTCAGCCGTGAGTGGTGATGGTTTACAAGCCTTATTTGACCGCTTGGTCGGACTGATTGAAGGCAAGCCGCAAACCGATAGCCGCTCGGATGATGAAGATGGGTACGATGACGAGATGGACCGCGCGCCAGAAAGCGATGCCGCTTGGCATCCGCTGGGGGATGGCTAAATGCGCCGCGAGATAGAACAAGCTGAAACGCTGGTTGTTAAAATCGGCTCATCGCTTTTGCTGACGCAAGAGCGGCTCAATCATGCATGGCTGGACGCCATGGCCGAGGATTTGGCAGCCCTCGCTGCGCAAGGCAAGAAGCCGGTGGTTGTGACATCGGGGGCCGTATCATTGGGCTGTGCAGCGCTTGGATTGGCGCGCGATAAATTGACTTTGCAGCAAAGCCAAGCGGCAGCTGCCGCCGGACAAATTGAACTGGCGCGCGGCTGGCAAGCGGCCTTGGCCAAACAAGATTTATCGGCTGCACAAATTTTATTGACGGCGGAAGATACTGAACAAAGACGGCGTTATTTAAATGCACGCCAAACCCTGACCACGCTTTTGGCGCATGGCGCCGTGCCGGTGATTAATGAAAACGATACGGTCGCAACCCAAGAATTGCGCTATGGCGATAATGACCGATTGGCGGCGCGCGTGGCGGCCATGGTCTCGGCTGACTGCCTCATCCTATTATCTGATATTGACGGGCTTTATGATGGCGATCCGAGCGCCAGCAAACAGGCCAATTTTATCGGCCATGTCAGTCAAATAGATGACACGATTAGAGCCATGGCCGGTGGCACCGGCTCGGCGCATGGCTCGGGCGGCATGGTGACAAAATTGCAAGCGGCAGAAATTGCCCAACGCGCCGGTTGCCATATGGTGCTGGCCAGCGGTCGCGACGCCGCCCCTTTATCGGCTTTAGCACAGGGCGCGCGCTCAACGCTCTTTGAAGCGCATGATAATCCGCATAATGCGCGCGCGGCTTGGATTGCCGGCGGGCTGACGCCAAGCGGAAAATTAATTCTCGATAATGGCGCCGTGGCGGCATTAAAAGCCGGCAAGTCTTTATTGCCGGTTGGGGTTAGTGCGATTGACGGCGTGTTTGAGCGCGGCGATTGCGTTTCGCTGGTTGATGAGAATGGCGGCGAATTGGGACGCGGCCTGTCCGGCTATGCAAGCACGGAAGCGGCGCGTATGATTGGTTTGCCCAGCAGCGAAATGCAAAATGTGTTGGGCTATCATGGTCGCGCTGAAATGGTGCACCGCGATGATATGGTTTTGGCCGCTATTGGGGAAAATACCGAAGGGGACGCATGAGATGAGTGAAGCGCAAAAAATGGACCATGAACTGGCTGATATGATGGCCGAATTGGGTGTGAAAGCGCGCCGCGCCGCTCGGCAATTAACCATTGCCACGAGCCAGGCGAAAAATGCCGCTTTGCAAAATGCGGCCAATGAATTGCGCGCCGATATGGCCAATATTTTGGCTGCCAATGGCGAAGATATGAAATTGGCGGAAGCGCAAAATGTCGGCAAAGCGCGACTGGACCGCATCATGTTGGATGAAGGGCGGCTGGAAGGTATTGCGCAAGCGCTGGAAGCGATTATCAAGCTCGATGATCCGGTCGGGCAAAGCATCGCCAATTGGCAGGTCGAAAGCGGCTTGGATATTACGCGCCTGCGTGTGCCTTTGGGGGTTATCGGGGTGATTTATGAAAGCCGCCCAAATGTGACGGCAGATGCTGCCGCTTTATGTTTGAAATCCGGCAATGCCGTAATTTTACGCGGTTCGTCGGAAATTCAAAACTCGGCGAGGCTCATTCATGGCTGTTTTGCGCGCGCTTTACGCGCTGCCGGTCTGGATGAAAATTGCGTGCAAATTGTCGATACGCCGGACCGCGCCGCGGTCGGCATGATGCTGGCCGGTCTCGACGGCAATATTGACGTTATTGTGCCGCGCGGCGGCAAAGGTTTGGTCGGGCGTGTGCAAGACGAAGCGCGCGTGCCGGTTTTCGCCCATCTGGATGGGGTTTGCCATGTTTATGTCGATGCCGAAGCGAATTTGGATATGGCGCGCAATGTTTTATTAAACGCCAAAATGCGCCGCACCGGCATTTGCGGCGCGGCCGAGACCTTATTGGTCGATGAAGCCTGCGCCGCCACCCATTTAGCACCGCTTATCACCGCCCTTCTTGACGCTGAATGCGCGGTACGCGGCGATGATGCGGCGCAAAAAGCCGATGCCCGGGTTAGCGCGGCCAGCGAAGAAGATTGGTATGAAGAATATCTTGATGCGGTGATTGCAGTGAAAACCGTCAAAGGCCTGGATGAGGCGGTCACGCATATTACCGAATATGGGTCGGGCCATACCGAAGCCATCATTACCGATAATGCCGCCACCGCCGGCGATTTTCTCAATCGCGTCGATAGCGCCATTGTCATGCATAATGCTTCGACCCAATTTGCCGATGGCGGCGAGTTCGGCATGGGCGCAGAAATCGGCATTGCCACCGGTCGCTTCCATGCGCGCGGCCCGGTTGGGCTGGAGCAATTGACCAGCTTTAAATATGCGGTGCGCGGTAGCGGCCAAACGCGGCCGAAATAGCCGCCAGCGTGACCGGCCAATGATGAGATTTTTCGACGGTGCCAAAATTGCCCTATTCGGCGGCAGCTTCGACCCGCCACATAAAGGCCATGAGCTGGTCGCCAAATCCGCCTTGCGGGCACTGGATATTGATTATGTTTGGTGGCTGGTCAGCCCGCAAAACCCGCTTAAAGACCATCAGCCGGAAAATATCCAAAGCCGCGTTCACGCCGTGCAAAAACTGGCGCATGACCGACGCTTTATTGTCAGCGCTGAAGAACAACGCCTCGGCACACAATATGCAATCGATACGGTGCGGGCACTGAAGCGCGCATATCCGCATGTCGATTTTATCTGGCTCATTGGGGCGGATAATCTGGCCACGCTGCATCGCTGGAAAAACTGGCAAGAGCTGATGCGTGAAATACCGATGGCGGTTTATCCGCGTCCCGGTTCCGGCCATAAGGCGGCATTAGCGCCGGCCGCACAGACGTTTCAATGGGCGCGCCTGCCTGACCATCGCGCGCGCGCTTTGACCCGATATCAAGCCCCCGCCTGGGTGATGCTGCGCGGGCCGCAATCCGAGCTTGCCTCATCGCGCCTGCGGCAAATGGATGATTGAAACCGACCCTGCTTTATTGTTAATCTCTGAACATGGCAGCATGAGCTGTCATATTTGGTGTCATGCTTAGTGAGGAAAACGCTCTGACTGACAAACAGCCACAGGCGCAAGCGCCGCAGGCAAAATCGAAGGGACCCGCGCTTGATGACGGCTCGCTTCACCATCTTGTTCTGACCAGTCTCGATGATGATTTGGCACAGGACATCGTAACGATAAATCTCAATGGCAAATCGGCTTTGGCCGACCATATGGTGATTGCCACCGGCCGGTCGCAACGCCATGTCAGCGCTTTGGCCGACCATCTTTTGCGCAAGCTGAAAGAACAGGGGCAAAAAGACGTCCGCACGGAAGGGCAAAGCACCGGTGATTGGGTGCTGGTCGATGCCGGTGACGTGGTGGTGCATATTTTCCGCGAGGAAGTGCGCGCCTTTTACGGGCTTGAGAAAATGTGGGCCACTGATGCGGAAGCGCAAAGTTTTGCGGCACAAGGCGAAAACGCCCCGCAGCTGAACGCCTGAGCCGATGCGCTTGTCAATTTTGGCCGTCGGCCAAATGCGCGGCACTGCCGAGGCGGCGCTATATGAAACATACGCTGCGCGGATTGAACCGGCGGGTCGCAATCTTGGTCTGAACGGCCCGATACTGACCGAAATCAAAGAGCAAAGCCGCGCCAATGATAAATTGCTGGAGGCGCTGGACAGCAAATCCGATGCCATTATTATTGCGCTGGATGAAACCGGCAGCGCTTGGAGCAGCCGCGACTTGGCGACAAAAATCGGCACATGGCGCGATGACGGGCGGCGCGAAGCGGTATTTGTTCTGGGGCCGGCAGACGGGCTGGACCCGGTCTTGCGGCAAAAAGCAGACATCACCCTATCGCTTGGAAAAATGACCTGGCCGCATCTTTTGGCCCGCGCCATGCTGGCCGAACAATTATGGCGCAGCGTTTCCATTTTGGCCGGACACCCTTATCATCGCGATTAATATGAAACAGCTATTTCTATTTCCCTGTCTGATGATTATCGCCCTTGGCGGCGCCCCGATCATGACACACGCTATTGCGCAAGATAAGAAACTCGACGCGCTGAATAGCGAAATAGAAAATCGCAAAGCCCGCCAAGCCGAATTGCAGGCCGAAGCCGACCGGCTGAAAGCCCAGCAAAAACGGTTGCGCCAAAGAGTGATTGCGCTGGCCAAGGATTTACAAAATATCGATGCCGAGCGTGACCGGTTGGAAGAACGGCTGGCCGAATTGGCGGTGACAGAAAATCGCTTTGACGAAGCCCTGCAACAAGACCGCGCCGCTTTATCTCGCCTGCTGGCCGGTTTGCAAGCCATGCAAAAACAACCGGCACCGGCTTTTGCCGTGCATGCAGATGATGCGCTGGCCGCCGTGCAAGGGGCAGTGGTTATGGCCGCAGTTGTGCCCGGCATGCAGGCACGGGCCGATGAATTACGCGACCGCTTGACCGAGCTGGCTGCTTTGCGCCGCCGCATGGACCGACAATCGGAAGCGTTGATTGTCGCTGAGCGCGATGCGGCGACCGCACGGGGTGATTTGGATAAAGCATTGGCAGCGAAAACCAAAGCCGAGACCAAAGCGCGCCGCGCCGCACAAAGAGAAGCGGCTGAAATCCGAAAGCTGGTGCGCGAAGCGCGCGATTTACGCGATTTGGCCAGCCGTTTGGCCAATCGCAAAACCGCCAATATACCGGCCCCGTCTGGAGAGGGCTTTGGCCGCGCGCGCGGCTTTGTACCCTTGCCGGTGGCCGGACAAGTGATCGGTCGCTTTGGCGAGGCAAATGAAAATGGCGTGGTGCGACAAGGCTTGGATATTACCGCGCGCGCCGGTGCGCAAATTACCGCTCCCTATGATGGGGTCGTGTTGTATAGCGGGCCATTTCGTCAATATGGCGAAATTGTCATTTTAAGTCTGACCGATGGCTTTCAAATGATTTTGGCCGGCATGGCTGATAGCGGCGCTTATGTCGGGCAAGAATTACTGGCCGGCGAGCCGATTGGACGATTGGGTTTTGCTGATGAGGGACCGCATGCCGCAAATGGCGCAGAAAACCATGGTGACGAAAAACACCGATTCGGCTCTTCGTCTTCGGGCCGCAGTCAGCTATATATGGAATTACGTTTTGACGGTCGCCCGATAGACCCGATGCCATGGCTTAAAACCACCGGCTGAGGCGGGCACGAAAAGACCGGCTTTAAAAGTTTAGCTAGCTAAGACGACCCCGCCCTTGGCTTTGGTCGTAAGGATGAAAGAATATGCGAAAAATCGCTAATAAACTGATATCACTGGTTCTTCTGGCGCTTCTGGCGGCCCCGAACATGGCTTTTGCCGACCAGAAAGACGAGCAGGAATTATACCGACAATTGACTTTATTCGGCGATGTGCTGGAGCAGGTGCGGCGTAATTATGTTGATGCACCGTCGGATAAAGAACTGATTGAGGCGGCTCTGTCAGGCATGATGGCGTCGCTTGACCCGCATTCGGCTTATTTGCCGCCGAAAAACTTCGAGGATATGCAGGTCGAAACCAAGGGTGAATTTGGCGGTCTTGGCATTGAAGTGACAATGGAAAACGGCTTGGTGAAAGTGATCGCGCCGATTGACGGCACACCGGCCAGTCGCGCCGGCATGCTGCCAAATGACTTAATCTCGGAATTGGACGGCACGGCGGTTTTGGGTTTGACCTTATCGGAAGCGGTTGAAAAAATGCGCGGCGAAAAAGGCAAGCCGATTACGCTGACGGTTTTGCGCGAAGGCGAAAAAGAGCCTTTGGAAATCATCATTATTCGCGACACGATTAAAATTCGCGCCGTGCGCTCGCGGGTCGAGGGACCGGATGAAAATATTGCCTATATTCGCCTGACCACATTTAACGCGCAAACCACCAAAGAACTGAAAAAAGCTTTTAACAAGCTCCCGGCCGAAATCGGCAAGAAAAAATTGGCCGGTTATATTATTGATTTGCGCAATAATCCGGGCGGACTGTTGCGCGAGGCAATATCAGTTTCCGATACCATGCTGGACCGCGGGGAAATTGTTTCGACACGGGGCCGCAATGATGATGACAGTTCGCGCTTCTCGGCGCGGCGCGGGGATATGGCGCGCGGCTTGCCAATTGTGGTTATGATAAATGGCGGTTCGGCTTCCGCCTCTGAGATTGTCGCCGGTGCGCTGCAAGACCATCATCGCGCAGTTATTATGGGCACACAAAGTTTCGGCAAAGGCTCAGTGCAATCGATTATGCCGCTTGGCAATGATGGCGCTTTAAGGATGACCACAGCGCGCTATTATACGCCGTCGGGTCGCTCCATTCAGGCCAAAGGTATTACGCCGGATATTTATGCTGAGCAAGAATTGCCGGATGAGTTGAGGGGGCGTGAAGGACGCCGCGAAGCGGATTTGCGCGGGGCACTGGACGGTAAAGATATTGACGGGGCATCGAATAAGCCCGAAGAGACCAAAAAACGTAAAAACGCCATCGCTTTCGTGCCGCGCGAAACTGAGGATGACAAGCAGTTGCAAGCCGCGATTGAGCTATTATTGAAACTGCAAGATGCGGCGCAAAACAAGACGGCGCAAAAACCGGTTTCTTAAAATGAATTATGCGGTTCCAGAATATCCGGCCGACCATCCGGCCAATAAGCTTGATTGGCGCCCCTGCGCCGGCATTGTGCTGGTCAATAAAGACGGTCTGGTATTTTCCGGCAAACGTCGCCCGGATAAGCTGCCGCCAGATGCACCGCTTTGGCAATTGCCGCAAGGCGGCATTGATGAGGGCGAAACCCCGTTGGAAGCCGCCTATCGCGAATTGGCGGAAGAAACCGGCGTTACCGAGGCTGAATTGGTGCATGAAATTCCCGATTGGCTTTATTATGATTTGCCGGAAGAGCTTATCGGCAAAGCCTTGAAAGGCAAATTTCGCGGGCAAAAGCAAAAATGGTTTTTAATGCGCTTTACCGGTCAAGACGAGATGATTGATTTAAACGCGCATAGTCAAATTGAATTTGATCAATGGACATGGCGGCCTTTGGCAGAATGCGTTGAGCTGGTGATTGAATTTAAAAAACCGATTTATCGCGCTCTGCTCGCGCATTTCAAAGATATGGTTGCGTGATATGAGCTTGCCGATAATTGACTTCGGCGGCTTTGATGGCGCGACACCTGCCAAGCGGCAAGAAATTGCCGATACGATTGGCGCAGCGGCGCGTCATACCGGCTTTTTCATTTTGGAAAATCATCCGCTGCCGGAGAGTGCACGCGCGCAGGGCTTTGCCATGGCGAAAGCATTTTTCGACAGGCCTGAGGCAGAAAAACAGCAGATTAATATTGCCCGTTCGCCCTGCCATCGCGGCTGGTTTGGCGAGGGCGGCGAAGTGCTGGACCGCGCCGGACAGCCACAAGGTGATTATAAGCAAGGGCTGAAAATCGGTCGCGATTTACCGCTCACCCATGAAAAAGTTGCCGCTTCAATGCCCTTACACGGGCCCAATCAATGGCCTGAGGAAAGCGGTGCGATTATCGGCTTTAAAGACGATATGCAGACGCTGTATCAGGCTTGCGAAAAACTATCGCGGCAATTAATGCAAGCCTTTGCCCTGTCGCTGGGCTTGGACGAAAGCCATTTTGACAATTGGCTGACAGAGCCAATGGCAACATTGGCCCCTTTGCGCTATCCGCCAATGCAAGATGCGGCGATCTTATCGGCCGGCCCGCATACGGATTTCGGTTGTTTGACCCTGTTACTGCAAGATGACGCGCCGGGCTTGGAAGTAAAGACCGAAAACGGATGGTTGGAAGTGCCGTGTCTGCCGCAGCATATTGTGGTGAATATTGGCGATATGATGCGCAGCTGGACCAATGGTCTTTATGCCTCGACCGTGCACCGCGTGGTCAATCGCAAAGACATAACCCGTCATTCGATTGCCTATTTTTTCGACCCTGATCCGGAAGCCGATTTATCGCCGCTGCCTGGCTGTGGCACAAGCAGCGCACCACCATTGACGGCGCTTCAGCATTTGCTGCATAAAATTGACGACAGTTTTGATTATCGGAGCGCGTGAAATGGCTTCTCTTATTTTAACCCTGACGTGTCCGGACAGGCCCGGCATTGTCGCCGCACTCAGTCATGCTTTGGCTGATAACGGCTTTAACATTACCGAAAGCCAACAATATTCCGATATGGCGCAGCAGCGTTTTTTCATGCGCATTGCCTGCGAAGGCGACACGGATAGCGGCGTGCTGGATAAGGCTTTGGATGAGATACGCGGCAGTTTCAATATGGATTTGCGGCTTTATCCGGCGGATGCGCGACCCCGGGTTTTGATATTAGTGTCAAAATTCGACCATTGCCTTATCGACCTGATTTATCGCCAACAAATCGGTTCGCTGAAAATGGATATTGCAGCGATTGCCTCCAATCATGACGTCGGGCGCCATTGGGCCGAAGATGCCGGCTTGCCATATCATCGGCTTGGCGGCAAAGAGGCCAAAGCGGAAAATGAGGCGACGCTCAATCAGCTTATTGAAGACGAGAAAATCGATTTGATTGTGCTGGCCCGTTATATGCAAATTTTGACGGCTGATTTTGTCGGCCGCCATGCCGGTCATATTATCAACATCCATCACAGCTTTTTGCCGAGCTTTAAAGGTGCAGAACCGTATAGCCAAGCGCATGAACGTGGCGTCAAACTTATCGGCGCGACAGCGCATTTTGTCACTGCCGATTTGGATGAGGGGCCGATTATTACGCAAGGCGTAGAGCCGGTGCGCCATGATATGTCAGTCGCCAATTTTATCGATGTCGGGCGCGATACGGAGCGTCGTGCCTTGGCCCGCGCCGTGCGCCTGTATATTGAACGGCGGGTATTTCCAAACGCCAATAAAACCGTGGTTTTTGACTGATCAAAAAATTAACGGCAATAGAAAAAGGCGCGTCCTCAAGAACGCGCCTTTTATCTTTTAAAGCATATGAAACTCAGTCGCTTTTAATGCTTTCGGCCAATACAGTCACCCCTTCAGGTGTCACGTCAACAAAGCCACCATCCAATTCAAAGCTTTGCATGGTACCGTCATTTTCAACCGTCAAAACACCCGGACGTAGCATTGCCATGACCGGACTGTGATTTGGCAAGACACCGAAATCACCTTCGGCACCCGGCACTTGCACGCCATCCACTTCAGCAGACAAGACCAGTTTTTCAGGGCTGACCAAATCAAATTTCAGCTTATCGGCCATATTTCAACTCCTTGAGCAGCTTCCGCTGACCCTATTTTAAGCAGCTTCCGCTGACCCTATTTTAAGCAGCTTCCGCTGCCATAGCCTCAGCCTTGGCAATCGCATCTTCAATTGTGCCGACCATATAGAAAGCCGCTTCCGGCAAATCATCATAATCGCCATTGCACAGGCCTTTAAAGCCTTTAATCGTATCGGCCAAATCAACCAATATGCCCGGTGAACCGGTAAAGATTTCCGCCACATGGAAGGGTTGAGACAAGAAACGCTCAATTTTACGCGCGCGGTTAACCACCAGTTTGTCTTCTTCAGACAATTCATCCATGCCCAAAATCGCGATAATATCTTGCAGCGATTTATATTTCTGCAGAATTTCCTGCACTTCCCGTGCCACTTGATAATGCTCGTCACCGACAACGCGCGGCTCCAAAATACGGCTGGTCGAATCAAGCGGATCCACCGCCGGATAAATACCTTTTTCAGAAATGGCACGTGACAGAACCGTTGTCGCGTCCAAGTGAGCAAATGAAGCCGCAGGTGCCGGGTCGGTCAAGTCATCAGCCGGCACATAAATCGCCTGCACTGAGGTAATGGAGCCTTTGGTTGTTGTGGTAATGCGCTCTTGCAGCGCGCCCATATCGGTCGCCAAAGTCGGCTGATAACCCACAGCAGACGGGATACGACCCAAAAGCGCGGACACTTCTGAACCGGCTTGTGTAAAGCGGAAGATATTATCAACAAAGAACAGCACATCTTGACCTTCATCGCGGAAGTTTTCCGCCACGGTCAGGCCGGTCAGCGCCACACGGGCACGCGCGCCGGGAGGCTCGTTCATTTGGCCATATACCAGCGCACATTTGGAACCGGCACCGCCTTTTTCGACATTCACGCCTGATTCAATCATTTCCCAATAAAGGTCATTACCTTCGCGGGTCCGCTCGCCAACACCGGCAAATACTGAATAACCACCATGCGCTTTCGCGACATTATTGATCAATTCCATAATCAAAACGGTTTTACCAACACCGGCACCGCCAAACAGGCCAATTTTACCGCCTTTGGCATAAGGGGCCAGCAGGTCCACAACTTTAATACCGGTCACCAGCAGCTCGGCTTCGGTTGATTGCTCAACAAATTCCGGCGCTTCTTGGTGAATCGCGCGGGTCTCACCGGCTTCCACCGGACCGGCTTCATCAACCGGCTCACCGATGACATTAATGATACGGCCCAAAGTCGCTTCACCGACAGGCACGGAAATCGGCGCGCCTGTATCGCTCACCGCTTGACCGCGCACCAGACCTTCCGTCGAGTCCATGGCAATGGTACGCACCGTGCGCTCGCCCAAATGCTGCGCCACTTCCAAAACCAGACGAATATCGCCGTTTTGGGTTTCCAATGCGTTCAGAATTTCCGGCAATTCACCCTCAAATTGCACGTCAACGACGGCGCCGATGACTTGGCTGATTTTGCCCGTTCCTGTTGATTTCTGCTCTGCCATAATCTTGTCCTCGTGCTTTTCCTATCCCTATAACGCTTCCGCGCCTGAGATAATTTCAATCAATTCCTTGGTAATTTGAGCCTGACGCGACCGGTTATAGGTAATGCTCAGACTGTCAATCATTTCGCCGGCATTGCGCGTTGCATTATCCATCGCGCTCATCCGCGCGCCCTGCTCACTGGCGGCGTTTTCCAACAGCGCGCGCAAAACCTGAACTGCAATATTGCGCGGCAAAAGCGCGTCGAGAATTTCATTCTCTTCCGGCTCATAATCATAAGCCGCACCACCCAAATCAGGTGTATCGGCATCGTCAAAGCTGGCCGGAATGATTTGCAATCCGGTCGGCACTTGGCTGATAACGTTTTCAAACTTCGAGTAATAAAGCGTGCAAATATCGAACTTATCAGCGTCAAAATCCGCCAATACACGTTCTGCCACTTCCTGTGCCTGGTCATAGCCGACCATTTTCAAACCTTGATAGGTAATCGGCTCCAGCAATTCATCACTAAAATAACGCTTCAGCACATCATAGCCTTTGCGCCCGACACATAAAATATCGACCTGCTTGCCTTCGCTTTTCAGCCTCAATGCATCTTCGCGCGCCAGACGCGCAATGGATGAATTGAAACCGCCGCATAAGCCACGCTCGGCTGTCGCCACAATCAATAAATGCCGCTTATCGCTGCCGCTGCCGGCCAGCAATTTCGGTGCACTTTCAATATCTGTAATACCGGCGGCAAGATTGCCCAAAACCGCGCCCATGCGATCGGCATAGGGGCGGGCCGCTTCGGCTGCTTCTTGCGCACGACGCAATTTAGATGCCGCCACCATTTGCATGGCGCGGGTAATCTTCTGCGTTGCCTGCACGCTGGCAATCCGATTACGAAGCTCTTTCAAAGATGCCATTTGGCCGTCCTTTTGATTGCTTTATCGCTTAGGCGAAGCTCGCCGCATATTCGTCGACGACTTTTTTCAAAGCCGCTTCCGTGGTCTCTGACAATTCTTTCTCCGCGCGCACAGCGTCGAGGATTTCAGAATGGCTGCCATGCACTTTTTCCAGCAAGCCTTGCTCAAAATTGCTGACTTGAGAGACTTCCAAATCATCGAGATAGCCGTTCACACCGGCATAAATCACCACAACTTGCTCTTCCACTTTCAGCGGCGAGAATTGCGCGTGCTTCAGCAATTCAGTCAAACGTTCACCGCGGCGCAGCAATTGCTGGGTCGAGGCATCCA
>CBFIIT010000040.1:0-13970 GCA_965662725.1 Alphaproteobacteria bacterium | reverse complement strand
TCATCACACGGGCTGCGGTTTTTTTGAAATCGGCACTGTCTGAAACAATAACCGGCGACTTGCCGCCCAATTCCAGCGTCACCGGCACAAGGTTTTCAGCCGCCGCGCGCATAATATGCGAGGCAATTGATGTCGCGCCGGTAAACAGCAAATGGTCAAATGGTTGCTTGGAAAAAGCGGCACCGGTTTCCGGGCCACCCAGAACAACAGCAACATCGCTTTCATCGAAATATTTTTCGCACAATTCTTTGGTCAGCAATGCGCTGTGCACGGTGTATTCTGACGGCTTGATAATCGTCCGGTTACCGGCTGCGAAAATCGAACCCATCGGGCCGAAGCAAAGATTGAATGGGAAGTTCCACGGCACAACATTACCGACACAACCAAGCGGCTGATATTCAACCCGTGTGCTGGCACCCAAAAGGCCAAGCGGAAACATGGAATGACGCTTGGACGCTTTCATCCATTTGCGAACATTCTTTTTGGCATATTTCAATGCACCCAGCGTGCCGCCAACGTCAGTGGCCAGCGTGCCTTCGGGGCTGCGATTGCCGAAATCGGCCATCAGCGCATCGACCATGGCATCGCCATTTTCAACAATCAGCGCAATGGTGCGGTCGATCAAATCGATACGGCGTTCAGCCGTCATAGGCCCTTCAGCGATATGCGCTGCTTTTTGCATATCCACCAGACGGCGAATATCGGCCTCTGATGTTTCCGGTAATTCCGGCATTTTTTCTGCTGCACTCATGAGTTCCTCCCTCAGTAAACATTGTCAAAAATTAAATCAGATAATGTCGCACTTGCCAATAGATGGTTTGCCATTAAGGTGTTTTCAAAAGGATTCCGAGGAGACCTGCATGAGTAATGTAATCGAGAAACAGCTGAGCGAGAGCGGCGTTCTAACGATTCATATGAACCGCCCCGATGTTTTGAACAGTCTGAACAAAGACTTGGTTTTCGCTATGATTGAAGCGCTGACAGAAGCCGCCAATGACGACAATGTGCGTTCAATCGTGCTGACCGGCAATGGCCGTGGCTTTTGTGCCGGGGCTGATTTAGCCGGAGGTAATTGGCCGTCTGAAGAAGGCATGTCGCCCGGTGACATTACCGCAAATTCCATGGAAATCGGCTTTAACCCGCTTGTCCGCGCCGTGGTTGATAGCCCGAAGCCGGTTGTCACCGCAATTAACGGTATCGCGGCCGGTGGTGGCGTCGGTCTCGCTCTGTCAGGCGATTTGGTGCTGGCAGCCGAAAGTGCCAAGTTCCGCCTCGTCTTCGCGCCGCAATTGGGCATTATTCCGGATGTTGGAGCCAGTTGGTTAGTGCCCAATCTGGTTGGCCGCGCTCGTGCCAATGGCATGGCTTTGCTTGGCGATAATTTAACCGCCGAAAAAGCGCTGGAATGGGGCATGGTTTGGGAAGTGCATCCCGATGACACGCTGCTCGCCAAGGCGCAGGAATATGCCGAGCGCATGGGCCAAGGCTCTATCACCGGCATTAAAGCGACAGTGCGCGCGCATGATAAAGCGATGCTGCAATCCATCCATGACCAGCTTGATTTCGAAAAAGAAGAGCAGCGTCATTATACCAATCAACCGGTTTTCTTTGAGGGCGTGAAAGCGTTCATTGAAAAGCGCAAACCGAATTTCCGCGAAATTGAGGCCGAACAAATGAAGGCGGCCCGCGAAAAAAAGTGAGGGATATTATGAATTTTGAATTTGATTTACTGAAGCTGGATGTTGAGAACAATATCGCCACGCTGACCTTTAATGACCCTGAGGCGCTGAATGCGATGAGCGGACCAATGCTGGCCTCAATGGATTTGGCCTTGGACGAAATTGAAAATCCGGAAAATGGTGTGCGCGCCCTGATTGTGACGGGTGCCGGTCGCGGCTTTTGTGCCGGTGCCAATGTCGCGCGTATGGATGGCGATAATGATGGCGCAAAAAGCAATCGCCCGTCTGATGCCGGTGAAGGCTTAGAGAAAGTCTATCACCCGCTGCTGCGCCGCTTCCGCAATCTGCATTGCCCGATTGTCTCTGCCGTTAACGGCCCATGCGCCGGTGTTGGTATGAGCTTTGCACTGATGGGCGATATGGTTGTTGCCAATGAGAGCGCTTTCTTTTTGCAAGCGTTTCGCCGCATCGGTCTGGTGCCGGACGGTGGCGCAACCTATTTGCTGCCGCGTCTGGTCGGCATGGCACGGGCCCGTGAATTGACCATTATGGGCGACCGCCTGCCAAGCAAGACAGCGCTGGAATGGGGGCTTATCAACCGCGTTGTGGCGGATGATAAGCTGCTTGATGAAGCCGGTGCTTTGGCGGCTGAATTGGCGCAAGGCCCGCATTCGCTAAAGCTTATCCGCAATCTGTTGTGGGAAAGTGTCGACGCCAAATATGAAGAACAGCTGAATAATGAGCGGCAAGCGCAACGCACTGCCGGTCGCACGGATGACTTCAAAGAAGGTGTCACCGCGTTTAATGAAAAACGCGATGCGAAATTTACCGGAAACTAGTCGAGACCCAGTTTTGACATGACCAGTTGATTGACGGCTTGCGGGTTGGCTTTGCCGCCCGTGGCCTGCATCACTTGGCCGACAAACCAACCGGCCATTTTCGGCCGCTCCTTGGCTTGCTCTACTTTGTCAGGATTGGCGGCAATTACTTCATCAACCGCTGCTTCAATCGCGCCGGTATCGGTGACTTGCTTCAAGCCTTTTTCTTCGACAATAACTGACGGGTCTTTGCCTTGATCGGGGCCTTCCTCAAACATCATCTCAAACACATCTTTGGCGATGCGGCTTGAAATCGTGTCATCTTGCAAAAGCCCGACCAATTCACCGACTTGTTGCGCGCTGACCGGACTGTCGGCAATCGACAAATCGGCTTTATTAAGTGCGGCAAAAACCGAGCCGATAACCATATTGGCAACTGCTTTCGCGCCGCGCCCTTCAGCCGCTGCTTCAAAGAAGGCAGCGTTTTCTGCTTCGCCAACCAACACACCGGCATCATAAGCCGACAGGCCGTAATCGTTTACGAAGCGGGCTTTTTTATCATCCGGCAGTTCGGGCAGGTTTTCGGCAATAGCTGATACAAACGCATCGTCAAATTCGAGCGGCAACAAATCCGGGTCAGGGAAATAGCGATAATCATGTGCTTCTTCCTTCGACCGCATCGCACGGGTTTCGCCGTTTTTAGGGTCAAACAAGCGCGTTTGTTGCTCAACGACACCGCCATCTTCAATCAAATCAACCTGGCGGCGCGCCTCATATTCAATCGCTTGTCCGATAAAGCGGATAGAGTTGACGTTTTTAATCTCACAACGCGTGCCAAGCTCATCGCCGGGCTTGCGTACGGATACATTCACATCGGCGCGCAAACTGCCCTGCTCCATATTGCCGTCGCATGTACCCAGCGCACGCAAAATCGCGCGTAGCTTTTTCACATAGGCTTGCGCCTCAGCCGCCGAACGCATATCGGGATGCGAAACGATCTCCATTAACGCCACGCCGGAGCGATTCAAATCGACAAAGCTCTGTGTCGGGCTTTGGTCGTGCAGTGATTTACCGGCATCTTGCTCAAGATGAAGACGCTCAATGCGAACGGTCTTCACCTCACCATCATCGAGGTCAATCTCAATCACGCCCTCGCCGACAATCGGCTGCTGGAATTGAGAGATTTGATAGCCCTGCGGCAAATCGGGATAGAAATAATTTTTGCGATCAAACACTGAGTAATTATTTATCTGTGCTTTCAAGCCCAAGCCGGTGCGTACCGCTTGCTCGACGCAAAATGAATTGATAACCGGCAACATGCCCGGCATGGCCGCATCAACCAAAGATACTTGGCTGTTCGGTTCGGCCCCAAACTCGGTTGCTGCACCGGAAAATAATTTGGCCGAAGACGCCACTTGCGCATGCACTTCCAAACCAAGCACGATTTCCCAATCGCCGGTTGCGCCTGCAATCAGATTGTTTTTCTCAGCCATTATGCACTCCACCAATCTTGCGGTTGCGCGTTAAACCCTGCCGCCTGTTCCAGCACATAAGCCGTGCGTAGCAATTCTTCTTCGCCAAAGGCCTGACCGATAAGTTGCAAGCCCAGCGGTAAGCCATCTGCATCCAAACCGGCAGGCACGGAAATACCCGGCAATCCGGCCAAATTAACCGGCACGGTGAACACATCATTCAGATACATTTCCAACGGGTCTTCGATATTTTTGCCAATTGGAAAAGCGGCTGACGGCGTCGTCGGCGTCAACAGCACATCGCATTTTTCATAAGCCTTGGTGAAGTCTTCAGCTATTAAACGCCGCACCTGCAAAGCCTTCACATAATACGCATCATAATAACCGGCAGATAGCGCATAAGTGCCGATCATTACCCGACGCTTCACCTCATCGCCGAAACCGGCGGCACGGGTTTGCGCATACATATCGTCAATATCAACACCTTGCTGCCGCGCACCATAGCGCACGCCATCATAGCGCGCCAGATTTGAAGAGGCTTCGGCAGGCGCGATAATATAATAAGCCGGCAGCGCATATTTGGTATGCGGCAGCGATACATCGACAATCTCTGCTCCTGCCGCTTTTAACCACTCAATACCCTGCTGCCATAAAGCTTCAATCTCGGACGGCATATTATCGACCCGATACTGCTTCGGGATACCGACTTTCAAACCTTTAACATCTCCGGTAAGCGCCGCCTCATAATCGGGAACATCACGCTCAACACTGGTCGTATCGCGCTTATCAAAAGAGGCCATACTGCCAAGCATCATCGCAGCATCGCGCACCGTATGGGTAATCGGCCCGGCTTGGTCCAACGAAGACGCAAAAGCCACAATGCCCCAACGCGAGCAACGACCATAAGTCGGCTTCAGCCCGACCGTGCCGGTGAAAGCCGCAGGCTGGCGAATGGAACCGCCGGTATCCGTCGCAGTGGCGGCAATGCCAAGACGCGCTGCAACCGCTGATGATGAGCCACCGGACGAACCACCGGGCACAAGCTCTTCACCATTTGCTTTCCATGGATTAACCGCAGGCCCAAAGCGCGAGGTCTCATTTGAAGACCCCATGGCAAATTCATCATTATTCAGCTTGCCCAGCATCACTGCCCCATCAGCCCAGAGATTTTGCGTCACTGTGCTTTCATAAGGTGGGATAAAATCACCCAGAATGTTTGAGCAAGCGGTTGTCCGCACATCTTTGGTGCAAAACAAATCCTTCACGCCAATCGGCAGCCCCTCAAGCGGGCGCGCCTCTCCGGCGGCGATGCGCTTGTCACTTTCAGCAGCCATGGCCAGCGCCTTTTCCGGCGTTTCCAGCACATAAGCATTGAGCGCGCCGGAAGCCGATACGCGGTCAATATGCGCCTGCGTCAATTCACTGGCTGAAAATTGTTTTTTGGCCAAGCCATCGCGCGCTGCTGCCAAAGTCAATTGCGTCAAATCACTCATTATTCGACCACCTTTGGCACGGCGAAATATTCTTCGTCCTTTTCCGGCGCATTAGCCAATACATCTTCGGCATAACCGCCATCATTTACCACATCTTCGCGGCCACGCATTTTGCTGTCGACGGCGCTGGTCAATGGCTTGACGCCCTCCGTTTCGACTTCATTAAGCTGCTCGACAAAACCGAGAATGGCACTCAACTCTTTGGCCAAGCCGGGCAATTCGCTATCGGTCACACCGATACGGGCCAGATTGGCAATGCGGCGCACCATATTTTCATCTACTGACATTGATTAGCCTTTTATTGGAATTCACTTTTCGCGAAGTTGGCGGGAAACTAGCAAAGGCCGTGCTAACGCGCAAGCAGGGGAAAGAGCGCAAGCAGGGGAAAGAGCGCATTATGACTTTCCGGCGCGGTCATGCTATGCAGGCGGCATGATTTCGGTTGAAACCCCCAGCGCGCTTATTTACGCCCTTGAAAGCGGAGAACGGCTTATGGGGTTGGATTTGGGCAGTAAAACCATCGGCCTGGCGCTTGGCGATAGCGACCATAAAATTGCCACCCCGTTTGATACCATACGGCGCAAGAAATTCGGCGTTGATGCTGCCGCTTTGGCAGATATTTTGAAAGCTGAAAACATTGGCGGCTTGGTGATGGGCTTGCCGCTGAATATGGATGGCAGCGAAGGGCCACGCGTGCAGGCGACGCGCGCTTTTTTGCGCAACCTCGAAAATTTGCCCGATTTTCCGAAGCTACCGATTTTGCTTTGGGATGAACGTCTGTCTACCGCCGCGGTTGAGCGCACTCTATTGGAAGCCGATACCAGCCGCGCCAAACGGGCCGAAGTCATTGACAAAATGGCCGCCGCTTTCATCCTGCAAGGCGCCATCGACGCGCATTACGGGGTGTAGTTTATTTCTACTGGCGGTTTTGAATAATAATCACTTGCCCAGAATCGCGCCCGTCTGTATACAATCGGATTTTAATGACAGCTAAGGAAATTCAGGGCGCATTCGCCCACCGCGACCTCTTGGGGATCGACGGGCTGTCTGTTTCCGAAATTACCTATCTGCTCGACCTGTCGGATAATTATGTCGATCAAAATCGACAGATTGACAAAAAGACGTCAGTGCTGCGCGGCCGCACACAAATCAATCTGTTTTTCGAAAGCTCCACCCGCACACAAAGCTCTTTCGAGCTGGCCGGAAAAAGGCTGGGCGCGGATGTGATGAACATGGCCGTTAAAACCTCGGCGGTGAATAAGGGCGAGACGCTGCTTGATACCGCCGTGACGCTGAACGCGATGAACCCTGACCTGTTGGTTGTGCGGCACGGCGATAGTGGCGCGGTAGCATTATTGGCACAGAAAATGTCTTGCGCCGTGCTGAATGCCGGTGACGGGGCGCATGAGCACCCAACACAAGCGCTTTTGGATGCGCTGACCATTCGCCGCCGCCTTGGCAAGCTGCAAGGCTTGAAAGTGGCGATTTGCGGCGATATTGCACATAGCCGTGTGGCCCGCTCAAACCTGCTGCTGCTCAATGCGATGGGCGCACAAGTGCATCTCATCGGCCCGCAAACGCTGCTGCCGGTCGGGGCGGAACAATTGGGTGCACGGGTGTTTACCGATATGCGCGCCGGATTGGACGGCTGCGATATTGTGATGATGCTGCGCATTCAAAATGAACGCATGGAAGGCGCGCTTATTCCGTCTGTGCGCGAATATTATCGGCTTTATGGCCTCGACCACGAAAAGCTGGCTTATGCAAAGCCCGACGCGCTGGTCATGCATCCGGGGCCGATGAATCGCGGTGTTGAGATTGACAGCGCCGTGGCGGATGACCCCGAGCGCAGCCTGATTAGGGACCAAGTTGAAATGGGCGTCGCCGTGCGTATGGCGGTGCTGGAAGCCTTGGCTGCCAATTTACCGAATTCGGTGGGAGGCAATGAATGAATTGCGCCTTCACCAATGCCCGCCTGATTGACCCGGCCAATGGGCTGGATGAAACCGGCAATCTGATTGTCGAAAACGGCAAAATTTTTGCTATCGGCAAAAATGCAAAAGCCCCCGGCGGCATTAAAACCCATGACTGCAAAGGCATGGCGATATTGCCGGGGCTGGTTGATATGCAAGTATTTACCGGCGAGCCGGGCGAAGAGCAAAGAGAGACCTTGGCCACTGCCTCACAAGCGGCGGCGGCCGGTGGCGTGACCACGATGATTACCATGCCGAACACCAATCCGGTGATTGATGATGCGGCTTTGGTTGACTTCATTTCGCGCCGCGCCCGCGACACGGCAATTGTCCGCGTTCACCCAATGGCAGCATTGACCAAAGGCTGTGACGGGCAAAGCATGACCGAGTTCGGTCTTCTCAAGGAAGCCGGTGCCATTGCCTTTACGGATGGCGACCGCGCAGTGATGAACGCACTGACCATGCGCCGCGCGCTGTCATATGCCGGCACGTTTGACGCGCTGATTGTGCAACATGCGATGGACCAAGATTTGCAAAGCGCCGGGGTGATGCATGAAAGCGAAATGGCGACACGGCTCGGCTTGACCGGCATTCCGGTCGCTGCCGAAACGGCGATGATTGACCGCGATTTACGCCTCGTTGAATTGACCGGTGCGCGCTATCACATTGCGCAAATCTCCGCCGCCGAGAGTGTCGAAGCGGTTCGCGGCGCAAAGCGCAGCGGCCTGCCGGTATCGTGCGGCGTCTCCGCCACACATTTGATGCTCAATCAAAATGATGTCGAGAATTACCGCACCTTTGCCAAATTGTCGCCGCCATTACGGCGCGAAGAAGACCGGCTGGCATTGATTGCCGGTGTGGCTGACGGCACGATCGATGTGGTGGTGTCAGGGCATAATCCGCAAAATGAAGAAGCCAAGCGGCAGCCTTTCGCGCAAGCCGCCTATGGCACAGTCGGCGTCGAAACATTGCTCGCCGGATTGCTGACCCTGCATCATGCTGACGGAGTACCGCTGGATGTTTTGCTGAATTGCGTCACCGCCCGCCCCGCCGCCTTATTGGGATTGGAAGGCGGCACATTAAGCGTTGGCATGGCGGCTGATTTTTCCATTACCGATATTGACGCCCCTTGGGTGGTCGATGCGGATAACTTGCGCTCCAAGTCACAAAATGCTGCAATTGATAAAAGAAAAGTTCAAGGGCAAGTGCTCGCCTGCTATGTCGGTGGTGAAGCGGTTTTTGAATTATAAAATAAGTCTGGGGGGACAAAAAAATGAGTGATCCGGTAATTATTATTCTGGCTGCGGCGTTTGGCTATTTGCTGGGTTCCATTCCTTTCGGCCTGCTGTTCACCCGTCTTGGTGGCAAAGGCGATATTCGCGATATCGGTTCCGGCAATATCGGCGCGACCAATGTATTGCGCTCCGGCAGCAAGCTTTTGGCATTGGCCACCTTATTGGCAGATGCATTGAAGGGCGGCTTGGCGGTCGCTTTAATTTGGCGGCTGGGCAATGATACCGCCGCGCTGATGGCAGGACTGGCCGCCTTTATCGGTCATTTATTTCCGGTCTGGCTGGATTTCAAAGGCGGCAAGGGCATTGCGGTTTTCATCGGTGCACTGCTCATTATGTCGCCACTGACCGGCATTTTGTTTTTGGTTGTATGGCTGTTAGTTGCGCTTGCATCTCGCATCTCATCACTCTCTGCCATTGCGGCACTTTTATTTACCGTGCCGTTTTTATTGTTTCTGGGCGAACGAGACACGGCACTATATGCCGGTTTGATGGTCGCCTTATCGCTTTATGCGCATCGCGAAAACATCACCCGCTTACGCGCCGGCACGGAGCCTAAAATCGGCAGCTAAATCAGCCGATAAATTTCACCCGCAATAACAATAATAAGGGGTTGGGTATGACAGACGGTTTCAACCGCACAAGAAAATGAGCCTGCCGCTTGACCGGCAGCTTGCCTATGTGCGATTGGCGCGAACCGAGCAAATCGGCCCGGTGACGTTTCAACGATTAATGGCTGTTTATGGCGACCCTGAAAAAGCACTCGCCGCCCTGCCCGAACTGTCGCAACGCGGCGGGCGCAAGCGGCCGCTAAAAGCGTGTTCAATGAGCAAGGCAAAAACCGAATATGGCGCGACCGAAAAGCTTGGCGGACAGTATTTGATTTGGGGCGAAGCCAATTATCCGGCGGCCTTACAAGCCCTACCCGATGCGCCACCCATATTGGCCGCGCACGGTCATTTGAAATTTATAGACAAGCCGATGATTGCCATGGTTGGCGCGCGCAATAGCTCTGCAGCGGCCCGCAAGATAACCGGCATTCTAGCCGCAGACCTTGCAGCGGCGGGCTTGGTTATTGTCTCCGGCTTGGCTCGTGGCGTCGATGGCGCGGCGCATCAAGCGGCACTGGAAAATGGCACGATTGCGGTTATCGGCAATGGTGCAGCCCATGCCTATCCGCGCGACAATGCCGATTTGCAGGCGGCGATTATCGAGCAGGGATTATTATTATCTGAAAATCCGCCCGACACCGCGCCTCAAGCAAGCCTGTTTCCGCGCCGCAATCGTATTATTGCCGGTCTGTCGCTCGGCGTGATTGTGGTTGAGGCAGCGCAACGTTCCGGCTCACTGATAACCGCACGACTGGCCGCAGAACAAGGTCGTGAAGTTTTCGCTGTGCCGAACTCGCCACTGGATGCGCGCTGTCTCGGTTCGAATAATTTATTGCGCGACGGCGCGACACTCGCTGAAAATGCCGATGATGTCTTGAATGTTCTGAGGCCGATTATTGAGCAGCGCGAAATGGACAGCCGCACGCCACCACCACCAAAACAGCCTGACAGCGCGCCGCAAGCTCCGGATGATGATTTACGCCGACATATCGCTTCGCTTATGGGGCCGGTGCCGATGACCATTGATGAGCTGGTAGAAGCAGCAAACGCGCCGGTTTCGACCGTTCATTTAGTGCTTTTGGAATTGGATCTTGCCGGTCGATTAACGCAAGAACCGGGCGGCAAAATCAGCCTGATTTGAACAATGCCATAAATCGGTGATTTGACAGATGGATGTATTTTGACCATATGATGCGCCCGAAAGATGATTTGAGGCCGCTTCTATGCAAGTCGTGATTGTTGAATCGCCTGCCAAGGCAAAGACGATAAACAAATATCTCGGTTCCGATTACACGGTTCTGGCGAGCTTCGGTCACGTCCGCGACTTGCCGGAAAAGAACGGCTCGGTCGATCCGGATAATGATTTTGCCATGTCATGGGAAGAACAAGGCGATGCGCGCAAACGTTTGAGCGATATTGCCAAAGCAGTGAAAGGCGCCGACTCTTTGGTGCTCGCGACTGACCCCGACCGTGAAGGCGAAGCGATTAGCTGGCACGTGCTGGAAGTTTTACGCAAAAAGAAAGTGCTGGGCGATAAGCCGGTCAGCCGCGTTGTATTTAACGCGATTACCAAAAATGCCGTGCTGGAAGCAATGGCCAAACCGCGCCAAATTGACGATAAGCTGGTCGACGCCTATTTGGCCCGTCGCGCGCTTGATTATTTGGTCGGCTTTAATCTGTCGCCTGTGCTGTGGCGCAAATTGCCCGGCTCGCGTTCAGCCGGTCGTGTGCAATCAGTTGCGCTGCGGCTGATTTGCCAACGCGAATTGGAAATTGAGGCGTTTGTGCCGCGCGAATATTGGTCTGTCGATACGGATTTCAAAACCGCCAATGGCGACGCCCTGCCGACACGACTGGTGCGCCATAAGGGCGAGAAACTCGAAAAATTTACCCTCGCCAATGAGGATATGGCACGCGAAGCAGAAACCGCGATTGCCAGCACTGAATTTTCGATTGAGAAAATTGAAAGCAAGCCGGGCCAGCGCAAACCTGCGGCCCCCTTCACCACCTCAACCTTGCAGCAAGAAGCCAGTCGCAAGCTGGGCTTTAACGCCAAGCGCACCATGCAAGTGGCACAATTGCTGTATCAAGGCGTGACCATTGATGGCGAAGAGACCGGCCTGATTACCTATATGCGGACCGATGGCACACAAATTGCGCCCGAAGCGGTGACTGAAACGCGCGAAGTGATTGTAGAAGATTTCGGCAATGAGTATTTACCGGATGCGCCGCGTGTATATGAAACAAAAGCGGCCAATGCGCAGGAAGCGCACGAGGCCATTCGCCCGACCTCACTGGCCCGTCGGCCTGACCAAGTCGGTCGCTATCTCGATGCCGACCAAGCCAAGCTGTATGAACTTATTTGGAAGCGCACCATGGCTTCACAAATGGAAAATGCGCGCGTGCAGCGCACGACGATTTCCATTGCCGGTGCCGATGGGCTGACCGGCTTACGCGCCTCCGGCACAGTGATTACTTTTTCCGGCTTTTTAAAGCTGTATGAAGAAGGCAAGGATGATGAAGCGGATGAAAAAGACGGACCGCGTTTGCCGCAAGTAAACGAAGGCGAAAGCCTGTCCGTGTTTAAAATTTCACCGGAACAGCATTTCACCGAACCGCCACCGCGTTATAGCGAGGCGACTTTGGTCAAGCGTATGGAAGAGCTGAGCATTGGTCGCCCGTCAACTTATGCGTCCGTTTTAAGTGTTCTGCGCGAGCGCGAATATGTGGTGATGGACCGCAATCGCTTCATTCCGCAAGACAAGGGCCGCTTGGTAACCGCGTTTCTCGAAAACTTCTTCGACCGCTATGTCGAATATGATTTTACCGCTGCGCTAGAATCCGACCTTGATAAAGTATCTGACGGCTCATTGAGTTATAAAGAAGTGCTGGCCCGTTTCTGGGAAGACTTCCATAAGACCGTTGAAGCGACGTTGGAAATTCGCAATACCGAAATCCTCGACACAATGAATGACGTGATGGGGCCGCATATCTTCAAAGATACGGGCGATGGCGACCCACGCATTTGTCCGAAATGCGGCGAAGGTGGCTTGAGCCTGAAAACCGGTCGCTTCGGCGCTTTTGTCGGCTGCACGCGTTACCCTGACTGCCGCTTCACCCGCCCGTTTGCCGGTGAACAAGCCGAGCAAGGTGATATAGAGCGGATTTTGGGACAAGACCCTGAAACCGGTCTTGATGTGCATATAAAAAACGGACGCTTCGGGCCTTATATCCAGCTTGGTGATAATGGTGAAACCGAGGACAAGCCGAAGCGCGCCGGACTGCCGAAAGGCAAGCAACCTGACGATATGGAACTGGACTACGCGCTGAAACTATTGTCTCTGCCGCGCAATATCGGGCCGCACCCCGAAACCGGTGAAGATATTATAGCCGATATTGGCCGCTACGGGCCCTACATTAAGGCCGGCAAGCAATCTGCCAGCCTTGAAAACCCCGATGAGGTTTTTGAAATTGGGGTTAATCGCGCCGTCACCGTATTGGCCGAGCGTAAGGCAAAAGGCCCGACCCAACGGCGCGGCGGCAGCGTCATAAAAGATTTGGGCGAACACCCGGATGATAAAAAACCGGTGCGCGTAATGGATGGTCGTTTTGGCCCTTATGTTAAATATGAAAAGGTCAATGCCACCATTCCAAAGGACGAAGACCCGGAGCATATTACACTGGAGCGCGGCCTTGAATTGATTGCTGCGCGAATTGCCAAAGGCCCCGCCAAGAAACGCAAAAAAGCGGCACCGAAGAAAAAGAGCGCCTAATGGGAGATATCCCTACGCGCGATGAGATTTTGAAATTCATCGCCGAGCATCCCGGCGAAGCGACCAAACGCGATATTGCCAAAGCCTTTAACATCAAGGGCGCTGACCGTATTCCACTAAAAAGACTGTTGCGCGAAATGAGCGCTGAAGGCTTGCTGGAAGGCAGCCGCAAAGGCGGCATGCGCGGGCAAGGCGATTTGCCGAGCGTGCAAGTGGTGGAAATCACCGGCCGCAATAAGGAAGGCTATTTGGTAGCTCGGGCGCGGCGCGATGGTGTGTTGCTGGATGGGCCGCAAGACCCGCTAATTGAAATTGATGATGCGCCGCCGAAAAACAGGCGACACCGCCCTTCGCCACCGGTCTCGCCCGGGGACACTGCTTTGGCGCGGCTGCGGCGGGTCAATCAGGAGAAATATATTGCCCGCATCATTCGCAAATTGGGCGATGCCGGTGGACAAATTATCGGCGTTGTGCGTGACCGCAATGATGGCTTATGGCTGATGCCGGCCGACCGCCGCGAACGGCACGAATATAAGCTGGAAAAAGATACAAAAGCGGCGCATGGCGATTTGCTGGTCTGTGAAAAAATACCCGGCCCACGCATGGCAGCCAAACGCGCACGGATGAAAGAAAACATCGGCGCGGCTGATGACCCGCATGCTTTCTCACTAATCTCGATTGCCGAGCAAGGCCTGCCGACGGTGTTTCCTGAAACCGTGATTGGCGAAGCGGAAGCGGTGACAGAAGCAACCGTAAATGGCCGCGAAGATTTAACCGCTCTGCCCTTCATAACCATAGATCCGGCTGATGCGCGTGACCATGATGATGCGGAATTTGCCGAGCCTGACCCTGAGCATCA
>CBFIIT010000039.1:0-14281 GCA_965662725.1 Alphaproteobacteria bacterium | reverse complement strand
AAACGCGTCCGATAATAATACTCATCATTCATTTTACCGGCAAAGAAGGCGTTAACCGGAAAATCTCCTGATTCCGCGATAATGCCGCCAAAGGTTACAGTGTCGCCATCATATTTAATGATGGAGGCTGTGCCGTCACTGCCAAAAACATCGGCTGAAGCAATCGTCACATCATCGCCTGAGGTGTCAATATCAACAAAACCATAATTGGTTGTTGTAGTCGGCGTAAGGGCACTGTCCTCATCGCCTGCATTATAAAAGGCAAAATACCAATCACCAAGCGGATTGGCATCTGTCGGACCTTCACGCAATGTAATGCGAGCAATGTAACGCCGACCATCAATACTGTCGAAAAAAGCATTAACAATTTGCGGGTCATTATTTGAAGCGCGTGACGAGTTAATCTTAACGCGCGCATAATTGACTGCGTTTGTTCCTTGTCCGTCTTCGGCCTCTACTTCGCCAAAGCACTCTTCTTCATCAATCAAGGCTTCCCAGTTGCCAACCGGTGTCAAATCCGGGCGGCTATTGGCGATAATACAGGCGAAGGAATTTGGCATTTCAACCAAAATGTCGGCTTCGTCTTCAGTCCAAACTTGGGTTGTCGCTTGCTGATAAGCAGAATCGGCAGGCGGGTTATAGCTTTGCGCAAATGCCGGTGTAGCCAAAAGGCTCAATATGCCGGCACTTGTCGTAAGGATTTTTTTCACAACTAACTCCTAATATACTAATTACTGGCTTTGAACCACGGCAACACTGCCCGGCGTGCTAAGACCGGTAATTGCGCCGCCATTGCCATTACCGTTGTTACCGGCATTACCACCGCTTCCGCTTCCGCTTCCGCTTCCGCTACCGCCGCCGCTGCATGCAGCCAAGCTCAACGCAAATACGCTGGCTAAAATTAAATTACGCATAGAAAACTCCCACACAAATGTTTACCGACGCAACGTATCCATCTCGGCGCGCAATATAAAACAGTTTCTTTTAGAAGGATTCTTAACTAAAGGCGGTTGTTTTGACCCTTTATTCAAGCAGCACTAGAAATCATTGATTCAATTCAACTTTTGGCATTGCATTCGTTTCTGCGCATCAGTCAACAAATTTTACAAACTGTTAAATTGTGGAAATCTGATACGTTCGGGCAACATAAAACGAATCCGGCGGCGCATTCGCCCGATTTGGCTAATGATTTACGGAGCATCCGAATGGCAGAAGATATTCGCGCGATACAAATTGAGGCCTTTGGCACAGCGCAAGAAATGCAACTAAAGCATTTGCCCTGCCCTGAGCCGACAGCCGGAGAAGTGCGGCTGAAGCTTACCGCCATCGGCATTAATCTCATCGACACTTACCATCGCAGCGGTCTGTATCCTTTGCCGCTGCCGACCGGCCTTGGCTGCGAAGGCGCCGGCCAGATTGAAGCGCTTGGCGAGGGTGTCACTGATTTCAAAGTCGGTGAGCGCGTTGCCTTTGCCATGGCCATCGGTGCTTATGCAGATGCCATTGTGCTGCCCACTGCTTCCTTGGTGCGCATCCCCGATACGGTTTCCGACGCACAAGCGGCGGCAGTTTTACTGAAAGGCATGACGGTTGATTATCTATTCAATGAAACTTTTCCTCTGCATGGCGGCGAAACGATTTTGTTTCATGCCGCGGCTGGCGGCGTCGGTCTCTTGGCCTGCCAATGGGCCAAGCATTTGGGCGTCTCCCTTATCGGCACAGCCAGCACGGCTGAAAAATGCAGTCTGGCTGGAAGCCATGGCGCGGCAAAATGCTTGCTATCGGGCGATGCCGATTTGGCTGAGCAATTGGCAGAGATAGCTCCAGGCGGTTTTCCGGTTATTTATGACAGTGTCGGCAAAGACAGCTATCGGCTAAGCCTCAATGCGCTGGCCCCGCGCGGCACATTTGTCAGCTTCGGCAATGCCTCCGGCCCCATCGAGGCTGTCGTGCCCGGCGATTTGGCAGCCGCCGGATCGGTGTTTTTCACCCGTCCGACTTTGGCCACTTTCATGATGCAAGCAGGCTGGATGCAAGCCTCTGCTGACCGCGTTTTCGCCCTTGTCGCCAAGGGCGTGCTGGCGGTCGAGATTAACCAGACCTATAGGCTGGAAGATGCGGCGCGCGCCCATATAGATTTGGAAGCGCGCAAAACCACCGGCTGCAGCCTGTTATTACCTTAGAGCTTTTGCGCCGAAATATCCGGCCAGCGGTCGGCCCATGGCCGCGCTGCTTCCAGCTCATATGCGAGATGCAATAAAGTTGCCTCTCCGCCATGCGCGGCAGCGAATTGCGAGCCGATAGGCAAGCCATCGCGGCTGGTATAAAGCGGCAGGCTAATCGCCGGATTACCCGATGCATTATATTGCGCCGTATAGGTAACGTAATCCAATGTCGCGGCATAAATCTCTTCAAAGCTTTTATCGCCACTTTGCTCGCCCAGCAGCATTGGCGGTCTGAACAAGACCGGCGACAAAATCACATCATAATCTTCAAAGAAGTCGCGATATTTTGCCTCGACTGATTTCACATATGCCAGCGCGTCTTTATCAATGTCAGGATTTTGCGCTCGACGGGTTTTATAAAGATCGGCCAGCCCGTGTGAGAACGGTTCCAACATATCATCGGCATTGACCCAACGCCCCTGCATCAAACCGATGAGGCGCGCATTTTCAACCAGCGTCAGGGCGGAAGACGACCAAACATTCATAAACTGATCGACAAAAGCGTCATCAACAACCCCCGCCGCATCATTGGCTTCCACATTATGCCCGAGATTGGCACACAGCTTTGCAGCCTTCTCAGTTGCCCGCTTCACATCCGGGTGCGGCTCGCGCCCATCATAGGTTTTGGTGAAAAAGGCAATCTTCAAACGCTTGCGCGATGGCCCGTCAATAAAGCCGGTCGGCGAAAGCGGAGCCGTACTGCCTTTCTGTTCACCGGCATTGAGAATTTGCGCCGTGTCACGCACAGAGCGGGAAACCGCCAAGCGCACCGCAATATCAGCCTCTCCAAGTGGCGGCGTATTCGTGTATAAGCGCTTTCGCGTCGGCTTCAGACCGACAAGACCATTAACCGATGCCGGAATACGAATAGAGCCACCGCCATCAGAGGCATGGGCAAACGGCACCATGCCGGACGCCACAGCCGCACCGGCCCCGCCCGAACTGCCGCCAGTGTGATAGGCCGCATTATAAGGATTGCGTGCCGCGCCCAAAAGCAGGCTTTCCGTCGTTGAGACGAAACCGAACTCCGGCGTATTGGTTTTGCCGATAATCACCAGGCCCGCTTGCTTCGCCCGAACAACGCTGCCATTATCGAAATCGGCGACATTATGCTCAAACAATCTTGACCCGAAAGTCATCGGCTCGCCTTCCAATTCCGACAAGTCTTTAATCAAATAAGGCACGCCTTTAAACGGCCCGTCCGGCAGCTCGCCTTGCGCGGCGTCGCGGCCTTGGTCATACATTTTATGCACCACTGCATTCAGTGCCGGATTAAGCTTTTCAATCCGCTTAATCGCCGCTTCAACCAATTCCAATGAGGATACTTGACCGCTGCGCACAAGCTCAGCCTGCCCCATGCCGTCATAAGTAACAAATTCATCCATCGCGGCGGCAGCCGGTTTGATAGCCGATGTGAGCGCCAAGGCGCTGGCACCGGCTAGAAAATTTCTTCTTTGCATTTTTTTCTCCCTAGTCAGGTGCAGCTTGCCCCAATTATTTTTGTCGCGTCAATATACTTATTCACTGAAAATCGCAGCAAGCGGAAACCCGCAACGCGTTGCAATCCCTTTTAATTTCTATACTGTTTAATGCACCAATTATGAATATGGGGGCGCATATGACGGACAGAAATTCATTCGGACATCATTCAACAACAGATGAGGTTTTGGACGGCATTGACCTGACCGGAAAACGCGCTTTGGTAACCGGTGGTGCGTCCGGTATTGGGGCTGAGACCGTCCGCGCCCTCGCCGCCAAAGGGGCGGAAGTTATTATTGCGGCGCGCAGTCAAGAACACGCTGAAAAAGTGAAAGCCAAAGTCAGCGCCGCCACCGGCAATGATAAAATTGACATATTGTTTTTGGAGCTTGCCTCATTGAGCAAGCTGAAAGCTTCTGCAGAAGATTTCTTAAGCCGTTATGACAGCCTCGATTTGCTGATTAACAATGCCGGAATTATGGCCTGTCCACAGGATAAAACCGAAGACGGATTTGAATTGCAATTCGGCTCAAATCATATCGGTCATTTTTACTTCACCAATCTGATTATGCCGGCGCTGCTGAAGGCTGCCCCCGCGCGCATCATCTCGCTATCATCGCTCGGCCATCGTGCCTCGCCTATTGTGTTCAGTGATATTCATTATGAAAATCGCGATTATGAAAAATGGGAAGCCTATGGGCAGGCCAAAACCGCCAATGCGCTATTTGCTGTCGCGTTGAATAAACGCTTTGCCGATAAGGGCGTGGAGGCTTTCGCCGTGCATCCGGGGGTTATCGCCACGCGTCTGTCTCGCCATATGACGCAGGAAGATTTCGACCGGATAATGAGCGAAAACAAACCAAGCAAGGATGATGGCGAAGGCAAATCAACCGGCGGCATGAAAAGCGTCGAGCAAGGTGCCGCAACCTCTTGCTATGCTGCTACGGCACCGGAACTGACCGGCCAAGGCGGGGCCTATCTGGAAAATTGTCATATTGCCGAACAAGTGCCTGATGACAGTAAGATGCAAGGCGGTATCCGCCATTTCGCCTATGACACGGCCGCCGCCGAAAAACTGTGGACCGCATCCGAAGATATGGTCGGGCAAAAATTCGGTTAAGCGCGATTAAGCGGTTTTGAATTTCGGCAAAGTCAGCGCAATCACCACCACCGGCAGCATCAGTGCGGCAGCAATTAACAGTGCCAAATCATAATTGCCGGTCACGTCCCATATATAGCCGGTATAAATCGGCCCAATGGCTGCGCCAAAGATAAAGATGGAATATTGTAGACCGTAAATTGCGCCATAATTTTCCATGCCGAAATAGCGCGCGGTGAAATAGCCGATAAGATCAAGCTCCGCACCGACGGCAAAACCCAAAGCAATAGCCGCCAGCATCGCATAGCCGATACCGCCAAGCCCTAAAGCCAAGCAACCAAGCGCCACCAAAGAAAAAGCCACCGCCGCCACATAGGGCGCAAAAACGCGGTCGATAATAAAACCGATAAGCAAGCGTGACACCATAACTGACAGCCCCATGGCAGCCCCAAGACTGCCCGCCTGTTGCGGTGTCATGCCGGCATCTTGCAGCAAAGGAATGAACGCCGGTATCAGCCCCAAAACAGCGGTTGAGACTAGAAAGAAAATTGCCGCCACTTTCCAAAAAGTCACCGTGCGAATGGCTTCGGCAAAGGTCAGTCCGGCTTGCGCCTGCGCCGCCACTGCATCACCCCCATCGTCTTCTTCAGGGGCATCGCGCAAAAGGAAATAAACCAATGGTGTGGAAATCATCACGATTGCAAACATCACCCAAAAGCCGGCGCGCCAACCATGCTCGGCCACATAAGGGGTCATAAAGCGCGGCATGACAAACGCCATCACGCCGGTTGACGTAAGACAAATGCCTAAGGCGAGGCCTCGGTTTTTAATGAAAAACGCGTTTACGGCACGGGTAAATGCCAGTCCGGTCGTGCCGACACCGAAAACCGCATAACCAAAGCTCAATGCATATAACACCAATAAACTGCCGCTCATAAACGGGAAGACGGCAAGAAAAAGACCATATCCGAGCAGGCATATGGCGGTGACAGGGCGCAAACCGTAGCGGTCGATTAGGCGACCGACCAAAGGCGCGAGCGCCATCATCACAATCACCGAGATTGATTGTTGCAGGCCAATTTCGGCACGCGTCCAGCCAAATTCTTCTTGCCAAGGACGTATCCAAATACCGGTTGAATAATAAACCATCGACGCCAAGCCGACGCCGGAACCGATAAAAGCGCCGAGCAATACCGCCCAGCCCCGTTTGAACTCATTTTGTTGCATTATACTCCCCGTTAGACCGAAAGCTTGCGTTTCGCCGCGCCTAGATTAGCCATACTTGCCGCCATATACCACCCCTTGCTTATCGACGGTTTTCGGTCAAAAAAACTTGCCACCTATATTCTTCATCTGACAAAATAAAAAAATGGGAGTGACATATGGAAATGAAACAAGAGCTGGCTGACGCGCTCGTTGACCCGTCAAGCTATAAGGATTTTGAACGTATTCATGCCGTGTTTAGCGAGTTGCGGCAAACCGCACCGGTAGCACTGGCAAAGCCGAAGGGGTTTGACCCATTCTGGTTTATCTCAAAGTTTGAGGATGTGCAGACGGTTGAAGCCGATAATGAAACTTTTCATGCCGGTGACTTGCCGACTGTTGTGGTCGATGCTGAAACCAATCGTCTTACAATGGAGGAGTTCGGCTCGCCACACCGCTTCCTGACACTTGTGCAAATGGATGGCGAAAAGCACAAAGCCTATCGCGACCTGACAGCCACTTGGTTTGGGCCGCGCTCTTTGCGTAAGCTTGAGCCGCGCATTCGCCAACGCATGCAGCAAACACTCGATTTATTGATGGACACTGGTGGCGAATGTGATTTTGCCCGTGATATTGCCCTGCTCTATCCGCTGCGGGTGATTATGGATGTGCTGGGCGCGGAAGACGCAGCCGAAGATATGATGTTGCGGCTGACCCAAGAAACTTTCGGGTCAGGAGACCCTGAAGCCAATGCGACCGGTCGCGTTTATAAAACGCCCGAAGAGCAACAACAAGCGATCGCTGAAGTTGCTATGGAAGCATTGGCCTATTTCACGGCAATGACCGAAGACCGCCGCAAAAATCCGAAAGATGATTTGGCGACGGTTTTGTCAAACGGCATGATTGACGGAGAACCTTTGGGCGAAGTTGAAACCTTTGGCTATTATGTCATCACCGCCACGGCCGGTCATGACACAACTTCAAACTCCACGTCTGCCGGCATGATTGCCCTATGCGAAAACCCGCAATTGCTGCCAAAGCTGCAAGACGACCCGTCGCTCATTCCCGGCTTTGTCGAGGAAAGCATTCGATGGGAAAGCCCGGTCAAGCACTTCATGCGCAGCGCCACGCGCGATGTACAAATTCGCGGCATTGATATCAAAAAAGGCGACTGGCTGATGTCAAATTTTGCCTGCGCCAGTCGCGACGAAGATGTTTATGATAACCCGTTTGAGTTCGATATCACCCGTAAACCAAACCGTCATATGGCGCTTGGCTATGGCCCGCATGTCTGTCTTGGCCAGCATTTGGCGCGCTTGGAAATGCGGATCTTTTGGGAAGAACTTCTGCCGCGCTTGAAATCAGTCGAACTGACCGGCCCGGTCAAACGCGTTGGTGCCAATTTTGTTTCCGGCCCGTTCAGCGTGCCGATAAAGTTTGAACTGAAATAAAGGAATAAGATGAGTGATATTCTGGATATGGGTGGGCGCATCAGCCTTGTTACCGGTGCCGGACAAGGGGTCGGTGCGCAAATTGCCAAACATTTGGCAAGCGCGACAAATTCCGGCGGCGTTGCGGTAAATGATTATTTCATTGAACGGGCCGAGGCCGTGGCCGATGAAATTAACAGCGCCGGTGGCAAAGCGATTGCCGTGCAGGCCGATGTCAGCGACCGCGCCAGTGTTGAGGCCATGGTTGCCAAAACCGCCGAAGAATTGGGCACGGTCGGTGTGTTGGTCAATAATGCCGGCAATGCCGGAGCCGAACCGATACCCGAACAACGCAAACCGTTTTGGGAAACCGATAAGGAAATTTGGGACCGCACAATCGGGGTTAATTTCTATGGCGTGATTAATTGTGTCGGCGCGGTATTGCCGGGCATGATGCAACGCCAAGCACCGGGTCGCATTATCTCCATCATCTCTGATGCCAGCCGCTATGGCGATATGGGTATGGAGATTTATTCCGGTGCCAAAGCGGGTGCGGCGGGCTTTATGCGCAGCGTGGCGCGTAGCTCATCTCGCTATCAAATTACCGCCAATAATATCGTCATTTCGCTGACCAATACACCGGCGACACAAGCCTGGTTGGAAGACCCGGAACGACTGAAAAGCACAATGTCTAAATATATCGTTCGCCGCCCGGGTGAGCCGAATGATATTGCCAATATGGCTCTTTATCTGGCTTCTGATGCCAGCGAGTGGATTTCCGGACAAACCTATCCGGTCAATGGCGGCTTTACGCTGGCTCTATAGGACGAAAAAATGCAAATTCCTTTTTGGCGGGCCGAGGAAGTCGGCGATGCACAGTTTTCTTATTCACCGCCGCCGGCGGTTTGTGTCGGGCCTGAAGACCATCAATTTTATATGGGTGGCGCGGCAATGGCGACGCATATCGACGTGCTGGAACGCTATTTCGACAAACCGCTTTATTGGGCGACAACGCATTTTCTCAATCACGGAATGCTTGGCGAGGATATGCAGATAAATGTTGAAGCGGTATCGGGCGGTCGCTCGGTTGTGCAAGCCATGCTTGAAATGAAGCGCGGTGATACGGTGTTGCACCGCACACTCGCAGCACTGGGCGCACGCGAAGGCGAGCCGGACCGTGCTTTCGTTAGCATGCCAGAGGTGGCGCCGCCCGATAAATGCCCTGAAAAAACGCCCGATCTATTCGCCAATGATAAAAACCTCATCGGCCGGTTTGAGCGCAAAACCGCTTTCGAAGACCCCGTGGCAGGCACTGAGCATATGTGGATACGCGCTCATTTCGAACCGACCATTGATGCGGCGTATCTGGCCTTAGTGTCGGATTTCTTTCTCGGCGCACATGAACGTACACGGCGCGGCACCAGCCTCGATAATACGTTTCGTCTTATCAACACAAAGCCGACCGAATGGATATTGATGGTAACGCAAATGTCGAGCTTCACGCGCGGTGCGGCGCAAGGCAATGCGCATTTATTCGCCGAAGATGGCACATTGCTGGCAACTTCAAGTCAGACCGGACTATTACCAAGACCCTTGGCATAAACTTGTTGGAACAAACATATGAAGAAGCAAGTGATAATAACGACGTTAGGCTTAATGCTCGTCATTGCGGCCGCCGCTATTTTTTCAAAAAAGACTTATCAAGTTGAGCGCGTAATCGCCGCGCCGTCCGAAGCCATATAGGCGGTGCTGATGGACACTGCCAATTACGGCGATTGGAATCCGGTATTTGTGAAAGTCGAAGGCGCTTATTCGGATGGCAAGGTGGTGAACACGTTTAAAGACCCAAGCGGCAAACTCTATGAAGTGGCTAATAGCGTGAAAGCGGTAGAGCCGAATAGGCGATTACGACAAACAGGCGGCATGGCCGGTTTTTTGACTTTTGATCATCAATGGCTGTTGCAGCCGGCTGAAGGCGGCACGAAGGTCACGCAATTTGAGGTAGATCGCGGTCTCTATGTTTGGTTTTGGGACGATAGTTGGATTTTGCCGAAATATAATGAAACGCTGGAGGCTTTAGATCGCGAGGTGAAAAAGCGCAAGTAAGTCTTGCGACTGCCGCGGTTCGTCCTTTAGCATTCGTTCATACTTCAGAGAGGGCCTTATGGATAAGAAAGTCGACCGGACATTTGCCGAGAAGTTTCTGACTTCCGTTGATACGCCGCTTGAATATGGCGTGTATTTTCTGTTTCACGATTGGTGGGCCGAAGCGCCGGACGAGGCGATTGAAGGCTATTTGGAAGAAATGCATAAAATCGACGGTGTCGATGCATTTTTGAAAGAACGGCATTTCGCCGAACCGCTTTCGCTGGACAGACTTGCCGAATGTGCCCCGGGCTCTCTGGGCCATAGCTATCGCGCGTTCTTGGTGGAAAACAAATTGGAAGAAAACCTTGGCCGCAATTATCGTGCGATGAATGAAGAACTGACGCAAAAAGGCGCGCTTAATCGGCTGCCGGCCGACCTCAGCTATCTCATCACGCGCGGTTTTCAAACGCATGATTTCTTGCATATTTTGACCGGCTATCGCGCCACCCATATGGGCGAGCTGGCTTTGGCGGCTTATTATCTGGCGCAATTGCGCTTTCCCTATCACGCCATGCGGATGGCGGTAACGGCGGCGCATTATGCGTTTCTTGAGCCGCGCATCATCACCCAATGCATGGACGCAATCGCCGATGGCTGGACCTTCGGGCGCAATTCAAAAAATATTCATTTCCATAAATGGGAAGAAGAGATTGATACGCCGCTTTTGGAACTGCGCAATCGCTTCGATTTAAACACGATAGCTATGGCGATTTAATGACGCTTTAAGGTCGATTTAGCCGCCACAGCTATCGCATGTTTTTACATTTTGTTGATATCGTCAGCGACCGGAACAAACCTGCCGCCTTTAACAACATCCAGCAATACGCCCTGTGCGCCGACATGGCTGGTTGAAGAATAGCTGTGCAATGGCGTTCCAATACCATCATCGAAATCTTTGATGTTTTCCATCGCAGCAATGAAACTATCAACCGTCAAATCAGGCCCGGCATCTTGCAAACCTTTGAGCAATAATTTGGTTTGCATATGACCGTAAATCAACGCAGCTGACGGTTCTTGGCCCCAGCGTTTCTTAAAACGGTCAATCACATCCTTTTGCGCCGCCGTCAAATTCGGGTCATCGCGATAAAGCGTGCGTGCTGCCGTTGCCACGTAAAAACCCTCAGTCGCATTATTTTTCGCCGCCGCAACAATGCGGTCAGCCGAGGCGACATTGGCAACAATATCGGCTGTTACGCCCAGCTTACGGGCGGTTGAATAGCCGCGAATGGCATCGGCAATAATCGTGCCGAAGACAATCAAATCACAATTGGCATTTTTCAAAGATGTCATCGCGCCGACAAATTCGGTTTCGGTCGATTTGTGTTTGGTAACTTTGACGAGCTCAAGTCCCAGCGCTTCAACTTCCTCTTTCGTTGCATCCAACACTTCTTGGCCATAGTCAGTATCCTGCGCGAAATTACAAATCCGCTTATGGCCTTTGGTTTTATGGAAATACTTAATACCTGCACGCGTTTGTTGCGCGTAAGTGGAAAGCGATTGAAACTTCAGCCGATGGAACGGCAGGCCCATTGAAACGGCGCCGGAAAGCGGAAACATACTCGGTACGTTTTTAGCGAATTGACGTTTGAACACCGCATTGTTATGGCCGGTGCCAAGCGCCAAATGCATGGCAAAAATCTTGTCACGATTGAGCAGCTTGTTGACCGCCTTCACTGCCAGCGGCACTTGATATTGCGTGTCTTCGACAATGTAACGGATTTTGCGCCCGTGAATACCGCCCTTGGCATTGACTTCTTCAAACATCATCCGCGCCAACCGTGTCGAGTCGACGCCCCAAATGGCAGCCGGTCCGCTCAATGCCGTATGCGCACCAATAACGATTTCATCATCGCTGACCCCTTGCTGCGCTTGTGCCGGCGCAATCGCCAAGCCGGCGGCGGCAAAGCCTGCGATAATTGTTTTGAGTGAAATCAGTTTCATAACTACCTCCTGAAGCGACACCTAGTACATAGCGTCAATCAATTCCTTATATGTCTCGGCCACTTTCGACCGTTTCAATTTCATCGTCGCCGTTAATTCTTCATCATCGGCGGTCAATTCCTTATCGATTATGGTGAACTTTTTGACCGTTTCAACCCGCGCAAAGTTTTGGTTCACCTTTTCGACCTCTTCATTGATCAGCGAAACAACTTCTTCACGGGCGCAAAGGCTCGCATAATCGGTAAACGGCACATTCAAGTCTTGCGCATATTGCAGCACATTTTCATGGTCAATCATCACCAAGCAAGTGAGATATTTGCGCTTATCGCCGATAATCACCGCATCCGAAATATAAGGTGAGAATTTAAGCTGGTTCTCAATCTCACTCGGCGTAATGTTTTTACCACCAGCGGTAATGATGATGTCTTTCTTACGGTCGGTGATTTTATAATAACCTTCATTATCCATCGACCCGACATCGCCCGAATGCAGCCAGCCATCAATCAATGTTTCTTCGGTTTTCTTCGGCTGGTTCAAATAGCCTTTAAAAATATGCGGGCCGCGATAGAGAATTTCACCATCTTCGGCAATCTTCATCTCGACATGCGGCACGGCTTGGCCGATAGAGCCGAGACGGTTTGCACCATCGCGATTGGATGAGGTAATGCCGGAGCATTCGGTCTGGCCGTAAAGCTCATACAGGTCGAGACCAATGGCGCGATACCACCGAATAAGGTCGGGCGATACGGGCGCGGCACCGGTAAACATAATGCGCGCGCGGTCCAGCCCCAGCATCACTTTCAGGTTTTGAAAAACCAGCTTCTCAGCCAGCCAGCGTTGCGCGCGCAGCCAAGCTGAGGGACGGCTCTCTTCACGCGCCTCTTCATAACGCTCGCCGACACTGACAGCCCAGCCATAGGCGACGCGGCCAAGCCAAATCGCTTCTTTGATTTTAATAATCACGCCGGAATACATTTTTTCCCACATGCGCGGAACGCCGAAAAATACGGTCGGTGAGACTTCCATCGTATTTTCAAAACTGGTGTCGGGTGCTTCAACAAAGTTCACCACCCAGCGATAATGCAAAGCCAGGAAGACCGAAAATGTCCGTTCCGCAATATGACAAAGCGGCAAAATCGACATGATTTCTTCATCATAGCAATCACCAATCCAGACGCCTGCATTCTTGGTTTGAAACAACACATTGGAATGCGAAATCATTGCGCCTTTGGGGGCTCCCGTAGTGCCGGATGTATAGACCAATAAGGCGGTGTCATCGGACTTCACCGCATCAATGCGCTTGTCCCATTCAGCGGCGAATTTATCGAGATTGGCGCGGCCAAGCTCATAAACATCTTCCATGAACATGACTTTATCGTCTTCAAAGGTTTTCAGACCTTCATCTTCCAGCACAATGACTTTCTCAACCATTGGCAGCGCATCGCGCACTTCGAGATATTTATCCAGCTGCTCTTCATCTTCCACGACCAGAAACTTGGTCGCGCTATCGGCACAAATATGTTGCACTTGGCTGGGCGCATCGGTTGTGTAAACGCCATTGGTAACGCCGCCGCTGCACATAATCGCCATATCAAAAAACAGCCATTCCTTGCGGTTCTCGGCGATGATTGAAACAACTTCGCCGGGCGCCAATCCCATGGCCATCAGCGCAGTGCCGATTTCGCGAGAGCGATCATAATAATCGGTCCATGTAAACTTGTTCCAAATGCCGAATTCTTTTTCGCGCATGGCCAAACGGTCGCCCAGCTCTTGGCAGCGTTTACGGAATAATTGCGGCAGGTTTTCACAACCTTCAACCACTGTCAGCGAGTCATTCACATCACTCATGCCATTACCCTCTCAGTTACCTAACGCCACGTCTTGCGTTGTTTCCAACGCCGTTTGCCGCGTGCACTCTCTTCTTTTTTACCAAGATAGAATTCTTGAATATCGCGGCTGTCGAGCAAGCGTTGGCGATCGCCCTCCATCACCACACGACCGACTTCCAGCACATAACCGAAATCAGCCAATTGCAAAGCCATATGCGCGTTTTGCTCAACCAGCAAAATTGTCATTTTCTGCTCTTTATTGAGCCGTTCGATAATCTCAAAAATCTCTCCGACCAGCTTCGGGGACAGGCCAAGCGACGGTTCATCCAATAGCATCATGCGGGGCCGCATCATCAGCGCGCGGCCGATTGCCAGCATTTGCTGCTGACCGCCGGACAAATAAGCCGCTTCATTTTTGGCGCGCTCACGCAAGATTGGGAAATAGTCAAATACCGTTTCGAGATCTTGCTCAATCGCGTCTTTATCTTTGCGACGAAACGCCCCCATTTCGAGGTTTTCCTGCACCGATAAGAACGGGAACACTTCGCGCCCTTCCGGCACATGCCCCATGCCCTTATTGGCGACAACATCCGGCTCCATGCCGGCAATATCCTCGCCATCAAAAGTAATGCTGCCCTTTTGCGGCTCCATCGCCCCGCAAATGGTTTTCAATACAGTGGTTTTGCCCGCTCCGTTAGAACCGAGCACAGTAACGATTTTGCCTTCTTCGACATCAAGGCTGACACCGCGAATGGCCATAACCGGCCCGTAAAAAGTTTCGAGATTGCGAACCGAAAGAACCTTATTACTCATGCTGCACCTCCCAAATAGGCGGCGACGACATCGGGATGGTTTTGCACATCCTGCGCGCTGCCCTCGGTAATGACGCGACCATTATTCAAAGCCAGTACGCGGTCAGACACTTCA
>CBFIIT010000038.1:0-14895 GCA_965662725.1 Alphaproteobacteria bacterium | reverse complement strand
CACGATTTCTTTTTCTGAAAATTACCGGTCTATTTTACGAGTTGTGCTACTTGCCGCTCGAGATAGGCAATATTGCGTTCTTGCCGGTGTTTACGCACAGCCGGAATATAACGCAGGCCTTGCATATTATATGTGCCGAGGCAGTCGATCAGTTTGATGTGACCATCCAAGCCGATGACCGTGTTTTCAGTATTCGGATGTCGCATCCAAATGTCAGCGCTCCGAATATATGTGTGTAAATCATCCAATGCCTGTCGGATATCAGGACGCAGACCAAAAGTTTCAATTGTCTTGCGCAAGGTGGGAGCGGGTCCGCCTTCGGCATTACGATAATAATCAAATACCAATCCCGGACCGATATCGGTTTCCTGCCAACCAAGTAGCCGCGGCAGATGACGCCAGATTGCCGGCTCTGTCGTTTGAAGAACGCTTTGTTGATAGGCGCGTGCTTCCAACCAATTATCATCACGCCAGCGGGTCGGCATTATGCGGTAAACAAGACCACGATTATCCAGTTGCGCACGAATATGGTCGTTGCGGGCAATTTTAATACATAAATCAGGATTATCGGGATGCACAAACACGCGGCGGCGATTGCCCATGCCAACCGGTTCGACCTCTGCGAGACTCAGTTTTTGGGGTGCAAATCGTGCGCACCGATAGCCATTTGTCATAGTGTTTCGCCTGTCGATTATGCCCGTATCGAACTTACCAAGCCGCCTTGTAAGTGAAAACCGAAAAAACCCCTAAATAATTTTTCAATATCTGCATTTTTTTCCGCTTCGCCTCTATGCAAATCATGGAAGTGTGTTACAACACGCCCACTTAGCCCACTCCCATAGGAGATGGCAAAACGGCAAAGCCGCTAAGTCTTTTTACCGCCCCCTTCGGTAGGGCGGAAGGCAGACTAAAACGGCAAAGCCGCTAAGTCTTTTTACCGCGGGGTGGAGCAGCCCGGTAGCTCGTCAGGCTCATAACCTGAAGGTCGTAGGTTCAAATCCTACCCCCGCAACCAATCGCTGATACAGTGAACAAAAAGAGCAATTAAAAAAACCTCGCTGTAAAGCGGGGTTTTTTGTTTTGGGGTCACTCGAGCGTTCCTATTCGACCCTTTGGATCTTTTCAACCTTGTAAATTCTTGTTCGGGATTGAAAACCTTAGTGTCCCAAGGCAAACTATTATGCAAAGGGAGCGTTACGCATGTCCGAATTGGATTATGAAATTGTGGTTATCGGTGCCGGTGTAGCCGGCATTTGCCAGATAAAAAAATTGAAAGACCTGGGTATCAATGCCTTGGTGCTGGAAGCCAGTAATGGGTTGGGTGGCACTTGGTATAATAATCGCTATCCCGGCTGTCGCTTTGACAGTGAAAGCTATACTTATGGTTTTTCATTTTCGCGCGAATTGCTGGATGAATGGCATTGGAAAGAAATGTTCTCACCGCAGCCGGAAAATTTGAAATATCTGAATTTCGTCGCCGATAAATTTGACCTGCACCCGCATATCCGAACCAATGCGCCGGTCGCGGCCATGCATTGGCATGAAGATGAGACATATTGGAAAGTGACACTGCAAAGCGGCGAAGAGCTGCGCGCGCGCATGGTAATTACCTGCACCGGCGCATTGGGCGTGCCGACCATGCCGTCTTATGAGGGGATGGATGATTTTGCCGGTGACAGTTTTCACAGCTATCACTGGCCGCATGAGCCGATGGATTTAACCGGCAAGAAAGTCGGTATTATCGGCACCGGTGCCAGCGGCATTCAAATAATTGCAGATATTGCGGATAAAGTCGGCGAGCTTACGGTTTTCCAGCGCAAACCCAATTGGAGTGTGCCGCTGAATAATCGCCAAATAAGCGATGCGGAAATGGCCGATATTCGCGCCCGCTATGATGAAATATTTGCCACTTGCCGCGCCAGTAATGGCGGCTTTGACCATTTACCGCATGCGCGCCCCTATGATAGTGCCAGCGCGCAAGAACGCCGCGCCCTATGGGATGAGCTTTATAATGAACGCGGCTTTGCGCTGCTATTGGCCAATTATCGCGAGACGTTTTTGGAAGAACAGCCGAATAAGGATTTATCGGATTATGTTGCCGAGCGCATCCGCCAACGGGTTAACGACCCTGAAACCGCTGAGCGGCTTATTCCGAAAGACCATGGCTTTGGTATGCGCCGCATGCCGATGGAAACCGGTTATTTTGAAGCTTATAATCGCGATAATGTGAGGCTGGTCAGCCTGCTGGAAACGCCGATTGAAAAAATTACGGCGCGCGGTCTTAAGACAAGCGAAGAAGAATTTGACTTTGACGTGCTGGTTTATGCGACCGGATTTGACGCCATGACAGGAGCTCTGGAGCGTATTGATATTCGCGGCGTTGAGAATGTGCGTTTGAAAGATACATGGCAGGGCAGTCCGACAACTTATCTCGGTATTATGGTCAATCAGTTTCCCAATATGCTGATGGTGGCAGGGCCGCAAAGCGTATCGGGATCGACCAATTATCCGCGCGCTATTGAGGTATGCGTCGAATGGATTGGCGATCTTTTGGAGCGTTTGCGCGCCGAGGGCGTGCAGCGCATTGAAGCCGATGAAAAAGCACAAACCGATTGGACGCAGGAAATCATTCAAATGCAAGAGGCGATGCCCTTCAGCAAGGTAAAAAGCTGGTTCACCGGATATAATTCCAATCTTCACGATAAGAATGGGCCGATGCGATATATCGCCTATTGGGGCGGTGCGCCGCGCTATACAAAAATCCTTAATTCAGTGGCCGAGGATAATTATCGCCATATCCAAAAAAGCTAGCCGCCGCCTCTGTTTTTCTTGATTTCCTTGAGGCCGACTGCCTAGAATTAATGAAAGGGAGAGAGTTATGCGGGGTCTGACAAAGTTGGCATTGCCAATAACCATCGGTTTAATCGCGGTTTTTGGCTGGCTATTAAACTTATCAATAGAAGAAAAGCGTCAGTTTGGTGCTGAGCCGCCCTTGACGGCCTCGCCATGGGACGGGCTGAGCGGCGCGGAATATGAGCGCGCTGCGGCGTCGATAAAAGCGGTGCATGGCGAGGATGTGATTTTCAATCGCATCAGCCTGAAACAGCCGGAAAAACAGACTGCCCTCAATTGGCAAGAAGGCGGTGAGGCGCAACGCGCTGCGGAAATCTCGTTTTTAACAAATGCCGGGCCGCGTTTGGCAGAAGTGGATTTGCAGGCCGGCGGGGTTATGGGCGATGCGCCGATAAGGGGTGGACAGCCCATGTTGTCGAGCGAAGGCGAATTAAACCCTCTGGTTATGAAGATGATGGAAGACCCGACTGCCGTCGCCGCCATGGCCAAACGTGGCATTGGCTCGAATGAATCGATTTGTTTGCCGCGTACCATCGGTCGTTATTTTGCCGATAAGGTGGATGTCAGAAATAATCGCGCCATACGCTTCGATTGTTTTTATTTGGTCGGCAGCGGTGCGCTTGGCATTTTGCCCAGCACCAATCTTTATGCGCGGCCAATTGAAGGCTTGGCTTTTTTGTATGATTTGACGGCTGACCGCATTATTGAAATGACCGATACGACAGCTGGGCAGATTGCGCCGCCACATAATTTGCCGACCGATGAATTCGGCAAGGGGCAAGTTAAACACCGGCCTGCCGTGCGTCCGGTAAGCAGTTCGCGCCCGCAAGGGGTGAATTATAAAATGCGCGGCAGCCGCATTGATTGGCAAGGCTGGCAATTTCGCCTGCGCTTTGACGCACGCCAAGGCACGGTGTTGAACCGTGTCGGGCATAAGAGCGAAAACGGCTTGCGGGAAGTGGCTTATGAGATTGCCATGTCGGAAATGTTTGTGCCGTATCACGATAATGACCCGAACTGGTTCTATCGCGCTTATTTCGATATGGGCGAGTATGGCTTTGGCAATATGGCGACTGAATTACAAGAAGCCGATTGCCCGTCGCATGCCGAATATATGAATGTGACCTTGCACGATGTCGCCGGCAATCCGGTCGAGACGGCGCGGCGCATTTGTATTTTTGAATATGATCCGGGGCATCCGGCATGGCGGCATGATGAACCGATTTTAAGAGGCGTTCCGGGGATTGAAACCCATCAATCGCGGCGTGCCACGGAACTGGTTGTGCGCATGGTGGCGACGATCGGCAATTATGATTATTTCCAAGACTATGTATTCACCCAAGATGGCCGCTTACGCATTCGGCTTATTTCAACCGGCATTGATGCCGTCAAAGCGGTTAAAGCGGAAAGCTTGAACAGTCCGAGTGCTGTTGCTGACACACGAACCGGCACGCTGATTGCGCCGCATCGCGTCGGTGTCAATCACGACCATTTCTTCAGCTATCGTATTGATTTCGATATAGACGGCACACAGAATAATTTTACCCGCATGCGTTTGGTTGCCCCGCCGCAACCGAAAACCGCACCGCGGCAAGGCATTTGGCAAGTCAGTCCGGAGCGTATCATTGACGAAAAAATGGCGCAGACCGATATGAAGGCCGACCGTCCGGCCGGTTTGTTGTTTTCAAGCGGCAAGGCAAAAAATGCGATGGGTTATCCGACCGGCTATCAGCTGATGATGCCGAACATAAAGCCATTGGTGACGCCGATGGATGAGACTTTCAAGCGCGCTTATTGGGTGCAGAAAAACCTTTGGGTAACGCAGTTTAAGCGTGATGAGATTTTCGCCTCCGGTCTGCAAGTCAACCAATCGGCGCCTTGGCTCGGTCTGCCGGAATTTATTGCCGATAATGAGCGGCTGGAAAATACCGATATTGTCGCCTGGGCGACATTAGGTTTTCACCATGTGCCAATGGCCGAAGACTGGCCGGTCATGCCGTCTAAAGTTGATGAAATAATTTTGAAGCCCCGCAATTTCTTTAACCGTAATCCGGCGATTGATTTGCGCGATTAGGAGGCAGTTATGATTGACGCGAATGAAACATTTAACGGCAGCTGGCCGTTCAAGCCGCAATTTTCAAATGCGGCGGGTTTCAAGCAGCATTATGTTGATGAAGGCCCTAAAGGGGGCAGCAGCGAAACTGTTTTGTGCCTGCATGGCGAGCCGACTTGGGGCTATCTCTATCGTCATATGATACCGGGTTTGGCGGCGCATTACCGCGTCGTGGTGCCCGACCATATGGGGTTTGGTAAAAGCGAGACGCCGCAAGACCGCGATTATACGCTTGAAACCCATGTCGAAAATCTGAGCGCTTTTATCGATGATTTGAGGCTCAATGATATGACGCTGGTATTGCAAGATTGGGGCGGCCCAATAGGGGCGGCTTATGCCATTCGCAATCCCGATAAGATTAAGCGGATTGTCATGATGAACACTCTAACCGGCTATGGCGGGGCGACACCGAGACCGGAGCGCACGCCATGGTTTGAGTGGATTGCCAAGCATGAAGAAGAAGGCACATTGCGCGGCGTGTTGGGCGAGTTGGGTACAACGGTTTTGTCGATTATGAAATTACTGGGCTTTGACAATAGCGCTGCGGTCGACCGCAATTGGTTGGACGCTTATGAAAGCCAGTTTCCCGACCGCGCTTCGTGCATTGGCGGCATTGAGTTTCCTTTGGATGTCCATTATGGCCGCATGGTGCCGTTTATTGTTGAGGGTCTGAAAACCGGCAATTTGGAAAAATTACAGGCGAAACCGGCAATGCTGGCAGAGGGTTTAAAAGACCGCGCCATTTGGCCGGAAAATGCCATTGCCGATTTCAAAGCCATATGGCCCGAGGCGCCGATAACGACTTTTGAAAATGCCGGTCACTTTATTCAAGAAGATGTGCCCGAGGCTCTGGTGTCGCTTATTCACCAATTCATTCAAATTTATAAATGAGCCGCTTGGGATAGCTTTTCCCGCAATCGGAAGTTGCGGTTTATAAATTACTATTTTGCAAAACCGGAAACAGGCCGTCCGCTGACAAAGTCATCTATTAGGACAGCCAAGCGAGGGCCGACTTCCTCTTGCACAAAATGGCCCACCCCCTCAATGATGACGCGCGTGGCGCCGGGCACACGTGTTGCAAACTGATCGGCCATATCCGTGCCACTTGATGCCGGGTCTTCATCGGTAAACGCTACCAGAAACGGTTTGTCCCATTTTTCATAAACCGTTTTCCAAACCTCGGCATTTTCCCGCAATTGTGACGGGATGAGATATGGAAAGATGCGCGCGCCGGCTTTGTAAGCAGGTGACGGAAAGGGTGCTGTGTAACCCTCTACGGTTTTCGGGTCTTTAATATCGCCTAAATTTTTCATCAATTTTCCGACCGCAATATCTTCTGCATGGTAAGCATAAGCGATCCAACTTCTGAAGTTTGCGCGCTCACGCATTTCTTCAAATGTCATCTCCCCTTCCCACCAGACAGCCAGCTTCAAAAGCGGATAGCCAATATATCCTCGCAAGCCATCCGCAGCTATCAGCGCCGTATTCGACACGACAATATGCGAAAATCGGTCGGGTGCATTGGCGACGACCCGCAAGCCAACCATGCCGCCCCAGTCTTGCCCGAAAAAAACCGCGTCTTGCAGGTTCAAGCGTTCAACCAATGTATTCATCATGTTTACGTGCTTTGGGTAGCTATAATCTTCCCTATTGACGGGCTTGTCTGACCTGCCAAAGCCGACCATGTCAGGAACAATGACACGATATCCGGCTTTTGTCAGAGGCCCGATCATATGACGAAACAAATAACCCCAAGTGGGTTGCCCGTGCAGCAGCAGGATGGGTTTGCCCGTTTTAGGGCCTTCATCCAGATAGTGAACGCGCAAATTATCAATGACCATATAGTTCGGCTTGAAATTGAAATCTTGCAGATTCTGAAAGCGTTTATCGGGCGTGCGCATCACGCCCGGACGAATTTCCTCGGCAAAAGCTTGTGATTGCAATCCCAAAATAACGCATAAGAAAAGTGCTGCTCGCATCATAATCATCATGAAAATCTCTCCCTTTGACTTACTTAACGCGATTTTCGGTCTTTTCCGTCACCGGACCGGCAAGATCATGTGCAAATTTGAGACCGGCTATACGAGGATACGGCTTTTTGACTCATTCGACCTCGCAGTTTGTTTCTGGCTTTGCGTTTAGCGCCGCGCTATAGAATGCCCATGTCGGCCAGCCCGCCCATTTTATATGTTGATGATATTCACCTCACTCATGGGGTGACGCCCCTATTGGACGGCGCAAGCCTGTCGGTCGGGCGCGATGACCGGATTTGTTTGGTCGGGCGCAATGGCTCGGGTAAATCGACCTTGCTGAAAATCATTGCCGGTTTGACCGATGCCGATAGCGGTGAGCGTTTTGTGCAGCCCGGTATTGCGGTCGAATATTTGGCACAAGACCCGGATTTTGCCGGCTTTCAAACGGCGGAAGATTATGTGCTGCAAGGTCTCGATAATAATGAAGACCGGCAGCGTGCTTTTCAATTAATGGCGGATTTGCATATTACCGGTGGCGCGGATATTGCGCCAATGTCGGGCGGTGAGCGGCGGCGTATTGCTTTGGCCAAGGCAATGGCAGCGCAGCCGGAAGTTTTATTGCTGGATGAGCCGACCAATCATTTGGATTTGCCCGCCATTGAATGGCTGGAAACCGCTTTGCGGCAAATTAATTCGGCCTTGGTTTTTGTTAGCCATGATCGGCGGTTTTTATCCAATATGGCCAATCAAACCGTATGGCTGGATCGTGGGGTAACCAAATTAATGCGCAAAAGCTTTGCTTATTTTGAAGATTGGCGCGACGAGGAACTGGACCGCGAGGCTGAGGCGCAGCATAAGCTGGACCGCAAAATTGCCCGTGAAGAAGATTGGCTGCGCTATGGGGTTAGCGGGCGGCGCAAACGCAATGTCAAAAGGTTGGGTGATTTGCATAAATTGCGCCAGCAAAGGCGTGATTATCAAGGCCCGCAAGGTGATATGGAAGCGGCGCTGCAAGCCGGCGACCGTTCCGGCAAGCTGGTGGTGAAAGCCGATAAAATTGACAAAGCCTATGATGGTCGCGTGATTGTTAAAAATTTCTCAACGCAGATAAAGCGCGGCAGCCGCATTGGCCTTATCGGCCCGAACGGAGCCGGTAAAACGACGCTGTTGAATATTTTGCTGGGGCATTTGCCGCCCGATAATGGCAATGTGCGGCTCGGCAAAAACCTGACGCCGCTTATTCTCGACCAACAGCGCAAGGGTATTAAGAAAGACTGGAATGTTAAAGACGCGCTGACTGATGGGGCCGGTGATTTGGTCTCAATCGGTGAAGAGACCATGCATGTTATCGGCTATATGAAAAATTTTCTGTTTCATCCATCGCAAATGCGCACGCCGGTCTCAGTATTGTCCGGCGGCGAGCAGGCTAGATTGTTTCTGGCACGCGGCCTGCGCCAGCCCAGCAATTTGCTGGTGATGGATGAGCCGACCAATGATTTGGATTTGGAAACGCTGGACCTGTTGCAGGAAATGATTGCCGCTTATGAAGGCACTGTGATTTTGGTCAGCCATGATCGCGATTTTTTGGACCGCACGGTCAGCGCAGTTTTTCACAGTGACGGCGATGGCCAATGGATTGAATATGCCGGCGGTTATTCGGATATGAAGGCGCAGCAAAAAGCCGCTTTGCGTGATAATGGGCGTTTGGAAAAAGTGGAAAAAACCGAAGCGCCAAAAGAAAAAGACAAACCGGGGGCCGGGCGTGTGCGCACCGATAAGCCATCCAAGATGAGTTATAAGCACCGCTTCAGATTGGAAAAACTACCGGACGAAATGGCGGCACTGGAGAACGAAATTGCAGCGGCTGAATTGGCCTTGGCGGATGCTGATTTATTTTCCAAAGACCCGAAAAAATTCGATGCGATGGCGGAAAAATTATCTGCTGCAAAGGCAAGCCTGGCGGCGGCGGAAGAAGAATGGTTATCATTGGAAATGCTGCGCGAAGAAATTGAAAATTCTTAAGAAAACCGCTGTTCATGCGCCTTTGTCGTTTCGGCAACGCTATGATTTTTCATGTATGACAACGGGCGGCTTTGCCTAGACAGTTGACCCGCAAAGCCGTAAGTTCGTCGCTTACGTGTGGAGGAGTTTCATGTTGTCTAAAATTACCCGCTTGGCCGCTATGGCTGCAATCGGCGCAAGCCTTTTTGTCCAGCCTGCTCTAGCTGAAACCGGTCGCGATGTTATGGATCGCGTTTATAAACAATCAGATATTTTCCCGCAAAGCGAAGCGGAAGTTCGTCTGACAATCGTTGATAAAAAAGGCCGCGAGCGCGTGCGTTTTTTCAATCTTCGGTCAAAAAGTGATGCTGATTTCAAGCGGTCGCTGGTGAAGTTTTTCAAACCGGCCAATGTTAAAGGTGTCGGTCTGGCATCCGAAACAAATTTGGCAAATGAAGCGAAGCAGCAATATGTTTACTTCCCGTCTTTGAAAAGCGTCAAGAAACTGTCAACTGCTGAGCAAGATGGCAGCTTTATGGGCTCTGACTTTTCCTATAGCGATATTGCCGGCCGCACATTGGACCAAGACGCGCATAAAATATTCCAACAAAATGACAAATTTTACGTCATTGAAAGCGTGCCGAATAATGCCGAAGATGCCTATTCGAAATATTATACGACAGTTGATAAATCGACAAATATCGTCCGCAGCGTGACTTTTTATGACCGCTCAGGCGAGAAACTGAAGACGCTGGCCAATCGCAAAGTGATTAAAGTGAATGGTGAGCTGATGGTGTCAAACTCGGTTATGACCAATCATCAAACCGAAGGTTCGTCTACCATGGACCGTTCTTCCATTGTCGTCGATGTCAGTTTTTCAAATAATGATGTCGGCCTGAAAGGCTTGAAAGCCAATTAAAGTTTAAACGCGGAGTAAAGTAATGTTGCGTAAAACAATTAGCCTGGCGGCGCTGGCTGCCCTGACGCTAGCCCCTTTAAACAGTGCTTTTGCCCAAGGCCTGCCGCCTGAAGATGGCGGTTTTGAAATTGAAACTGAAGAAACCCGTGAGCCGGAAAGCTTTCTGGAAAATCTCAGCCAATATGTCGGTGTCACAGCAGGGGCCGTTAGCGGTTCCTCAAATGCAGTGGAGAAAAGCCTGCAAGCCATGAACATTGCGGTGGATATTCCGATGCCGCGCGGTTTTAAAGCGGCGTTCTCGGTCGATGTCGGTAATTATGAAAATAATTATACTTTGGAATTGAGCGATAGCGACCAGTTCCAGGTCCGTGATTGTCGTCAGACTTATGCGGCCGGCGGGTTCCCTTCATCAGAGCCGAACCAGCCGGTTCAGCCGACAGAGCCTGCATTAAACGCGCCTCAATCGGAATGGGACCAGTTCACTGCTGACATGGAACAGTTCCAAAGCGATCTGGATGCGTTTAACAGTTACAGTAATTGCGAACGTTTTTACGATGAAAATGATTGGTTGGCGGACAGTAAAGAAATCACTGTTGATGACAGCTTCTCTGAAATGAATGAAGCGTTTATCCAATGGGAACCGACTTCTTTCATGACATTGCAAGCCGGTCGCCAGCCGATTGTGCTGGGCCAGTTTGAAGCTTTCTCGCCGCTCATGTTCTTGACGCCGATGAAATCAACCGGCACGAAAACACGCACGGCGAAAGCCGATTTATCTTATGCGCAAGACGGTTTCAATATCAGCCTGTTTCCGACCTCCAATATTGAAGTTTCATATTTGCAAGCCGGTAAAATGCGCATTGACCCGTCAACCGCGCAACGCCTGAAGCAGTTTGCTGATGAAGATGCCGGTGAATTGAAATTCGTTGATGATGCGGAGCCGAATGCTTTTGTCGAAGAGATTGAAGAGCATGACCTCTCTGTTGCGCGCATTATGTTTTATGGCGATCGCCTGACCTTGGGTCTGACTTCGATTGAAGGCGCGGATACTTCTTTGGATTTGATCCGTGATGCCAAAATCGTTGCCCATGATGGCGGCTATGCGCTCGGCTCTGATAAGGGCATGCGGTTCCCTGAAATGTCAGCCACTGCTTTTGAGCTTTCCTACCGTCTTGGTTCTAAATGGACATTCGCCATGGAGTTCTCCGAACAGGAAACTGAGGCGCAGTTCAGCGAATTGCCGAATGAATATTCATTCAACCAGTCTGATTGGACAACGCAATATGCGCGCGTCGCCTCTGAATTGGATGGCCGCAGCTTTATCGATATGAATGTGACCATGGCCAGTGCCGGTTTTATTTATAAAGGCGATCGTTGGTTGGCTAATTTGCAAGTTGCACAGCGCACGGAAGAGGGCGCAACTGCCATTGAGGATGACCTCTATAATAAGTTGAATTATGAGTTTATTCAGGAAGGCCAGACGGAAGAATTTGATGATACGATTCCGATTTTGAACGTTGCCCGTATGCTGGGCGCTGACAAGCAAGGCTATGTCGGCGCCGGTTTCGGTGTGTTTGCGCAAAGCTTCGGCTTCGGTCTGACCGCCGGTTGGCGCTATTTTGAAAAGCTGGAAATCGGTGCCTTTATGGGCATGGCATTGGAAGTAACCGGTGCTGATACGATTGAACAGCAGGGCTATGAATCACCGGAAGGTGAGAGTTACGTCAATTTTGGTGTAAACTACCTGTTCTAAAAACCTAAGCAGAGGGAAAACCCATGTCTCAACGTCTTTTGGTCATTGCGGCCGGTTTTTCCCTCTGGCTAGCGGTTCTCGCTGCCGGCTTGTTTGGCGCGCGCGGCCTGCAATATGATAATGATAAATGGCTGGACCCGGACAATCCGTATGAGATTGCGCGCACCATGCTGGGCAGCGAGTTCAACCAATTTGAGAGCACGATGTTGCTCTTCGAAGCGGATAATCTGTTTACCGAAAAAGGCTATCAGCGGGCGATTGAGTTTTCTGATGCGGTGAAAGAAATTGACGGGGTCGTCGATGTCGTCTCGGTATATGATGCCAGCCTGATTATGACCGATGCAGCCGGCTCGCTGGTTATTACCACTTATCGCGAAGCGTTGGAAAACGGTCAATTGGCCGATTTACCGGCATTGAAAAGCAAGTTTTATGAAAGCGATTATTTGGGCCGCTTACTGTCAGCAGACGGCAAGCTGGGCGCTTTTATCGTCAAGCAAGACACAGCCGGTGAGCCGCAATTGCGCGATGATGTGGTGGAAACGGTTTTGGCCTTGGCCGCCAAAAACCCACTCACCACAGATGCTGAAATTGCCGGTGACGGTTATTTGAAGTTTACCCTCGACAAAAAAACCAAAGAACAATTGGGAACGATTTTGGCGATTGCCGGTATCGGTATTGCATTATTTTTATTCTCGCTTTTTGGCCGTATATGGAAAGCTGCCTTGGTGCTGGGCACGGCGATTACCGCGGTTGCCGTGGCGATGGGTCTGATGGTGGCCTTTGGGCACAATCTGACAATTATCGCGCTGGCCTTGCCGGTCATGCTATCGGTGATTGTGGTTGCTGACAGTCTTCATATTATTCGCTATTGGGACCATGAAATTGATACGGCGGGCGACAGCACAACATGGCAGCATGTTTTGCACGAGACGCTGCAAGCCACTTGGCTGCCTTGCCTGACCACGTCGGCCACTTCTGCGGTTGGCTTCGGGGTGTTTTATTTCTCAGCATTAGTGCCGTTGCGCGAGTTTGGCATAGACAGCTTTATCGGCATTTTATTGGGCTATCTCATCATGATGGGCGGCATATTTTTGGGTCTTTATGCGGCGACGCCGGGGGCTTTGGCACGACGCGGCGGACGCCATCACGGATTGTCGTTTCCTGACCGCGCTGCAGACAGTATTTTGAAACTGGATTGGTCGGTTGTTGACCATAACCGCCCGGCGACATTTGCGGTTGCTGCCTTTTTGACACTGATGGCGGTCACGGCTTTGGTGATGAATGCGAAATCGGAAAGCAATCTGTTGGATGTGTTTTTCCAGCCAAGCTCGGATATTTATCAAGCCTTTGACCGCGTCGATAATGAGTTGGGCGGCTCCGGCGTCGTGTCCATTGTGTTCATGACCGATGAAGAAGATTATTTCCGCACCTATCCGCCTTTTGAGGATGTGCAGAATATTGAGAGCGATATTGTCACGCTGCGGGCGGTCAATTCGACTGAAAGCTATACCAATCCGCTGGGTGACATTCACCGCAATTTGGTAACAGACGGATCGCAATATCCGCAAAATGAAGAGCAATTGGCGCAAGAAATGCTGTTCTCGGAATGGTCGCGCAGTGCCGAAAGCCGCGATGTGTTGGCGGAAAGCGTCAATTTCACCTTCGACAGCAAGCATTTACGCGCCTATACGCCGAATTTAAGCTCAACTGAATTGGATGCTTTGGTCGGCAAAATTGAAAAGCAAATGTCTTTGGTCGATATGGAAGCACTGCCGCCGCCGATTTTCACCGGCCATTCGGTATTTTTCAGCCAGCTATCGGGCTATATTTTGAACACGCAATTCACCACGATTGCGCTGACTTTTGTGGTGATTTTCGTAATTCTGATTATCGAGTTCAATTTCCGTCTCGCCATGGCAGGCATGATCGCTTGCTCATTGCCGATTATCATCACTATGGGCACGATTGCCGCGCTGGGCTTTCCGTTTGATTTCGCCACTGTCATTATCGCCAGTGTCACGATGGGGCTGTCGATTGACGACACAATTCATATTCTGCACCGCTATCAGCATCATTTGGTGGATGAGCATAAGAGCCAGCGTTTGTCATTGCGCCAAGCGATGTTTGTGCCGGGTCGCCCGATTGTGCAATCGACGTTCTTATTCTGCTTCGGCGCCGGTGTATTTTTAAGCTCTGATTTGGTGATGCTGCAGCGTTTTGCCAGCTTCACCATGCTGGGTCTGGTTTTGGCGCTATTGGGTGCGGTGTTGTTGCTGCCGTCTCTTTTGAGCCTCAGCTTCTTCAATAAAACGTCGACCGCGCAGGCACAGGCGACCGCTTAAACATAGCTTTGAAATCGACCTGATTATCAAGCCGTCGGTTTTGGCGACGCCCTTTTTGCTGCCCTGCTTGCCGCGTTTATTCGTGCCTTGTTGACGGTAGTCCGTGCGCCTGCCATTGTCTTTCTGTCCAAAAATAAAAATAGGAACGGACCGATGAAACAGCATATTTGCGCCATTTTGGCAGCTTGCGGACTGATAACTGCAATTATAAATCCGGTTTTGGCACAAGATTTACCGCCTGATTTTGACGGCACGGGTGATTTTGAAATCGAAACCGAAAGCGGCTCTGGCATTAGTGAGGGCATCGGCTGGAGCCGTTTCATTGGCGGCTCAATCGGCGCGGTTGTGGCTGATGGCGATGCTACAAGTCGGCAATTGGCTGCCATGCGACTGGATGTTAATTTACCGGCCAGTGATAAGTTAAAGACCGTTTTATCGCTCGATGCGGTGGATTTTGAGAATGCTTATAAACAAGAATTACGCACTTCAATCAAAGGCATGCGGCGGACTTGCATAGCCCAGTTTGAAGACGCTGTGGAACCGCGGGATGTAGATTTCCCAGTAGGCGCTGAAATAGGAGACCCTCGTATTGACGCCAGCATCCGCCGCAGTATATGGGAAACCAATCAGTGCGGGAATTTGATTGATGAAAACGGTAAATATATTGAAGAAGAGCGCGACACCACGGTTTCCGATAGTTTTGCCGATTTCCGCGAAGCCTATGTGCAATGGGAGGCGGCGGATTTTGCAAGGCTGACTGTCGGGCGTCAAAACCTTGTCTGGGGGCAGTTTGATTTCCTAAGTCCGGTCGGTTTTTTATTGCCGTTTCGCGGCACCAACACCTCGTCGCGCCCCAGTCGCGCCGATTTTGCTTACGCGCAAGATGCCGTCAATTTGTCTTTATTCCCAACCGGAAATAGCGAATTACAGCTCATCCATGT
>CBFIIT010000037.1:0-15358 GCA_965662725.1 Alphaproteobacteria bacterium | reverse complement strand
ATGCGTTATCGTCGCATCCCCTATCAAGTGCGCTGGCAAAGCGTGCGCATGGATGACGAGACATTCAATAAAACCCACCCAAAGCCGAAAGTGCCATTGCTGCCGACTTATTATCTGCCGGATGAAAACGGCGAAGTGCAGGCAGTTACGGATAGCTCTCCGATTTTACGCCGCTTGGAAAAAGAGTATCAAGGCCGCAGTGCCATACCCAATGATCCGGTGCTGGGCTTTTTAAATTGGCTGATTGAGGATTATGGCGATGAATGGCTGACCAAGGCGATGTTTCATTATCGCTGGCATTATCAAGCCGATATTGCCAAGGCCGGTTCCATTTTGCCGCGCTGGAGTAATTTGACCGCCGATGATGATACGATTGAACCGATTTCAAAATTTATCAGCGAGCGGCAAATCAGCCGCCTGTCTTATGTCGGGTCAAATGAGATTACCAAGCAAACCATTGAAGGGAGCTTTTTACGGTTTCTGGGTCTGCTAAATGCGCATTTGCAAACCGCGCCCTATCTGTTTGGCGCACGCCCTGCCTCGGCGGATTTCGCGCTCTATGGGCAATTGACCCAATTGGCGATTTTTGACCCGACGCCACGCGATATTATTGCCGACTGTTTCCCCCGCATTTATGCGTGGACGGAATTGTTGGAAGATTTATCGGGCCTACCGGTTGCCGATGATGATAGCGATTGGATTGACGCTTCTGCCGGACTGCCCGACACGCTGCTCGACTTGCTGCGCGAAATGGCAACGCTTTATATTCCCTATCTCAAAGTCAATGCCGAGGCGGTTTTAAGCGGCGCTGAGATGGTTGATGGCGAAGTGGATGGTCGCCCCTATCAACAAAACCCTTTCACCTATCAAGTGAAATGCCTGCAATGGATTGGCGAGCAATATGCAGCTCTTTCAGCCGATGATAAAAATCGGCTGGCTGAAATTACCAATGGCACAGGACTGGTTGAAGCCCTGAAATAAGAGGATTGCTAGAGCGTTAAGCCGCCATCCGCGACAATGGTTTGCCCTTGCACATAAGAAGCCAGCGGCGAAGCAAGAAACATGACCACACCGGCCATTTCATCGGGCGAACCGGCGCGGCGCAAAGGAATGGCGCGCAACGCCCCCTGATAGCGTTTTTCATTATCGGTCGTTACGGCTGTCAATTTTGTCGGCACATAACCCGGGGCCAATCCGTTAACCCGAATACCATCGCGCGCCCAAGCCTGCCCCAAAGTTTTGGTTAGACTGATGGCGGCGGCTTTTGATGCTGCATAGGCCGGATTACCGATATTGGCCTGCATGCCGGAAATCGAACTGACGATAATAATCGAGCCATTGGTTTCAGCCAGCATCGGCTTGAACTTGCTGGCACAGGCCATGACGCTGTCAATATTGACGTCCATGACGTAATCCCAACCGGGCTTTTCAAACTCTTCTTGCCCATAGCGGACAACCCCTTGCGACAAGACCAGCACATCCAGCTTGTCAAAGGCAGGCGCAAATGCCTCAATCGCTGCATGGTCGCCAACATTGACACAGCTATAATGTAGCCCGTCCAAATCTGAACCATCGGCTTTTTCATAATCATCGGCTGATGGGCGCGTGCCCCAAACATGCACTTCCGCACCGCGCTTCAAAAAGCCATGCGCCACGCCATTACCGATGCCGCTGGAACCGCCAACGACCAAAACCGTTTTTCCGCTAAAATCAAGATCCGTCATAATTACCCCCATTCAGATAATTAAGCGGATAATTGACGATTATTGCAAGGCCTCAGGGCCAAAATCATCATCATAGAGCATCAGGTCAACTTGAATGCTGGTGCGTTCCAGCAAAGTCTCCGAGCCGCTTTTCAGGTTTTTCATTTCTGAATTCAAAACCACCGGCACGCCGTCAAATTCTTCAAAAACAGTATTGGTTAACCGCTTAAGCTGCGCACCGTTGCGATTGAAAAAGGTGATTTCCCGCACCGTCATATCATTTTTGGCAATCTTATATTTCAGCTTGCTGTAAGTGTCTTTTTTGTCTTTCGGCGTGCTGTCGATAATATAAAATTGGCTGTCTTCGCTAACCAATTCATGCGTATCTTCCGCCGCATCACGGCCCATTAAATCGCTATAGGAAAAATCCGAGCCGAAAAAGCTTTGATGCTGCTGATTGCCCTTTAATTCACGCACACCGCCGGCCGATGGTAGATAAACCCAGCTGCGGCGCGTGCCGTCATTGAGGTCATGAATGGTGGTGAAGCCAACGCCCTTAACCGCTTCCGGCGCGCGGAAAGTAGCAATCAATTGACGAATCCCATCTTCCTGCTTGCTGACCAAGCGCAATAAACGCTGGCGTTTTTTATTCCCCTTGCCGGTCACCAGATTGACTTCCGCCACGCCGGTTTCAAAATGCCCCATCACGGCACTGACCTTTTCCATAATAGCGGATGCCGATTGCGCCTGCGCTGAACCGATTGCCGAAAAAGCAAACGCCGCAAGGCCAATACTCAAAGATCGAAACAACTTCATCATCACTCAAGCTCCACTCAACTGATGTTATTAGGCAAATTTTCAGCACCCATGTCCAATATTTTTTCAATAGAGTTTGCCGGAAAACAATTTTTTAGCCGCTGAGCGGTTTTATGACGCTTGCGCAAAGCGCCGACAAGTCATATGAAAAATGACGAATAGTGAGGATTCTATGGATCACAGATTTTTGACGGAAGAGTTGGCGGTAAGCCCTCAACTTGATGCTGCCGGTTTGGAAGCGGCAATTGCCGCCGGTTTTAAGACCATTATTTGTAACCGGCCGGACAGCGAGCCGGGCGCTGTCGCCTTTGACAACTTAAAAGCAATTCCGGAAGCAGCAGATATTCCGTTTATTTATCAGCCGGTGGTCAGCGGCGCGATAACTGATGATGATGCACGCCAATTTGCTGAGATTTTCCAAGCGGCTGAAAAGCCGGTGCTGGCCTATTGCCGCTCCGGCGCGCGATGCACTGAGCTGTATTCCTTGGCACTGGCCTATCTGTAAGGTTTACGGGCCATTTCAATAGCCCCGATTATGACTGAAAAATGCGCACTTGAACCGTGTTCTTGTTTCAAATAAACCAATAATTCCAGAAGGCTGGCATTGACTTTGGTAGGTTTTATGCCGACGCTTTGGAGGTAATGAGAGAAGTTTTATGTCGGCGTTAGACCACCGCATTGCAATTAGCGATTTCGCCACCCGAATAGCACGCCTATCGGGCCGTTTTGCTGCGCCATCCGCCCGTATTCGGCGTTTGGCGGTATTTTGCATTGAGGCAGCCTGCGTCGCCTTTATCGCCTTTTCAGCCTCCAATATTGTCCTGACCATAATGACGCCGCCCAATATCGGGGCCGCGCCGGTAAATTCGGTTCAAATTGGTGCAGATAATGCGGTGCCGACCGGTGGTTTGGCGCAACAGGCATTTTTTAAATCGCTGGATGGCAAAGCCGCACCACTGGCCGAAGCTAATGCCAAAATCAAACTGTTTGGCACGCGTCCCTCGGGCAGCGGCCTCGGCACGGCGATTATTTCCGTCAATGGCGGCACACAGCAATCAGTCAGTTCAGGCGCGCGACTTAAAAACGGTACACGTATTACCGGCATTTATGGCGACCGCATTGAAATAAGCGCAAATGGCGATATCGGTGCGATTTATCTACTTCCCGCCAAGCAACGCAACCAGCGCAAGCTGGTCAGCAAAATATCGCAATCAGAATTGACCGGCTTGTCGCAAATACTGGATTTACGCATCAGCAATAATGCGGCGCACATCGGTGTTTCTGCCGACAGTGCCGTTTTATCGCTTCTCGGCCTCGCCAATGGCGATAAAATCACCGCCATCGATACGGCCGCCGTGACCGATGATGCCGCTTTGGAGGCCGCGTTTAATCGTCTGCTGGCCGGTAAAACCGTATCGCTTGAAATTGAACGCGGCGATGCCAAAATCGTCAAAATCATCAATGCCGCCGATGTGCAGAACCTGCTTGGGGCTTTGTGATGTTTAGACTTATTGCTGCCGCCCTTTTGTCTTTCGCTTTCGCCCTGTCGCCTTCCGCGCAGGCGCAAGATAGCGGTCTGAATTATCAAAACGCCGAATTGCGCGTTTTCATTAAAGATATTGCGCTTGAAACCGGTTTGACTTTCATCATCGACCCAAGCGTGCGCGGTAAGGTGAATATTTTCTCGAAAGCTCGTATTGACCGCGACGGGCTGATTGAAATTTTAAAATCTGTTTTAAAACTGAACGGCTTTTCCACCGTGCCGCTGCAAGCCGGTGGCTATAAAATCGTGCCGATCGATATTGCGCTACGCGACAATACCCAAATCGCACCTTTAATCGGCGATGGTGTGGTGACGCAAGTTTTCAATATTAAATTCGTCAATGCGCAAACCGTATTTGATGCGGTTAAACCGCTGGTCAATAAGAAGAGCATTGTCAGCTTCCGCAAGAACAGCAACACAATCATTGTCACCGACCATGCTGATAATGTCAGCAAGATAGCTGCTCTGGTCGCAAGGTTGGATAAGGATATTTCGCAAACCCGCACATTGGCACTGCAAAACACCTCGGCCAGCGCCATGGTTGAAGTGCTGGAGGCGCTAATGCTCAGCGAAGCGGAAAAAGGTAAGCGCAATTTATCGCTGCGTGCCATTCCGGTGCGCGGCGGCAATACGCTTATATTGCGCGGCTTTGCGGAAGCGCTTGATTATTACTTGCCGCTCCTGCAGGCGATTGACGAACAAAATCTATCCGGCAGTTCCATTCGCGTGCATAAGCTGAAATACGGCTCTGCCGCCGATATGCTGCCCATGCTGCAAACGCTGGCCAATGCAGTGGCAAAAGACGGCAAGGTTTCCGGCGATATCACCATGTCAGCCTATTCGGCGAATAATGCGATCATCGTCAATGCCGATAGCGACACGCAAAAATGGGTCGCTGATGTTATTCGCGAACTCGACACGGCGCAGCCGCAAGTTTTGGTCGAGGCAATTATTGTAGAAGTATCGGATAACGCATCGCGCGATTTGGGCCTGCAATATTTAATGGCCGGTGGCGAAGACAGCTCCATTCCCTTCACCGTAACCAATTATGGCAGCAGCGCGCCGAATATTCTGGCAACAGCCGGTGCGATTATTGCTGAAAATGACAATGATGATGACAGCAGTCTTGGCAGTGTGCTGCGCACCCGTGCGCTGGATAGCTTTCTTGGCAGTCAGGGTATTGTTATCGGGGCCGGCGGCACGCGCAGCGATGGCAGTGTCTTCGGCGTCATTTTGAATGCACTGCAACGCGATGTGAACAGTAATATTCTGTCAACCCCGTCCATCATGACGCTGGATAATGAGAAGGCGAGTTTTATTGTCGGTGAAGAAATTCCGATTACGACGGGCGAAGCTCTAGGCAGCGCCAATGCGAATCCGTTCCGCACTATTGACCGCAAAAATATCGGCGTGCAATTGGATGTCGAACCGCAAATTAATGATGATGGCGATATTCGTTTGAAAATTCGCCAAGAAGTATCCGCTGTTGCGCGGCCTGTCACCACCGGTTCATCGGAATTGATAACCACCAAACGCGAAATGGAAACCACTGTGCGGGTCGGCGATAGCGAAGTTGTCGTGCTGGGCGGCTTGGTTCGGCAAAATGAAAGCGTGACAGTTGACCGCGTGCCGCTTCTTGGCAGCATTCCACTGCTCGGCCATTTGTTTCGCTCGACCGGTAAAAGCAATCAGAAAACCAATTTAATGATTTTCCTCCGCCCGACGGTTATCCGCACGGCGGCTGATGCTGACCGGGTGACCAACCAGCAATACCGTGCGCTGCGCGGTCTGGACGGCGAAGGCATTCCCGATATCGACCTCGACCGGCTGATCAATCGTGATGCAGGTGATGGCAATGAGCGCCGCTGAAATTCTGACAGAAAACGCTGAAAGCGGCTCACTGCCCTATCGCTTTGCGCGCGAGTTTGGTCTGGCGGTGAAAGCCGATGCGCAAGGGCTGACTTTGTTTGTCTGCAAAACGGCAAACCGCGCGATGATTGCCGAAGTGGCGCGGACGCAAAGCAGTATTTCAAAAATTGAAGAACTGACACAGCCGCAATTTGACGATGTGCTGTCTGAGATTTACGCCCGCTCGACTTTGGAAGAAGATAGCGAAAACGCTGATAGCGATAAATTTGAAGATGATTTTGACGCTATTGTGCAAGGCGTTGAACATTCTGCCGACTTATTGGCCGGTGAAGATGACGCGCCGATCATTCGATTACTGAACAGCTTGTTAAGCGAAGCAGTGCGCGCCGGTGCCTCGGATGTGCATCTTGAGCCGTTTGAAAACAACGTCATTGTGCGGCTGCGTATTGACGGCATGTTAAAAGAAATCGCCTCACTATCCGCCAAGCTGGCGCCTTATCTGGTATCGCGCATTAAGGTGATGTCGCGCCTGGATATTGCGCAAAAAAGATTGCCGCAAGATGGCCGCTTATCGCTGACGCTTGGCGGTAAGTTTTTCGATGTCCGTGTTTCCACCCTGCCCATTCGATATGGCGAGCGCGTGGTGATGCGTTTGTTGGATAAAGAAAGCGCCTTTTTCAGCCTTGGCGAATTGGGCATGGCGGAAGATTTGCAGAGCCAATTCAATAAAGTCTTGCGCGAACCCAATGGCATTATTTTGGTGACCGGCCCAACCGGCTCCGGCAAAACGACAACGCTTTATGCCGCTTTGGGACTGATGAATGACCGCGCCCGCAATATTATGACGGTCGAAGACCCGGTTGAATATGCGCTGCATGGCATTAGCCAAACGCAAGTAAATGCCAAAATCGGCATGACCTTTGCCGATGGTTTGCGGTCTATTTTGCGACAGGACCCAGACACGGTAATGGTCGGTGAGATACGCGATAAGGAAACTGCCGAGATTGCCGTGCAAGCCAGCCTGACCGGCCATGTGGTGCTCTCAACCGTACACACAAACAGTGCCGCCGCCGCAATTACGCGCTTAATGGATATGGGTATTGAGCCGCTGCTTTTATCATCTTCACTACGCCTGGTTTTGGCGCAACGTTTGGTGAGGCGACTTTGTCCGGACTGCAAAACCGTCGATAATGACGCTTCCGGTGATGCGGTAAGCTATAAGCCTGTCGGATGTTCGCAATGTCAAAATATCGGCTATCGAGGACGAGTCGGCATTTTTGAATTGCTGCAAGTAACTGATAAAATTCGCCAGATGATTGCCGATGGTGCCAATGAGGCGCAAATTGAAGCTGAGGCGTTTGCCGATGCGCCTCTCTTGGCCAGCAGTGGCCGCGCCTTGGTAACAGCCGGTGAAACCACCTCTGAAGAAGTGCTGCGCGTTGCACGGCTGGCTGATTAGGTCCGCCATGCCTGCCTATCAATATGTCGCCGTTGATGAAAAAGGGAAAACCCGCAAAGGGGTCATTGCCGCCGACAGCCTTGGCGATGCACGGCGTAATTTGCAGGGGCAATCGCTGTTTCCGCTTAATCTTGATGAGACCAAAAACAGCCAAGAGAAAGCCGCAGCCGCAGCCGCTTCAACATTCGCGCTGCCGCGACGTAAGCACGCCATCGGCACACGCGATTTGGCACTTATCACACGCCAATTGGCAACGATGATTGGAGCGGGTATTGCGGTTGATGAAGCTTTGCAATCGATTGCCATGCAAAACACCAAGCCGGTTATTCGCGATGTGCTGACCAATGTGCGCAGTCATGTGGTTGAGGGACGGAAATTATCCGATGCAATGCGCCGTGAGGCTGCCTCTTTTGACCGTCTTTATGTGGCAATGATTGCAGCCGGAGAAGCCAGCGGCGATTTGGCTGAAATCCTCGACCGCGTTGCGACCTATGGGGAAAAAACCCAGCAAGTGCGCGACCGTGTGCGCGCGGCGTTGGTTTATCCTGCCGTTTTGGCAAGCGTCGCACTGGCTGTGCTGATATTGCTCATTACCGTTGTTGTGCCGAAAATCGCCAGCCAGTTCGATACGTTTCAAACCGCCTTGCCTTTGCCGACGCGTATTGTCGTTGGCCTGTCAGATATTCTTGTCAGCTATGGACCGCTTATCGCATTGCTGCTGCTTATCGGCCTTGGCTTAACGCGCCAGCGCATGCGTGATGAAACGCGGCGGCTGAAATTCGATACGCGGCTTTTGGCCCTGCCGGTGCTGGGCAAATTTTTACAAACAGTGGCCAGCGCTCGTTTGGCGCGCACGCTTGGCACGCTGGTGGAAGGCGGCAGTCCGGTTTTGGAAGCGTTGAATGCGGCGCGTGAAACACAAAATAATCATAAGCTACGAGCCGCCGTTAACGCGGTTTACAATGATGTTTATGAAGGCCGTTCGCTGGCCGCTGCTTTTCGCAGCAGCGAGGCATTTTCACCATTGCTGGTTTATATGATTGGCATGGGCGAAAAATCCGGCTCTCTTTCATTATTGCTGATGAAGACAGCGGATTATTTGGAGCAGGAAATTGACGGTTGGACGCAGTCTTTACTGAATCTTTTAGAACCGATTATTGTTGTGATTATGGGGCTTGTGGTCGGCTTCATCGTCATGGCTATCATGTTGCCGATCATGCAGCTAAACTCGCTGATATTGAGTTAGGAGTTCCCATGCGCAATTCTTTGCAAGCCGGTTTTTCATTCATTGAGCTGATGGTGGTAATCGTCATTATCGGGCTTTTAACATCTGTTGTGGCGCTAAATGTTTTGCCGAGCCAAGACCGCGCCATGGTGGAAAAAGCCCGCGCTGATGTCGCTATTTTATCGCAAGCGGTGGAAATGTATCGCATGGAAATGCTGCGCTATCCGGCCATGGATGACGGGTTGGACGTGCTGACTGAAACCCCGGGCGGTAATTCCATTCGCAAGCAAGGCTTTATTAAGGCGCTGCCGAAAGACCCGTGGGGCAATGAGTATGTTTATCTCATTCCGGGTGAGAACGGCATTTTTGACGTGATGTCACTGGGAGCTGATGGCCGCATTGGTGGCGAAGGCGAAAACGCCGATATCGGCAATTGGCTTCAGGACGAATGACGCAAATCAAAGCGCATCCGAAAGGCCAGCGCGGCTTCTCGCTGCTTGAGTTGATGGTTGCGGTATCACTGCTTTCATTGGCGGTTATTCCTTTATTGGTCAATCAAGGCAATGCGATGCAAAATGCGGCGCGGCTTGAAGAGCGCGCGCTGGCGGCCATGGTAGCTGAAAATGTGATTAATGAGCTAACCGCGCATGAAACATTGCCCAAGAATCGCAAAGGCAAGCAGGCCCAAGGCGGTATTCGCTTCACCTATCGCATCAAAACTGACACCGATAGGCGCACTGATTTAACCCGTTTGACGGTTGAAGTGAAACGGCGCGGCGAGCGCGCTATTTTGGCTTCATTGAGCGGTTATAGCGGGGCCGACAAATGACCCGTGCTCCTTCCAACAGATCACCTGAGGCCGGTTTCTCTCTGGTTGAGGCGCTTGTCGCCCTCGCCTTGTTAGCCATGGTCAGCACCGCAGCAATTATGATTTTTTCCGGTTTTCTGGCCGGTGGCGATGGCCAGCAAAGGCAGCTCGACAAATTGGCCACGATTATGCGCGCACGAAGTTTGCTGGCTGAAGATTTGGCGCATGGCATTGTTCGTCCGCATGGCCCGGCGACGTCGCAGGCTGTTTTTGAAGGTGATGCCACCAAGGATTGCTTTTTGACTTTTGCGCGACGCAATGGCTTGGCCGCTCAATTTGATGACAGCCGTTCTGATATAGAATCGCTCAGCTATTGTCTGGATGACGGGCGTCTCATAAGGCGGGTTTGGCAGCGCCCCAATGCGGCACTGGATACCGAAAAGCGGGATATTGTTTTACTGACCGGCATTGGCGCACTTAACGCGCGTTTTTTTGATGGCAAAGATTGGCAGCAGCAATGGTTTATCGGCCATGTATCGGGGCGGTTTTTTGGCCCTCGCTCAAAATTACCGCATTTGGTTGAACTGACTTGGCAAATACAAGACGGCAATCGGCGCAGTGATTATACACATATGTTCCGCCTGCCACCGGGGGTTTACCAATGACCCGAGGCCTAAGTAAAAACCGCGACAATGAAAAAGGTGCGGCTTTGATATTGGTGCTCGGCATTGTCTCGGTGATGAGCACAATGGCGATTTTTTCATTCGACAGCCTCACCCGTTTGATTTCCATGACCACGGCGCAAGCCGGACAGGCACAAGCACGTCAACACGCTTTGGCTGCCGAAACAGTGGCGATTAATGTCACCCGCGATTTTTTAAAACAGGGACAAAACTTGCGCCTCTTGACCGAGGCCGGCGAAAACCGTTTTGTTTTCTCGCATGACGGAACGCGGATTAGTGGCGAGATTAGCGATATCACCAATTGCTTTAACCTCACCGCATTGGTCTCCGGCAGCTATGCGACAGGCTGGCAGAGCCGCAATGAAAGCGTCCGTGATTTTTCAACTTTGCTGGAAAGTTTCGGCCTCGGCAAACAAGCCGCCCGCGCCATCAGCTCGGCCATTGCCGATTGGCAAGACAGCGATGATAAGCCATTGGAATTGGGGGCCGAAGATGATTATTACACCGAAGAAAGCCCGCCCTACAGACTGCCCAACGCACCAATGGCGAGCATTGAGGAAATGCGTTTGATACGCGATGTCTCAGCGGAATTAATGGACGCATTGGGTGATTTGATATGCGCCGATGCCGCGAAGCAACAAACATTGATAAACACACCGATGCTGGCGCCACGCCATGCGCCGCTTTTACAAGCGATTTTGGGGCCGAGCGTCAGCCAAAGCCAGTTGCGCAATATGCTGGAACAACAACCGCTTGGCGGCTATACATCGGCGCAATTCTGGGCGCATCCGGCTTTGGCCAGTGTCGAGACCTCGCGTAGCTTGCGCACTCGGTTCGGCGATGTCCCGCGACGGATAAGGGTGAAAATCAATGTTGAGGCGGCGACCGGACGTACGCAAATGAGCAGCGACATTCACTTTTACCCAAACCGCACCTACACTATGATAAGCCGCAAGTTTGGAGCGTTATAAGTATATGTCAGCACAGTTCATCAAAACCGATGAAAGCGGCCGCCAAGCATGCGGATTGCTGGACGGGCAAGCGGTCAGCAGTTTTCGTCTGCGCTTGCCGAAACTGTCTGACGCCAAATTGCAGCGCGCCCTTCCGCATATCATGTCCGATTATTTGACAGATAATGACGACATCAGCTTTTGTCATATGCCGCTCGCCGAAAACGATGACAGCCTTGTTTTTGCCTGCGCCAAACAGCGGCTCGATGAACTGATGCGCGCCGCGCAGGCCGAGAAGCTGGAATTACAAGCGATTTGGCCGGATTATATGCAAGTGCCGCAACCCGATAAGGGGATTGCAATTATTGAGCGCGATGGTGATATTCTGGCGCGCCGCGCCGATGGCACCGGCTTTCGCCTGCCTAAGGCATTGGCTGAAGCGGCAATCGGTGACAGCGAAACCATAACCGCGCGCGCAGACAGCCTGCCTGTCGCGCCGGGCTTTGCCACCGGACGCTTTGGCACACAATTGCCGATTGGCGAGATACTGGCGACCTTTAAACGCCCATTGACCTTGGCCGCGGCGGCGATTGCCATATGGCTGGCAGCGACAGTTTATGGCGGGTTTTCTGACCGTCAAAAAGCCGTAGAATTGGCGCAAAGCGGCGAAGATATGTTTCGCAAAAAATTTCCTGAAGTGCGCCGCGTGGTGAATGTCGAGGCGCAGCTCCGCAATCGCTTGGGCGGCGGTACCGGTGCCTCTTTTACCGGCCATAGCAGCCAGCTTATGGCCGTTTTACAAAGCCTGCCCAATGCACGACTTGAAGCGATTGAATTCACCGGTGGCCGCAATCAAAGCATGGAAATAACGCTTTCGGCGCGCAATTTCAGCGTCTTGGAAAGCAGTCGACAGAAATTGGCCATGGCCGGATTTCGCGTCGAGGAAGGTAAAAGCGAGCAAAACAATCAACTTGTTATCGGGCGATTTACGCTGACCCAATCTGCAGGACGTCGCTGATGAGCCGGATAAATAATATTAAAAACGCAGCGCAAGCCTTTTGGGCACGCCTGACACAGCGCGAGCAAGTGGCGGTTAGCATTATGGGCATTGCCTGTGCCGGTTTTGCATTTTATCTGCTGATTGCCTTACCGGCGCTGGCCTATCAAAAAGCGGCCCAGCGCAGTCTGGATAATGAGGGTGCACGTTTGGGCCGCATTATCGCCATGCTCGATAAAGTTGATGGCGGCGGCCCCCAAACCGGTGCCATTGACCGCAGTAAACCGGCGCGCACGCGTGTGGTCGAAGCGGCACGCGAGGCCGGCATCACCATTGACCAAGTGGAGCCGCAAACCGATGGTTTCACCGTTTATATCCGCAATGTAACGGCCGGTGATTTATTCGATTGGGTGGCGCAGGTCGAAAATCGGCAAGCCGTGCCGGTGATTAACGCTTCCATTAACAAATCCCTGAACGGCAATACTCTGGACGCCGAAATCGGCTTTGGGGATGCGCGCTGATGAAATTGCCATTGGCTTTGGTTTTTATTGTCGTATTCGGCACCGCTACAATCGCGCGCTTACCTGCGGCTACCATGCTGCCCTATTTAAAAAATGGCGGCATTGAAGCGGCCGGTGCGCAAGGCACGGTTTGGAATGCTCGTTTCAGCAATCTGTCTTTCCAAGAAATGCGCTTTGATAGCGGTGCTTATCGCTTGAGCCCAAGCGGTTTCATGACCGGCAATGGCCTTGGTACGTTTTCATTGCGCGGCGATATTGCGTCGTTAAAGGGCGAGTTGATAAAATTGGCTGATGAACGTCTGCATTTGGCAAACTTGGATGCTACCGCGCTCTATCCGCTAACCGTGCGGCGTATGCAATTGACCCCGCGCATTGATATGAAAACGCAAGCTTTGGTTTTGTCACAAGACGGGCAATGCGTTTCGGGCGATATTACGCTCGCCTTACAGCTCAACAACCCGCTTCTGAAAAGCTTTTTGCCACAAGCCGACCAATGGGATGGCAGCGCCAGTTGCGATAATGGTAAGGCCAGCTTTCTGCTGAACCCGCGCGATAATAGCTTGGTTGCGGTCATTCGTGGCACGGTAAACGGCAATCGCTATAAGGCGGATATTGACCTGTCGCTGGAGGACGGGTTTGATGAAAGTGAAGGCTTGAAGGCAGCGTTGAAATCAGCCGGTTTTAAGAAACGGCAAGGCCGATGGAAGGCGCAGATAAAGGGTATTTTGTAATGAACAAGATGATTGGCATGATTGCACTTGGCGCGGCCCTAACCGCTTGCGCTGCGCCCCGCGCCGACGCGCCTGAGGCGGCTAAGGGAACATCAAATGCTTTTGACCCGACGCGCGCCACTCAGACCCGCCTCGGCCCACAAAACCTTGTGCCGGGTGAATGCGGTTTGTTTTTATGGGGGCAAGGCGCAGGTCGGCCCTTGCAATTATTTCAGAACGGTAAAACGCAGCAGGTTAATGTGCCGTTTAAACCGGGCAGCAAAATCACCCGATTGGCGGCTGAACAGCCGGTTATGGACGGCTTATTCGCGCGTCAGGAATTTATGGTTGATGAGCTGAAAATGACGGTCAGCATTAGCGTGGCTGAAGGCCGCAATGTGCTGAAAGGCGTAGCCATTTCCGGTGGCCGCATTGAATTGAGTGAGCCGTCAGGCCGCGAGACAATCATCCCGATTGTCGGCCTTTATGGCTGTCGCAATTAGCCGATAAACGGAAAATAAAACCAAAAAAAAAGCCCGGCCGAAGCCGGGCTTTCTGATTTCTTTGAACCGATTATTCAGAGACACAGGCTGAACCGTCACCATGGGTAACGGTACAAGTCAGGTCGTCATCATCCGGCGCACCGGACCAAACGGCTGACGGACGCGGATATGAATCTGTATCCGTGATGTTTGGAATATCGCTCAATGACAAACCAAGCTGTACATCACTTGACAATGGATTGATTGTCTCGAAATACACACCGGCATTTTCACATGGCGTTGTGCTTGATTCAGCTTTCAAAGTACGAGCAATTTCCAATGCATGGACGTAGTAATTCGTACCTTCTGATGTTTCAAGTTCAGTACCATCCACCAAATTGGCCAATGCAACCCACTGAGCGTAGGCATCACTGCCGACAGGTGCCCAAGGCAAGCCATGCAGATTAGATCCGTCATATTCCAGCATGAAGGTTTGGTTTGCATAGGTTGCGCCAGTTACCGAGTATGCGCCGCTGGTTTCTGTATGCGCCGCCGGATTATTCGGATCCGGTGATGAGAAAGTCAATGTATTACCATTATTCAAATCACTGGCTGCCGCATGGGTATAATCAAAACGCAATGGCTTCGAAATCGTTATCGGCCCGTCTGTGTCAAATGCGGCAACCGAATGATCCCAAATTGACGCGCCATAACGCCATACATATTTGTCACAATCGGCTGAGTCTACAACAGCGCATTCAGGAGTGTCGGCGTGCAGCATAACACTCTCATACGGATAGTAGCCCGAATAAGAAGAAGCCGAACCGCCATACGGTGTTGCTGATTGTCCGCTCTCAGTATAAGCAAGAGTAAAGTTGAACCGAACCGGCTCTTCACCCGCATCTACAGAACCATTATTATTGGTATCAAAATACAGCGTGCGCCCTTCAAATTCTGAGATGGTACGCGGCGTCAAAACAAAGGTTTGAGCGCTTTGTGTTGTTGTACCTGAGGCAATATTAACCATACCATTTGAGCCATACTCAGATACCGTAATTGGCAGATTTGAGACCTCATTAGGAACATACTCGCTATAATTTCTCAGTATCAAGCCACTCTCAAGAACAGTTTCATTGGTGGCAACACTTTCCTCCAGCAGATAGGTCACTGATGGAGAGTTGCCATCCCACTCAACATTTTGCTGTAACTTCGGGAAATAGAGATTACTGCGCGTTGACAAAACGCTTGGAGAAGCAGCGGTATCAGGGTCGTCAAGTTCGGAAAGGTCGAAATTGCCGTCTGTATCATTCCAAACCGCCCGAACCGGGCCGCTTGATGTATAGGCAATCATCACGTCGCCGTCTGACAATGCAGCGCTGGCCGAGCTGATTTGGAACAACTCACCACCGGCCCATTCCAATGTCCGGCTAACCGGCGTGTCAGAATTGGCGACATTGGCGTTGATATCAATCGAGTTGTCAGTCGGGGTAAACAGATTGCTCTCTGTATCGAGCCAAACGCCCCAATTGCCCATATAGCCATAGACCGGCGAATCTTGGTCGGTTTCGAAGCTGAAGCCGCCTGAGAGTTCA
>CBFIIT010000036.1:0-16466 GCA_965662725.1 Alphaproteobacteria bacterium | reverse complement strand
CCGTAAAATGGATTGTAGCCGAATTGATTGAGCGCGGAGAATTAATCAAGAAAAAACATAAACCCAGCCGAAGTGACACTTTGCCCACCGCACGCCGCGACTGCTAATGTCAAGATACATAGTAATATAAAACGCATATCAACTCTCTCCTTGATACAAATCAGCGTAAACTAGACCTCAATTCAGAGGCAATACACGATGCGCGATAAATCGGGACATTACATTTGAGAAGTTTCTGTACCCGTGTAGACACGAGATAAAAAAAGCGTATTCTCACATCAATAGTCGGACGTTAGCCAAAATGTAGGATGCCCAAGATGACAGAGAGTTTCAAAATTTCGCCTGAGGCCGGCACCGGCCGAGTGCCATCGCAACTTATTCCAAAAGCCTGTTTTACCACCGATGACACAAGCGAGTTCACCACCCCTTTTTATGCTGCGCCAGATGGCGCAGTGGCAGCCGGCCTTTGGGAGGGCGCACCTTGCAAAATGGAGATTGAGAGCTACCCGGTAAACGAAAAGATGACGATTATTTCCGGCGAGTTGGTGCTGACCCATCACAATGGTGTCGAGGAAGTGTTCGGCCCGGGCGAGGTGGTATTTGTTACCAAAGGCGCAGCGTTCACCTGGCACGTTACAACATATATGCGCAAATATTTCATGACCGCAGCATAACCGGCAGGAAACACGGCATGGTCAGCAATGCATTTAAAGACAGCCTTTTGGGGGTCTACCACGGCGAGCAATTTGGCGAAGCGTTTTTCTCGACACTTTTGCAGCATGCCGAAAATGACGAACAGAATTGTATCTTGGGCGCTTTGTTACAGCTAGAGACCGAGGGCAAAGTGAAAGTGCGTCCCTTGCTGGCGCGGCTTGGCCTGCCGTTGAATGATGATGCAAAGTCGATTGCCCGCGGTGTCAGTATGGCGGAGACCATGCTCAATACGCCATGGACGGAGAAATTTAGTGCTATGGCCGACGGCATTAAAGCGCATGGTTTACCGCAATACGAAGCACTGGCCGATATGGTGTCAGCCGATGACGACGCCGAGGCTCATCAAGTCGCTTCGTTTATCGGTGCGCATGAGCGGGTGATTTTGCAGGTCTGCGAAAACATTGCTGCTGGCGCCCCCGACCCGGCGGCGCCGCTCGCAACATTTCTAGATTTCCCCCTCACTTTGCCAAGCGCAAACTAGGAGTTTTTTTATGCAAGTTATGGTCATCGGTGCGTCCGTCTTTGTTTTAATTTCACTGGCCCTAGCGTGGCTGGCGACCGCAGTTCGGATTATGCAAATGCCAAAATTACAAGAACGCTTCCCCAGCAGCGACCACATTGTCAAAGGCCATATTGATTTTTTGTTGATGGCGCTCTTGCTCATCGGGTTTTATCTGTTGGCCAATACGTTTGGCATCACTTATCCGGCTTGGGCTATATGGTTTATGGTCATTGGTGGTTTCACAAACTCTTTCACCTTTATTTTGGTCGCTATGCACACCGCCGAAGACTTTAGGCCGGGGCCGCTTTTTGCCACTGGCACAACGGCCAGTTTTGTTATAACCACGCTTGGCTTTGGCGCGGCGTCGGTCATGGTGCTGCTGGCATAGCTATCTGCCGCCGTGAGCACCGGCTCACGAAGGGTGCAGGATTAAAAGTTGGTACGCCCCGCTTATAACAAGAATATCGCTAATTTTTTTTGCCTTATTCGAATTCAAACTTTATCGGCACGCTGAATGGGCCGGAAACAAAGCTTGCGCCGACGCGTTTCGCCGGTCCGGTTAGTTCTACCGATTTGAGGCGCGGCAATAACTCTTCCCAGAATATGCGCATTTCAAGACGCGCCAAATGCTGCCCCAAGCAAACATGCGGTCCATAACCGAGAGCCATATGGCGGTTCGGTTTGCGGGTGATGTCAAACTCAAACGGGTTTTCATAAATTTCTTCGTCGCGGCTAGCCGAAGCGAAATTGACCATCATCCAATCGCCTGCAGAAACGTCGACGCCACTTAACTGTGTGTCACGCACCGCTGTCCGCATAAAATGTTTCACCGGCGACTCCCAGCGAATGCTCTCCTCGACAAAGCCGGGGATAAGCGACGGGTCGTCTTGTAATTGTTTCAACAGCGCTGGGTTTTCACACAAGGCCAGCATGCCCGACGAGGTTGAATTGGAGGTAGTGTCATGACCCGCTGTTGCCGTGATGACATAGTAACCAAAAGTTTCAACCTCACCCAGCGGTTCGCCGTTAATCGTACCATTGGCAAACACGCTGGCTAAATCATTTTCTGGTTTCCCCCGACGCGTCGAAGTCAACTCGGCAAAATAGGCATAGGCTTCCATAGCGATGTCCGATATGGCCTGCTGCTGTTCGGCAGCTGACTTATACACACGGCCCGTGGCATTCGCCTCCGGGTCCCCGCTGCCAAATGCTTCCTGGGTCAGGCGCAGCAACAGACTTTCGGCATCATCATCAGCGCCCAAAACGTCCATAATCACCCGCAGCGGGTAAAGCAGTGCAATATCGCGGGCAAAATCGCACACCCCTTCGGTTGACTTCAACCGCTCAAGCGTTTGTTGCATGCGGGCGCGAATGCGTGGCTCTAATTGGCGCAGCGACTTCGGGCCAAACCAGCTTGCGGTTAAATTGCGATAGGCTTTGTGCTTGTCGCCATTCATATGTACCAAAGTCAAAAACCGATGCGGCGAGCCAACTTCTTCGATGGTCAGCTGGCCGGTTTTTTTATCCACCAAAACTGTGCCCTTATCGCCCGCATGAAACAGCTCATTATTGGCTTCGACCGTCTGCACATCGGCAAATTTTGAGATAAACCAGAACGGCTCATAGCCTCTGGGACGATAACATAAAAGGCTTTGGGCTCCGTGTCACCGATAAGGGTGTACAATCCTTCATTTTCGAAGGCAGGCGGTTCTCGAAACAGTTAATCTGGATATTTGTCCACCTGATGCTACTTCAACAGTACTGACAATAGGCTCAAAAGTTTTGGATGCTAACTTTTGTGTCAACGACGCTCTCGTCTTCAATTTTGTTAGCTTCACTATGGTAGCGCGTGTAAAGTTTGGCTTCTTTCAAAAAAGCATAATAAGCTTGCGTCATGGCACCAATGAATCCATCGGTCCCGTTGACAAAATTACGTTTGAAAATGTAGTTCTTGATAAACATAAGAGGAAAGACAAGAAGCAGCTTTAATCTGCTCGGTTTTTTGCCTTTTGCCATTTTGTCATCAATCCGGAGCGAAGAATATTTGTTCACCTTCATAACGGTTTCTTCTAGGCTTTCAGCTCCGAAATGAAAAATGGCGGCGCTTACCCGCTTGACACTACCATCCACCTTTACGCTCTCATGCACGCTGACATCTATATAATTTCCTTTGTCGCGCCTAAAAAAACGGATTGAGCAATTCGCACGTACGAACCTGGCAAGGTAACGCCGCTTGCCGCTCCATGATTTTTGTTCAACAATAGGAATATCGAGAGCATCACATCCTTTGTCATTTTCAAGGGTCTTGATTATGACCTCACGAAGTGAAGGCGAACAGACTTGATCACCGTCTAGGCTAAAAACCCACTCGTGGCTGCATAAGTTTTTGGCATATTGTTTTTGATTAGCGTAGCCCCCCCACTTTCGGAAGCTGGCTTTCACATTTTTAAACTGGGAAGCAATCTCCAAGGTTTTGTCAGTGCTCCCGCTGTCCACGAGAATAACCTCATCGAAATCAGCAACTGATGCCAAAACCCTCCCGATATTTTCCTCTTCGTTTAAGCAAACGATATAAACACTGGCTTGGATAGACATACAGAACCTATAAAAAGAGTTATTGGCAAGCGACATAGTTGAAACGACGCAACTACACACCTTGAGAGCCTCATAACTATTTCAGGATCTATAAACTTTTATGACAAAAACCTTGCTCTATTAGTCAGGACGTTTTGGAAAAAAGTTATAGCGGTAATGCTGGAGGCCGACCGAAAGACGAGCACAATATTGCCGCTCTGGCTCGAAGCTATTCGACGGCCATAAACTTATTTGACCCGCTCTATCCGACTTTTGCCTCTATTCGCAAACCAGCGACACTATTCGGTCAGCTCAATATCTTTGTGAGGGCTGTAATAACCGTATCGCGCGCGACGCTGATGTTGAGGTTTTGATGTTGCCGCAAACGGTGCCAGGTTTCAAAAGACGCCATGGCATGCGCTGCCTCGCAGTCCTCTTTCGGCATTTGCTTTAACTCCGGCAACCAGTTTTCCAAATGCGCGCGCAATCCTTTTTGATTACGCGCATAATTTTTCTGCAAAACTTTCGAGCGCCATAATTGTGCCTGCGTCACCATTATAAAATTTTTCAGCCGCTCATAAGCCTCGGAACGCATGATGACAATATCCTCAATGCGCTGCGCCAGCGTGCCGCCTTCAAACGAGCGGTCAAAAAGCGGCTCATAATATTCGCGCATTTGCTGGTCGATGGCATCCATCAACGCTTCCATATCCTCAAAATGACGGAAGAAAGAACGCTGGCCAACCCCCGCCTCTTCGGCAATTTCACGCGCCGTCGGTGAAAAATTGCCTTGGTCGATAAGATTAAGGGTCGCGGTGACAATAGCGGCGCGGCTGCGTTCTGTGCGCCTACGGCGGCCATCAATAATTTTTAACGCCGGTTGATCACTCATGACTTTTCCAATTTGGCACAATCATATTTCACCACCCCACTTAATGTTTCGAGACACTTCATAACAGGCTATAAATTGACATTGATTGTGTCAATTAACCTCTGCAGACGGATAAACGAAAGCATGCCCCGCATATCAAAGGAATAATATTTAAGGATTTATATTCGGTTCTAGATTTTTTCGACGCGGTCGTGTCGAAAATTATCCGAATATGACTTGCTGAACCGTTTGCGCTTATGCGGTTTATCCACCCGCACCGCCAAACCGCGAGCCGCCGCATAGGCTTGCGCTTCTTCCAGCGTATCGAATTTCAGCTTCACCTGATTGGCGGTGCCGTCAATTGAGTTCCAGCCGGTAAACGCGTCTTTGCGGCGCGCCCCTTCAGCCGCGAATTCCAAAATCCAATAATTGGTTTTCGCCGTGCCGGAAGACATGGCCGATTTCGCCGGTTGATAAATCTTTGCAGTCATGAGGTTGTATTACCTGCTTCGCATGGCTTACTTCAAGTCATTTCAACCAAGATCTGTTGATTTATCGTATCGCCAATGGATTAATGATGGCCTGCACCGCGCCTTTCAGCTTCGGCACACCCAGCGAGAACATAAACTCACTGACGCCGTCGGCTACCAGCTCATCGGTCACCATATTCTCAAGAATGAAAATACCGTATTTGGTCAACAAAATGCCATGCACCGGAAAAATCCGCTTCGGGTCTTCGCTCGGCAAAGCTTCTAACGCCCAAGTGTCGCCGCCAATTGCGACAACGCCCAGCTTGGCCAGATAATGTGCGCCGCTAATGCCGAGGCCGGGTGAGCCGGGCGACAATGTTTTGGTGCCTTCATTGGCTTTCAGATAACCGGAGTGAAACAGCACCACGTCGCCTTTGGTAATTTTGACGCCCTGCCGCTTTGCCGCTTTTTTGATATCCGCCTCAGTGTAGGCCGTACCGACCGGCAAAGGGTTCTTGCCGTAAATTTTGGTCATATCCAGAACCACGCCGCGGGTCACAAAACCGGGCAATGAATGGGTGCCGAATTTCAGCAAGCCATCCGGTGCAACGACTTCAGCCGCCGGCGTCTCATTGTAATATTTGTGTTCTTTACCGATATGGCCGAAACCGTCCAATTGCGAGCCGATACCGACCGAAGTCACAACCGTGTCATCATTGGAAACCAGCCTATCAGGGCCAAGCGTGGCCCCTGTCCCGTCATTTAACTGATGCACAATCATCTGAAACTTGCGCGGTCCATAGGCCGGTGTATCGCCGGCAGTCACCATGCCCAATTGATAAACCTTGCCCTTGGTGACCAATTTAGCCGCTTGCTTGGCTTTGGCCTCGGTCAGATAATTGGCGTGACCCAATTCATCATTTTTGCCGAATTTCTTTACAAACCAGTCATCTGCTGTGGCGGTCGCTGTCAGTAGGCCAACCGCGATCCCCATTGAGATTGCATATTTGCCGATCGATACACACATGGACACTCTCCCCTAAATCAGTTTATTGATTAAGACACATTTTAGCGGCCAGCGACAAGCCGCATTTGATGAAGAACCCTATGCAGCCATTTTATTTCATTCAGGCGCAAATCGCCAAATTGCTTCTTGCCATTTATCGCATTGTCGGTTTGCGCGTCGGCTCTTGGCTTGGCGCGCAGCTTGGCCGCTTTCTTGGACGGATTGCGCGCGAGCGGCATATTGCGGCAGATAATTTGCGCATCGCTCTACCGCACCTTTCGGATAAACAACAAAAACGCATTCTGAGAGACTGCTGGATGCAATTAGGCCGCGTGGTCGGTGAGTTTCCGCATATGGCAAAAATTGCCCGCGAAGCCGAGGCGCGGGTGGAAATTAAAGGGGCCGAACACGTAAAAGCCGCCCTGCCCGATGGCGGGCCGGCCATGTTTGTGTCAGGTCATTTCTCAAATTGGGAATTAATGATGCTCGGCATTCAGCGCCTGGTCGGCAAAACCGGCTCGCTTTATCGGCGCGCCAATAATCCATACATGGAAAAATGGATTATCAACCAGCGTAGCGCGTTTATGCCGGTGCAAATTCCTAAAGGCTCAGACGGCGCGCGGGTGATGATTGACCTGTTGCGCAATCAAACTTCGCTCGGCGTGCTGGTTGATCAAAAACTTGGACGCGGCGACCCGATTGAGTTTTTCGGTCGCGCAACTAAGGCACCATCGGCTTCAATCAAACTGGCGCGGCGTTTTGATATACCGGTCATTCCAACAGTTATCTGGCGACGCGAAGACGGGCCGGATAAGGTGCATTTTGTACAGCATTTCTTCCCCGCCATTCATGTGCCGAAAACCGACAATATGCAAAACGATATCGATATCGCCATGCGGCAGGTTTATGACCATTTGGAAGAATGGATAAGCGAGAACCCCGAACAATGGTTCTGGCAACATAATCGCTGGAAATAGGCTGCTTTTAGGCCCGAACTTGACAGTCTGATATCGTCGCGACCGCGATTAGACAGACGAAAACCCTTTCTTTGCGCGCCACAGTCACGACAAATACCGCCCCATTCGTTCTTTTACAATTGAGTGTCGGGTCGGCTGGCGGTATGAAACTGACATGCAAATGCCATCCATCCATGCTTTTGATATAGTGGTTATTATCATCCCGCTGCTTGGCGCGGTTTGGGGATGGTTCAATGGCGGCGTCCGTTTATCGGTAAAATTGCTTTTCATTCTCGTCCCCGGTTTCGCCATGGGCTATTACGGCGACCAAATCGTTACCATAGGCAATTCAATTGGCGGCATGCTTGGCGATCGTGTCTCACTGCCGCTTGGCGTTATCGGTTCAGTCGCCGGCATGCTTGGTATGGCGTCCGTCATCGGGCTGTTCTATTTGGTCAGTCAAGTGGTGCTGAGCATGCTGCATTTGCATAAGCCCGGTTCGGCCGACCATTATGCAGGAATTGCTCTCGGCAGTGTCGCCGTCACTTTTTTCGCCCTTATCGGCTTTACCTTTTACATTATGGCATTTCCCGACCGCGCCACGCGCTTTGTTAAAGATTCCTATATTTGGCCCTATAGCCGACCGGCAATCGCTTTCAGCTATCCTTATATTGGCGGCTTTATGGACAGGCGCATGTCGGCCTTTGTTAACGGCATATCAGATAATGGATTTCTGGCTCGCATCGCTGCCGGCGGCAATGCGGCGGTCTCTTTTGAGAAGCTCGACACATTGGTTGATAAGATCAAGACAATCGACTTTGAAGAAGTGCTGAAACTGCAAAAAGCCGCAGCCAAGCTTGACCCTGATGAGGCGCAAAAAATGGTTAATGCTTATAAATCCGGTGAATTAAGCGAAGCGCGGTTACGCAAGCATTTGAGCGACCCGAATTTTCAACGTCTATCCGGTGAACAAAACTAACGGCGGCGTTGGTTCATTTTGCGCTTAATGGCGGCCGGTTCATCGCTCAAAGAGTCCCAGCACAGGCCTTTCGACGTCACATATTCAAGACTGAGCGGCGGCTCGACCTTATAGGTGTAATTGCCTTTTTCATCGATATTCAAACGGCCCTTATGGACAATCGGCCCTTCAACATCGAGTGTCAGCTCATAGCGTGATGGTTTGGCATCTTGCGCGGTCAGACGTTCGGCATAAAAATACCCCTTCATCTTCATCCACGCATTGTCAAATTTGCGCTTTTCAAAGCTCGGATGCGGAATGCCGAGATAGCTAATAAGGAACGTGCCATCATCGCGCGACAGCAATACAAAATCATAGAGCGACTGGCCACTGACCCAGTCAAATTCGCCATCTGAACAGAACACGACTTTATCTGCATCAAAAACGCTGGCCTGCGACATTGCCGAGAGCGGCGCCAAGGCAAGGGCCCCTGCCAAGAGCAAAATTTTCTTATCCATTTTCATCCACGCCTTATCTTCTATTCGCGCCGCGCCTTCAATGCGACAAACCGGCCTCGTCAAACAATCCTTGGCACAATGTGGCCATTATGGCACTTAAATAGTTGGGGGTGCGCTTTGTCAGATAATTCACAACAACTCAGCTGGGGCCAAAAAATCGGCTATGGCAGCGGTGACTTCGCTTTCAATCTCTATTGGCAAGGCATCAGCCTTTATTTGTTTTATTTTTATACCGATGTGCTGGGCCTGCCCAATGCCATGGCCGGTATTATTTACGCGATTGGTTCATTTTGGGATGCCGGCACAGACCCGATTATGGGCTATCTGGCTGATCGCACGCGGACGCGTTGGGGACGCTATCGCCCATATTTATTATTCGTGCCGGTGCCAATGGCTTTCGGCTACATGCTTCTGCTCTACCATCCGGGAGACATGTCCGCCACATCGCTGGGCATTATCGCGCTTGTCGGCCAATTGATTTTCCGCCTTTTATTCACCATGGCATCAACCCCCTATTCATCGCTAATGGCGCGCATGACCAGCAATTCGAACGATCGGGCCGGCATGGCCGGTATGCGGATGTTGTTTGCCTATCTTGGTGCCTTCGCTGTTGTCGCCATGGCGGGCAGCTTGCTGGACAGCGCTGAAAGCGACGGCGAAGCGTTTATGTCGCTGGCAGTTATTTCCGGCATTTTGGCAACTGCTGTCTTTTGGATTTGCTTTGCCGTGTGCCGAGAACCGGTTGAAGATGCGGCCGATGAGACACGCTTAACAGTGAGAGAAACTTTTGCCTCGCTCAAGCAAAACACGCCGTTCTTAATCGTCTTTGTCGCGGTTGTGCTGATGACCACCGGCACGACCGTTATCGGCAAAACCATTTTATATTTTTTCGAATATCAAATGGGTGATCGTAATGGTGCGCAAATCGCCCTTATGGCCTTCGGCCTGACCGGCCTTGTCGTTATTCCGTTCTGGACTTTTGTGACGCTGAAAACCTCCAAACGATTTGTTTGGATGGTCGGCAGCTTTTTCCTTTCGCTGGCGCTTCTGGCATTTTTGTTCAATCCGGCGGATTCACAAAACATCGTTATTCTGAATTATATGGCCATCAGCTTTGGCGCCGGAGCCTTCGCCATCACTTTTTGGGGCATGCTGCCTGACACGGTGGAATATGGCGAATGGAAAACCGGTCACCGCGTTGAGTCCATGGTGTTTGGCTTTGCCACTTTTGCACAAAAGTCTGCCGTCGCTTTAAGTGCGCTTATCCTCGGCTTATTGCTCGATGTTATCGGCTATCAGGCGGGCATGGCGCAAAGCGAAGAAACACTGAGCGGCTTGCGAATGATTATCGTATTTGTGCCGCTGGCCGGTATTATCGCATCCGTCGCGTGCATTTATTACTATCCACTATCGCCTCAAAAGCACGCTGAGATTGTTGGTGCTTTAGCTGATAAAAAAGGCTGATTATTTATTCAGCTTTTCATAAAGAGCTTCCAGCTCTTCAGCCGATAGGTCAAAAACCGTTACTTCGCCCTCAAACAGATCGCGCCCTTGCTGCTTGCGCAACCGCCGCAATTCAGGCTCGCGTTGCGCACGCAAACCGAAAGTCGGGTTGCCGAAACGGTCAATGTTCATGCTTTCAACGTTTTCGAGAGAAACATTGCCATCGACGATTTGCGCCGCAACCGGGGTGGTAAATAAAAACAGCACAGCAAAAAACAAACGGGTCATGTTGAGCCTCCTTGGCTTTTTATTATTCTGTCTTTTGATCGTAGCAGCAAATCAGCACTGAGAAAACGGCTTCTCGCTTCGCCGTTTTTGTATAGAATAAACCTAACAATAAGGAGAAGAAGAATGGAAAATTTCCCGACCCTCGGCGAAGCCATCATGGCGACGCAGCCGACATGGCTCATCATCTATTTATACGTGCTGGTCGCTGCCAATTTGGGCGCGGTATTTTTTATCGCCAAGCGCACGGCGGAAGGCTGGCGACCTCGCTATGAGGCTCTGGCCATCATCGTCGCGTTTTTATTGGCCGGTGAATTTATGGAATATCTATACGCGCAATATGGCTATGTGAGGCTTTTGGGGCTGGCGCATATTATCTTTTGGACGCCGGTTTATGTGTGGATTTTGCGACATCGTAAAGACTATGACGCGGCGCCCTATTTCGCCAAATTCGTGCTGTTCTATTTGGTCATGGCAGGCATTTCGCTAACCATTGATGTGATTGATGTGGCACGCTATCTGCTCGGTGAAACCGGCTCGATGATCTAGCGGCTATTCAACGTCAAATGTGCCGAAGGTGAATTTGCCTTTGGCCTGCACCCCGCTCTCACCAATCGGCCGACCGACAGCCAGCGGAACATTGCCGACATAGAATTTATAATTGCCCGGCTTAATCGGTACAAAACTGACTTCGGCGGCACCCACTTCATCGCATTCAATTGCGTTAAAGCTGAGGCCCTGCAAATGCACCTCAATATCGCCGATGGTAACAAGCCGCAAATGCGCATTATTCAGCAGCGCGCGCATCTCAATGCGCCAACCGCTCAAATCGCCTTGCACATCCGGACAATCAATCTTCAGGCGATAATAACGCCCCGATTGCAATGATATTGTTTCAGGCTGCAATCGCGGCATGCCATCAGCCGCCGTTGTGATGGTCAGCAGTTTTTTGGCCGGTGGATATTTTGCCAAATTACCAAGCGACTGCGCCCAAGCAGGCGTCGCAAACAAAAGCGCCATGATGGTCATTATGCGGGTGAGGATGCGAGGCATGAACCACTCCAAAGTTACAGACAATTCAGGCTACCGCCGTTTAACGGCGTTTGTCACGTAAACTATGGAAAAGATGGTCGGGGCTGCAAGATTCGAACTTGCGACCCCCTGGTCCCAAACCAGGTGCGCTACCAGACTGCGCCAAGCCCCGACTGCCGCAATGCTTAGACCAAAAACCAAGTGGTTTCAACAAGCTTTCAAAAGGATTAAGGATTATCGCGCTTCCATCAATCGGAAAACGGCTGAGCTGCGAAACACCAGCTCATCCATCGGAATATCGCCGCTTTCGCCGGTCCACGCATAGGCATCGACAAAGGCCATTTTGCCGGTGCCCTTTACCAAACGCGCCGTGCCTTGCAGCCATTCGCCGGATTTCGCAGAGCGCAGAAACTCAGTATTCAACTTAATCGTTACCGAGGCCCGTTTCAGTTCACGAAACACGGTCGTTGCGGCCAAACCATCGGCAAAGGAACTTAAGAAACCGCCATGCACAATGCCGCGACTATTGCAGTGCCGCTCCATCAAGCGCACGCCCTGCCGCCATTCCGCGCCCTCAGCCCAGTGAAACCATGGCCCGTTATGCGAGGTAAAAGGCCCGCGGCGCACACTCAGGCGAAACGGCGCAGGCGCAGCCAATGCTTCAATTTCCTGCTCAGAGAATTGTTCTTTGAGTTGCTGTGTCATGCGCCATAACTGCCATAGGCAATCAGCAGGCGCAATAGCTACTCAAGGTTTGTGCTGTCGCCACTTTCTTCGCTCGGCACCTCATCAACCGGTGCGGTCAATGGCGGCTCCTCAGGCTCTTGCAGATAATGGTCATCATCACCTTGCTGTAAGGCCATGCCGCTATCGATGCGTTTCACATCAGTTGCCATAAGCCCTTTCGGACCACGACCGAAGCGTACCAAAAGGAATTGCCCCGGAACCAATGCTTCGATACCGGCTTTGCGCAGAATTTCCATATGCACGAAAATATCCTGCCCATCCGGTTCGACATTGACAAAACCAAAGCCACGCACACGGTTAAACCATTTCACCTCGGCTTGCTGGAAATCCGAAATATCGGTGATATTTGCCAGCATGGAGGTCGGTCGTGGACTGCCGACAGGCATTACCGCATCGGAATTATCGACGGCGATAATCTTATCCGCCTGATATCCCTGCTGCCGTTGAATAATGGTGCATTTGATACGCGCCTGCGGATATAAAATATCATGTCCGCCACGACGCAAAGTTGAATGATGAACCAGCACATCTACGCCGCCATCATCCGGCAAAATAAAACCGTACCCCTTAACAGGATCAAACCATTTAACGGTACCCTCAATTGTTACGGCTTCGCTGACCACATTTTCTGTGGTTTCTACTGAAGACATTGCTAAACCCCTACTTCTTCTTTTTGTTCAGGTCTACGCTTTACTTTCATAAGGCTATCACAAATCCAGATTTTGCAAACACAAAACTGGCCCTGTAACCTGAGGCAAGACTAACAGCCCCCTTGATATTGGGGACAAATCAAAATTTTCCTTTAGCTATCAAGCTGAAGCAAGGATTGCAGAGTCGGCGTTATTTCTTCGTTAATGACCAGAGAAGCGGTTTCATCAATATCTGTCGGATCGCGATTTAGAATAACCAGTCGCGCCCCATTATGGCGCGCCAATACCGGAAAACCGGCCGCCGGAAACACTTGCAGCGAAGACCCAATGGCGATGAACAAGTCGCAACTGAGCGTCGCCACCTCGGCCCGTTTCATTTGAGCTTCAGGCATTGATTGACCGAAGGAAATGGTCGCAGACTTCACCATGCCGCCACAATTTTGACAGCCCGGCGCAGAGGTCATATTGCAGCCCTCAAACGCTTTTCGAATATCATCCATTTCGTGTCGCAAATCACAATCCAGACAAACCGCATAAGAGCCATTGCCATGCAATTCGATGATTTTATCTTCCGCAATGCCGCTATCTTGATGCAGATTGTCGATGTTTTGCGTAATAACGGCGCTCACCTTGCCGTCCGCCACCAGCCGCGAAATCACCATATGGCCTTCATTCGGTTTCGGCTCGCCCAACTCATCGGACATGGCGAATTTGCGTCGCCATGCCTCAATACGATTATCTTCGCTGGCAATAAAATCTTGAAACATAATCGGCGGCATGCGCGTCCATACCCCGCCGGGGCTTCTGAAATCCGGAATGCCGCTATCGGTGCTCATACCGGCGCCGGTAAACACCACCACATTTTTTGCTTCATCAACCCATTCGCGTAAGGTCAGACTCATATTTTTCGGCTCACAAATTTAGGCTCATAAAATCAAGTGAGCGGCATAAAACTCTACCGCTTCATCAATCGCCTTTTTGCGCTTTGCTTTATGGTGCAGCAAGGTGAAATGGTCGCCATCAAAACAAGACAAAGTCGCAAGCGGGCCGCAACGGCGCGCAAAATTGCGTATCGCCTCATTTGAAACGACCCGGTCTTTTTCACCAAGTTGCAGCAATATCGGCGTCGTTAAATCATCGGTCAGCAAAGCGGCATTGTTTTCCTCAAGCTTTCCTGTAAGGAAACTGTCAGGGTGCAACTCATTGCGCCAACTTGGACCGGCGATTTTCGGGTAAATTTGAGCTTCTTTCGACCCCAAAACCGCGGGGCCTTTATTTCCATCCGGCGCGACTTTCAGCATCTCGGCGGGCTTGCCCAGCCAGCGCGTTTTAAACCGCGCTACCAATTGTGCTTGCAGTTCCATTGAGGCTTCTTCGCCGCGCTGATAATTGCCGACATTCATGCATAATACAGTATCGATTGCCGGCACTTGCGAGACAACCGCTCGCAGCCTGGCATCCATATGCGATAGATGAATTACGTGACCGCCGGAAAATGACATCCCCCACAAACCAAGGCGGTCTGCATCAACATCATCACTGGAACGCAAAAAACTGATGGCCGCTTTCCAATCAGCCCGTTGCTTGGGCACTGACACTAATTGGCGCGGCTTGCCGTCACTGATACCAAAGCCGCGATAGTCGAATACCAGCGCGTGATAACCCGCCTTGGCAAAGGCCTCGGCATATTCAAACAAGCCGCTATCCATTGTGCCGCACAGGCCGTGCGCTATCACAATGCCGGCGCCATTGGTTTTGGCTTCGGTCGGCTTATACAGACGCCCGCGGCAAGATGCGTTTTGAGATTTGAATTCAATATCGCTAAACATAAGTCTCTCTTTCAGGCTATATTAAGCGCGAGTTCGAAAAGAAAACCATATTTTTGTTCCGGTTTGCTATATTCCGATAGGATTTTTGGGGAAGATGTCATGAAATATCTACACACAATGATACGGGTATCCGATTTGGACGCCACATTGGAGTTTTTCTGCACCCATTTGGGACTGGAAAACATGGGCCGGTTTGATGTTGAAGAAGGCCGCTTCACGCTGGTTTTTCTCGCCCCGCCCGGCCAACCGGATGCACAAATTGAACTGACCCATAATTGGGATGCGGAAGAATTGGATGAAGGGCGCAATTTCGGCCACCTCGCCTATCAGGTCGAGGATATTTACACTACTTGCCAGAAATTATCGGATGCCGGTATTACCATTAACCGCCCACCGCGCGATGGACGTATGGCTTTTGTTCGCTCGCCGGACAATGTGTCGATTGAATTATTGCAAGCGGGTGCACCGCTCGCGCCGCAAGAGCCTTGGGCTTCTATGGAGAATATCGGCCATTGGTAGGCCGACGCTTCTTTATTTCGGTATTGGCACTTTGGCTGTCGACCGATATCGCTATTGCACAATCGCGCACTGAGACGCCGGGTGAAAACGTGCGTCGTCGGCAGGCCGAAGAAAAGCGACGCACAGCACCCTATTGGGATGGTTTCATTTTAAAACATCAGGGCAATTGCCGGGAAGCGATTGGCAAGCTGACGCCGTTGGCGCAATTGGGCGTCGGCTATGAAGATGCGCAGACAGCTTTGGGCGAATGTTATTTGAAACTGGCCGGACTGGATGCTGAGGGTGGTGATGCACCGGCCCGAGCTTCGCTCATCGACAATAGCGATTATCAAACTGGCCTTACTTGGATAAACACAGCCGCCAATTCGGGCGGTTTTGAAGCGCAGGCCATTATGGTATCGCTTTATGCCGCCGATTTAGGGCCGACGCAAAGCGATGTTGACGGGGCGGTTTGGGCGCATCTTTATTTGACCAATCCGACACGGCTAAACCTTGGCGCGCCGCCATTGGCTGTGGCGTCGATTAATAGTTTGAAAACATCAATGAGCAATGATAGCTGGCTGCTGGGTAAACAAAAGGCACGGCAATGGGTGCCGACATATGCGCCTCCCAAAAACGACAGGCCGCAAGTCAAGAAATAGCCATATTCCGAGACTATATGAAAATAACAGAAGAAAGGTCTTCCCATGAAACATTTGTTTTTCACCCTCGCTCTGCTGTTCCCCCTATCCGTCGCCGCACCGGCTAACGCAGCCGATAAGCTGGCCTATTTTGCCGGCGGATGCTTTTGGTGCACAGAGGCGGATTTTGAACAAATAGACGGCGTCGGTGATGTAATTTCCGGCTTTATGGGCGGCACTGAGATCAACCCGTCATATCAAGACGTCGCATATGGCCGCACGACACATCGCGAAGTGGTCAAAGTGCCGTATGACGACAGCAAAGTCAGCTATCAGCAATTGCTTTCTGCATTTTGGCGCATGCACGACCCGTCAGATGCAAAAGGCAGCTTTGTCGATCGCGGTCGGCATTATGGCAGCGCAATTTATTATGCCGATGCCGAGCAAAAGCGTTTGGCTGAAGGCGCGGTTGCGGCGTTGCAAGCCGCCGGCAAATTCGACCGCCCGATTGCGACCGAAGTCGCCAAGGCCGGAGCGTTTTATCCGGCGGAAGAGTATCATCAGGATTATTATAAAAAGGCATCCACGAAATATAAATATTACCGGTTCCGCTCCGGCCGCGACCAATTTATCAAAGTGGTCTGGAAAGACGACAACACTGTTTATCAAACAGCGCAGTAACTTTCCTGATTTTCAAAGAAACAACCAACCATGGCACGCCCTAGGGGAATCGAACCCCTCTTTCCAGGTTGAAAACCTGGCGTCCTAACCG
>CBFIIT010000035.1:0-16606 GCA_965662725.1 Alphaproteobacteria bacterium | reverse complement strand
TAGGGTGAGCCGGGTGCGCCCATAAGTTCAACTGTGGTCATCACATATCTCCTGACATTATTGCGATGATGTTGGCAGTAGATGTGCCATTTGTCCATAGGCGGCCGCATTAAGCGGTTTCAATAGCGCATATAACTGCTATTTTGCCGCTCAAGAGATGAGTGAGTTAACAATCATAATCGGCGGCGGCTTGGCAGGTGTTACCAGTTTTTACGAATTGGTCACGCGCGGCAAACCGTGCCTATTGCTGGAAGCCGACGCCAATGTTGCGCGCGGCACCAGCTTTGCCAATGGCGGCGGTTTGCATCCGAGCCTGCCCGACCCTTGGAACAATCCGGGTGTCGGGCGTCATTTACTGGCCTCGCTGTTTCAGCCTAATGCGGCGATGCGGGTGAATATTGCTCGTCTGCCGAAAATGATGCGCTGGGGCATGTCGTTTTTATACCATTCGAGCCGCGCGCGACATCAGGCCATCACGCTGGCTAATTTCCAGCTGGCCGAATATTCCACTCGCCAAACCGAAGCCTTGCAGCAATATCTCAATCTCGATTACGGCCATGCCGCGCCGGGCACATTGAAGCTCTTTGCCTCTGACAAAGAGCGCGCGGAAGCGCTTCGGCTGGCCGATTTATTGGCAGCGGAGGGCTTGCATTATGAAGCATTGGACCGCGCCGCGATGCTGGCGCGCGAGCCGAGCCTACACGAGGCGACTGATTTGGCAGGAGCGCTTTATTTTCCTCATGACGGGATTGGCGATGCGCGGCTTTTTTGCGAGCAATTGGCAGAAGTGGCAAAAGCCAAAGGCGGCGAGATAAGGCTGAACACGAAAGTCGAAAGCCTGCTGGTTGAAAACGGCGCGGTGGTCGGTGTGCGTTTGGCGGATGAAGAAGTGCGCGGCGATGTTGTGCTATGCGCGGGTGTCACCGCCCCGCATTTGGCCGCCGCGCTTGGGGTGAAATTGCCGATACAACCGGCGAAAGGCTATTCGGTGACTTTCGATGCTGACGCGATAATGGAGGCCAAACCGAGCCATGCGCTGGTCGACCCGACCACCCATATCACCATTGCGCCTTTGGGCAAGAAATTGCGGATTTTGGGGATGGCTGAATTTGTCGGCTTTGACCGCCGCGTTGAGCCGCAAAGATTGGCCTTATTGCAGCGCTTCTTTGAACGATTATTTCCAAGCATGGCGCAGAATATTGATTGGCAGAGTGCCGAGGGGTGGGCCGGTTTGCGCCCGATGAGTGCCGATGGGCGGCCTTTTATCGGCGCCGCGCAGGTGCCGGGTCTGTGGTTGAATTGTGGGCATGGTCATTTGGGCTGGACCAAGGCCGTCGGCTCAGCGCGGATTTTGGCTGATATGATGACCGGCCGTACGCCGGAAATTGACGCCAATCCGTTTTCTCCAAATGCGGCGCACCGGCATTTGCGATAGCGCAGATTTTCAGTTAGCCTTTCCGCCATGAGCATTTTACCAGCCAATAGTAATGCAGATTATCACGGCCATATTCTGGCCTGTGTGCCTCTGGCATTGACCGCGCTGCAAAGCTTTGTCGGTGGCGCGCTGCATGTGGCATTGCCCGATAGCGGTCTGATTACCATTGCCGGTCTTGATTTGGCGCATGAGGGTGGTTTGCAAATGATTGCGCTGGCGGCATGGGTTGGCGCGACGCAAATTGTCTGGGCGCTGGTTTTGGCGTTGGTCGTGCTTCGCTATCGTAATTTCACCTTACCGTTTTTGTTTTTGGTGGTGCTTGAAAAAGCGCTGATTTTGCTGGGTCAGGCGATTAAGCCGACCGGAACTGAGCATACACCGCCGGGCATTTATGGCGCGATGATATTGCTTGCGCTGAGCTTGATTGCGATTTACGCGGCGCGGCAAAAATCTGACTTACACACTGACTTAAATTCTGACTAATGGATTTATTTAATCCGCAAGGGCAAAACTTATTGCCGCGCGATGGTGAGGCGGTTTATTTCGGCCCGCTTATGGCCGCGCATGAAGCGCAAGCCGCCTATGACGCGCTGATGTCGGAAATTGATTTTCAAGCCGATAGGGTGAAGCTATATGGCCGCGAAATCATAACCCGTCGTAAAGTCGCATGGCATGGTGATAAGCCGTTTCAATATACCTATTCGCACAACACCAAAACCGCTTTGCCGTGGACGCCAATGCTGAGCGCGTTAAAATCGCAAGTGGAGGCGGAAAGCAGTGACACGTTCAATTGCTGCTTGTTAAATCTCTATCATTCGGGCGAGGAAGGCATGGCGTGGCATGCCGATGATGAAAAAGAATTACAGCCGAATGGCGCGATTGCCTCTGTCAGTCTTGGCGCGCCCCGCCGTTTTGTGTTTCGTCATAAGCAGGATAAGGAAAAAACCGAATTGGTTTTGGAAACCGGCAGCTTGCTGGTGATGCGTGGCACAACACAAAGTCATTGGGAACATAGCCTGCCGGTAATGAAGCGGGTTAAAGGGCCGAGAATAAATCTGACATTCAGGACAATTACCGAATAACCGCGCTTTTTCTGGACTTTTGGCATTGTTATTGTCAATATCTGCAGCACATTAGGGAGAGAAATCATGTTGAAATTGCACTTTGCCCCGAATTCTCGCGCCGTGCGCACATTGTGGCTGCTGGAAGAATTGGGCTTGGAATATGAATTGAACCGGATGGATTTTCATCCGAAAGATTTAAAGTCAGACGAGCATCGGGCACGTCACCCGCTGGGGCGTATTCCGGTTTTGGAAGATGGCGACATCACCATTTGGGAATCCGGCGCGATTGCGGAATATATTCTTGAGCGGCATAAAAATGGCGGTCTGAAACCGGCGGTTGATGATCCGAGCTTCCCGAAATATCTGCAATGGTTCCATTATTGCGAAGGCATGGTTATGCCGCCGATTAATACGATTGTCGTGCAGACGATTTTATTGCCGCCGGAGCGGCGCGATGAAACCGCTTTGGGGCAGGCGCAACGCTTATTGGCAAAGGCCGTGCAACCGGTTGAAGATGATATGCTCGGCAAGGATTATGTCGCCGGTGACTTCACGGCCGCTGACACGATGCTGGGCCATTCGATTATGATGTCACAGCGTATGGGTATTGTGACGGATGCACATCCGAATTTGACCGCGTATATTGAGCGGCTGAAGGCGCGTCCGGCGCTTCAAAAAGCGTTTGAATTTGACACGGTTTAGTAAGGATAAAAAAGGTAATGGCTTTTAAAGAACAAAAAATCACCACCGGAAAATATATTTTTCGATTTTTGAAATTCTTAATGACACCCGGTTCTGTCGGGCGCTTGAAATTGCTTTTGACGACGCGTCCAAGCGATGAAGTTTCAATGGTCGATTATCTCGAACAGCATGCAGGCGAGCGGCCCGACGCCATTGCGGTAAAGTTTGAGGACCGCACAATCAGCTGGGGTGAGTTGAATGCCAAGGCCAATCAAATGGCCAATTATTTCAGCAGTCGCGGCGTCGCCTATGGCGATAAAATCGCGGTCAATATGGAGAACCGTCCGGAATTGCTGTTTACCGTTATGGGCGCGCAAAAATTGGGCGCGGTTGCGGGTATGGTCAATACTGGCCAGACCAATGAGGCGCTGGCGCATAGCCTAAAGCTCATCGAGCCGAAGCTGTTGGTTATCGGGGCTGAGTGTCTCGGCAATATGGAGACGGTGAGTGATATTGTCGAAAGCCATCATAGCGAAAAATTGCTGTTCATTGCCGATGGCGCGAATGATGCCATGCCTGCCGGTTATAAGGATTTAATGGCTGAAATTGACGGGCAAGATGCTGCCAATATTAGGCCTGACCAAGTGCTGACATTGGGTACGCCGATTTATTATATCTTTACCTCGGGCACGACAGGTCTGCCAAAGGCCAGTATCACAACCCATATGAAAGTGCTGCGCGCCGGTACGCAGTTCGGTGTCAATGTAATGACATTGGGGCCGAGCGATACTTACTACTGCGCGCTGCCGCTGTATCATTCCAATGCATTGGTTGTCGGTTTTGGCTCTTGCCTGTGCGGCGGTGCAACCTTTGCGCTGCGCCGCAAGTTTTCCGCCAGCCAATTTTGGGAAGATTGCATTAAGCATGAAGCGACAGCGGCGATTTATATCGGTGAATTGCTGCGCTATTTGTTGGCCCAGCCTGTGCGCGAAAGCGACACGGCACATAATGTAACCCGCGTATTGGGTAATGGTTTGCGTCCGGATATTTGGATGGAATTCAAAAACCGTTTCGGTATTTCCCGCGTTCATGAATTTTATGGCGCGTCGGAAGGCAATACCGGTTTTGTAAATATTTTCAATTTTGACAAAACCGTCGGTTGGTCACCGGGCCAAGGCAGTGATTGGGATGTTGTTGCTTATGATGTTGATGAAGACGCGCCCATTCGCGGTGGCGATGAGCATTTGCAAAAAGTGAAACCCGGCGATACCGGTCTGTTGATTATGCAAATCAGCGAGAAAAACCCGTTTGACGGCTATACGGATGCGCAAGCCAGTGAGAAGAAAATTCTCCGCGATGTGTTTGAAAAGGGTGATGCTTGGTTCAATTCCGGCGATTTGGTTGTGCTGCAAAAGCACGGCCATATTCAGTTTGGTGACCGTATCGGCGACACTTTCCGTTGGCAGGGTGAAAATGTTGCAACCACGGAAGTGGAAAGCGTGATTATGAAATGGCCGGAAATTGAGGATGCCGTGGTTTATGGCGTTTCCGTGCCGGGCCGTGACGGGCGTTGCGGCATGCTTTATCTGACTCAGAAGGAAGAAGGCAAGCTGGATTTGGACGGTTTGGCGGCGCATATGCGCGAAAACCTTCCGGCTTATGCGGTGCCGCGTTTCATTCGTATCGGCCAGAAGGTTGATGTGACCGGCACGTTTAAGTTTCAAAAATCGAAGCTGAAAAATGCTGCTTATAAAGTCGATGAAGTCGATGGCGATGCGCTGCATTTGCTGGCCCGCGATGCCGATAAGGTTGTCGCGCTCACGGCGGCTGAGCAGGCTTCGGTCGATAAGGGCGACGTGCGCCTTTAAGCGATATGATTATTGCGATTGGGGCGGCCAAAGCCAGGCTGCCCCGCGCACACCACTGCTGTCGCCATGTTGGTTTTTCACTAATTTGGTCTCAATCACATCAGAGAAAATATAGCGCTGCCAAATTTCCGGTATGCGCTCATATAGGGCATCAACATTTGACAGCCCGCCGCCCAGCACAATCACTTCCGGATCGACCAGATTTATCACTGCGCCCAAAGCGCGTGCCAAGCGGTCACATAATCGCTCAAAACTTGCTTTCGCTTGCGGCGTATCGGCGGCAATAATCTGTTCGGCGCGCAGGTTTTCGCCGGTCACTGCTGCATGGTCGCGGGCAAAACCGGAGCCGGAAATCCAAACCTCATTGCAGCCATGGCGGCCACAATAGCAAGGCGGTCCGGGCACTTCATCGGCATTTGGCGCGGCCAATGGGTTATGCCCCCATTCGCCGCCCACACCGTTTACGCCGTCTTGTAATTTTCCGTCAAACACCAAACCGCCGCCGCAACCGGTGCCGATAATGACGCCGAAAACCGATTGCGCACCGGAACCGGCGCCATCTTTGGCTTCCGAAAGAGCGAAGCAATTGGCGTCATTGGCAAAGCGGATATCGCGCTTCAGCCGCGCTTCCAAATCTTGCTTTATCGCTCGGTCATTCAGGCTTTGGGTATTTGAATTACGCACGCGGCCGGTTTTCGGCGATAGCGATCCGGGCATGCCAATGCCGACGTTTAAATTTGTGCCGCACCGGATTTCGGCTTCCTCTACCAAGCTTGCTATTGTGGCAATAATTTCATCGTAATTATCAGCCGGTGTCGGGCGGCGTTCGCGCCACGAAGTCTGACCATTGCTGTCCAGCACAATGGCTTCCATTTTGGTACCGCCAAGGTCCAGCCCGAAACGCATCAGATTTCCAATGGCCCATGATTGAGTTTGGGCAGCACATATTTGCCGAATAAATCGCATTCATCTTGGTGCGGATAGCCGGATAAAATAAACGCTTCAATGCCAAGCGCGCGATAGGCGTTGAGTTTGGCCAATACTTGGTCCGGATCGCCGACAATCGCCGCGCCGCAGCCGGAGCGTGCGCGCCCGACGCCGGTCCATAAATTATCTTCAACATAGTCGCCGCTGCCGGCTGCATTGGCCGCATCGCGCATTTCAGCCTGTCGCCGCACGCCATAAGAAGCGCTGTCTAATGAACGATTGCGGATTTCTTCACCTATGCCGTCATCCAGCTTGCTGATGAGTGTATCGGCCGCGGCGCGCGCTTCGGCTTCCGTTTCGCGGACAATGACATGAGCGCGATAGCCGAATTTCAATTTGCGGTTATAGCCATCGGCGCGTTGGCGCATATCATCGAGAATTTCGCTAACCTTATCCATTGTATCCGGCCACATCAAAAATACATCGGCTTGTTCAGCCGCCACATCACGCGCCGCCGGTGACAGGCCTCCAAAATAAAACGGCGGACATTTGCCGGAAACGGTTTGCATGCGCGGCGGTTCCAGATCCAATTGAATATGCTCGCCATCCATTTGCACGGCCTCGCCATTCATAAACTTGCGCAGTGCCTGCATAATTTCGCGGGTTCGCTGATAGCGCGGGCCACCATCTAATGTTTGTCCCGGCAGGTCAGAAGAAATAATGTTGATTGTCAGGCGACCGTCCAACATTCGGTCCAGTGTCGCCAATTGCCGCGCCAATTGCGGCACCCACATTTCACCACAGCGCACGGCGACCAGCAGGCGCATTTTCTCCAATAGGGGCGCAATGCCACCGGCGAAGCCGATGCTATCCATGCCCAGCGTGTAGCCGGAGGGCAGCAAAATATTATCAAAGCCGTTCTTTTCAGCCGTCAGCGCAATATCGCGGCAATGCGGCCAACTGGCCTTCAGGCTCGGGTCCTCGACGCCCAAAAATTGGTAGTCATCATCGCATAGGGCGGAAAACCAGCTTATTTCGGCTTTTGGAAAGTCAGTCATATTCAGTCGTTTTCATCGGTTAGGGCAGCGGAACGCCTTCTGCGGCCTCAATCAGCGCATAGACGTCTTGGCGGGTCAAGGTAATGGCGAGGGCTTTTGTCGCAGTTTTGATGCGGTCGGTGTTTTGCGACCCGATAATTGCAATCGGTGCAGCCGGATGGGCCAGCACAAATGCCAGTGCAATGCCGGCGCGGTCAGTATTTTCGCGCGCTGCCAATTCGTCAATTTTTGTCATTAATTCAGGGCGCATGCCTTCGCCGGAAATAAGCCGCCCCCCGGCCAAAGGAGACCAAGCGAGAAAAGCCATTTCATTTACCATGCAGCGGTCGAGCGACCCGTCGCGCAGCATGGTCAAATCGGCCAGTGAATATTCAGATTGCAGCGATATAAGCGGCGCTTTCAAATAATGGCGCAACGCGTCTTCCTGTGCTTGCGTGTAATTTGAAACGCCGACCATGCCAATCTTTCCGGCCTGTACCAGCGCATCAAGCGCGGCGGCGGTCTCTGCCGGATGGGTAAACATATCGGGGCGATGGATTTGATATAAATCAATATGCGCGCTCTGCATGCGGGCCAGCGAGGCGTCCACCGCCGCATTCAAATAATCCGCTGAGGCGACATAGGGAATGCCCGGAATAATGCTGCCCTTACTGGCCAGTACCATGCGATTGCGCAAATGTGGCGATGCCGCAAGTACTTTGCCGAGCAAGCTCTCGCTTTCGCCGAACGCTTTTCCGCCCCAATCAAGACCGTAAACATCGGCATTGTCGATAAGCGTCAGGCCGTTATCAAGCGCGGTTTCAATGCGCTGGGTTGCTGTTGCTACATCATCGCCGACCAAACGCCAGCAGCCAAAGGCCAAAGGCCCGACTTGTTTACTGCCGAGAGTGCGCTGTGCGCCATTAACCAGATTTTCTTGTGCGCCATAACTCATAAACCGACCTCCGTCATATCGACTCGGCGTTTTTCAGCCGCCGCCATTTGTGCCGCGACCCCCATAGCCACCGCGCGGTGACCGTCTAAAGCAGTGACCGGCACTTCAGCCTCACCTCGTATTGCGGCCAGAAACGCCTTATTTTGATGATAGGTCGCGCCGGAATGATAGCCGGCCTTCAGGATTTCTTCCGGCACATGAATATCATCTTGCTTCACTTCCCATGTTTCGCGATTGCCATGCGTGACAATGTTTTGCGGCAATAAGCATTCGACTTTTGCCTTATCGCCAATCGCTGCCAGCTCTTCACTATGTCGCGAGCCTTCGGCAAACATGCATAAATCAAGCATGGCGCGGGCGCCATTGGCGAAATCGAAAACCACATAGGCATTGTCCCAAATATCGGGTATGTGGCCACCATAGCTTTCATCCAAATGATTGACGTTTTGCCCGCCTGAGGCAATTACGCCGGTTGGCTCACTGCCGATGATAAACCGCATCAAGTCGAAGAAATGGCAACATTTCTCCACCAGCGTGCCGCCCGTATTGCGGTTAAAGCGGTTCCAATCAGCCACCTTTGGTAAGAACGGAAACCGATGTTCGCGTATCGACAGCATTTGAATTTGCCCAATATCGCCACCATGTACGCGGGCAATCATATTATCCAGCGCCGGTTTAAAGCGGTATTCCATGCCGACTTGGAAAGTCAGTCCTTTATGGCCAACGCGCTGCATAATGCTTTGCGTATCTTCCAAACTGGTGCAGAGCGGCTTTTCACATAAAATCGGTTTTCCGGCATCCAGCGCACTTTCTAAAACATCAATATGATGAAAATTCGGAGTCGCAATCACCAAGGCATCAGGGCCGTTATCCCCCAGCAGGTTTTCGAAATCATCACTGGTGGCCGGCGTGCCATCAGTCATTTCGGCGGCTTTTTGCAGCATGGTTTCATCCGTATCGGCCAGCGCCGTTACGCGCGCGCCATCCAATAGATTGAAATTTTGAATATGCTCTTGGCCCATCATGCCGGCGCCGATAATGCCGATTGTGATATCGCTCATATTGCTCTCACCTTATCCTTCAAAGCCGGATAATTTTTTTGCCGTAGCGCTTTTCTCAACATCAGCAGTGTTTTTCCATGTGCCGAGCAATACATCGCCCAGGCCATTGGTGATACCCCAATTATAATTTTCATTGTGGAAATGATGCCGCATATGCGCCTCGCGCAAAGCGCGGCCCCATGCGGTGAGCGGGAGATAGCTCTGGGTGTGATGCGCCAAATGCACCCATTCATAAACCAGATAATAAGCGATGGAGGCCAGTAACGGCATGAACACCGTGGCATGGGTTTGCCCGGCCAGCCATACCATCAGCGCGTAGCTGAGATATAATTGCACGAACATGGCGATAATCGCGCTAATCGGTGCAAATTGAAGGTCGCGCCGCTCCGGATGCAAATGATGTCCATGATGCAGTCTGATTTGATAATCGCGCCAAAAGCCCGGCTTCTCGGTTAGCGGTCGGTGTAGCGTATATTTATGTGTCACCCATTCAAAAAACGGTGCGCTGGCAATTACCACCAGCACCCATGGCCAAGCATGCCAAAGGGCCAGCTCATTGACCGCATAAATACAGGCAAAAAGAGCGATGAATAAAAACTGCACCGATTGATGGGTTAGATAATTGCGAAACACATCACGCATGAAAAACTCCTTGCCTTACAGCTAGCAGATTTAACTCAATTGCGGAATGGCCGGCCCATGCGCGGCCAGCAATTCATCAACCAGTGACCATATTTGGTCGAGGCTTAATTCTGCCGCCGTATGCGGGTCAAGCATAGCGGCGTGGTAAACATGCTCACGCTTGCCGGTGATGAGCGCCTCAACCGTCAGTTGTTGAACATTTATATTTGTTTGCATCAGCGCAGCCAAATGCGGTGGCAGAGTGCCGACTTTTTGTGGCCGCAAGCCTTCACCGTCAACCAAGCAGGGTACTTCTACGCATGCATTTTCAGGTAGGTTCTCAATCAGCCCTTGATTGGCGACATTGCCGTGAATTTTGTCGGATTTACCTAGCGCGCGGGCGGCGATAATGCGCGCTGCATATTCCACTGATTTCTCACACAGCATATCGGCATCGCCGGTCAGTGCGGCAGCTTGTGCTTCCCATTCAGCAATTTGCGCTTCGCAGCGACGCGGATATTCATCTAGCGGAATCTCATATTTTTCAATTAGTTGCGGCTGGTTTCCCTTAATAAAATAGGGTGTGTATTCGGCAAAATGCTCGCTACTTTCAGTGACGAAATAGCCGAGACGTTGGAGCATTTCATAGCGCACATGATTGGCGCAACCCTCCCAGCCACGGCCATAATCGCGGTTCTCGGCTAATTTTTTCAAACGCGGATAGAGGTCTTCCATGCGGCCATCGGCATGGCGTTTTTCAAACCGCGTATAAAAAGCGACATGGTTAATACCGGCGCAGTCATAATCAATATCGTTTGGGTCTTCGCCAAGGTCGCGGGCCAAATCAATCGCCGTGCCTTGAACTGAATGACACAGGCCGACATAGTTCAACTGTGGCGCGAGTTTGGAAAGGGCGAGGCAATTAATCGCCATGGGATTTACATATTGCAGTAGCAATGCGTCGGGACAGCAATCGGCCATATCATCGATAATGGCTTTTAAAACCGGCACGGTGCGCAGGCCGCGCATAATGCCGCCCACACCAAGCGTGTCGCCAATTGTTTGCCGCAAGCCATATTTTTTCGGGATATCAAAATCAATGACGGTCGCCGGTTCATAGCCGCCCACCTGTATCATGGTGATAACGAAATCGGCATCTTGTAGCGCTTCGCGGCGCGATAGCGTGGCTGAGATAACCGGCGTGGTGCGCGTTGTTTGGGCAATGCGGCTGGCGACTTTTTCCGATGTGGCGAGCCGCTCGCCATCAATATCATGCAATGCGATATGGGCCGTCTCTAACCCCGGTTCGAGCACAATATCGGTCACGATATTCTTCATAAAAACCGTGCTTCCGGCCCCGATAATGGCGATTTTTACCAATTTATGGCTCCTTTAACTTGTCGCTATCGCGACCCTTGCATAGACTGTCATAAATATGTCGCTTTGAAAATGCGGCAGGGAGGCATGATGAAACAGCCATATGAATTTGAGGCGGCGGCGATAGAACTTGTCGCACGCATGTCGGTCGATGAAAAAGCATCGCTCATGTCCGGCTCCAGTTTTTGGCATTTGCAGCCATTGGAAGCCTATGACCTGCCGCCGGTTATGGTATCGGACGGGCCGCACGGGTTGAGAAAGCAAAGCGATCAGGCTGACCATATGGGGCTCACTGCTTCGGTTGCGGCGACGTGTTTTCCAACTGCGGTTACTTTGGCCTCTTCTTGGAACCGGCAGCTGATTGCCGATGTCGGTGCTGCCATCGGCCGAGAATGTCAGGCGGAAGATGTGGCCGTGCTACTCGCGCCCGGCGTGAATATTAAGCGCAGCCCGCTATGTGGTCGCAATTTTGAATATTATTCCGAAGACCCTTATATGGCCGGAGAAATGGTTGCAGCCTTCATAAAAGGCGTGCAATCAACCGGCATCGGTACCAGCCTTAAACACTTCGCGGTCAATAATCAGGAGGCACAACGTATGGTTGTGGATACGCTGGTTGACCGCCGAACATTTTTTGAAATTTATTTGCCTGCTTTTGAGGCGGCGGTGACGCAAGCGCAACCATGGACGGTGATGTGCGCTTATAATCGCTTTAACGGTATTTATTGTTCTGAGCATGAAGAATTACTGACCGGCATTTTGCGTGACCGCTGGGGCTTTCAAGGGCTGGTAGTGACCGATTGGGGGGCGGTTAATGATCGCCCGCGCGGCATTGCTGCCGGATTGGAATTGGAGATGCCGAGCAGTGGCGGGGTCAATGACCGGCTAACCGCCGCGCAGGTAAAGGCAGGGCAGTTGGACGAAGCGCATCTCGACCGAGCGGCGGCGCGTGTGAGTAAGCTTATTTTGGCGGCAAAGGAAAACAGTCGCCCGACACAAACCGATTTTGATGCGCATCATGCTTTGGCACAAAGAGCGGCGGCTGAAGGCGCAGTATTGTTGAAGAACCAAGGTTTATTGCCACTTACAGAAGATAAATCAATTGCGCTTATCGGTGCTTTTGCAATTGCGCCGCGCTTTCAAGGGGCCGGTTCTTCGCAAGTAAATGCCAGTCGTTTGGATAAGCCGCTGGATGGTTTTATTGAACGTTTGGGCGAAGACAAAGTGACGTTCGCGCAAGGCTTTGATGCCGAGCTTGCGGAAGCCGATGCGGGTTTGATAGCAGAGGCCGTTGCGGCGGCTGAGAAAGCGGATATTGCAATTATTATGGCCGGCTTGCCGCCTCTATTTGAAGCGGAAGGGTTTGACCGCAGCCATTTGCGCCAACCCGAACAGATTGAAAATCTTATTATGGCGGTGGCGGCGGCAAATGAAAATTGTGTTGTCGTTCTGTCAAACGGTGCGCCAATAGAAATGCCATGGCTGGATGCCGTGCCGTCGGTTTTGGAAATATACTTGGCCGGACAGGCCGGTGCACACGCATTGGTTGATTTGATTTATGGCGATGTGACGCCAAGCGGTAAGCTGGCCGAAACTTTTCCATTGGCTTTGGTTGATTGTCCGGCACAGGAAAATTTTGCCAATCACAAGCGGCAATTGATTTATCGCGAAGGCTTGAATATCGGCTATCGCTATTTTACCAGCCATGACAAGCCGGTGCTGTTTCCGTTCGGCCATGGCTTGAGCTATACGAGTTTCGCTTACAGTGAAGCCAAATTAATGCGCGATTGGGACGCTGATGACGAGAGCATGGAAGTGGCGATAACCATAAGCAATACGGGCGATTGCGCCGGTGCTGAAATCGTCCAGCTTTATGTTCGCGACGTTGAGGCGAGCGCTTATCGACCGGACCGCGAATTGAAGGCGTTTAAAAAAATCACTTTGCAGCCGGGCGAAAGCCGTGAGGTCAGTTTCACTTTGGATAAGCGGGCCTTTGCTTATTTTGACGTGACGCAAGATGATTGGGATGTCGAGCCGGGAGAGTTTCAAATCCTGTTTGCTGCATCAAGCACGGATATTCGTCAGTCGCTGGATGTATCGCTGCCGGCCGGCAGCGGCCGCAATTCACAACCGTTACGCGAAACGCCTTATGTGATTATGCAAGACACGCAGCTAAAGGCATTGGGGCTTGAAATTCCGGAACCCGATCCGATTAAGCCCTATCATGCCAATACCAGTTTGGCCGATATTCGCCATCATTGGATCGGGCGGCGGGTCTGTGACGCGGCTTTGGAAATGGCGGCCAAAACCATGGGCAAGAAACAAGAAACGCCAGTGGCAATAAAAATGCGCGAAGAAATGATAATGTCACTACGTTTGAAGACGGTGCAAATCATGTCCGGCGGCGCACTGACGCCGAAACGTTTCGATATGCTGCTGCACGCGCTGAACAATCGCTGGTTGCGGCTTTTATTACGCGCCTTTCGACCATAATCGAGCGGTCAATCGCGGAGATCGAGCCAATCGACTTGTTCTTGCGTCAGTTTGATTTGCGCTGCATCAAGGCTTTCTTGCAATTGCATCGGATTGCGTGGACCGGCTAAGGCACAACACGGGAAGGGCTGATTGACCACATAGGCGAGGGCGATTTGAATGGCGCTGACATTCAATTCTTCAGCCAGCGCGAAGGCCCGCCGCCGCCGTTCCATATTGCCATCAGAGCCCCACACACGCTGCATTTCATCTTGCGTCGGGTCGGCGCCATGGCGTGTCGCTGCCAATCCGCTTTCCTCCCAATTTAGAAAAAAGCCGCGCGCTTGGGCCGACCATGGCAGCAGCGGGAAATTATGCGCCGTGTGCCAATCGCGAAACGCATCGGTTGAGCTGGCCAAACAGCCGGGCCAAACCGGGTCTTCCATGCGGGCCAGCGAGAAATTATTACTTAAGAGAGAGAAGCCTTGCAGGCCGTTATCGGCGGCGTAATGATTGGCTTCGTCAATGCGTTCCGCCGTCCAGTTAGAGCCGCCAAACAGCTTCATACGTCCGGCGTTTACCTCGCGATTAAGGGCATCTATCCACTCAGATACCGGCACGGAAGGGTCGTCGCGGTGCAAGCAATAAAGGTCGAGATGGTCGGTTTGCAAACGCTCAAGAGATTGGTCGAGTTGGCGCGAAATCGCTTCCGGTGAACATTCCGGCGGATGCGCGCCTTTGCTAAGCACAACCAATTCATCGCGCACGCCACGCGCTGCCATCCATTCGCCGAGTAGGGCTTCGGAACGACCGTCCGAATAAATGAAAGCAGTGTCAAAACAATTGCCGCCGCCTTCAAAGAACGCATCCCCCATAGCGGCCATGGTTGGCGCGTCGATTTGATTGTCTGTGCCGAGAACCAATTTAGATATCGATTTGTCCAGCCCATTAAGCGAAACTGTCGGCACGCTGCCATGGCGGCCATGCGAAAGTGCTGCGCCGTGAAAGCCGTTCACGCCCAGTGTGTCGCATGGGTAGCTAACGCCGGCGTCGTCACGCCAGCGGTCCAGCCAATAAGCGGTGTTGATAGAGAAGTCCGGGCTTACCAAATCAGAACTGCGCGCGCCGCGCTTTATTAAATCACCGATATGGTCGGCTTCAACCGCATAAAGCGGCCTTTGATCATCGCTTTTATGAATGCTCTCTTCGCCGTTTTTATCTGTGATGACGATATGATTGTTTTCGGGCCCCGGATGCCATGGTTGGCTGATTTTGAGCCTGCCTTTATCGCCTTCAACAGTAATATGCCATTCCAGTTCGGCATCAATGCTGCAATGCAAATGCGCGTCAAAGCCGTCATAGGCGAGCGTCGCTTTCGCTTCGGCATCGGCGCCTGACGGGGCGAGGCGTGCCTCGCCGCTGAGCGCTGCCGGTTCGCCAATGAGATAGCGTGCCGCGGTGAGCGGATAAATGCCGATATCGGGAATACCGCCGCCGCCCAGATTAATGTCGTAAAGCCGATGCTCCGGCGTGAACGGAAAGGCAAAGCCGAAGCCGGATGAGAAACCGTTGACTTGGCCAATCGTGCCGTCATCAATAAGTTGCTTGGCCAAATGCATGCGCGGATGCATCAGATACATCAGTGCCTCAACCAGCAAAACATCGCGCCGCGCCGCCGTGCCGTAAAGGTCAAGCACTTCGCCTTGGTTCAGGCCAAGCGGCTTTTCGCATAGCGTTGCTTTACCGGCTGCCATCGCCTTATGCGCCCACTCAATATGGCTGTCATGCGGGGTGGCGATGTAAATTGCGTCAATATCATCGCGCGCTAAAAGGGATTGGTAATCGCCCAAGGCTTCGCCACCATGCTCGGCACAAAAGGTTTCCGCTTTGGCCAGATCACGGCTGGCGGCAGCGACCAATGCGCCGCTATGGCTGTGTTTTAAATCGGCAGCAAATTGCGCGGCAATATTGCCTGTGGCGAGAATGCCCCAGCGAATTTTATCAGACACGAAGAACTCCTGTTAGCGGCGGGTAAGTTTTACCTGCATGTCGGTATAGCCGTTAACGAAGTTTGATTTCAAGCGCACAGGTTCTTCAACAATTTCAATCTTCTCGAACTTTTCGAGAATTTGTTGCCACAAAATTCGCAATTGTAGCTCGGCAACGCGCAGACCCATGCAGCGGTGAATGCCAAAACCGAATGACAAATGATTATTGCCGTTCGGGCGGTCAAATTTAACCGTCCGCGGGTCTTCAAACACCTCTTCGTCGTGATTGCCGGAATAGTACCACATCACGACTTTGTCGCCTTTTTTGATGGTCTTGCCGCCAAGCTCGACATCTTCCAGCGCGGTGCGGCGCATATGCGAAAGCGGCGTTTGCCAGCGAATAACCTCGGCGACCATTTTGTCAATCAATGACGGGTCTTCGCGTAACTTCGCAAACTCATCGGGGAATTGGTTCCACGCATTAATACTGGCTGACATGGAGTTGCGTGTCGTGTCATTGCCGCCGACAATCAGCAGCATCAGATTGCCGAGGAAGTTCATCGCATCCATATCTTTGGTGTTCGGGTCGCGCGCCAGCATGGACACCAAGTCAAAGCTCGGCGCGCCATTAGCGCGTTTCTCGCGTAGCTTGGTAAAATATTCCAGACATTCGAGCAGATATTGCACACGCTTTTCTTGTCCCGGAAAATTATCCGACCCTTCCATAGTGGTCGTCATATCAGACCAGAATGGCAGCAAATGGCGGTCTTCAAACGGGAAATCAAACAAGGTGGCGAGCATTTGCGTGGTCAGTTCAATCGACACTTCGTCCACCCAATTAAAAGTTTCGCCCTCGGGCAGAGCGTCGAGCACATTACCGGTGCGTTCCCAAATCAAATCTTTGAAACTGTCCAGAGCCGGAGGCGAAGCAATTGGCTGAACCGATTTGCGAATGGGCGCGTGTTCCGGTTGGTCTTTGGTGATAAAGGCCGACACGGCAAACCCTTCAACAGCCGGGCGGACAACATTGTCGTCAATTTGAATGCCGCCAAACTGGTCAGATGATGAAAAACGTTTGTGGTCAGTATCAACCGCGACACAATCTTTGTAGCGGGTAATG
>CBFIIT010000034.1:14095-17161 GCA_965662725.1 Alphaproteobacteria bacterium | reverse complement strand
TTGCAGATTATCGCAGCATTTTTATGGCCAGTGACGCGCTGAATTTTGTTTTTGGTTTAGAGAGTGACCAATCCGAATTCGAGAATACCGATGGCGGTTTTTCTAGTTTCGAACATCACAAAATTGATACAAGCGGGGTGTATGGCTTGTTGCAATATGACGTTGATAGTCGACTTACAGTGACGGCAGCACTTCGCCAAGACGACCATGATTTATTTGGAACGCATTCGACCTATCGTGCTACGGCAGCCTTTGCGTTAAGCGATGCAATCACTCTACGGGCGGCTCATGGCACGGGATTTCGCGCTCCGAGTTTGAGCGAATTATATTTTCCAAGTTCTGGGAATTTAGATTTAAAGCCAGAAACATCGGGAAGTTCGGAATTGGGCTTTGATGCAGTTTTGAGCCGCAATGCGACGGTAAGCCTGACAACATATATGGCTGAGGTCGAAGATATAATTCAGTGGGTCGGTAATCCACTTCCAGGAAATCCATATAACGGACGCATGGAACAAGTGAGTGGAAAAAGCGAAATATCTGGATTGGAGGCCAGTGTAAATTTATCTCTATCTGAAAGAATTTCTGTAGGGATGGATACAACCTATACGGACAGTAAAAAACCTGATGGCTCGCGCGAAGTGCGTGTGCCACGTGTGCAAGCGGGTGTATCTGTCGATTTTGAAGCCAGCGAACAATTAAATCTGGGCTTGGGCGTACGCCATGTGAAAGGCGTTGTCGATATCGGTGATGTGAACCTCGACGATTACACGCTGCTTGACCTCCGTGCGGTTTACCAAATCAATGAGAATTTGAAAGCCAATGCGCGTCTGGAAAATGCGGCTGATGAAGACTATGAGACAATTTCCGGCTACGGCACACCGGGGCGGGCGTTTTATATCGGCGTCACATCAAGTTTTTAGCTTGCTGGCCTTTGCCTTGCTTATACGGCTAGGATAACGCCCATGAAAATCGTTTCCCTTTTGCCCAGCGCGACAGAGATTGTTGCCGCGCTGGGACTGGCTGAAAAACTGGTCGGGCGGTCGCATGAATGCGACTGGCCGGTCGGGCTTGACCATTTGCCGGTGCTGACGCAGCCGAAAATGAACCCGCAAGCCGCCGCCGCCATTATTGACCGCGATGTGCGCGCTTTGGTGGAAGACGGTGTCTCGGTTTATAATCTCAATGCTGATGCCATTCGAGACCTGCAGCCGGATTTTGTTATCACCCAATCGCAATGCGAGTTATGCGCCGTCAGCCTTGGCGAGGTGGAGGCGGCGCTGCAAGATTGGCTGGGCGAAGAAACCTCTAAATTGGTGTCGCTTGAGCCGATGACGCTGGCCGATGTCGCCGATGATATCACCAAAACCGGCGCCGCTTTGGGGGTGGTCGACAGGGCCGCCGCCCTGAATGCCAAAATGCGCGATGGCTTTGCCGCTTTGCGCGCCAAAACCGCGCCTTTGCCAACACGCAAAGTGTTTTTCATGGAATGGACCGTGCCGCTTATGGGGGCCGGAAACTGGATGCCGGAAACCATTGCCGCGGCCGGTGGTGAGGTGGTGCTGGGCCAAGAAGGCGTGCACTCGCCAACCGTTAAAATGGCTGATATTGCGGCGGCGGACCCGGATGTCATCATTGTCGGGCCGTGCGGTTTTTCCATTCAGCGCGCGGCGGAAGAACTGGCGGCAGTAACCGATGACGCTGCGTGGCAAAAGCTGCGGGCGGTTAAAAACAATGAAGTGTATCTGGTCAATGGCAATCATTTTTTCAATCGACCGGGGCCGCGACTTTTGCAATCGGCGCAAATTATCGCTGAGATCTTGCACCCCGATATTTTCGCCCCCGATAATCATGGTAGCGGATGGGTGCGCCATGCTTGAACTGGCGGAAGTGCAATATATGGTTGGCGAGAAGACAGTTTTGCAAAACGTCTCGACTTTTTTCCCAAGCGGCCAAGTGACAGGCATTGTCGGCCCGAATGGGGCCGGTAAAAGCTCGCTCATGCGCGTTGCGGCAGGTCTGGCCGAGCTAACCGGCGGCATGGTGAAAGCTCAAGCGGAGGCCGGTAACCGCTTTTCTGACCCCGATTGGCGGGCCAAGAACATTGCTTATATGCCGCAATTCCAAACCACGGCATGGCCGCTTACGGCGCGCGAAGTGGTGATGCTGGGGCTTCTGCCATTCGGGCTGGGCCTGATGTCCAACTCAGCCGAGGCAGAGGACAAAACCGATGCCGCTTTGGCGCGGTGCGGGGCAGAAAAATTTGCCGGCCGCACAATCGATACGCTGTCGGGCGGCGAGCAGGCGCGGGTTTATCTGGCGCGGCTTTTGGTTGGCGGGGCGGCTAATTTATTGCTGGATGAGCCGACGCAATCTTTGGATGCGGCCGGTGCGCTGGCAGTGATGCAGCTTTTAAAAACGGAAGCCGAAGCCGGTGCAGCGGTTGGCGTGGTGGTGCATGACCTTAATTTGGCGCGGCGGTTTTGCGACCATGTGGTGGTTTTGGAAAACGGCCATGTGGCGGCTGATGGTGCGCCGCGAGATGTCTTGTCGCCGGACGTGCTTCAGCCTATCTTCGGGGTGGAATTTAAGGCGGCGGGTAAAGACGGTTTCTTAATCCCTGACCGGCCAATATAGGATGCATGATGAGCCGACTGGCAGTTGAAAATTTGGAAAAAAGCTTTGGCGCATTAAGGGCGGTCAAAGGCGTGTCGCTGTCTTTGGAGGCGGGGCGTTCGCTGGCCCTTATCGGCCCGACGGCGGCGGGTAAATCCGTTTTGTTGAAATGCTTGGTCGGCCTTTATGCGCCGGAAGCGGGCCGCGTGCTGGTTGATGGCGAAGCGGTCGGCGTGACGGATGAACGTGCGCCTGCATTAAATGCGCGCATCGGCATGTTGTTTCAGCAAAATGCGCTGTTTGACAGCCTGCCGGTTTGGGAAAATATCGCTTTTCGTTTGATTGCCAATGGCATGAGCCGCGATGAAGCGCGTGCCAAGGCGGAGGCTTTGCTGCCGCGTGTCGGCCTTCCGGCGGCCAATGCCGATTTATTTCCGGCGGATTTATCGGGCG
>CBFIIT010000034.1:0-14085 GCA_965662725.1 Alphaproteobacteria bacterium | reverse complement strand
ATGCAAAAGCGTGTCGGCTTTGCCCGTGCCATTGCGACCGAGCCGGATATTTTGCTGCTGGATAATCCGACCGCCGGTCTCGACCCTATTTTGGCGGCGCGGGTAGATGGCATGATTTCGTCATTGGCCCGCGAAAGCGGCGCATGCGTGATTTCGGTTACCGGCAATATGGTCGGCATAACCGACGCATATGATGAGATTGCGGTGATGCATGAAGGCGTGCTGCGCTGGCATGGTGCGGCCAAGGCGGCTGAAAAAGACGAGAACCAATGGCTGCGGCAATTGCTGGATGGCAGTCGCGACGGGCCGATTTCAACACTGACCAGTGCCGCGTGAAGCGGCGCGGTAACAGGAGAACGAGATGTTTGGACTGAATAAAAAATCTGAAATGGTGAGCCAAGAGGCGGCGTTGCCGGGCCGCGATATGATGATGCCGGTGCCGGAAAAACATTTCGTGCTGGGCACGCAAATGGTAGCCCCTTGGCCCGACGGTTTTCAGGTGCTGATTGTCGGCATGGGCTGTTTTTGGGGGGCAGAGCGCAAGTTTTGGCAAGCCGATGGGGTGTATTCGACGCAAGTCGGCTATGCGGCGGGTTTTACGCCCAATCCCAGCTATGAGGAAGTATGTAGCGGGCAAACCGGCCATAATGAAGTGGTGCAAGTGGTGTTTGATCCGGCGCAAATTTCGCTTGAGGGCGTGTTGCAAATCTTTTGGGAAAATCATGACCCGACGCAAGGCATGCGGCAGGGCAATGATGTCGGCACACAATATCGCTCAGGCATTTACTGCCTCACTGCGGCGCAAAAGGCGTTGGCCGAAGCGAGCCGCGATATGTTTGAAGAAAAGCTACGCACCGCCGGATATGACGCGATAACCACTGAGATTATCGATGCACCGGCATTTTATTATGCCGAAGATTATCACCAGCAATATCTCGGCAAAAACCCGAACGGCTATTGCGGCATGGGCGGCACGGGCGTTGCTTGCCCGATTGGCCTTAATGCTTAATGCTTCCGCTAACGCCTAAAAATCGCGGGTGATGCGCGCCATGAAACGGCGTCCTTCGCCCGGGAAATAACGATTATCACCGAACCATTTATCGGCGCGTTTGGCATAAGCTTCGTCAAACAGATTATCAATGCGCAGGCTGAAATTGCTCTGGCCGGAAATCACATAATCGACATCCAGTGCAAAAATATCATGCCCGTCATATTCGGCGCTGTTTGATGCATCCATATAATAGCCGCCGACATGCTCCCAATTGAGGCCGATATTGGTCCGCTCGCTGATTTTATAGCTCAGCGTCGTATTGGCCAATGTTTCCGGCGCACCGTCAATTGTGTTGCCTTCAGTAATGGTTTCCGATGGATTATTTCCGCCAACGTTTCTGCCAAAAGCATATTCATGCTGTGCGTAAGTCAGATTGGTCACGAGATTCCAATCACGGGCCAATTGCCAATCCATGCTCAACTCAATGCCTTGATGATCGGTTTCACCATCTGATTCATAAAAATCATTACCGTCACGGAAATGCATATTTTCTTTCTGCATGATGAAAGCGGTCAGCTCATAAGAGGCACCGGCATAGGCGGCGCGATAGCCGATTTCGAGGCTATCTAAAATCTCTGAGTCAATATCGCTAACGTCAGGGTTCAGGCCGTCATTGGTTCCGCCTCCAAAGTTGCTCCGTGTATTGTCGCGCAGACGATAAAGATCGGTCACTTGCGGCGCGCGCGCGGCGCGGGCCAAATTGGCAAAGACGCGGCGATTATCGGCCAAGCGATGCACCAGCCCGAGTTTCGGTGAGATATCTGAATAATCATCGCTGCGGTCTGCTACGCGAAAGAGAAATTCGCCCGTTACGTCTGGGTCAGTATTGTCGCTATCGGTCGCATTGTTGGTGTAATCATATTCGGTTTGTTCAATCCGCACACCGGCCGTGATATCGGTATTGTCAGACCAATTCCAAACCGCATGCAGATAAGGCGCAATCACTTGGGCTTTAACTTCAAAATCATAATGTGTGCCGGTGGCATACTTTGTACCGAAAACATTCGGTCCTTCCTGCTCTTCAGTCAGTTCGCCTTCAGTCAGTTCAATATCAATACCGGTGACATAAGACAGCTTGCCGGTATCACGCGCATAGCTGGCTTGCAGACCAAATGATGTATGCTCGTTATTTTCCAGCGGCGTGCCGGGCAGAAAGTGCATGAAGAATGCCATTTCATTGGTGCGGAAATACGGCGTTAAAGTCAGTGTCGCGCCATCATCCAAATCTGTTGTCATCTGCAAATAAGCGCGAGTCGCCTCTGCATCGCGATAAGCATTTTCATTCGGATTGCTTTTGGCGCAGCTTTCCACTTCATAGGCTTCGACCGTGCCTTCACCGCAATCTTCGGTTTTAATATAACCCGCCGTTTCTTGATTGAGATTCATCGTCGCCAAAGAAAAGCGATAGCCGGTGGCGCCGCTTTGCCACGCGGTTTCAACTCGCGCCTTTTGTTGTGCAAAATATTGGTCGTCGCGATAGCCGTCGGTCTCGCCGTTTAAATCCAAGGTCACGCGGCTCATGAAAGTGCCATGCTCTTGCGCCGATTGCAGCTTCACCGCATGGCGGCCATAAGAACCGGCGGCAATATCGGCACTGCTGCCGCTTTCATCGAGCGGTGCGGCAATGAAATTAACCAGACCATGCACTGCATTGGAGCCATAAAGGGCTGAGCCGGGGCCGCGCACCACTTCAACCGAGCCGCCATTTTGCGGCATTGCATCCATCAGCGCATTGACATTGGCAAAGCCCGGCGCGCGCATCGGGATACCGTCTTCAAGATAGAGGAAAGAACCGGCCCCCGCGCCGCCGACCAATACGGGCGAGCGAATGGCGGTCAAATGCTCTTGCCCACTGCCGCGATGAATATGCACACCGGGCGCTTTATTCAATAACTCAACCGGAAACAGATTGACGCTTTCGGTCGGGTCGAGGGTCGCGATATTGCCCGGATTATCAATGCGCAAGCTGTCGCTGCGCGTGGTGGTGACAATAATCTCATCCAGCACGGCGGTTTGCGCATATGCAGGCCCGCCAAACAGGCTGGTGGCCAATAAGGCGGCGGTAAAAGCGAAATTTTTTGTTCGTTTTGTATTGAGCATAACTGCCTCCCTTAGGGGTTAGGCAGTACCTAACCGCAACAAATCTAAAATCCTGATGAGCCCTGTCGGTTTGCCTCCCTCGCAAACAAACAGACATTGGATCTTGCTTTCTTGCATTAAGCTTAGGGCCTCGGCAGTCATTTTGTCACCTGAAATAACTTGCGGCGCGGCGGTCATAATGTCGCCGGTGGTTTTCTTGAGCAAATCATCGGCCATATGGCGACGTAAATCGCCATCAGTGATAATGCCGCTGAGCTTACCTTGCGGATCCAAAATGCCGAGACAGCCAAAACCTTTTTCGGTCATCAGCAAAACCGCTTCATCCATTTTCATATCCGCCGCCGCCAAGGGCAGCGTGTCGCCCTGATGCATAATGTCGGAAACGCGGCTCAGGCTGGCACCAAGCTTGCCGCCCGGGTGAAAGTTTTTAAAATCGGCAGCCGAGAAATTACGCCGCTCCAATAAGGCCACAGCCAATGCATCGCCCAAAGCCAATTGCATGGTGGTTGACGTGGTGGGGGCCAAGCCGTTCGGGCAGGCCTCTTCGGCTTTTGGTAAAGTCAGGCAAATATTCGCCGCTTGGCCCAGCAAACTGTCAGCACCCGAGGTGATGGCAATCAACGGAATGTCAAAACGTTTGGTATAATTCAGCAGGCTGGAAAGCTCTTGTGTGCCGCCCGACCAGCTTAGTGCCAGCACCACATCATTTTGCGTAATCATGCCCAAATCGCCATGGCTGGCTTCTGCCGGATGAACAAAATAAGCCGGTGTGCCGGTTGAGGCCATAGTGGCAGCAATTTTATGACCGATATGGCCGCTTTTGCCCATGCCGGAAATAATCACGCGGCCCTTCGTATCGGCCAGCAATTCAATGGCAGCGACAAAATTATCGCCAAGCGCATCGGCCAATTGGGTCAGGCCGGACGCCTCGGCGGCCAGTGTATTGCGGGCAGAAATCAGTGCGTCATGCGCCATCGAAAAACTCCGAGCAGTAAATATGCGCTATATATGCCCGAATTTGCCGATTAGTCCAATATCAGTCCAATAAAGGACGCAAGCGCGCCTTAAGCGCGGCCTGCTCGGCGCCATCAAGCGCGGCAATGGCATAAGCCAAATTGGCTTCCAGAAAACCATCACGATTGCCGCAATCAAAGCGCGTGCCGTGAAATCGAAAGCCATGCATCGGCACAGTGCCGATAAGTTCGGCCATGGCGTCGGTGATTTGAATTTCCCCACCGGCGCCTTTTTTGAACGCCGACAAGCTATGCATGATTTCAGGCGCGAGAATATAACGTCCGATAATTGCCAAGGTTGACGGTGCGTCTTCAGGCGCGGGTTTTTCAACCAGCCCGTTAACCTCGACCAAACCGTCAGCCGCGGCACTTTCCGGCCCATGATCCAGCACGCCATAGCGGTGTGTCTGATCGGCAGGCACGTTTTCAACCGCCACCATATTGCCGCCAATCGCGGCATAGCGTTGCATCATTTGGGTCAAGCAGCCGGGCTCGTGCAGCACCATATCATCCGGTAAAATAACCGCGAAAGGTTTTTCACCGGTCGCCTCATGGGCGCACCAAATGGCATGACCAAGGCCGAGCGGCTCATCTTGATGAATTTCAATAATCTCGGCATTTTCCGGCAGACCGGCCTTCAATAAAGCCAGCTCTTTGGTTTTGCCGCGCGCCTGCAAAATCTCTTGATAATGCGGTGCATCAGAAAAATGATTGATGATCGCGCCTTTCTCAGGCGCAGAGACGAAAACAAAGCGACTGCATCCGGCCGCTGCGGCTTCTTCAACCGCCCATTGAATAAGCGGTTTATCGACCACAGGCAGCATTTCTTTTGGCACGGCTTTGGTGGCGGGTAAAAAACGCGTCCCCAAACCGGCGACGGGGAAAACAACTGTCTCAATTTTTTGTGTCATAATACTCTCATGCGGGGCGCTTGCAGCGCATTAGATTGGGCGCTTGCAGCGCATTAGATTGGGCGCTTGCAGCGCCATGAATCGGCGATAAAGTGACTTTGCTTAATGGCACGGTTTCGGTCAAGCGGGTTTGATCAGCTTTCGGGAGGAGCACTTGCAACGTCAAATAATATTATTTGCCTGTTTGATGGCTTTATCCGCACCGTCTTTGGCGGTGGCGAGCGACCGCGCGTTTAAAAGTTTCATCAGCGAGATAAAACAGCAAGCGCAAAAAGACGGTATTGCCAACAAGCATTTAAAGGCGCTGGATAAATTGACGCCGGACCCTGAAGTGCAAAGATTGGCGGCGCGCCAGCCCGAATATGTGAAGCCGATTTGGGCTTATTTGACCCATATGGTGACCGATGATCGCTTGGCATTGGGCCGCGCACAGTTGAAAAAACGCGAGGCGTTTCTCGACGGGTTGGAAGAGAAATACGGCGTACCGCGTGGCATCCTTATCGCCATTTGGGGGGTTGAGACCAATTATGGCGGCAATAAAGGCAGTTTCTCTGTGCTGCGCTCTTTGGCCACTTTGGGTTATGAGGGCAAGCGTGCCGATTTCGGCCGTCAGCAATTGCTCTATGCGTTGCGGATTTTGCAATCCGGCGATGTCGCGTTGAAAGATTTCAAAGGCAGTTGGGCCGGTGCGATGGGGCATACGCAATTTATTCCGACTACTTATGCCGATTATGCAGCCGATGGCACCGGTGATGGGGTGAAGGATATTTGGACCGAGCCGCGCGATGCGTTGGCTTCGGCAGCCTATTATTTAAAGCGCATGGGCTGGCGGCGCGACCTGATTTGGGGATTTGAGGTCGAGGTGCCGAGCGATTTTGATTTTTCTGAAGCGCGGATAAAAAACACCCATGCGCCAAGCCATTGGCGCAAAAAAGGGGTGAAGGGCATTGGCCGCGAGATTACGGACAGTCTCGGCGATGTATCGATTTTTGCACCGGCCGGTTTGCGCGGGCCGGTATTTATGCTGACCAAAAACTTCCGCGTCTTGCTGCGCTATAATACGGCACCCGCCTATGCGCTGGCGGTGGGGCATTTGAGCCAGCGCTTTTTTGGGGCGGCACCGTTTAAAAGCGATTGGCCGCAAGCCGATCGACCGCTTCTGCCCGATGAAATCGCCGAATTGCAACGCCGCTTGCGTCGCGCCGGATATGATACGGGCGATATAGATGGCGTATTGGGGCGCCAGACGATTGCCGCCGTGCGCAATTATCAAAGAGATAGAGGCTTAGCGGCAGACGGTTTCGCAACCCCCGGCCTGTTGGAAGTGCTGGCGCGTTAAATCTCGCTTTGCAGCGATTATGTGTTACAAAAATCGCGAAAGAGGCGAGATATGAGTAAACAAGAGACGGCGCGAGACGCCATTGAAGCACTGATGGCGGGCTATGAAAAGCTCGGCTATGTCAGCGATACGCAAATTGCAACGGCGCTTTTTCTGGCGCAAAAGCTGGAAAAACCCCTATTGGTTGAAGGCCCACCCGGAGTCGGTAAAACCGAATTGGCCAAGGCAACGGCTGAATATCTCGGCCTCGATATGATCCGCCTGCAATGCTATGAGGGGCTGGATGAGGGTAAGGCGCTGTATGAATGGCAATATGGCAAGCAATTACTCTATACGCAGGTTTTGAAAGAAAAACTCGGTGATTTGATGGAAGGCGCGGCGACGCTCGACCAATCAATGAGCAAGCTGCATGATTTTGAAGATGTATTCTTCTCTGAGCAGTTTTTGCAAACCCGCCCGCTTTTGGAAGCGCTGCGCGCCGATGACGGCATTGTGCTGCTGATTGATGAAATTGATAAATCGGATGATGAGTTTGAAGCATTTTTGCTGGAAATCCTGTCTGACTATCAAATCTCAATTCCCGAATTGGGCACGGTGAAAGCGAAAAAGCCGCCTCTGGTTTTCCTGACTTCAAATAATACGCGTGAGATTGGCGATGCGCTGAAGCGGCGTTGTTTGCATCTGTATATTCCGTTTCCCGATGCCGAGCGCGAGAACACAATTCTGCAGGCGCGCGTGCCTGAATTGAATGACGGTTTGCGCGCCAATGTGGTGGATTTCGTACAAGCAGTGCGCGAGATGGATTTGAAAAAGCCACCGGCGGTCAGTGAGACAATTGATTGGGCGCGCACTGTCGTGTTGTTGAACATGAATGTGCTGGAAAGCGATTTTGTGAAAAACACGCTGAATGTGCTGCTGAAATTCAAATCGGATATTGAATCTGTCGAAAGCGAATTACCGCGGCTGATGCGCGAAAGCCAAGAGCCCGGCGCGGCGGCGCAATAGGGGCTGCGCGGTGATTGCCGATTTCGTCCGAATTTTGCGCGCTGCCGATATTCGCGTATCGCCGGCCGAGACGCTTGATGCGGCTGAAATTTTCGAGACGATTGGTTTTAACGACCGACAAATTTTAAAACACGCTTTGGGCCAAACCTTGGCCAAAACCGAAATGGAAAAGCTGGCTTTCGACGAAGCGTTTGAAAGCTATTTTCGCTTGCCTGAAGAAACCCCGCCAAGCCTGCCTTCTGACGTTGCCAATGGAAGCGAAGAGCAAGCAGAGCAGGAAAACGCCGCCGATGATAATTCAGCTGAGCAAAATTCGGGTGAGGGACAGCCGCAGCAGTCAGGTGAGGGGCAACCGCAACAAGGCGGCGGGCCTTCTGATGCCGCGAACACCAATCAGAGTTTGACTGAGATGCTGCAAAATCAAGACACGGCAGCCCTGCAAGCCGCGATGCAGGAAGCGGCGACCGAAGCGGGTCTCGCCAATGCCAAATTATTTACCCAGCAAGGCATGTTCTCGCGCCGCATTATGGAGGCGATGGGGCTGGCTGAATTGGATGCGCGTATTCGGCAAATGAATGAAGGCGGCGAGACCGATGCGGCCGAAAAACTGCGGCAAGGCCGGGCTGAATTATTTGAAGCGGTGCAAGATTTTGTCGAGCGCCAAATTGCCATGCGGACAAAAAATGCCGGTCGGCTTTTGCGCGAAGATGCGCTGTCGCGCATCCGTCTGTCCAATCTCGATAAGTCGGATATGAAAATCATGCGCGAGCTTATCCGCAAGCTGGCCAAGCGGCTGGCCTCGCGCCATTCGCGGCGGCGCAAAAAAGCGCAGCGCGGCGTATTGGATATTCGCCGTACCATGCGCGCCAATGTTGCTTATGACGGCAATCTTTTTAATCTGGCCTGGCGGCGGGTTAAAATCGACCGCCCGAAGCTGATTGTGCTGTGCGATGTGTCGGGCTCAGTCGCTGCCGTGTCGCGCTTTTTTTTAATGTTTCTCTATAGCCTTGATGAGGTGATGCCGAAGACGCGCTCATTTGTTTTTTCCAATCGCGCCGGTGAGATTACCGAGCTTTTACAGGGTGATGACCTTGAAACGGCGATGGAAGAGGCTTTGCGCCAATTTGGCGGCGGCTCCACTGATTACGGCATGTCGATGATGGATTTGGCGGAAGCGACACTGGACAGTGTCGATAAAAAAACCACTGTCATGGTGCTCGGCGATGCGCGGTCAAATTATGGCGACCCCGGTCATTTGGTGCTGAAAGAATTTTATGAACGCGCCGGTCGGGTGATTTTCCTCAATCCGGAACCGGAAAGCGTGTGGGATACGGGCGATAGTGAGATGAAAAAACTCGGCGCCTATAGCACCCATAAACAAACCTGCAATTCAGTGAAGCATGTGGAACGCGTGCTGGATGACCTTTTGAGACTGAGTAGTTAACTCGTTTCTGCCGAAGTCTTGGAAAAAAAACCCGGCATAAAAGCCGGGCTTTTATATTGCGCGATAGATGCGTTTATCTAGGAAGCACAGTTTCACCCATAAGGAAAAAATCAACTTCGCGGGCGGCTTGGCGGCCTTCGCGAATGGCCCAGACAACCAGCGACTGGCCGCGGCGCATGTCGCCACAGGCGAACACTTTGGCGCGTGAGGTTTCATAGGTTGCCGTGTCGGCGGCGACATTGCCGCGCCCGTCTTTTTCAAGTGCCAATTCATCAACCAAGCCGTCATGTATTGGGTGCACAAAGCCCATTGCCAGCAGCACAAGGTCGGCTTTCAATTCGAACTCAGAACCGGCAATCGGGGCCATGTTCTCGTCAACTTTAGTGCATTTAATGGCGGTGACTTTACCGTTCTCGCCGATAATTTCAGTGGTCATGACAGAGAAGTCGCGTATCGCGCCTTCTTCTTGGCTGGTTGATGTGCGCATTTTCAGCGGCCAATCCGGCCAGGTCATGGCTTTGTTTTCGCGCTCCGGCGGCATTGGCATGATTTCCAATTGCGTGACGGACAGCGCCCCTTGGCGGAAGCTGGTGCCGATGCAGTCAGACCCGGTATCACCGCCACCGATAACAATGACGTGTTTGTCTTCGGCCAAAATCGGCTCAATATCACCAATCGGCTCTTGCCCGACGCGGCGGTTTTGTTGCGGCAGGAAATCCATTGCGTAATGCACGCCATCCAATTCGCGGCCCGGTACAGGCAAGTCGCGCGGCACTTCGGAACCGCCCGACATAATCAGCGCATCATGCTTGGCTTCCAATTCGGCACCTTTCACATCAACACCGACTTGTGTGTCGTAATGGAAGGTGACGCCTTCGGCTTGCATTTGCTCGACACGGCGGTCAATGCCGTGCTTCTCCATTTTGAAATCAGGGATGCCATAGCGCAGCAGACCACCGGCTTTGGCGTGTTTTTCATATAAATGCACATCATGTCCGGCGCGCGCCAATTGCTGCGCGGCCGCCATGCCGGCCGGACCGGCTCCTATAATGCCGATGCTTTTGCCGGTTTTCGTGGCCGGCACTTGCGGGGCAATCCAGCCTTCTTCCCAGCCGCGATCGACAATCGCACATTCGACCGACTTAATGGTCACCGGATTATCATCAATGTTCAGCGTGCAAGAAGCCTCGCACGGGGCCGGACAAATGCGGCCGGTAAATTCAGGAAAATTATTTGTCGAGTGCAAATTGGTCAGCGCCGCTTTCCAATCGCCGGTATAGACAAGGTCATTCCAATCGGGAATTTGGTTGTTTACCGGACAGCCATTATGGCAATAAGGCACGCCGCAATCCATACAACGCGAGGCTTGCGCTTTCAGCTCGCTCTCTTCCAGCGGGATGACAAACTCGCGAAAGTTCTGTACCCGCTCTTCTTTCGGCAGATAGCTGCGGTCTTGACGGTCCAGTTCAAGAAATCCGGTAGGTTTTCCCATTTTACTCTCCTGCGGCAGGCTGGTCGGCGGTTTCGCTCTCAGCCAGTTCATTGAGGGCACGACGGAATTCTGTCGGCATGATTTTGTGGAATTTCGGCAGATAATTATCCCAATCGGCCAAAATTTCCTGCGCCCGTTTCGAATTTGTGTAACGGGCATGATTTTCCAAAAGACGCTTCAGCCGCGCCGCATCATCCGTGCGCATATCGCCTTTCAACGTCTCCAAATCGGCATCGGCATCGCCGGTCACCGGCTCCAATTCAACCATCGCCATATTGCAGCGTGTTTCAAAATCGCCGTCTTCATCCAGCACATAGGCAATGCCGCCTGACATGCCGGCGGCGAAATTGCGGCCGGTATTGCCAAGCACGACGACGCAACCGCCGGTCATATATTCGCAAGCATGGTCGCCCGTGCCTTCAACCACGGCAATGGCGCCTGAATTGCGCACGGCAAAACGTTCACCGGCAACGCCGCGGAAATAGCACTCGCCGTCAACCGCGCCATACAGCACCGTATTGCCGACAATAATGCTTTCTTCCGGAACAATGGCGCTTTCTTTTGGCGGGTAAACGGCAATGCGACCGCCGGACAAGCCTTTGCCGACATAGTCATTGGCTTCGCCTTCCAGCTCGATAGAAATGCCACGGGCCAAGAATGTGCCGAAGCTTTGACCGGCCGTGCCGCGCAATTTAACCGATATTGTGTCATCGGCCAGACCGGCATGGCCATGGCGCAGAGCCAATTCGCCCGACAACATGGTGCCGGCTGAGCGGTCAATATTTGTGATATTCGTATCAATCTGCACCGGCGTTTTATTTTCCAAAGCTGGCATTGCCTCGGCAATCAGCTTGCGGTCGAGAATATCATCAATCGGATGCGCTTGGCTTTGTGAGTGATAGACTTCTTTATCGGCGTCGATTTTGGTGAACAGGCGAGTAAAGTCGAGACCTTCGGCTTTCCAATGATTGATCGCTTCGCGCGTATCCAGCAAATCGGACTGCCCGATAATTTCGTTCAGCGAGGCATAGCCCATTTCAGCCAGCATTTCGCGCACTTCCTCAGCAATGAAGAAGAAGTAATTAATCACATGCTCCGGCGTGCCGGTGAAGCGTTTGCGCAAAGTTTCATTTTGCGTCGCAATGCCGACCGGGCAAGTGTTCAAATGACATTTGCGCATCATAATGCAACCGGCTGCAATCAGCGGCGCGGTTGAGAAACCAAATTCATCAGCGCCGAGAAGGGCTCCGATAATCACATCGCGACCGGTACGCAGGCCACCATCAACCTGCACGGCTATGCGGGTCCGCAAATCGTTTAACACCAATGTCTGATGCGTCTCGGCCAGACCGATTTCCCATGGGCTACCGGCATGTTTGATAGAGGTAAGCGGGCTGGCTCCGGTGCCGCCTTCAAAGCCTGAAATCGTTACATGGTCGGCGCGGGCTTTTGAAACGCCTGCTGCCACCGTGCCGACCCCGACTTCCGAGACCAGCTTGACCGAAATATCGGCCCGCGGATTGGCATTTTTCAAATCATAAATAAGCTGCGCCAAATCTTCGATGGAATAAATATCATGATGCGGCGGCGGCGAGATAAGCCCGACCCCCGGCGTTGAGTGACGCACGGCAGCAATGCGGCGGTCGACTTTATGACCCGGCAATTGGCCGCCCTCACCGGGCTTTGCGCCTTGCGCCATCTTAATTTGGATCATATCCGAATTCGCCAAATATTCAGCCGTCACGCCAAACCGACCCGACGCCACTTGTTTAATGGCCGAGCGTTTGCTGTCGCCGTTTCCTTCCGGCGTGAAGCGATGCACTTCTTCGCCGCCTTCGCCGGTATTTGATTTGCCGCCCAAACGGTTCATCGCAACAGCCAATGTTTCATGCGCTTCTGGGCTGATGGAGCCGAGCGACATCGCACCGGTGGCAAAGCGTTTGACAATCTCTTCAACCGGTTCCACTTGGTCCAAGGCAATCGGCTTGCGACCGGTTTCTTCCGCCATGCGGATTTTGAACAGGCCGCGCAGGGTCAGCAAATGTTCATCTTGCTGATTAACTTGTCGCGCATAATCGCGATATTGGTCACGACTATTGCCGCGCACGGCGTGTTGCAGCGCGCCGACCGTGCCGGCATTCCACACATGGTCCTCGCCACGCACCCGCACTGCATATTCGCCGCCGACATCAAGCGCATCTTTCAAAACTGCGTCTTCGCCAAACGCGCCTTTATGGCGCATCAGCGTTTCTTCCGCCACTTGCTCAAGACCGACGCCTTCAATGGTAGTGGAGGTGCCGGTGAAATAATTATCAACAAATTCTTGCGCCAAGCCGACCGCGTCAAAAATTTGTGCGCCGCAATAAGATTGATAGGTGGAAATACCCATTTTCGACATGACTTTGCGAATGCCTTTGCCGGCCGCTTTCACAAAATGCGCATGGCCTTCTTCGCGGCTCAACTCCAATTCCAGTTTCTCGCGCAATTGGTCGACCGTATCAAATGCCAGATAAGGGTTAATCGCTTCTGCGCCATAACCGGCCAAAGTACAGAAATGATGGATCTCACGCGCTTCGCCGGTTTCAACAACCAAACCGGCAGAGGTACGCAGCCCTTTGCGGATAAGGTGATGATGGACGGCTGATGTGGCCAGCAATGCCGGAATGGCAACGCGCTCGGCACAGACCGCGCGGTCAGACAAAATAATGATATTCTCATGGCTGTCGGCAATGGCTTTTTCGGCCTCGGCGCATAATTCATCAAGCCGCGTTTTTAAGCCTGCCGTGCCGGAAGCAGCATCCCAAGTCATATCCAAGCTCAGCGCATGAAATTCATTATCTTCAATATCTGAAATGCGGCGGATTTTCTCCAAATCATCATTGGAAAGAATAGGCTGCGCCACTTCCAAACGCTTAATGCCGGATGTGCCTTCAAGGTCCAATAGGTTCGGGCGCGGGCCAATGAAAGAGACCAGTGACATAACCAGCTCCTCGCGGATCGGGTCAATTGGCGGGTTGGTCACTTGCGCGAATAATTGCTTGAAATAAGTATAAAGCGGCTTTGATTTATCGGACAAGGCGGAGGGCGGCGTATCCGTGCCCATGGAACCGGTGCCTTCTTCACCGCGTTCCAGCATTGGTGCGATGAGGAATTTCAAATCTTCTTGGCTATAGCCGAAAGCTTGTTGCTGGGTCAGCAGAGGCAGGTCGGCATGAACATGCGCCTCGCCTGTTGGCACCGGCAATTCTTCCAGCTTAATCTGGCCACGCGCCAGCCATTCGGCATAGGGATGCGATCCGGCCAGTTCGGCTTTTAATTCATCATCAGAAATAATGCGGCCTTCTTCGAGGTCGATAAGCAGCATTTTGCCCGGTTGCAGACGCCATTTCTCGATAATTTTTTCTTCGGCTGCAGGTAAAACACCCATTTCAGAAGCCATGACAACGCGGTCATCTGAGGTGACGTAATAACGTGCCGGACGCAGGCCGTTACGGTCAAGCGTCGCACCGATTTGGCGGCCATTGGAAAATGCAACGGCGGCGGGGCCGTCCCACGGCTCCATCAAAGCGGCATTATATTCGTAAAAGGCGCGGCGTTGCTCATCCATTAACGGATTGCCGGCCCACGCTTCGGGTATCAGCATCATCATGGCATGGGCCGGTGAATAACCGCCCATCACCAGCAATTCCAATGCATTGTCAAAGCTCGCCGTGTCCGACTGGCCTTCTTC
>CBFIIT010000033.1:0-18516 GCA_965662725.1 Alphaproteobacteria bacterium | reverse complement strand
GTATGATAACCCTCTTTAGCAAATTTCTTGCCGACATTTCCGCCAACACCGGCACCGGCGCCCAAAATCAAACATACGGGTTTCTGGCTCATGGTAATCTCCTCGCGCAGCAAATAGCCGCCATCGACAATCAAATTATAAACGATGATATAGGAGGCTTGCAGCGATGCCAAAACAAAACACGTTGGTCATGGCCTTCGGCGGTTAATGCCTTGATACTCGACATCTCCTACTTCTTTTTTTCTGGCCGGAGAAATGGCTTTTACTCACCTTAAGCGCAAGGGTTATGGCGGCGCGGGATTAGCGCGCGAATAACTTATTGAATTACTGAGGAAAAATGGTGCCGGCACACGGACTTGAACCGCGGACCCTCTGATTACAAATCAGATGCTCTACCAACTGAGCTATACCGGCATCCGGCCCTTTAAGTATACTTTCCGCGGTTTTCTGGCAAGTCTGAAATTTGCCCTATTTCACCGCTTCTTTCATTGCTTACTTAACCGGCAAAATCATACTCGGGCGGTCATCTTTTTCAGTCGCTGATTTAAACGATGGCATGGCATGAATGCGGGCCAACCAGTCTTGCACTTTCGGATAATCATCCAACAGCCCACGCGCTTGACAGCCTTCAATATTATAGCCGATGAGGAAATCAGCCAGCGAGATTTTATCACCACCGAAAAACGGCTGCGCAGCCAAATCGGCTTCAGCCTTTTTCAATAGAGCGGTGAGACGCGGGCGAATAAAGCCGGTCGTTAGCGCGCCGGTAATCATTTTTGCCAAAGGGCGCAAGAAAAACGGCACGCGGCTGACAGTGATACGCAATACCGTATCCATCAGCATTACCGGCATAAGCGAGCCTTGCGTCGCATGCATCCAAAATAAATAGCGCGTGCGATCGCTGTGTCCCGCTTCGGGTCGCAAACCGCAATCGGGATATAAATCGGCGATATAATCGAGAATGGCGCTGCTTTCAGCCAATGTTAAATCGCCATGTGTAACCACCGGCGCCGTACCCAAAGGCGAAATTTTCTTATACGCCTCGGGCGCGAGAACAGTTACCGGATCACGGTCATATTTAACCAATTCATAATCGGCGGCCAATTCTTCCAAAAGCCAAAGCACGCGAAACGATTGCGAATATTCCAGATGATGCAGTGTCAGTTTATCTGCCATTTTCTTCTCCTTCATCCCTTACGAAAAAGATAAGGCGAATTTCAAAATGACAAGTCGGCAAACACGGTTTCACTTGCAAAATTACGGGGTGATGATGATGCCTTCTTCAGCCTGCAAATCGCCCTTCACCACGCGGTCATATATCGGGCTGAATTCGGCCAAACCTTTGGTTTCATGCACATTCATCCAGCCGCTCGCATGGGCCATACCATCGGCCAAGAAACCGGCGACTTTCTGATTGAAATCAAGCGCTCCCCAATCTTTTGCACGGCGGGCAATATGACCCGGCGCAAAAAACATCGCGCTGCGGTCTTGTATCAATTGCGCGGCGGCGGGGTCTTTTTTGGTTTCGCTATCGTCCCAATGGGTCAGACCGACATTATGGCACCAGCGCATATTATCGCCCAGCGCCCCATGCACCGCGCCCAAGACAGCGCGATTGCCGGACATATCGACCAGAACGGAGGACTTATTCGGCAAGGCATCCAAATTGTCATAGGCGATAATTGTGTCATAGCTGCCGGTCTTTTCGACAAAGCCGACATTGCCCGGCGAAGTCAGCCCGACAATTTGCGGTCGCGGTCCGTCGATTTGTGACAGACCGAAGGCCAGACCAATGGCGGTTTTTGACGAGGCCGACAAAATCACCACTTGCTCAGCTTGGTGATAATTTTCTTCCTGCAGTGCGTCGCATAGGCAAAAAGATGTGCCGTAAAGCGGGTTCAGCAATGCGCGCAAATTATCATTTTGTGAATTGCCGGATGCTACACCCAACCGGTCGTAGCTATTATACACCGCCGGCAATTCTGCGCGATGCGCCGCGCCATCTACAAACCGTTCGTCCGAAACCCGCATTGGCAGCATTTTAACAAATTCCGCAATCGGGAAATAACCGTAAAGCCGCTCGCCGATTTGAATATCGGGATTTTGGCTGGCGGTGATTTCGGCAAAACCCCAAACCGGCACAATGCCCCAATCCGCGTCATCATTGGCGGCCAGATGCGGGGGAAAGAACTGCCAATAGCCGATTTGCTCACCAACCGCGCCATAGGTCACATTATTGGCGGTGAAGGAAAAACGCTCGATTTTGGCCAGCACTTCGCCATCGGCCAGCGTGAAATCATCGATGCTGTTTCCGGCCTCCACCAGACGGGTTTTGGTGATGTCATTTTTATGGGTTTGCAGTTCGGCCATAATCCCCTCCTCAGGCAGATGCGTCAATCATTTCGGCCAGCTTCATCAAATTGCCGACCGCATTAGGGGCAGCATCTCTCATTCGCGTGAGAATTGCCATTTTTTCTTCATCATCGGGCGCAACATTATTGGTCAGCTTGGTGAAACCGTCGAGGCGATTGGCGCGCACCCATTGACGCAAGGGCTTGTCTTGCGACCAATTAAACTGGTTCATCATCGCCGCCAGCGTCATCGGCACAAAATCTTCCGCTTTATTGGGCAGCGGCACGACATTGCACAGCCGGTTTTTCTCTTCTGCATCATCATAATGCGCTTCGACATAGGCAATCATCGAACCGCTAAAAACCGGCATGAAGCTGCGAATGGTTTGCGGCGTAATCACATCACCTTCAAATACCGGTGACGCCGCCATTTTCACCATAGTGCGGGCGAGACTGGCCGAGCAATCAACATGCACGATATCGGGGCCGGTCTCCAATTCACCCTCATCGAGAATGATTTTATCGACTTCCAGCGCAGATACCCGCCCCATGCGAATAATATTCTTAATCTGCCGCAAAGCCTGCAATTCAGGTTGGCTGATGGTCGCGGCATGAAACATGGTCGGGCGAATATTTTCATCAATCCGCACAACACAACCGGCCGCTTCGAGGCGTGAATACATATCATCAATATCTTGCGCCTGCGCCAAAGCCTCAAACTGATTGGCCTGATTGCCGAATGTATCGGCAAAAAACTCATCGGAATTTTGCGCAAATTCGCGCGGCAACATCCAAGCATCGCGTGGCATAATCCATCGAATGGCGTCCGGATCAACTCCGGTTTGCAGCAACCATAAACACGCATCCATACCGGTTTTACCGGCACCGATAACCACATAACCGCGCGGGGCGGTTTCCAGTTTCGGCAAATCATTGAGCGGCATAAAATTGACGCCCTCGGCAATGGTGAAGGCCGGCTTATGTTCTGACGGCACATCGACCGTTAGCCGCGTTGCATCAACCAATTTTTTGTAACTGACTTTTGTTTCCTGCCCGCCGGTGATTGATTTGAAAACCCCTTCGCCTTGGTAATCAGACATTGGGAAATAGCGCACACGCCCTGATGGCAGAAGCGTTTGCTGCATCACATCATCAAAATAAGAGCTGACTTCACTGCCGGAAGCGAGGTCATACAGCCCCTTATTAAAGCCCACCTTATCTTTCTCGAAGCGGCTCAATTCGCGCGAGGCAACGCCGAAAAAGGATGATGGCTGATGCAAGCGCACAAACGGATAAGCCACATTCCAATGACCGCCCGGCTTGGCATGGCGGTCAACAATCACCATATCGGCGTCGCTCTCAGTCAGTAATGTATCGGCAAATGCCATGCCCATAGCACCGCTGCCGACAATCAAATAATCGGTTTCAATTTCACGCATAAGGCAACTCCTGTTTGCCTTGAGATATAGGGTTAATTTTCCCGATACCAGTGCTTAGTGCTGTTTATGCGTATTTATCCGAGCTTATTGCACCGGCATTTGGTAAACAAAGCCGGTTTGCGGCGTATCAATGCCCGCCTTATTGCAAATCAGCTTGAACACTTTATCGGCATGTTTGGCTTCCACCAGCACCGTCAAAACATCGGTTTCAGAGGCCGAGCCGAATTCGCGAAAAGCAAACAAATCATCGGTTCTGCCTGCTTCGACGTAAATGCCGAGAATATGTTTATCCTCATGCAGCTCGTGCAGCAAACGCGTGCCCTCACCCTTATGAAGAAATGCGCCGATTTCGGTAATCATTTCTTGGCTCCGCGCTTGGCGGCAGGCTTTTTCTTGGCTGCCGGTTTTTTCTTCGCTGCAGGCTTCTCAGCCTCGACCAAAACTTCATCGGGAATATAAGTAGCGATCCGGTCAAGCTTGTTCATGAACATGATGCCCATGCCCGGCTTATCCAATTCACCGGCCAGATACATGGATTCAAAAACGCGGTCGGCCTGTTCTTCGGAAACAATGATACGCACCATTTCCTTTTGCTCATCAATCGCGACACCCAAAAGCCCCATGCGCTCGCGCACCCCCGTGCCGCGTGCATAAGTAACGGTCGCGCCTTGTGCGCCGACATTTTGCGCCGCCTTAACCACCTTATCGGCATGGCTGGCCTGCACAATGCAGGTAATCATGAGCGCGTCTGTGAGGTAAGTAATTTGTCTGCCTGCCATTGCTGGTCTCCTTAATTCGCTTCCGCTTCAATCGCCCGCGATTGGCGGAACCGGATATATTGCCCCATGCCGAGAACGGCGATAATCGGCCCGATACTGGCCATGCTCAAAATACCGAAACCTTCAACGGCCGAAACCGCATTGCCGAGGCCAAGCCCCATTGCCAATACCAAGGGCACGGTCACCGGTCCGGTGGTTACACCGGCGCTGTCCCACGCCACATTGACAAACTCCTCGGTAGAGAAATAGGTCAGCACCAGCGCGATGAGGTAAAGCGGTATCAGCAACATGGCGAGGTCAATCTCAAATAAGATTTTGGCAATGCCAAGCGCGATACCACAAGCCACGCCGGTGGCGACGGAATACATCAGCATTGATTTTCTAAACGCGCCATTGGTTAGGTTTTGCACGGTCAATCCCAGCGCATTCAATGCCGGTTCGGCCAGCGTTGCGCCAAAGCCCATAAACCAAGCAAATAAAATCACCAGCGTCAGGCCCAGCATGGCGGAATAAATCGGCGAAATTTCACTAATGCCGATTTGCATGAATGCAGCCGGAAGCACCGCGCCGGTTTGCGCACCAATCGCACCCAGACCATAAGTCAGGCCGACATTGAAAACACACATGCCGATAATTGACAGCACCAGCCCATAGGCGGTGAACAATTTATTGGCCAACCCTTCTCGCAAGACAATAAACAAGACAAACATCAAGAATAAAACCAATGGCGCAATGGCACGCACACCAAGAACCACTTCTTGCAAGGGAGAGCTTTCCCAAATGCCGGCCTGCACAATTTCACCACTGCCCTGCGCCAAAGCGGCGGCAACAACAATTTCTTCAGCTGAGATTTGTGTCGACACATAAAGTGACAGCAAAAGAACGGCAATGATTGGGAACAGCGATGCCAAAGTCACAACACCAAAACCGGATAATGAGTTTTCAGAACTTTGACCGGCTGAATTGGCAATGCCGATACCGAGAGACAAAACCAATGGAACGGTTACCGGACCGGTTGTAACCGCACCGCAATCCCAAGCCAAGCCCAGCACAGCGCGCAAATCATTATTCGCATAGACAATTAAAGTCAGACCCAGCGTCAAGCTGACCGCGATATAAATCATCGGCTTTAGCGACCAACCATAGATAAAACGCAAAGTACCCAAAACCGCGGCCATGCCGACACCGGCCCCGACCAATAGCACAAGGGGCAAAGTCCAATTATTCAATATCTCATATAAATAAGGCGCACGGGTGACATCTATCGACGCACCAAAAGCCTGCAATGCTCCGATTGCCGGTTCGGCAAAGGTTACGCCAACACCCAATACGGCAATTATTGCCAGCATGACCGGCATTTTGGCTTTACGCGGTAGCTTGTCGCCAATCAATGTGCCGAACGGCATCAGACCGACATTCAAACCTTCCATAAATAAGGCAAGACCGACAATCACCGCACTAAGGCCAATGACCAGAGAGAAAGCTGCATCAACCGGTTGGCGCAAAATAATCAGTTGGAACAAAACCAAATATAATGCCAGCGGAACAACCGCTTTCATTTGGTCCAGCACGCGCACGCCTGAATAAGGCATGACCAACGCCATGATTTGTTCAAATGATAGTTTCAACCGTTTCGGCTTCAGGCTATCCGGATTGTCCTTCTCAGGCTTTGGCGTCAGCTGGTTATAGCTGATCTCCCGATGCTGAACCGCCGAAGAGCGTAGAACCGATGAATAACGCAACATTGATTTCTCCCTTGAGCCTTACTCTAGCGTCAAAATAACCGATTCATCAAATTATGCGCCGGTAACTACTTCTATTTGAAAGCCCATTTTAGCAATAAAAGCCGCATCTTGTTCAATAAATCCGGCGATTGAGGCACGCGCGCAACAGCGATCAAAATGCGCCCGCAATTTCGGATATTGCGCCGCGGGCAAGCCAAAGCCAACCATTTTCATATTATGCAATTGGCTGAAAATGGTGATATCGGCAATTGAAAACATATCACCGGCAAAATATTCATTGTCAGCCAATTGCGTTTCCAAATAAGGCAGCAGTGTTTCGCCAAGCTTATCAAAACCGGCTTGTGCGGTGTCAATATCAGCAGGTTTGCCGGTCGCAATATTGAAAAATACAGGCCGGAAAACCCCCATACCGATGCGCGCTGCCAAATCGGTATCGCCGACTTCTTCAAACCACAAAGCGCGGCCATAAGCCTCCGCCTCGCCCGGATATAGTGCCGGTTGCGGTTGCAGCTTTTCGAAATAAGCACAAATCGCGGAACTATCATTAATCGCGAAATCTTTATTATCGGCATCCGGCAGCAATGACGGAATACGCATAAGCGGGTTAATCCGCTCATAGCCTTCCGGCCAACCCATTGGCCCGGCTTTTGGGTCAAAATCATAATCGATATTTTTCTCAGCCGCGACAATGCGAGCTTTGCGGACGAATGGCGATAGGGGTGCACCCATTAAAAGCATCATGCTCTCCTGAATGAATCATCTGAATTTACGGTGAGTGTGGACTATGCCACGCCGCAAAGCAATGATAGGCTTGGCGCAAATAGGGGGAGTTATCGTGAGTATTATTTATCAAGCCAAAAGCATTCGCACCATGAATGTGCACCTGCCGCATGCCACCCATATTGCCGTGCGCGACGGGCATATTCTCGGCGTCGGCACAAAAGCTGATATTGATGGCTGGCAAAACGCTTGGGGGCCGATGGAGATAAATACAGATTTCGCAGAGCGCACCCTCCTGCCCGGTTTCATTGAAGGGCATAGCCATATGATGGAAGGGATGTTCTGGGACTATCATTATATCGGTTATTATGACCGCGAAGGACCTGACGGCACGGTTTGGCCCGGCCTGAAAAGCATTGATGAAGTGGTCGCCAAGCTGAAAGAAATTCAAGCGACCCGCGAAGACAAAGACACGCCGCTTATCGCCTGGGGGTTTGACCCGATTTACTTTACCGACCGGCGGATGAATGCGGCCGACCTTGATAGAGTCTCAACCGAATGTCCGGTGATTGTGTTGCATGCGTCTTTGCATATTTTGAACGCCAATAATGCAGTCATGGATTTGGCTGACGTAAAAGGTTCAGACAATAGCGAGTTTATTCGCCGCGATGAAAACGGCCAGCCGACCGGAGAGTTTCTCGGCCAGCTTGGCTATTATATGGCGATGCGGACGACCGGCATTAATCTGCTGGCGATAGCCTCTTCTCCGGAAACATTGGTAAATTTCGCCAATGTGGCACGCCAAACCGGCGTCACCACGGCAACTGATTTGGTCAACCCAATGCCTGCGGGCAGCGAGAAGCCGATGCGCGAAGCGGTTGATGCTGACAGCTTTCCGATGCGCTTGGTTGTCGCTTTTCAGGGCAATAGTATGGAACCGGATGACAGCGTCGCGCGGGTGCAAGAATTGCAAAACAGCAATAGCGACAAGCTGCGTTTTTCTCTCGTTAAAATGGTGGCTGACGGCTCAATTCAGGGGTTCAGCGCGCGGCTGAAATGGCCGCATTATTATAATGGCGACCCGAACGGGCTTTGGTATATCGAGCCGGATCGGCTGGCTGAATATTTGATGGCCTTCACCAAAGCCGGCATTCAAGTACATGTGCATACCAATGGTGATGAAGCGACAGAAGTCGCGCTCGATAAAATTGATGAGGTGCTGCGCGCGCATCCTTGGCCTGACCATCGGCATACGATTCAGCATTGCCAAATGGCCACGCGAGCGCATTTCAAACGGATGAAAACGCTCGGTGTCGGCGTCAATCTGTTCTCCAATCATCTGTATTATTGGGGCGATGCGCACATCAACATAACCATGGGGCCGGAACGCGCGGCCCGTCTCGATGATGCCGGTGGCGCGCTGGCCGAAGGTGTGCCTCTGGCCATTCATTCCGATGCGCCCGTCACTGCCCTCGCCCCGCTATTCACCGCATGGTGTGCGGTCAATCGTCTGTCTTCCGGCGGCGTCACTTTGGGCAATGGCACGCAAAATATCAGCCTTGAAGAAGCCTTATACGCCATCACCATGGGGGCGGCTTATTCGCTGAAAATGGAAAATGAAATCGGCAGTCTGGAAGCCGGTAAACGCGCCGATATTGCTATTTTGGCTGAAGACCCGATTGAAGTAGGCGGCGAGAAGCTGAAAGATATCAGCGTTATCGGCACAATGGTTGATGGCCATGTGCATTTGAATAAGGGCCGCGATTAATGACCATTGCTGACCCGGTGCCACTGACCATTATCAGTGGCTTTCTCGGTAGCGGTAAAACCAGCCTGCTCAATCATTTGCTGACGGAAGCCGGCCCTGAAGATGGCGGTCGGCGTATCACCGCCATGGTCAATGATTTTGGCGCATTGAATATTGATGCCGAGCTGATTGCTGCCAAACATGGCAATCAAATTGCACTGGCCAATGGCTGCGTCTGCTGTTCTATCGGCGATGATTTGATGCGCAGCTTCATTGAAGTAATGCAGCAAACGCCCCTGCCCGACCATATTATCATTGAAGCAAGCGGCGTTGCCGAGCCGACGCGAATTGCCGGATTTGCCTCGGTTGACCCGCAATTGCGCCTCGATGGTATTGTCACTTTGGTCGATGCCGCGGCGCATAATCTGCACGGCAATGACCCGCATCTGGCAGATAATTATAATAAACAAATTGAGGCGGCGCATTTATTGCTGATATCAAAACCCGATCTCGCCGATGCGGTGTCTTTGGCCGCGCTGGAAGATGAATTGGCCATGCGGCGTCCCAATGTGCCGGTTACGCAAGTGACGCATGGCAAGCTGCCAATTAATGTTGTTCTCGGTCTTGGCGCGCAAGAATTGCCCGACAAGCCTGCCGCTAATATTGACCATGGGCTTGTGCAATGGGCCGGTCATTTACCGCCCTTGCCGCGCGCTGAAATAATCGAAAAACTGAAAACGCTGCAGCCGCATGTGCTGCGTGCCAAAGGCATTTTGCAAGATTCTGATGGTGCTTACGTGTTGCATTTGGCCGGGGGCCGAATTGCCACCACGCCGTATGATGGGAAAGCATCCGGTCATTTCGTTATTATCGGCAAGCCGCAAATGCCGGATGCCGCAGCATTGGAAAAACTATTTGCGATAAATGAGGCAGCTTGATGGTCTGGGATTTGCCGACAAGATTGTTTCATTGGGGCTTCGTCATCAGCATCATCGGCGCTTATATAAGCGGCGAGCAGGGCGCGGTCAACGCGCATGAATTATTCGGCCTCGCTGCATCCGGCCTGTTTTTATTTCGCCTGATTTGGGGCTTTGTCGGACATGAAACGGCCCGCTTTCAAAATTTCATCAAAGGCCCGAAGCGGGTTTTCGTCTATTTACAAGAAATTCTGCGCCGCAATGCGCCGCCACATACTGGCCATAACCCGCTTGGCGCATTGGCCGTCGTCGCCCTGCTGGGGTTGATGGGCGCAATGTCGGTAACCGGCTTATGGACCGGTGATGAAATTCTCTATGAAGCGCCGCTCACATCACTTGCGCCGGAATGGGTCGGCCCCATGGGCGCTTGGCATCAGCGTTTGCATGTTTTGGTTATCCCGCTAATTGCCCTGCATCTCATCGCGATTTTGGCGCATAGACTTTGGCTTGGTGAAAAGCTGGTCAGTCGCATGCTTACCGGCGGCCGGAAAGAAACGGCTCCCATCGCAACGGCCAAACGCACACAAGCAGGGCTGGCCCTGCTTGCTTTATGCGTTGGTGGCGCGCTCAGCCTATCGCTGTTAACGCCGTCTTATTAATGCTTAATGCGATATTTGCTATGGCAAGCTTTGCAGCTTGCGCCGACAGCTTGCGCTGCACTTTTGGTTGCAGATAAATCTTCCGATTGCGCCACATAACGAAGACGATCGGAAGCAACGGCAAAGCGGTCAGCCAAATCGCGGAAATCAGAAAAGTTTTCCCAAATCGCCGGATCGGCACCAATACTGCTGCTGCCTTCCGGAAACGCGACGGGCATTTCCCGGCCCCATTCAGCCATGCGCAACGCCGCCCCTTCAATGGCGCGGAAATTCTTCTCCGCCAAATGCTTCTTGAAAATCGCCTGGATATCGGCACCGCTCTCTTTAAAGCGCTTCACACGTGCTTCAACAATCGGGCTTTCATAGCTGCCCGGCTCATGCGCCATGGCAGGCTGAAGGCCGAGCGAACCGGCCAGCATTAAAGCTGCAAGTATATATCGCGCCATGAATTTAATCGCGATAAGACGGGTCGAGACGGTCAAGCTTGCGCAGCAAGGCCGGCCATGCCAGCGCGTCAATGCCCGGCTGGAACAATGAAGCCGATTGTTCGTCAACCGTATCAATGGCTTCTTGGCTTGGCATATGCGGCTTGGCGCTCATTGTGCGAACTTGCGTGGCGCAAGCGCGCTCAAGGAAATAAATCGCCATAAACGCCATCGCGCAATTTTCGCCAACTGACAAAGTGCCGTGATTGCGGAGCAACATTGTGTGCTTATCGCCAATATCACGAATAAGACGCTCGCGTTCATCGAGGTCCAGCGCAACACCTTCATAATCATGATAGGCCAGATGCGGACGCACCAGCATGGCAAATTGCGACAATGGCATCAGCCCTTCTTGCTGGGCTGAAACGGCGACCCCATCATCCGTGTGCAAATGCAACACGCATTGCGCGTCTTCGCGCGCCATATGAATGGCTGAGTGAATGGTAAAGCCGGCCGGGTTTACGAAATACGGGCTGTCCATCACACTATTGCCTTCACGGTCAATCTTCACCAAGCTTGACGCTGTGATTTCTTCAAACAACATGCCATATGGGTTGATGAGAAAATGATGCTCAGGCCCCGGAACACGGACTGAAATATGGGTAAAAATCATATCGTCCCAGCCATAATGAGCGACCAAACGATAAGTGGCGGCCAAGTCTACACGCAGCTGCCACTCTTCGGCGCTGACCATATCTTTGACGCTTTTAATTTCTTCTGCTGCGGACATATCGGTTCTCCCTTAAACTTTGTGACAGGGTGATATGAAACCCCGCTTTTGTCAATTGCCTGCGCTATTTCTCGGCCTGTAAAACTTGCGCCAGAGCGACTTGCCATAGCTGCATTTTTTCATCGCGCTTGCTTGCCGCCATAGCGGGCGCAAATTGCGCTTCCAATGCCCAGCTTTCGCCCAATGCATCAAGACTGTCAAACCACCCCAATTGCAGCATCGCCAACATCGCCGCCCCCAATGCCGTGGTCTCGGTAATCGCCGGACGGTCAATCGGGCAATCGCATAAATCAGCCAAGTTTTGACATAGCCAATCATTGGCGACCATACCGCCATCAACCCGCAAACGCGGCGGCACATCCATCGCTGCGCTGGCCATATCATCAATAATGGCGCGCATTAAATCAGCCGTTTGCAAAGAAACGCTTTCCAATGCGGCGCGGGCAATATCAGCCTTATTGCTGTCGCGCGTCAGATTGAAAATCGCCGCCCGCGCATCCGGCGCCCAATGCGGCGCACCGAGGCCCGTAAAAGCCGGCACCATCGTTACCGCGCTGTCGGGATTGGCCGCTTCAGCAAGGGCTTGCGTTTCCGATGCATGCGCGATGAGTTGCAGCCCATCGCGGAGCCATTGCACAATCGCGCCGGCCATAAAAATACTGCCTTCCAAGGCGTAAGTGGTTTCGCCATTCAGCCGATAACCGATTGTCGTTAACAGCCGATTGCCCGATGCGGCCGGTTTCGAACCGGTATTGGCCAATACAAAACAGCCCGTGCCATAGGTTGATTTAATCATCCCCGGCTTAAAGCAGGCTTGACCGATTGTTGCCGCTTGCTGGTCTCCGGCCATGCCCAATATCGGCAAAGCAACGCCCAAAACCGCTTCGTTTGCCGTGCCGAAATCAGCTGCATTGTCTTTCACTTCGGGCATCAGAGATGACGGCACACCAAACAGTTGCAGTAAATCTGCATCCCATTGATTGTCGTGAATATTATACAGGCTGGTGCGCGCCGCATTGCTTGCGTCACTGACATGAGCCGCCCCTTGCGTCAATTGCCAGACCAGCCAACTGTCAATCGTACCGAAAGCCAGCTCTCCGCGCTCGGCACTGGCGCGTGCACCATCCGTATGGTCGAGCAGCCAGCCGACTTTACTGGCGGAAAAATACGGGTCGAGCAATAATCCGGTTTTGGCGGTTATCATCGCTTCATGCCCGTCTTGCTTTAGCCGATTGCAAATCTCCGCCGTTCGCCGGTCTTGCCAAACGATTGCATTGGCAATCGGTTTGCCGGTTGCACGTTCCCAAACCACTGCGGTTTCGCGTTGATTGGTGATTGCAATGGCGGCAAAATTATCTGCGCCCAGTTCAGCCAATACATCTTGGCAGCAGGTCATCGTGGTTTGCCAAATTTCCATCGCATCATGTTCGACCCATCCATCATCGGGAAAAATCTGCCGAAACTCACGCTGCGCCACCGCTTTTACCTGCCCCGACTTGTCAAAAGCCAGCGCCCGCGATGATGTGGTTCCCTGATCAATACTTAGAATATAAGGCCCGCTCATTCCCTACCCTTTACTGAATGGTCGCAAAATGCATAAAACTGCACTAACTATAAACACAGCACGTGCTTTAGGAAAACCATAGGACGACCATGGCCGAACCGAAACGCAAAAAACTGGCTTTTGTTGCCAGCTCTGACGCCGCCGCCGAAGCGGCTTGCGAGAAGCTGCGCGCGCGCTATGACGCGGTCTCGCCGCAAGAGGCCGACGTGATTGTTGCGCTTGGCGGTGATGGGCTGATGTTGGCCAGCCTGCATGATTATATGGATGACGGCAAAGCCATATTCGGGATGAATCATGGCTCGGTCGGCTTTTTGATGAACCGGTTTGATGAAGACGGATTGGCTGAGCGCATTGCCGACGCTAAAATGGCAGTGCTGCATCCGCTGGAAATGACCGCCACAGACAAAAATGGTGAGACCCATACCGCATTGGCCATCAATGAGGTGTCGCTGCTGCGGATGACCGCGCAAGCGGCGAAATTGCAAATTTCCATTGATGGCAAAATGCGCATGGAAGAACTGACTTGTGACGGTGCGCTGCTGGCCACCCCAGCCGGCAGCACCGCCTATAATTTATCCGCGCATGGGCCGATTTTGCCGATTGATGCCAAGCTTTTGGCTTTGACCCCAATCTCTGCTTTCCGCCCACGTCGGTGGCGCGGTGCCTTATTGCCGGAAAATGCGACGGTTAAATTCACCGCTTTGGAAAATGAAAAACGCCCGATAAGTGCCGTCGCTGACCATAATGAAATCCGCAATGTGGTCGAAGTCACTGTGCGCCAATCAAAGGCGCATAATTTGCTGATGCTGTTTGACCGCGACCACAGCCTTGACGAACGGATTTTGACGGAGCAATTCGTCCCGTAGGGAATTGCCACTAAATGCCGCGTGTGATGTCTTCTTTCGGATCGCCATAACCGGCATTGCTTTGAATGCGTAAAAACGACTTATCGCCCTCTTTTTCAACAAACGGCGTCACTGTCACAACATCGCCGCATTGTGCCAGCGCATCATCGACACTGCTTCGCTTGGCAAATTTTTCAATATTCATGCGGGTCGGAAAAATAACCGTGCGTTTCTTGGCATCGGCATCGGCCAATGCTTGCTTGGCGGTAATCCAAACACTATCGACGCTCTCGCTGCCATCATGTGCCCCGATATGGTCTTGCGGCGCGCGCGCCATATAAAAATAAGTATCGAACCGCTTCGGCATCATTTCCGGCGTCACCCAATGCGCATAAAAGGCCAGCGCATCGACAGCAAATTCAAGATTTTCGGCTTCGGCAAATTCCAACATGGTGGCATCGCGATTATTAAAGCGGTCGCGCCAGCCATCCAATTCCTTCAGCCGAGCTGCGGAAACAAAATCACTATCGCCTTTTGTGCGAGCCAACAAAATGCCGCATTCTTCAAAACTCTCGCGAATGGACGCCAAACGCAAAGCCAATTCTTTATCGTCAAACTCTTCAGCATGGCCGCAATGCGCGCGCAAGCCGCTATCGAAATCGGCCTTGTCAACTTTACCGCCGGGGAAAACCAGAGCGCCTGACGCAAAATCTATTTCATGGTGACGTACCACCATAAACACTTCCGGGCCGGCATCCGTATCGCGCAACATCATTACCGTGGCTGACGGAATTAAATCATCTTTACTCATTATGCTCTCCCTATTTGCCCCCATTTATCCCTAATTGGACGCGAGTTTATCGGCTGGCACCCAAAAGGCAAGCAAAGCCGCCGCCAAAATAAAACCAATGGCCGATAAGGCAATCGCCTCAAAACCAATACCCATATCGATCGCCAGACCGAACAATACCGGCGCGGCAGCGGTCGACATAATAACAATGGGCGAGGTAAGCGAACGTATTGCGCCCAAATGCGCCGTGCCGAAAAGCTCCGGCCATAGGCCACCGCTCACCGGTCCGGCCATGCCCAGATTAATGCCGATAAGCCCCATATAAATAAACGGCGTCAGATTGCCGAAGGCATCGCCTTGAAGCAGCAAAATGGAAAAAGCAAAGACCAATGGCACGGAAGTAAACGGCAAAACACGCAAAGCCGAATAGCGGTCAATGGTCGGGCCGGTCAATAAAGAGACCAGCACTTTAGCCAGCGCGTAAAGCGTAAATGCGGCGGCCAGAGCCGCCAGTGGCCAATCGCGCGCGGCGGCCAATTGCACTTGATGAAAGAACATGCCGGTTAAAAAAAACGGCGGCGCCAGATAAAGCGGCAGCACCATATAAAAGCGTCTGTCACGCAGCACATCGCTGCGGTCGGAAGAGACATCCGCCTCATCTTTTGTTTCACTGATTTTTTTCGGCTCGGCGCGGCTTAAGAATAATTGCACCGGCAAGGCGGCGATTAATAAAATAGCTGCGAATACAAACCAGCTTTCTTGCCAGCCGACCAGCGCAATTAACGCCACCGCCATGAGCGGAAAGAACCCTTCAAAACTGGCATATCCCAATTGCACCAAAGACACGGCCTGCCCGCGATTGGCATCAAAAGACCGCCCCGCCGTGGTCATGCCGGTATGGCTCGAAAGGCCTTGCCCGAAATGACGCAGCATAAACAAAGCCAAAGCCAGCGCGATAATGTGCTGGCTGAAACCCATAATCAGGCAACCGACCGCCAAACCGACCAACACGAACAGCGTAAATTTTTCCAGCGACCAATTATCGATCAACCGGCCCGACATGACCATGATAAACGCACTGAGCAGCGTCATCGCCGAATAGAGACCGCCAAAACCGGCATTCGATAAATCAAATAAAGCGCGGATCTCATTACTATAAAGCGCGATGAAAAAAGTCTGTCCGAAATTCGACAAACCCATCATCAAAAACCCGAACAGCAAAAAACGGAAATGGGCGCGAATGAAAGAGAAATAATTCATCCGCCCCTGATAAAGCCCGAAGGCGGCGGCGGCAATGGAATTCGTTTATTTCGCGTGTCCAATGCAAAACGGCGTCGCCGGATCAAGCGCCAAACGCTCTGCTTCCACCGCCTCGCCGCAATTGACGCAATAGCCATATTCGCCTTCATCCAAACGCTTGAGTGCGGCATTAACCAATTGCACATCACGACGCCGACGACGTTGTGTTTCCGCCGCCATTGCTTGTTGTTGCATCGCATCCATGCGCGACAACCGCCCTTGTTGGGTTTGGTCGAGTTCAACCGGCGCGCTATCCTCGGCGCTGACATTCAGCAATTCTTCCAGCTCTTGCAATTTCGCCTGCAGCCGCTTTTTTATCTCATTATCAGTCATTGCCTTTTTGTATCCCCTCGCATTAAGTTATCGACAAAAGGGAGTTCTGACCATGCTTGAAGGCGTAAAAATCATTGAAATGGCAACCTATATCGCTGCCCCGTCCGCCGGTGGCATCATGGCTGATTGGGGGGCTGATGTGATTAAAATCGAACCTTTGGGCGGCTGCCCGATGCGGAAATTTTATGCCAGCGCCATGACTGATGATTATCCCGATAATCCGGTTTCGGCTCTGGATAATCGCGGCAAGCGCGCCATTGCCGTTAATACCGGCACAGAAGAAGGCCGTGATATTGTCCGCAAGCTGGTTGCAGATGCCGATGTGTTTTTGACCAATGTGCGACCCGGCCAATTGAAAGAGCAGGGCTTGGATTTCGACACATTGTCTAAAATCAATCCGAAGCTGGTTTACGCCAGCGTTACCGGTTTCGGCTTGGAAGGCGAAGAAGCCGACAAGCCGGGTTTTGACACGGCGGCATTTAATGCCAAATCAGGCTTTGGCTGGATTATGACACCAAAAGGCGCATCACCCGCGCCATTGCGCACAGCAGCCGGTGACCATATTACCGGCATTGCGACCGCCAGCGGCATATTGGCAGCGCTTTTGAAAGCACAACGCACCGGCGAAGGCGAATTGGTTGAAAGCTCACTAATTCGCTCTGCCGCCTATGCGGTCGGTTGCGATTACGGCACATGGCTGCGTTATGGCCGCATTGCCCGCTCACGCCCGCGCGAGGAAGCGATTGTCGCGATAAATAATTACTACGTCACCAAGGATGATTGCTGGCTATTCATCAATGGTCGCCCGGGTGAACCGGATTGGCCGGATGTTGCGCGCGCCATTGGCCGTGAAGATTTAATCGAAGATGAACGTTTCGGCAGCTTGCGCGACCGCCGCCGCAATGGGGTTGAGCTGATTGCCCTGATGGATGAGGCCTTCGCCCAAAAAACACTCGATGAGTGGAAGCCGATATTAGATGCTGCCGGTCTTATCTGGTCGCCGGTACAAACTTTTGAGCAGGCTTTTGAAGACCCGCAAATGCATGATGCGGGCGTATTTGTTGATATGCCGAAAGCCGATGGTACGAGCTATAAAAACATTGCTTCGCCCATTCGTTTTCGCAATGAGAGCACTGACCCGAAAGGGCCGCTGCCGGAAATTGGCCAGCACACAATGGATATTCTGGCGCAAAACGGTTTTGACGAAGAGACCCGCGAGAAATATTTACAGGCCGGTATTATCGGCCAGCATGAGGACTGATTAGGCAGCCGCCAGTGCCGCCTGCGCCGCATCGCGGCGGTCGAGATAGCGATAGCGCAATATCACCAGAATAAATGGTACAAATGTACCGAGGATGACGCCATCCGCCAGCCCCATTGCGCCGCGACCAAGCGGGAAAATAAACAGATAGGCCAGCGGTATCATTACCACGCCATAAGCGATGAAGTGAATGAATGTCGGCATCCATGTATCGCCGCGCGCCCGCAAGGCCATGGCCAGCAAAGACTGACCGGTATCAAAAACCAGTGATAAAGCGACCCATGCGATCATTGCTGCTGCGAGATTGAAAACTGCCGGATCATTGGAGAAAAATTCGCCGGTCTGTTGCGCCGTTACCCACATTAAGATACCGGCAAAAACCATAATAATGCTTTGAATGGACAGGCCGAGCCATGCCCAGCGCGACACCAATCGCGCATCACCCGCGCCATAAGCATTACCGACACTGACAGCCGTTGCAACGCCAAAGCCCAGCCCCATCATAAAAAACAGTGCGAAGACATTTATCATGATGACATGCGCCGCCACCGCCGCCGTGCCGAGGAAACCGGCGAATAAAACCAGCGCATTAAACGCGCCGTTTTCCAGCCCCATAGAAATGCCCGATGCATAGCCGATGCGGCGCAATTCCGTGCCACCTTTCCAAGTGATTTTCGGCTTGGTCAGGCCGTATTTTTCATGGTCGAGGAAAAACCAAACATAAGAGAAAATAGCTATCACTTGCATGCAACGGACAATAAACGTCGCCCAAATAGAGCCTTCTGCACCCAGTTCAGGAAATCCGGCAATGCCATAAACCAGCACATAATTGGCGAAAATATTAATGATATT
>CBFIIT010000032.1:0-18657 GCA_965662725.1 Alphaproteobacteria bacterium | reverse complement strand
ATCAGTTTCTTCTTATCAGTCACTCAGCATCTTCGACACTGATCATGACGGACAGATTTCTGACGTTGAAGTGGTCAATCTGCTTGATGCAGACCCGAATGCTACCGGCATTATTCGTCCGTCAGGCGATGAAGGGCGTTATGCGCGCGCTTATCTGAATGAGATTTCTCAACTGACCGGAGATGAGACTTATGCCGATGCGATTTCACGCGGTAATAATTGGGCGGTGCATACACCACAAATCACCGCGCCATCCGGCGGCTTGGCATTGGACGGCACAGACTCGACAATTCAAACTGACGCCTTCACCGTTTATGACGGTAATTGCTCAGGCTCAGGCTGCACATCACAACCTGGAAATGTCACTTATGCCGTTACCACCACATTAGGCAACACAACTTGGTCGGGTGATGACGGGAACGGTGTTCAAAACAGCCCGTTCATCGTAAACAGCGCAGGGCGTTTGGTGGTTAACACCGCAAGCTCCGGTATTTCGAATATTCAAGATTTGGATGCCGGCTCTTATACAATCAGCATCACCGCAACGGATGATAACTCAAACAGCTATGGCCGCTCAGCCACTATCAGCAGTCAGACGCTGAGGCTCTCAAATGAAAATGGCTGCATCACAAATACACAAGTTTCAGGCAGTGACTTTAATGCCACTGGCAGCATTAACGGTGCTGCCGTATCCATCACCGGTAGCTTTGACGATGATGATCTGCTGTTCATTCAAGGCGACTCAGTAACCGTCGCAACGCGAGGCGCAAACTCGATTAAGCGCTACACAAATCTGGGCGTGACCGGTGTAACACACGCAGATTATGACCCGACAACCGGAATTATGCGGTTTCATGGAACCACTACAGAAGCCGGATGGGTCGGTCTGTTTAAACGCGTCGGCTATATATTTGACGGTGGCTCAAACCCTGCGTCGGCCCGCAAATTGGCATTCACCTTAAGTAACCGGGTGCCATATTTGCATGAGGACGGGACTTATCACTTCTATGAATATTTCCGCGATCGCCGCGTCACATTTTCAAGTGCGCGCACAAAAGCCGCCGGGAAGTCATTATTCGGCATGACCGGTTATTTGGCGACGCCGACTTCAGCCGCGGAACAAGCTATTTTGAAAGATAAAGTTCAAGGCGTTGGTTGGATTGGCGCTTGTGACAGGCTTGATGACAGCACCGTCATGAGCCGTTGTGGCGTATCATCAGGTGACAAAACAGGTCAAACGCACGGCGAGAACCACTGGTACTGGGTGACCGGTCCGGAGAAAATGGTGAAATTCGGTACCGATAATTATCCCGCCTCGACATCAGCCCCATATTGGAGCACACCATCAGGCAATAATGCCAACGGTTCCGGCAAACACACCAACACCTATGAGAATTGGAATGGCACAGCCGGCAAGGGTGAGCCGAATAACTGCTGTAGTTCATCCGAACATTATTTGCACGTTTGGGGTAATGGCCGTTGGAATGACTTTGCCCATTATAACTGGTGGATTGACGGCTATTTGGTGGAGTGGGGCGGTCAGTCCGGCGACTCCAATATCGATATTTCACAAACGGTTAATTACAGCATTCCGTCAGGCGATGCGAATTTCTGCACCTATGCAGAGTAGGAGGTTTCATGTTTAAAAAGACACTATTCGTTGGCATCTTATTTGCTTTTACTTCCGGCGCACAGGCAGCCAATTTATCTTCAGTTGATTGCACACCGCCAAAGTTGATTTTGACCTTCGCAAGTGCCGTAACGGCAATTGATATCGAAGCCACATCATCTACGACAACCGGATTGACCAGTCTTAAATTTAAGAAAGACAGCGGTTCATCAGAAACCGTTGAACTGGCTGCAGGCAATTGTATTTTCGATACGGCCGGTACCTCGTGCACCATGTATGTTACGCGTGCAGACTATGAAGACACATATGACTGGAACGTTTGGCCGATCGCTGTTGAAACCACCGCAGACGGTGATACTTCGACACGCGTCTGTAACTAAAGGAATATCACTATGAAAAAGTTTTTTATTATTTCCGCTGTCAGCCTGATGAGTGTTGTGCCGGCGCAAGCTGCATCTGTTTCTGCCGTTGATTGTTCATCAACCGAAATCGCTGTTACGTTTGACGGTTCAGTCACCACCAGTGATGTCACTAAGCTGGAAATCGGAAAAGGTTCAAACCCGCGTAAAAAATTCGAGCTGGATATTGTCAGCACAGCCGCTGCATCCGGCGCAACGATTTTGAAATACACCGTCAGTGACGCCGCGTTAACCCAGATGGGTAAAGTGTCGCCGCAAAAAGCGTATATTTTTGTTACCGGTAATGCTGCGGGTAATGCTTCTTGTAGCTAATAATTTGTCATAATATTTATTATGCGACATTTAGGGGCGGCCATTCGGTCGCCCTATTTGTTTATGAACGCCTTATTCATCCGGCTACGGAATCATGGGAACGTTAGACTATGGACGATGACGCTGACAACCAGACAGAAAACGGCATTTCACGCATTATCGATGTCATGCAGGCACTTCGGACACCGGATACCGGCTGCCCGTGGGATTTGCAGCAAGACTTTGCCAGTATCGCGCCCTATACGATCGAAGAAGCCTATGAGGTTGTCGACGCGATTCAACGTGAAGACATGGCCGATTTGAAAGAAGAGCTCGGCGATTTGCTGCTGCAAGTGGTATTTCACGCACGCATGGCAGAAGAAGATGCGCTTTTTGACTTTAACGACGTGGCCAATGCGATAGCCGATAAAATGATACGAAGACACCCGCATGTATTCAGCGATGCCTCGGCCGACAATGCCGACGCCGTAAAAGCAAGCTGGGAAGAGATAAAGGCGGCTGAGAAAGCCGAAAAAGGCCGAACATCAGACAGTCTGATGGATGATATTCCCGTCGCCCTTCCCGGCTTGACCCGTGGCGTCAAAATTCAAAACCGAGCCGCGCGCCTGCAATTTGACTGGCCTGATGTCGAACCGGTATTTGATAAGTTGCACGAAGAGATAGCTGAAGTGCGCGAAGCGATACAATCAGGCGATGCTGACGCAATGGAAGATGAGATTGGTGACTTGCTTTTCGTCGCAGCAAACATTGCCCGCCATCTCAAAATTGACCCGGAAAAAGCCGTGCGTCGAACCAATGAAAAGTTTATCCGGCGGTTTAAGCACCTGGAACAACTGGCCAAAAGCAGTGACAAAGATAAGTTTACCCTGGAGGAGCTTGACCTATTTTGGGACCAAGCTAAAGCCGCCGAACGACAAAAATCTTAAGCGACGGCAATCTCAACCGGACTATTCGGCATAATGGTCGAAATCGCATGCTTATAAACAAGCTGCGAATGGCCATCACGGCTTAGCAACATCGAAGTTGCATCAACCCAAGTGATTGTGCCCTGCAGTTTTACGCCATTTACCAGAAAGATAGTCAAAGCCAGTTTTTGGTCGCAAACGTGATTGAGAAAAGACGCTTCCAGCGAGTCAGAAGAAGACATTGGTTTACCCAGTTTATTCTACGGCCGATGGAGCTGCTCGACCTGTTACTTTATTGACGCGGCACTCCTTCCGCGACGCAGATAAAACAGTGACACAACTTTAAGACGAAACCTAATGTTTTTTCAATCAACCGAATTAGACAGCGTCATAAGCCTCTGACAGTTGCCGCGAAACCGCACCCGGTTTGCCGTCAGCGATTGGCGTTCCGTCGATTTTTACGACCGGAAATACCGACATGGTGGAAGCGGTTGAAAAGCACTCTTTTGCTTGCAACGCTTCGTCCAACGAAAAAGGCTGTTCTTTGACAGTCAGGCCGCTTTGCTTCGCGCACTGCAATATGACTTGCCGCACAATGCCATTAAGTATTTGGTTCGTTGCCGGACGGGTTCGCAAACAATTATCTTTATCGACAATCCAAGCATTGGTGGCCGCCCCTTCCGTCACCATGCCCTGCTCGTCAATTTGCCATGCCTCTTGCACTTTCGCGTCACGTGCAGATTGCCGCGCCAATACGTTTGGCAACAGGCTGATGGATTTGATATCACAGCGCGCCCAGCGTTGGTCGGGCACAGAAATCACCTCAATACCGTTTTCCATAATGCTGTCACGCCGCGCCATATTCATTGGCCGCGCGGTCATCACCAATACGGGTTTGATATCGGGCGCATACATATGGTCTCTGGGGGCCACACCGCGCGACACTTGGATATAGAGAATGCCGTCACGAATATGATTGCGTCGTAAGGTTTCGCGCATGATTTGACGAAGCGCCGCGCGTGACATCGGCTCCGGAATTTTCAATTCACTCAGTGAATAATCCAGCCGATCAAGATGCATTTCTTCATCCAATAGTTTACTGCCGCGCACTGCGCAAACCTCGTAAACGCCATCGGCGAATTGATAGCCGCGATCCTCGACCATAATGCCCGGAACATTTAGCGGCTGATAACTTCCATCAATATAAGCGATACGGCTCATCAAAATCCTCGCAACGGCTAGCGCATATAACGCCAGAATGAAGAGGTAAAAAGCACCATCAAAACAAGCAACTCAATGCGTCCTGCAATCATTAACAGCGTCACGGTGATTTGCAAAGGGTCGCTCATTGCCGCATATATTGGCGGCGTAGCAAGATGGGATGTAATCGCCAAACTATTGGTCAATGCGCCCAATACTACCGGCCATGCAGCTTCCAAACTCATGCCGAAAAGGCCGAGCAGCAAAACCCCCAATGTTACGAAAAGAATAAACACCGCCATGAAAGCCCAAGCGGCACTGAAGTCGGTTTGCTGCAATCGCCGCCCTTCAAGCGCCAAAGGTTGCACGGATGAGGGATAAGTCAGCTTGCCTAATTCAGAACCGATATCCTTTATCAGAATAATCACTCGCATCACCTTAATCCCGCCAGTGGTTGAAAGCGCCATTCCACCAATGAGCACCGGCACCATCACCCAGACAACCGGCCAATTGCCAATGCCCTGCCCTTGGACAAAATTAAATCCGGCGGTGCTATGCAAAGAAATTGATTGGAATAAAGCCGTCGCCGGATGCATCTGCGGCAGGCTCAATATGCTGACAATCATGTAGCCGAGAATAATCGCGATAAAGGCGCGCATTTCAGTTGCGGGAAAGTCACCACGCGCTTTGCGGCCGAGCGTCGCCATTACCAATATCGGCACACTGATGGAACCGATAAGGCAAAGCAGCGACACCACTGCTTGCTGGCCCATGCCCATATAAGTGAACAAGCTACCGTCGCGCAATGTCAGACCGCTGGTGGAAATCGATGTCATTGCCAAACAAAATGCTTCGAACGGTGAACTGCCAAAAGCCAGCAAAGCAATCATACCAAGCGCGGTAAATACCAAATAGACCGGCAGTATAAGCCGCAATGGCCGTCCAAGCCGCGAGGATAACGGCGCATCTTCTTCGTGCTGCAGTAAAGGACTGCCGATAAGCGTCAAGCCACCAATGCCAAACGGCGCCAAAACCGCGACAGCAAACACCAAGGTCCATAAACCGCCAAGCCAACTCAAGAGCGCCCGCCAGACCAAAATTGCCGGTGCTTCGACTTGCGGCACGGTTAAAACGGACCCGCCAGATGTGGTCAGGGCCGATACCGCTTCGAAATAGGCAGCAAACAAAGTGTGGATTTGCGTCGCGCCGATAAATGGCAAGGCCGCCATGATCGGCAAAAACGCCCAGAACAGAACCATAATCAAAAGCAATTCAATGCCGCGCGCGCGATGACGTCGGCTATTAAAGCCGGTCATCAAAAGCGCCCCCGAGACAAAAGCCGTCAGCATTAGGCCGATAGAAAAATTGCCGGTATGACGCAAGCCATCTTCAAAAAGGCTGAAAGTAAACGGGATGAGCATAAGCAGCGCAATCATGCAGCCGCCATATCCGAGGGTAAATAATATGGCCCCCAAGCGCATATTATTTCTTTTCTTTACTCAGCAGCAGGCTTTCAAATTTTTCAATGCTGTCGCCCATAACGAACATAACAACACGGTCGCCGGCTTTAAATTCAGTGCCGCCGCGCGGCATAATCAACTTGCCTTTGCGTAGCACCATGCCGACACGCATGCTGTTGCCGAAGTCGAGGTCGCGAAGCTTACTGCCGACAATCGGCGCGCCTTCAAGAATTTCCGCTTCAACCACTTCAGCCGTTTCATCACTTAGCGAGTGAACACGTGCAACATTGCCAAGCCTCACATGGCCCAGCACCGATGAAACGGTGATCGCGCGAGGGTTAATCGATACTTCCATACCGAACTGACCGGCCAGATTTTGAAAACTATTATCATTAATCAGGCATAAACCGCGGCTGCACCCTTCTTGCAGAGACAACATATTGGTCAACACATTTACTTGGTCATCATTTGTCAGGGCCAGCACCAAATCAGCATCGCGAATACCCGCCTCAGACAAGATTTCAGGCGACAGGCCGCTGCCCTGTAAGACGATCGATTTATTCAGCTTCTCAGCCACATAACGAGCCCGCTCCGGCTTGCCTTCAATCAAGCTCAGCACATAGCGACCGGCCTGCTCATCGAGAGATTTGGCGACTTGAAAACCGATATTACCGCCACCAACAATCACAATGCGGCGTGCTTCTCGTTCTGCATGGCCAAAAATTTTCAACGTGCGCTCAGTATCACTGCTCGCCGTGACCAGAAATGCCTCATCACCCGGTTGGATGGTATCGTCAAAATCCGGCACATAGACTTCATTCTTGCGCCGAATGCCGACCGCAATCGCCTGTAAATCCGGAAACAGACCGGTCAACTGGTTCAGCGGCGTATCGACCACCGGACAATCTTCCTCAATTGAAACGCCAATCATTTCAACTAAGCCATTGGAAAAACTGGCACTATCAAATGCGCCAGGCAATGCCAAACGGCGCATCACCGCATTTGCCACCTCGGTTTCCGGTGAAATAATCACATCAATGGGGATTGCTTCATCGGTGAAAAGATTTTGCCAGCGCGGGCGTACATAATTTCTGTCGCGCACACGGGCAATGGTTTTTGGCGTGTTAAACAATGTTTTGGCTGCCTGACAGGCAATCATGTTCACTTCATCAGAAGCGGTAACCGCAATCAGAACATCGGCGTCCGCCGCGCCGGCTTGTTCCAAAACATCAGGGTGACCGCCATGCCCCAACACAGGACGAACATCAAGCGTGTCGGTGATGCGTTGCATCAAAGACGCTTGACTGTCGACAACCGTCACGTCATTGCCCTCACCCGCCAAATGGCGAGCAATGCCAAAACCTACTTGGCCGGCCCCACAAACAATGACTTGCATCGGTTTACGTCCTTTGTTTCAAATCAGGCATGGCTTTTAGCATGATTACCACCAGAAATACCAAGTGATTTCATCTTACGGTGTAATGCCGATCGCTCCATACCTACAAATTCAGCCGTTCTCGAGATATTGCCCGAGAAACGGTCTATTTGCGCGATCAGATAATCACGCTCAAAACACTCGCGCGCATCACGCAATGGAAGTGACATAATATGACGGGACTCGCCGACATTCTCTGCCACATCCGTATCGCTGATGATTTCCTTCGGCAAATGCTCCAGCGTTAATGCATCGCTATTGCCGGCATGGCTCGTCAACATCATATGCTCGATGCAATTGCGAAGCTGCCGAACATTGCCCGGCCAATTATGCGATTGCAAAACCGCCATCACATCAGTGCCGACACTGCGCACCGGCATATTCAATTGCGTCGCCAGCATTTTAACAAAATGCTCAACCAGATATGGAATATCATCGCGCCGATTGCTGAGGCCCGGCACATCCAACGTCATAACATTCAGCCGGTGATACAGGTCTTCACGCAAAAGGCCGTCAGAAATGAATTTTTCCGGCTTACCGCTGCATGATGATAATATCCGCGCATCAATTGACACTAATTGCGAACCTCCAATGCGCGTAATGCCGCCATCCAACAGCATTTTCAAAATCGCTTTTTGCTGCCGCTGTGGAAAGCTTGCAATCTCATCGAGATAAAGCGTGCCACCATGCGCTTGCTCAAACAGGCCGGTTTCAATCAAATCACCATCTTCATAGCCAAACAGCAATCGATCGATTTGCTCCATATCATCGCCCATCATTGCCGTATGAACGGAAATGAAATTATTCGCCGAACGCGGTGAACGTGCGTGCAATTGATGCGCCGCCGCCTCTTTACCGGCACCGGAAGGCCCGACAATCATCACCCGACTTTTGGTCTGGGCCAGCTTATCAATCTTCGTATTCAACTGCTCCATGGCAGAGGCCTGCCCGATAAGCGTTAACTGAATATCCGCCCGCCGTTTCAATTCGGTATTTTCACGCTGTAAACGCGCTGCCTCAATGGCTCGCGCTACAGTGACCAGCAATTTGTCCGACTTAAACGGCTTTTCAATATAGTCATAAGCACCGGAGCGAATGGCCGCCACGGCAGTATCGATATTGCCGTGACCGGAAATAATCACCACCGGCAAATTCGGGTAACGCTCACGCAAAATATTGAGAACTTCCAAACCGTCCAGCCGACTGCCCTGCAGCCATACATCCAGCAAAACCATGGCCGGACAGCGACGGGTGATTTCCCGCAAAGCGCTGTCACTGTCAAAGGCCATGCGGGCTTCATAACCCTCATCCTCAAGAACACCGGCGACCAAGTCACAAATGTCCCGCTCATCATCAACGATTAACACATCTCCAAACATTACAATTCCTCTAGCATTTTGGATTGGCCCACCGTTTCTTTCTCCTGCAAAGGCAAATGCATTTGCAGGCTCGCACCCGTCCCGCCAGACGTGCACCATGGAGCGTCGGTTAAAACCAGACGCCCATTATGGTCATCAATAATTTTCTTCACGATAGACAGGCCCAAACCTGTGCCGTCCTCGCGTGCTGTGTGATACGGCTCAAGCACCGCATATCTATCTTTTTTCGGCCACCCAATGCCGGTATCGCTGATTGTGATAACAATCTGCTCATCATTTTGTGACACATCCAACTCAATTCGCTTTTCGCCATTTTGGCGGCGCACCGATTCCTCGGCATTTTTCAGCACATTGGTCAGCGCCTGGCTGATAAGCCGCCGGTCGCCGGAAACCGGAATTTGCGGCACATCGGAAACTTTATATTCAATGTCGCTATTGGCAACGCGCTGCAATAAAAGCGCCTGCGAGACCGTATCAGACAAATCAAATGTCGCCATGCTGGCCTCCGGCATGCGGGCAAATGAAGCGAACTCATCGACCATGCGACCAATATCTTCAACTTGCCGAATAATCGTGTCGGTGCATTGCCGAAAAACATCACTCTGCTCATCAGCCATATCACCGAATTTGGCCTGTAAACGTTCGGCCGAGAGCTGAATCGGGGTCAGTGGGTTTTTGATTTCATGCGCAATACGACGGGCAATATCAGCCCAAGCCGCATTACGTTGCGCAGTCAATAAATCGGTAACATCATCAAATGTGACAATCGCCCCTTGGCCTTCCAATTTGCTGGCGCTGGCTTGAATGATATGGCCGTTTCGCGCTGCATCATTCATGTTGAATTGCGCAATGGCGCGACCGCTTTTTGACGATGACACATCGGCCAGCAAAGGCTGGAATTCCGGCATCACTTTATTGATTTTCTTGCCGATAAGACCTCGCGGATCAGCATTATACAAGGCACCGGCACCATCATTGGCGTGATTGATACGGCCCTTTTCATCGACCCCAATTACACCTGACGACACACCGCTGAGCACGGTTTCGGTAAATTGCGCCCGCTCATCCAAATCTTGGTGGGCTGAAATCAGATCGCTTTGCTGCACACCCAAGCGCGACACCATTTCATTAAAGGTCGATGCAAGCTGCAAAATTTCTTCATTACCCTTAAGCGTATCTGTCTCAACCCGCGCCTTCAAATCGCCTTCGCCCAAGCGTTTGGTTGCCTGTATCAATCGACCGATCGGGCGCACCAGCCTGTCGGCCAATGAGAGGCCGAGCCAGATGGCTGATAGCAAAATAACCAGCGTCAAAATAATGTAAATCAGCGCAAAGGTCAGCTGCGTTTCAAACCGCCTCGCCTCCATGGCTAAATATTCGCGCACAGCTGCATCGGTTTCGATAAGCTGTTCGATAATATTTTGCGGCATTGCTCGCGCCGAATAGAGATAAATGTTTTCCAGCCCGTCAATTTTGCGTAAGGCCAGCACCTGCCCCTCATCAAGCGACGTAATGGTGACTGTCCGCTCTTCCGATGCGGAAAACGCTTCCGGCGGCGGCAATGTTGTTAAAATTGTGGTTTGCGGCAACGCCGCCATCAGCACCTCGCCTTGGTCGTTAATCAGCAGCGCTTGCTGCATGTCGCGCAAACTGGCCTGCGCTTCCAAAAACCCACGAAAACGACGCGGCTCGGTTTTGAGAAACTCGCGCGCATCGTAAATATCCGTCGCCATAATTGATAAATCGTGCCGCAAGTGATTGCGCTGCTCGGTCATATAGGCATTGGCAACATCGGCCGTATTATTGATGATGGCCTTGGTGCGGCTGGAGAACCAGTAATCCAAGCCGCGGTCCAGCGTTACAAACGCGAAAATCGCCACCAAAATTGATGGTAATACGGCAATCATTGAGAACAATGAAATCATCCGCCCATGCAATTGCGCGCCGGCAATACCGGCACGGCGACGGCGTCGCATACGCACTGCCTGCCCGATAACGACAATCAAAAGTCCGATAATAATGAAAATATTTAGCGATAAGAGCGACCAAACCGTTTCCGGATTGGGATTGAGCGGCGTCGCATTGGATAGAATGAGATAGGTGAAAACGCCCGAGGCAATGCCCATCAGAGCGAACATAACGGAAGAAACGCGGGTGATATCGGACAGGTTTAACCGCCCTGCTTCAAACGGCCGCCGAAATACACCAGTGAGCCGAAGGACATCCATATGCCACTCCCTAATCATCCCACCACAACAAGCTGTGCCCTTTTTATCGAACACGAAGCAAGACAATAACCAATTTCAGCGCCGGCAGATAGTATTTTGTTGCAAATCGGCAACAGGACTATTCGGCCTCAGCGTCTTCCATTACTGAAAGGCGTGGGAAAACACCTTCAGGTGCTGGCAAATCTTGCCCGCCTTGCAAACGATGGCTTGCACCCAAATAAGAAAAATCACGCGCCTGCGCATCAACCGCCAAATAATCCAGCAATTTCGCCGCCCCTTGCGGTATCACCGGCTGCAATAAAATAGCAGCTTGGCGCACCAATTCAGCAGTCACATAAAGCACTGTGCCCATTCGCGCCGGGTCTTCTTTCTTCAATGCCCATGGCTCCTGCTCGGCAAAATACCGATTGGCCTCAGACACGGCCTCCATCACTGTGGATAGATAATTATGCAATTCATGCCCTTGCATGGCCGCATCAGTGCGTTGCTTCAGACCATCAAACAGCGCAAGAATTTTCTCATCATCTTCGCTAAAAGCCTGCGGTTGCGGCAGTTTTGCCTCGCAGTTTTTACCAACCATAGACAAGCTACGCTGCGCCAAATTACCGATATCATTGGCCAAATCAGCATTCACCCGATTGACAATCGCCTCATCAGAAAAACTGCCATCGCGGCCAAACGGCACCTCGCGCAAAAAGAAATAGCGCAAGGCATCAACGCCGTAATGTGCGGCAAGCGTGAACGGATCCAATACATTGCCAAGCGATTTCGACATTTTCTCGCCTTTAACAGTCAAGAAACCATGCGCAAAGACTTGCTCAGGCAAAGGCAAATCGGCCGCCATTAAAAACGCCGGCCAGTAAACCGTGTGGAAACGGGTGATATCTTTACCGATAACATGCAAGCTGCACGGCCAAAATTCGGCATATTTCCCGTCCCTATCAGGATAGCCGAGAACACTCAGATAATTGGTCAGCGCATCCATCCAAACATACATCACATGCGCGTCATCGCCGGGCACCGGCACGCCCCAGTCAAACGCGGTGCGTGAAATCGACAAGTCTTTCAGGCCGCCTTTAATAAAAGAAGTAATTTCATTGCGGCGGCTTTCCGGCATTAAAAACTGCGGATTGGCCTCAAAATGCGCCAATAGCTTGTCTTCATAGGCCGATAATTTGAAGAAATAACTGTCTTCCTCCAGCCATTCGACCGGCGTACCCTGCGGCGAGAGCTTATTACCTTCAGCATCTTCGGTCAGCTCATCTTCGCCGTAAAAAGCCTCATCGCGCACTGAATACCAACCGGCATAATTGTCTTTGTAAATATCGCCATTATCGGCAATGCGTTGCCATAATTCGCCTACCGAAGCGTGATGGCGCGGCTCGCTGGTGCGGATAAAATCATCATGGCTACAATTCAGCGCTTCCGCCATCTCGCGAAATGCCGGCGTCAGCTCATCGGCCAATTCTTGCGCCGTTTTGCCTTGGTCACGCGCGGTTTGAAACATTTTTTGCCCATGATCATCCGTACCGGTCGAAAAATAGACATTTTCACCATTTAGACGATGGTAGCGAGCAATCGCGTCAGTCGCCATAATTTCATAGGCATGACCTATATGCGGTTTACCATTTGGATAGGAAATAGCGGTAGTTATAAAGAAATTCTTATCTGACACTTTAAGACCTAATTTGTTCCCTGCACTGCCAGTTTGGCAAATCCCGACACCCATTCAATGACTGCCTGCTTCTTATCGAGATTCAGGCTTTGCACCAAATGCGCGTCTTTCCCGACCTTCTCCCATAGAGACACCAGCCCTGCAAGGTCTAACTGTCCGGCAATCAACCGATTGACCAATTCAGCCTCGCCTTCAAATACCGGCTGAAAAACCTCACCGGTTGCCGCGCAACGGGCCAATCTATGTAGCCAACCGCTGAATAAATAGCAAAACAGGTCAAACTGTGCCGGCTCAGCCCGCGCACCGAAACGCGACGCCAAATCGTGCAGTTTTTCAATATTGGTGCGCGGCGCAGTCTCCAATACGCCAACCATTTCACGATAAAGCTCAAATCCGCCAAGCGCAGCCAAAGACAAAGCATAACCGGCACTGCCGTCAGCCAAAAATGAAGCAGCGGCGGCTTCATTCGGGTCAACTGAATTCAGTCTATGATGAACAATCTGCTGCAGCTCAGGCTCCGACAACGCATTGAAAGCCAGCGTCCGGCAGCGCGAGCGAATGGTATCAAGCACCCGTCCCGGCTGATGACAAACAATCAGAAACAGACATTTTTCCGGCGGTTCCTCAATCAGCTTGAGCAATGCATTGACGCCGTTCTTATTCATATCGTCAATGCTGTCGATAACCGCGACACGCCAACCGCCGCGACCGGCGCTCAATCCGAATGATTGCTTTAATGCGCGCGCATCATCGACCGGAATATCCCCGCGAAACTTACCGGTCTTCTCATTATAGCGACGCTGCAAAATAAACAGATCAGGATGCGACGCCTCTTCAATCAAATGGCTTTCGGCGGTTTCTTGCGCCGGAGATAAAGCCTGCGTCACCCCTGAAGATAAGGCAGCCCGCGCCGCCAAATAAGCAAAACTGGCTTTGCCAACCCCTTTTGGGCCGGTCAATAACCAAGCATGCGGCATACGTTTGCCGTTCATTGCCGACAGGAATGTTTGCTGCTGCGCTGCATGGCCGACCAAAGCGCGCGTCAAACGCGGCGGGTGGTCGCCGTCAATATCGGGAATTTCATCAAGGCTATCAGCTGCGCTCATCGGGCCACCTTAAGGGCGTAAATTGTGCGCGGCTAGAGCTTAAACCGCTCTTTCATCTGATCTTCGATTTGCTGCCAGACCGCGTCAAAACTGTTTTCCGCATCAATCACAACAATACGTTGCGGGCTTTCAGCCGCTAAAGCCAAAAAACCATCGCGGACATTGGCGTGAAACGACGCTTCTTTTTTCTCAAACCGAGCCGCACCGCCACGCTTTTCAGCCCGCTGCAAACCGGCTTCTTCACGCACATCGAGCAAGAACGTCACATCGGGCATCGCGCCGCCAACCGCTTGCGCCTGCAAATTGCTGACCATTTCCAGACCAAGACCACCGGCAATACCTTGATAAGCCAGCGTGCTGTCCAAAAAGCGATCGCAAATTACCCATTTGCCCGCTTCCAATGACGGCTCAATCAGCCGATTAACGTGCTCAATTCGCGCTGCCGTCATCATCAATAATTCCGACAAAGGCGCCCAGCGATCAGGATCACCCTGCACCAATAGGTCGCGCAATTCTTCACCCTGCTTCGTGCCGCCCGGCTCGCGGGTCTCCACCACATCAAGCCCTTTGCTGCGTAAGAAACCGGCCAGACGCGCCGCCTGTGTGGACTTACCGCCGCCTTCACCGCCTTCAAAACTGATGAATTTTCCATGCATATCAATCACCTACAATCAAATAAAATAAACTGGAAATGGCGCGCCCGAAGACATTGCCCTTATCGACATCTTCAGCTGCCACCAAGTCAACCTCTTGCGGCGCAAGCCCCGGCAAGGTCACTTTCAAACGCCCCAGCACATCGCCGGTTTTAATCGGCGCCAATACGGGTTTCTCATAGGTCACTGTGGCGACCATTTTGCGCTTGCCGCTGCGCGGCGTGATTATGTCAAAGCGTTTCGCCGTGGTTACTTTCACTTTCGGCTCGCTGCCGTGCCACACCGGCAATTCGGCAATCGATGTGCCGGCTTCTACCAAAGGCTCGCGCAAGAAATTACGGAAACCGAAAGTCATCAGCTTGCGCGCTTCTCGCGCCCGCTCACGCTTTGAATCGAGACCGTTAACCACCAATATCAGACGACGCCCGTTTTGCTCAGCCGAGGCCACCAGCCCATAACCGCTATCTTTTGTGTGGCCGGTCTTCAGGCCATCCGCGCCGATATTGGCGTAAAGCAACGGATTACGATTGGTCTGCCGAATATTGTTCCATGTAAAATCGCGCTGGTTGAACAGGCGATAATATTTATCGTGCTTGGTGATAATCTCACGCGCCAGCAGCGCCAAATCATGCGCCGTGGTTTTATGCTCAGGGTCAGGCCAACCGGTCGAATTTCTGAATGTCGATTTGGTCATTCCCAAATCAAGCGCCCGCTCGGTCATTAATTCGGCGAATTCCGGCTCGCTGCCGGCCAGCCCTTCAGCCAAGGCGATGCAAGCATCATTGCCTGACTGGATGATGACGCCGCGCAGCAAATCAATCACCGGCACGCGCGAGCGCGCCTTTAAAAACATGGTTGAGCCGCCCGAACCGGCGCCGCCACGCTTCCACGCATCATCGCTGACAAAAAACTTATCATCTTCGGAAATCGCCCCGCTCTCCAATGCTTCAAAGGCAAGCAGCGCAGTCATTAATTTGCTCATACTGGCCGGGCTCATTCGCGCATTGGCGTTTTTTTCAAACAGCACAACGCCGGTATCCAAGTCCATCAGCAAGGCATAATCGGCTTTGGTATCCAAAGCTTGCGCCGCGCCGGGCAGCAGCAAGGCACAGATAATAAGAAAATGTTTCACTACGCGCATTTGATTTCCCTATTGCTCAATAATCACTGCATCCGTATGACCGGCCGCCACTAATTTATCCACCGTCAGCCGCGCATCGGCACGAATATTTGCACCACCCATTTTCACCCGAAACAAAGTCGCGCCGCCCAGCTTCACCGGCACGATTTTTACCGGCGCTATCTGCTCAAGCTTCTGCTTCAAGGCTTCCGCATTTTCTTTGCTGGAAAACACACCAACCTGCACCGCATAGCGTTTGCTTTCCACATCGACCTGTGGCTTTTCAATCGGCTTGCCATCTTGCCCGCGTACATCCACTTTTTGCACCGGCGCGGCGGCCATTTTAGTCAATTCTTTGGGCGTTACCGGCTTATCGACAATAAAGCGATCCGGCTCCTGCTTGCGGATAAGCCGACCGGCGCTGTCATAAAGCGGCGCGCGACCGAGATATTGCACCCGCACTTTCGCCGTGCCTTTTTCTTTAAAACCCAATTCATCGGCAGCGCGGCGCGACATATCTATTTCGCGGTCTTTGGCAAATGGTCCACGATCATTTACCCGCACAATCACCGAACGCCCATTTTCCAAATTTGTCACTTTAGCGCGCACCGGCATTGGCAAAGTCGGATGCGCCGCGGTCATTAAATCCATATCAAAAATTTCGCCATTGGCCGTACGCCGACCATGAAATTTCGGCCCATACCAAGAAGCAATGCCGGTATTGTCATATTTCGGGTCTTCTTGCGGGTAATACCACTCGCCCTCAATCTCATAAGGTGTACCGATTTTGTAAATGCCGCCGGCAAACACAGCGCGGCCCTGTCGTTCATCAGCTAAACGCTGGCTATTGCCGGCACAGCCGACAAGCACGGTCATGGCCACAAGGACCAAAGACGCTCGATAAATTTGCCCCGTATTCATGTTGTTTTTCCGGTTTGTTGTGAATTTGGAAAACTATAAGAGATTCGCCTGCACGAGTTGCTTGAAAAATTTTCGCAATCAAGCTACATCACCTCTTGCTGATCACGGGTCGCACGGGTTTTTGAACCCCACCTATAGGAGGGGTGGCTGAGTGGTTGAAAGCGGCGGTCTTGAAAACCGTTGAGCGTTTGCGCGTTCCGGGGGTTCGAATCCCTCCCCCTCCGCCATAAATTTAGTAAAACCCCCCTCTTTACAGGGGTTTTTTTGTATCAAAACAAATGGTGTTATACGTAGTGTTATACATTTCGTGGGGCAGTAATTGTTTTGATTATTGCAATTAACCACCCCACAGCCCCGCGCCAAATCATACATCAATCTGAAATCCTTATGCAGTTATTGATTGCGAAAGGATACCGATATGACCGAATTATTGCGCGACACAGAAATCGAACTGATGGACGTTCGGCAGTTGGCCGAATGTTATGGCGTCACTCCCAACACTGTTTGGCGCTGGTGCCGTGAAGGAATATTGCCCAAACCAGCTAAATTTGGTGGAGCCACCAAATGGAGCCGCAGGCAAATAATCGACAACATCAATAGCCGCTTTGAGAAGATTGCTTAGACTTTTACAGCTTTTCAAACAAAATACCGAGAATAAGGAGAATAACTAAAGAAGCGCACCAATGGCCGCATAGCAGTAGCAGGGTGAACAGCCGGCAAGACCTATGATTATTCTCCTTTCTCCGCAATCGCAAGAAAGCGGGTCCCTGTGGGCACTTGCCAAGCGGGTAACTTCCAACCGCAAACATTTTCTAGCGATAGCCCATTATCAATTGGCCACCACAGCAAGGCCAATGCGCCAACGTGGTCGTACGGATTATTCGACTATCAAGCCTCCGCTCACCTGCCTCCCCAAAGCGGCGCAATACGGATTAGATTGAGCGTAGATGAGATAAAGCGCTCTTTTACCAGCGACAATCAACAATTCTTTCTTATCCATTAGCTGGAAAAATCGTCAAGACGATATATTTACATCTGAAATGTGTAATAACTTTTTCAATGAGTGAGTGATATGCGTCCGATTATTTTTCTAACGACATCAGCAATGCTATTGGGGCCGGCTGCTGCCGGTGATTGGGGCGGCTCTATCGCGACCCGCTCTGCCTATAATGATTTTCATATTTACTATGATGATCGTGACAGTGGCGCGGGCGGCTCGGCCGGCATTCAGGCGACCTTTCAAGACATTGCACTTACCGGTTCCTATACTTATGGCAAGAATTCGATTTCCCTCCAAATTGCCGAGAGCAGCGACCCTGATTTTGATAATTTTTGGGGCGGCAACGGCAATTGGGACGCCAATGGCGAGGCCTGCACACCGGCAAGCTGCCCGCAAACAGCTGAACGCTCAGAGTTTAACCTAACCTACACACGACAGCTCCAAAACGGCTGGTCAGCTTTTGGTGGCTTTTATTCCGGCGCCGTCTCATGGAATGAGGTTCAAGGCCGGGCGCATCGCGAGGCCGCGGGGAACAATGTCGCCATCGCCAATATATGCGAAGTCAATGGTGCATCGGTAGAAACCACGACCGACTTTGAAAACGAAAACTTTGGTGTTTTCATAGGCGGCGCTTATTCCAAAGCTTTTACAGATAGGCTTTTTGGAACCGTAAAACTTGCCTCAGTGTTTGACGGTGAGGCCGATGTTTCTGAAAAATATAGCTGCGCAGGCGGCGTCGCCTCCAGAATCTCTGACACGGGCACGATATTTGAAGGAACGGCCACCAGCCTTGGCTTGTCGCTATTCTACGCAATTGACGCCAATTCGGGCATCAACTTCGCATTAGATAACAAGTCCTTTTCTTACGATGATGGCATTGATTATTGGTCTGGCGGCTCGGCACGCACTGAAGAAGATTTGGAAGTGCTGTCGCTCGGATATGTATTTAACTTTTAAAACCTTTTGAGAATTGGGAGATATCATGACCAACAAACTATTATTAAAAACAGCCGCTTATGCGGTTATCGCTTCATTTGCTTCTGGCGGAGCAGCCATTGCAGCCGATTACAGCATGTCGGTTGGCATGTCGTCATATGATTATGGGCTTCGCATCCAAACCAGTGTGTTGTCCGACTTTTCTTTTGACGGTGAACAGTATGAATTCAGCCTGCAGAGAGCTACGCCAAACCATACAATGTCTGTGAAGCACACTT
>CBFIIT010000031.1:0-21534 GCA_965662725.1 Alphaproteobacteria bacterium | reverse complement strand
CTGAAGCCTATCAGTCAAGCGTCACGCTTGTCAATAATTTTTTGTTATTTTTCAATGGCTTACTCAACTTATGCGTGTATTTATCTGAAAAAGAGCAAGCGATTCAGCCATTTGCACGAGACTGCTTTGGGCTATTTTTCTTCATCCAAGGGCCAGTCAATAATGTGGTTTTCCAGCGTCGGTCCGGCCAAAGTTTCCGGTGTCACGCGCCCGTGAACCGATTTTCCGGCCTTGAGTGTGCTATCGCTTTCGCCGCTAACGAGCGGATGCCAATCAGGCAAAGACTTGCCCTCATTCAGTAACCGATAGGCACAACTCGGCGGCATGAAGTCAATTTGTGACAGGTTCTCTTTGGTCAACTTCACGCAATCGGGCACCAGCTCCAAGCGCCGCTGATAATGCATACAACGACAACTCTCCATATCGAGCAATTGGCAGGCCAGATCGGTATAGGCAATCTCGCCGCTATCCTCATCTTGCAATTTGACCAGGCAACATTTGCCGCAGCCATCACACAATGCTTCCCATTCGGCTTCATTCATTTCAGCCAATTTTTTGGTTTGCCAGAACCGCGCCTCGGCCATAAATCACTCCACAAAGGCTCGCCGTCGCGCAGCATGCGCATTGACGCGTTTCGGCCCGTCTGCCAGTTTGTCATATTCGGGAGAAGGAATATACAGAATGCGTTTCGCCACATTATATCGGCAGTTGATTGCTTGGTTTTTGCTTCCCTTATCGGCATGGGCTTTGGAGCCGGTGACGTTTGCGACCGATTGGAAAGCGCAAGCTGAACAAGGCGGGTTCTATCAAGCCAAAGCCTTGGGGCTATATGAAAAAGCCGGATTGGATGTGACCATTCGCGGTGGCGGCCCGGGGGTTAACATCCCGCAACTTTTGGGCGCCGGTGCGATTGAATTCGGCATGGGATCGAACAGTTTTATCCCGCTGAATATGGTGCGCGCCGGTGTGCCTGCAAAAGCGGTCATGGCGGCTTTTCAAAAAGACCCGCAAGTGCTGATTACCCATCCGCGTGACGATGTTAAAAATCTTGCTGATATTAAAGACAAGCCGGTGATGATTGCCGATGCGTCGGTCAATGCATTTTGGGTTTGGTTACGCGCCAAATATGATTTCAGCGACCGGCAGATACGAAAATACACATTTAATTTGGCGCCGTTTCTGGTCAACCGACAAGCCATTCAACAAGGTTATGTAACATCCGAGCCCTATACGATATCCACCCGTGGCGGTTTTGAGCCGCAAGTGTTTCTGCTGTCCGATTACGGCTATCCCAGCTATGCCGCCATGGTGCTGGCGCAGAATAATCTCATCGAGAATGAACCGGCGCTGGTGCAAGCTTTCGTCAATGCCTCAATCGAAGGCTGGCGCAGTTACATTTACGGAGATCCGAGCCCCGGCAATCAGCTTATTCTCGCCGCCAATCCCGATATGACGCCGGATATTATCGAACAAGCAATTGAGCAAATTCGGCGGCGCGGTATGGTCATCAGCAATAATAGCGATGGTGACGGTCTCGGCGATATGCGCAGCGAACGCTGGCAGGCGTTTTTCGAAACCATGTCAACCAATGGGGTTTATCCGGCGACGCTTAATTGGCGCGACGCCTTCACCACGAAATTCATTAAAACCGATGGCGGTGCTGAATGAGCGCCATTCGTCTCGACGCCGCATCGCTGACCTATGATAACGGCTTTACCGCCCTGCATGATATTTCAGTCAATTTCGAAAGCGGCAGTTTCACCGCCTTGGTCGGCCCATCGGGCTGCGGCAAATCCAGCCTATTGCGCTTACTGGCCGGACTGGAAACCGCCACATCAGGCAGCGTTGAAACAATGGCGCAAAGCGATATCGGCTATGTCTTTCAGGAACCGACCTTGCTCGATTGGCGCAATGTCGCCGACAATATATCACTGCCGCTTAAAATCGCCGGGTTGGCGCGAGACGAAATCGATACGCGCTGTGCCGAGGCATTGCAATTGGTCGGGCTGGAAGAGTTTGCCGATGCGTTGCCGCGGCAATTATCAGGTGGCATGAAAATGCGCGTTTCATTGGCCCGCGCCTTGGCCAAGCGGCCGCCGCTTTTGCTTATGGATGAGCCGTTTGCCGCCTTAGATGAGCTGACGCGATTTCGCCTGGATGATGATTTGCGTGCCATTTGGCAACAGCAAAAATGCACCATCATATTTGTTACCCATAGCGTGACCGAAGCGGCTTATCTGGCTGAGCGCGGATTGGTAATGCAACAAGGTCGCCTCAATGAGGCAATCGAAATTGACGGCACGGCGCGCGGCGATAATTTCCGAACCATGCCGTCCTATCACGCCGCTTGCGCCGCGCTCAGCAGCGCCCTTGGCCATCAGAAAGCAATCATCTGATGCGCTATATTGTTCCCCTCACTGTCGGTATTGTGTTGCTGCTTATCTGGGAAGCATGGGTCAGCATCGCCTCGGTTCCGGTGTTTATATTGCCCGCCCCTTCCATCATTGGCGCCGCTTTGGTTGACAATTTCGCCACGCTGATGAGCTCGCTTTATGTGACGCTGAAAATCACCGCTTTGGCATTTTTCTGGGCGATTATCTCGGCCATTGCCTTGGCGATTATCTTCACCCGCGCGCGGCTGATTGAATTGGCTTTATATCCCTATGTCGTCACTTTGCAGGTGACGCCGGTGGTCGCTATTGCGCCTTTAATTTTAATCTGGGTCGGATTTGATAATGTCGACCGTGCCTTGGTTCTGATTGCATGGATTGTCGCTTTCTTCCCAATGCTGACCAATACGGTGCAGGGGCTTCGCGCAGTCAATCCGCAATTACATGATATGATGAGCCTATCCGGAGCGCGCTGGTGGCAGCGGCTTTATTATTTGGAACTGCCGGCGGCGCTGCCGTCAATGCTGACAGGTGCTAAAATATCCGGTGGGCTGGCTTTGATTGGCGCGGTCGTTGCCGAATTTGTTGCCGGTTCGGGTGCCAGCACCGGCCTTGCTTGGCGCATTATTGAGGCGGGAAACCGGCTGGAAATAGCCACCATGTTTGCAAGCCTCGCCTTGCTGTCCGCGTTGGGCATTGCCTTGTTTTACACCCTGTCTTTCTTGGAATGGATATTGCTGCGGCACTGGCACGATAGCTTCCGACGCTGACCAATCGAGCAACCGCACATGGCACAAATTATCTTCGCAATGCGCCGGTGGCGTTTCTAGCGCCCCCAGCCATATTGCTATCGGCACCGGAATAAATGACAATAAACAAAGCAATATCAAAAACCATAAACGCATAACCAACTCCTTTTGGGCGATGCGCCAGTTTCGACTGCAAGGGGTAAATAAAACCCTAAATGCGGGGAAATATATTATTTACAAAATATTATGTAGTTATTTTTATTTACCAGCATATTGACGTGTAAATTGAAATTGACCATATTCGGCGCATATCTCAGCGCAGGATGAAGCGCGACGTTTTCAGGAGTTACAATGGCGCAACACGCTGCAAAAGGGGCCCGCTTTCAAGCCGTTACCGCCAATCGGTTAAGTGATGGCGAAGTGGTGTATTTATCGACCGATAATAATTGGGTGGAAGTGTTTACACAGGCTGATATTGCCGATGGAGCAGAAGCAGCCGAAGCGCTTTTGCGCCGCGCCATGCCGGAAGATTTTGAAGCGCGTGTGTTGGAGCCTTATCTGTTTGAAGTGCTGGAGGATGGCAGTTTTTATAAACCGGCCAGTGTTCGCGAGACCATTCGCGCCGCCGGACCGACAGTGCGGCTTGACCTTGGCAAACAGGCGGGAGCCTAATCATGTATCGTTATGATGAATTCGACCATAAGCTGGTAAGCGATCGAGTAAGCCAATTTCGCGGCCAGGTAGAGCGGCGCGTATCCGGCGCGTTAACCGAAGACCAGTTCAAACCCTTGCGGCTGATGAACGGGGTTTATTTGCAATTGCACGCCTATATGCTGCGCGTCGCCATTCCCTATGGCACTTTGCGCAGCGAACAAATGCGTATGCTGGCCCATATTGCGCGCAAATATGATCGTGGCTATGGCCATTTCACGACGCGGCAAAACATTCAGTATAATTGGCCGGCTTTGGATAAAATCCCTGACCTGCTGGACGAATTGGCGACAGTTGAAATGCACGCCATTCAAACCTCCGGCAATTGCATTCGCAATGTTACCTCTGACCAATATGCCGGTGCGGTTGCCGATGAAGTGGAAGACCCGCGCATTATCTCGGAAATCATCCGCCAATGGTCAACTTTCCATCCGGAATTCACCTATCTGCCCCGCAAGTTCAAAATCGCCGTGACCGGCCATGAAAATGACCGCGCCGCCATTAAGCTGCACGATATCGGCATTGTGGTGAAGAAAAACGCTGCCGGTGAAATAGGCTATGAAGTGCATGTTGGCGGTGGCCAAGGGCGAACGCCTTTTGTCGCCAAAAAAATGACCGACTTTGTAGCGAAGGCGAAATTATTGGCTTATTTGGAAGCGGTGATGCGTGTCTATAATATGCTGGGGCGGCGCGATAATAGCTATAAGGCGCGGATTAAAATCCTGGTGCATGAGACCGGTGAGGAAGAAATGCGTCGCTTGGTCGAAGCTGAATTTGCCAAAATTGACGCGACGCAAATGCTCAGCGTGCCGCAAGATGAGATCGACCGTATCAGCGCTTATTTCGCGCCACCGGCTTTTGAAAACCTAGCCCCGCAAAGCGAGATATTTGAAAAAGCGCAAAATGACGATGCTGATTTTGCGCGCTTTGTGCGAGCCAATGTAGTGGCGCATAAAAAAGCCGGATACGCGATTGTCAATATATCGCTCAAACCGATTGGCGGCGTGCCGGGCGATGCAACTGACGCGCAAATGGATGTGATTGCCGATTTGGCGGCGCAATACAGCTTTGATGAGGTGCGCGTCACGCATGAGCAAAATCTGGTTTTGCCGCATGTCAAATTGGATGATTTGAAAGCCGTTTATGATGTGCTGGCGGCGCATGATTTGGCCACTGCCAATCTCGGCCTCATCTCAGATCAAATTGCCTGTCCGGGGCTCGACTATTGCAATCTTGCCAATGCCCGCTCCATTCCTTTGGCGCAAGAAATTTCCGAGCGTTTTGCCGATCTCGACCGGCAATATGATATTGGCGAATTGAAAATAAAAATCTCCGGCTGCATCAATGCCTGCGGTCACCACCATGTCGGCCATATCGGCATTTTGGGGGTCGATAAAAAAGGCACGGAATTTTATCAAATCTCGCTCGGCGGCGCGGCAGATGAAAATGCTGCCATCGGCCAAATTACCGGCCGCGCTTTTACCGAGGAAGATATTGTCGACGCGATTGAAACCGTGGTCACCACCTATACGGATTTACGCGATGATGGCGAACGCTTTATCGACACTTATAATCGTGTCGGCCTCGCTCCGTTTAAGGAGCGTCTATATGACTGATAATATGAACGATTATCACCTAGTCATTGACGGCGTGACGGCGGAAGAAAGCTGGCACTATTTGGAAGATGACGCGGCCTTGGACGACACACCGGCAATTATTTCACTGGCCCGCTTAAAGGCCGAAGCCGATAGTTTACGCGACCGCGAAGCCCCGCTTGGCGTCCGCCTAAACGCTGACGGTTTGGGCAAAACCGATTTGGGTGAAGATGTGCGCGAGCTGGCCCCCTATGTCGATATGCTGGATTTGGTCGCAATTCATTTCCCGACTTATCGCAATGGCCGTGGCTATTCAGCCGCCCGCGTCTTGCGTGAAGAATTTAATTTTTCCGGTCAATTACGCGCCACCGGCGATGTGCTTTACGACCAATGGGCGATGATGAACCGCTGCGGCATTAACGCTTTCGAACTGGCTAATGATATCAGCCTCGAAACCTTTCAAAATGCCTTAGGCGAATTATCCGGCGCCTATCAACCGGCGGCTGACCAAAACAAGGGCGCACTTTGGGCGCGCCGCACGAAGTAATTATTCAACACCGCCCTGCTCAATATAAATTGAGCGGCTGGGGAAGGCGAAGCCGGCACCGGCCTCTTCGACAATCTGCTTAATCGCCAAGGCCAAATCTTCTTTCGCCGACAGCCAGTCATACCATTTGGTAGTCTCGGTAAAGCAGTAAATCAGCATGTCGATAGAGCTGTCATTAAAGCCATCAATATGAACAATATTCGGCACTTCATGAATTTCAGTGACAAAGCGCGGATCGGTATCCAGCCAGTTCAAAATCCCCGCGCGAATGGTTTTCAGCTGCGCCGAACTGGTGCGATATTCCAACCCGATAATCCATTTAATGCGCCGCCGCGTCATATTGGAATAATTGACCAGCGCATGGTCGGAGAACATATTATTCGGCACCACGACCGGCACTTGGTCAAAGCGGCGCACACGGGTTGAGCGAAAACCGATTTGCTCAATATTGCCCTCAACCACGCCTTCAACCTCAATCCAATCACCCAGCTTAAAACGCCGTTCAATAAGAATAGACACACCGCCTAAAAGATTTTTGAACAGGTCTTGCGCCCCCAAGGCGACCGCCACGCCGAACAGACCGAAGCCGGCAATAATCGGGCCAATTTGAATACCCCAAATTTGCAGAATGGTCGCGACGCCGGTCAGCACAATGCCCCAGCGCAACAGCGTCATCAGCCAGCCGACAATTTCCGGCGAAAGAATATCCTCAATCCGTCGCAGCGCCATGGCAGCCGGAGTGCTTGCTGCATAAAACGACCAAAAAATGCCGACCGCAATCAGCGAGCGCATAACCTTGTCAGCCAGCTCTTGCGGTAAACCATTAAGCGGCAAAACCTCCAGCGCAAAAAACGCGCCGAGAATGAGAAAGAAGAATTTAACCGGCCGCTCCAGCACTTCGCGCAGCATATCGTCAATTTCGGTTTGCGTGCGCTTGGTCAAACGTTCCAAACCACCCAACACAAAACGCGCAAATAAGCCGCGCAATATGGCAAATGCCAAAAACACAGCCAACGCGGTCAAAATTTGCGCCAAGCTGACACCGAACGTGCTGGTCGCCCAAACCTCAGCCAATAAAGTCAGAAAATCTTCGCCCATCAGTCCCACGCGCCTTCAATGCGCCCTTCAAGAAAATGCCGTCCTTGCGGGTCTTCAATATCAACCACCCACATATCCGGGTCACGTTTCATCTCGCGTGCAATCAACGCATCGCTTTGTGCTTCTGCGCTGCCCAAAGGCAAGACCACCCGAAAACTTTGTGCGCCATCCATATCGGTAAACATATTCAGCACCCCTGCCGTGCCGTCAAGCCGATTGACGCGGATGAATATACCGCCGGCATCCTTATCACCACGGCTGACAATATAGGCCGCGCTCAATGCGCCCTGCACCCGGCGCACCAGCGCCTGCACATAAAGTTCAGATTTCAAACGCAAAGTCATAAAAACAACCTATCATGATTGCCATTCTCGGCAATCGCACCTATCTTCCGCTGCAGATAAGGAGACGCCAATGTCGCTTGAAACCCTGCTCGATGATTTTGCTTTATTTGACGATTGGGAAGACCGCTATCGCTATATTATAGAGCTTGGCAACGGGCTGAAACCGTTGACCGATGATGAGCATAATGACGCCAATAAAGTGCAAGGCTGCGTCAGTCAGGTATGGCTGGTCAGCGATCATGATGATAACGGCCTGTCTTTTCGCGGCGACAGCGATGCACATATTGTGCGCGGCTTGGTAGCGATATTGCTCAATCTCTATGACGGCAAGTCGGCCAACGAGATTGCCGAATATGATGCCGAAGGGGCGTTTCAAAAACTTGGCTTGGGGGAGCATTTGACGCCGCAGCGCTCAAACGGTTTTTACGCCATGGTTCAGCGCATTCGAAACGATGCGGCGGCGACCATCAACCATTAAATAACCGACACTAACACGGGGCTTCGCCCCCCGTTGGCGGAAGGCGCACTAAATCTCGCAAACGCTTGATGAGTGCTTTTAGCGAACGGTTTTTACGCCATGGTTCAGCGCATCCGAAACGATGCGGCGGCGGCACTTGCTGATTGATAGCCGTAATGCACCGATAAACGCATCAGCGCCAATTTCAGCATCACTTTGGCTGACCGGCGCGGCAAGGTGAATTTCTTTTCCATTGCCTCAAGCCCAATCTCAGAACAACAAACATTCAACGCCATATCAGCCAAACCGGGGCCGATATAGGCCAATGCAGTAGCGAGGCGCTTTTGCGCATCCAAAGCAACGCTTGATATATCGCCGCCGCCCGATGCTTGCCCATCGACAAAAACCGGCCGTGACCAATCCATGGTTTGATGCGGCACATGGCAGGCGCGGTGATAATCATCATGCAATCTCTCGCCCGCTTCCAATTCCATGTCATTCAACCCATAAGAAGTTTGCCGCCCGCGCGCTTGCATCCATTGCAATGGGGTGGTTGCCAAACGCCGCGGGCTATCCGCGCCGCCCGCTTCCTTATTAACACTATGCTGCGCGGTAAAATCACCGCCCAGATGACGGCGTAAATGGGCACGACCTGCATCGCTTAGCCGATATCCGTTTTCATCGGCGGTTAAAAAATCAGCCTTCAGCCATTCGGCAATATGCGCCGCATCAAGCCGCAACGGCCTTTTTTTCGGCTTGCCATTTCTGACAATCAAAAACGCCCCATCCGCGCCGCGCCGCAAGCTCGTACCGCTTGCAAGCAGTTTTTTGGCCAGCTGATAAAATCGTTTACTGTTAGTCGTCATTGGCAATTTCCCAACTATTAGCAAAAGCCAAATGCAAGGCCAATTCTGCAAAATGCAATATCCGATCGCGGGCCGGTTCATCGCGCAAATCTTCTACGCGGCCACAACCGTGCGCAATACTGGTGCGATCGCGCGCCGCCAAATGACCGATATCGGTAAAATTCATGCCATAGACAATATGCGCCAGATAATTGGTTGTTTGCCGCGCCTCCGATAAATGCTTACTGCCGCGACTGGCGGCGAGTAGAAATTCGGGACGGATATGATGGGCGCTGGCGACATAAGACAGGATAAGATTATATTGCGCCTGCTGACGCAATGAGCGGTCTGACATATGGCGGCTGTTCCGCCGTAAATTCTGCAACCGTAACGGGTCTTTCAGCGCGGGCATTTTCACCTCTTTTTCTTGATTATCACCTCGCCTTTAAACGCGGGAATAGAATCATGAATAAGGCGCAAAAACAATGGCTTAAGACCTTATTTCAAAATTTTTCAAAGAAGAAGAAAGCAAACAGTTGAAGAAAATAATTTTTTTGCTAAGCTATTTTTAACGAATAAGAAAAAAAGGAGCTTCGCCATGGCGCGTCGCCAAAACCATAAACTAACCGAAAAAGCGACCAGCAGCGAAGATGATATCTTCACGCTGCCCGAACAAATTACGGCGCCGATACACGGGCTCGAAAAAGACGGACAGGATTTCGTCAATGCGCTTTTGCTCAGCTATCGCTTCGGCCATGATATTTTCGATACGCCGACACCGCATCACGAAGACTGGATTATGCTGTTTGCGATTTTGACCAATGAGGCGGCGGGACGCTCTACGGTTACCAAAAACATTGTTGAAATTACCGGCCGCGCTTATGGCACGGTGCGTAGCTCGCTGCATCGATTTGAAGAGCTGGGCTATATTGAGCCGAACCAACGCATTGGGCGCTCTGACCTTTATGTGCCAACGGCAAAAATGAAAAAGACGGTTAATGTGTTCGCCAAAAACTTTTGGGAGCAAGTCGGTCAAACGCGCCGCTCGCGTAGTCGGGTGCGCAATCCGGCTTAACCGCCATTACCGTAACCGTTTGAGCATAGCCGTTTGCTTGGCGCGCCAAGCACACTATACTTATCGATAGTTAGAATTTTTCAGGAAACAAAATGTCAGGCGAAGCACACACCCTAGAAGCACGCTGGGGCATCAACCCAATGGCCGCCTATCTTGGCGGCATCGCCACATGGTTCACCTCGCACGGCTTGCAATTCGTCATGGTGCCAACCTTGGTGGTTGTCACTTTGGGCGGGTCGGCCGCGCAATTGGCCGCTGCACAAGTCGCCTTGGCCCTGCCGCAAGTTTTTTTAATGCTCTATGCCGGCAGCGTCGCTGATAAAAATGACAGCCGGAAGATTTTGCTGGTGGTCAATATATTGGCCGCCCTGCCGCCCATGGCTTTGGGCTGGCTGGTTTATCATGAGGTCGTTGCTTATTGGCACATTATCATTTTCGCGCTTTTCATGAGCGCCACTTTCGCCTTTATGGTGCCGACCCGTGACGCGCTTTTATCTCGTGTCGCCACCGGTAATATGCAAACCGCCGTCATGATGGCTTTGCTGGCACAATTCGGCGCGCAATTGCTTGGCTATATTCTGGCCGGTGCTGCTGCGCCATTTGCCGGACCTTGGGCGCTTTTGGCCATGCAAAGCCTGGCGCTGCTTATCGGCTTTGGTTTGACGCTGAGCTTGCCGGACTTTCCGCCCATCCCGCATTCCGAAGCTGACGCGGAAGCGGCAGGCACTGAGAAAGATTGGAAGTCGGGTTTTAAAATTGTTTGGAACTCATCGATAATGCGGCCGGTGATTATTTCATCTGTCGGCACCGGTATTTTCTTTATCGGCATTTTCATGGTGACGCTGCCGGTCATTGTCACGCAAATTTTCGGCGGCGGTCAGTTGGAAATCTCAATTTTGAATTTTGCTTTTTGGGGCGGCACGATTGCCTCCACCATGGCGATGATGGCGCGCCGTCCTGTCGAAAGGCGGGGCCGTGCCATGACGGCGGCTTTATTGGTCGGTTGTGCCGCTTTGCTCACCGTGCCTATCGCGCCCAGCTTTACCGCTTTATGCGTGATTGCCGGCGTTTGGGGACTGGCTGCCGGGGTGAATATGACAATGGCGCGCACTATTGTGCAGGTCGAAGCGCCGGCGGAAGCGCGCGCGCGGGTAATGGCGGTTTACAGTCTCGGCTTTATGGGTTCCGCCCCGATAGGCGCAACCCTTACCGGCATTGCAACCGAATTTGTCGGCCCACTCATCGCAACCTTCGCCTCGGCTCTTATGATGGCCGCCATGATATTGGTGTTAATCGCCACCACGCCGGTATGGTCAATCATGCGGCGCGATGACGAACTGGCTTAGCTAAACTTGCGCTCATCCCACCATGGATAAAAATCCGGCATATCGCTGCTTGGCGCGTCCTTAAACTCAGGTGCGCGCTTTTCAAGAAATGACACAACACCCTCTTTCGCATCCGATTGGCGGCCACGACCGAAAATCGCTTTACTGTCGACCTTATGCGCTTCCATCGGGTGATCTGCCCCCAGCATACGCCACATCATTTGACGGGTCATGCTGACCGAAACAGGTGAACTCATTTGCGTCATTTGCAAGGCCACTTCTTTAGCCCGTGCCAGCAAATCAGCCTGCGGCACAATCTCGCTAATCAGACCGCCTCGCAAAGCTTCTTCAGCGCCGAACACCTCGCCCGAATAGCACCATTGCAAGGCTTGCGAAATGCCGACAATACGCGGCAAGAACCAGCTCGAACACGCTTCCGGCACGATGCCGCGGCGCGCAAACACAAATCCGAAGCGCGCATTTTCAGAGGCGATACGAATATCCATCGGTAATTGCATGGTCACACCAACGCCGACAGCAGCACCGTTAATCGCGCCGATGACCGGTTTGATGCATTCATAAATGCGTAAAGTCATCATGCCGCCGCCATCGCGAATATCTTCGCTCGACCAATTAATGCCGCCATCTTCCGACAGCACATCCGATTTCTTGCCGCCATCGCTTCGCTCAGCATAATTAAACGTCTTATCGCCTTGCGATAAATCGGCACCGGCACAAAAGGCGCGCTCGCCATCACCGGTAAAAATTACTGCCCGCACATCATCATTTCTGTCAGCTTCATCCAATGCCGAATTAACTTCATGCATCATCCGCGCTGTAAACGCATTCATCGCCTCGGGGCGATGCAGGGTCAGCACCATTATACCGTTCTCATCAATCTCGGTTTTAATCTGTTCATAATCTGACATTTTGTCTGTCTCCCTCAGCAGATACTTGCCGAAACTTTCCATATCTCTATAGTTCTTGGCAATAGGACATTTTAGGAGGAGAAAATGCATCCTTATATTCATGCACAAAATATACCGGACCAGCCTGCCTATATTATGGCTTCAACGGATGAGGTTGTTACTTATAAGCAGCTGAATGACCGTTCCAATCAAGTGGCGCAATTGGCGCGCGCCCGCGGCCTCAAAATCGGTGATGGCATTGCCATTTTCATGGAAAACAACGTCCATTTCTTGGAAATTTGCTGGGCTGCACAACGCGCCGGTCTCTATTTTACCGCTGTCTCATCTCGCCTGACTGCCAGTGAAGTTGAGTATATCGTTAAAGATTGCGGCGCCAAGCTGCTATTCACCTCTGACTATATGAAAGAGGAAGCGGAAAAGCTGGTTCCTTTGCTGCCGGATATGGCGGGCATGTTTATGGTCGGAGAACCGTCTGACGGTTATGATGCCTATTTGACGTCCCGCGATGCCATGCCGGCTGAACCAGTGGCCGATGAAACGCAAGGCATGGATATGCTTTATTCATCAGGCACAACGGGTCGCCCGAAAGGCATTCGTCGCCCCCTAACAGGCCATAAGATTGAAGAATCTGATGCGCTTTTGGGTCTCGTCACCCTGCTATATGGCTTTGACGATAAGTCGATTTATTTGTCGCCGGCGCCGCTCTATCACGCGGCACCTTTGCGCTATAATATGGCGGCGCAAGCGGTTGGTACGACCTGTATCATCATGGAAAATTTTGACCCTGAGCAAGCTTTGGCGCTGATTGAAAAGCACAAATGCGATAAAAGCCAATGGGTTCCGACCATGTTTGTGCGGATGCTGAAACTGCCCGAAGACGTGCGCAATAAATATGATGTCTCGAGCATGAAAACCGCCATTCATGCGGCTGCACCCTGCCCAATCCCGATCAAGGAACAAATGATCGATTGGTGGGGGCCGGTGATTTATGAATATTACGCCGGTTCTGAAGGCAATGGCTTCACCCAGCTTAATTCGGAAGAATGGCTGGCACATAAAGGCTCAGTCGGCACCGCACTGACCGGCGTGCTGCATATATGCGATGAAGAAGGCAATGAATTGCCGGTCGGCGAAAGCGGCGCGATTTTCTTCGAGCAGCCGGATGTCGATACACCGACTTTTGAATATTATAATGACGAAAAGAAAACCGCCGAGAGCCGTCACCCGACCAAGAAAAATTGGTCAACTTTGGGTGATGTCGGGAAGCTGGATGAAGATGGCTATCTCTATCTGACAGACCGCAAGGCGTTCATGATTATTTCCGGTGGTGTCAACATTTATCCGCAAGAAACCGAAAACCTGCTCATTACACATCCGAAAGTGGCTGATGTTGCGGTTATCGGTGTGCCGAATGAAGATTTCGGTGAAGAGGTAAAAGCGGTGGTGCAACCGGCCAAATGGTCAGATGCCGGACCGGCATTGGAAGAAGAGCTGATTGCTTTTTGCAAAGAAAATCTGTCAGCCATTAAATGCCCACGCTCGGTTGATTTCGACCAAGAATTACCGCGTCACCCAACCGGAAAACTCTATAAGCGTCTTGTGCGCGACCGATATTGGGGCAATAAAGACTCCAAGATTGTATAATTAATCAACGCTAAGTGAAGGAGAACACAATGCGCGTTTTTGAAAATCTCGATGAATATGCCGGCGCCGTTGGCGAAGAGCTGGGCGTCAGTGATTGGTATGAAGTGGACCAAGAGCGGGTCAATATGTTTGCCGATGCAACAGGTGACCATCAGTGGATTCACCTCGATGCCGAGCGGACGCAAAAAGAACTGGGCATGGGCACAATAGCTCATGGCTTCTTGACCTTGTCTTTGCTGCCGGTTCTGATGGCGCAAATCTCAGGCGTTAAAAGCGTCACGCGCGGCATTAATTACGGTTCCAATAAAACCCGTTTCACCGGCATGGTTCCGGTCGGCTCTAAAGTGCGTGCGCGCTCAGCGCTGAAATCGGTTGAAGAAAAAGCCGGCGGCAAGCTGTTCACGGCTGAAGTAACCATGGAAATGGAAGGCTCTGAGCAGCCGGTCATGGTCTCTGAAAACCTGACACTTTTGTTCGAATAGGATTTCAAAATGGGTCGGAAAAAAGACGATACGGTATGGCCAGTTCAAAAGACTGAAGCCGAATGGCGCGAACAACTCAGCGATGAGCAGTTCTACGTCACCCGGCAGGCCGGCACGGAACGTGCTTTTTCCGGCCCTTATTGGGACAGTAAATCGGAGGGCACATATCATTGTGTGTGCTGCGATGAACCGCTTTTCAAAAGCGGCACAAAATATGATAGCGGCACAGGCTGGCCCAGCTTTTGGGAGCCGGTGTCGGAAACGGCTGTCGCTGACCGCCCCGACAATACTTTATTTATGAAACGCACGGAAAGCGTCTGCGCCAATTGCGGTGCGCATTTGGGACATGTGTTTCCTGACGGCCCGCCACCAACCGGTCAGCGTTATTGTATGAACGGCACGGCGATGGTGCTAAAAGACAATAATGGCGAGACGGTCGACGAATAATGCTGAAAGCCCCGCCCGGCGCGCCGCAAGCGGCCGAAAAACCGTATAGCGATACATATCATAACATCACCCGCAATGACCCCTATGCGTGGTTGCGCGATGATAATTGGCAAGCGGTGATGAAAGACCCGCAAGCATTGGCGTCGGATATTCGCGCCCATTTGGAAGCCGAAAATGCCTATACCGACAAAGTGATGGCACCAACCGCCGCATTGCAAGAACAGCTATTTGCTGAAATGCGCGGACGTATTCAAGAAGATGAAGCCGGTGTGCCGGTCAATCAGGGGCGGCTGGCTTTTGTCACGCGCTATGTCAGCGGCGGCGAGCATCCGCTTATTTGCTGCGGCGCGCGCAACAGCCAAGCCGATAATATGCGCGTGTTGATTGACGGCAATCAAGAAGCCGAAGGCAAAGATTTTTTCAAAATCATCAATCATGCTGCCTGCCCGCAAGAACAGCTTTTGGCTTGGGGCTATGATGATAAGGGCTCGGAATATTTTACGGTTCGGCTGCGTGATATTCAGAGCGGACAGGATCTTGATGATATATTGCTCGATACCGGTGGCAGCTTTGGTTGGTCGGCTTGCGGGCAATTTCTTTTTTATGTCGCGATTGATGAAAACCATCGCCCCCATAAAATCATGCGCCATGAAATCGGCACAGCGCAAAAAGATGATGCCTGCATTTATGACGAAGCCGATAGCGGCTTTTTCATCGGCCTGTCAGAAACCCGCTCCGGTCGCTATCTCATCATATCAGCGCATGACCACCAAACGGCGGAAGCGCATCTCATCGACGCACAGCAGCCCGAAGCTGCGCCGGTATGTGTTGCACCCCGCCAAACCGGCATTGAATATGAAGTCGATGATGATGCGGCGCGCAATCGGCTTGTGATTGTCACCAATTGGGATGAAGCCGGTAAAGCCGACGATTTTCAAATCGTTACCGCGCCGCTGCCGATAATCAAAAACGACAAATCGGATTGGCAAATACTGCGCCCCCATAAAGCCGGCTGTCTGGTTTTGGACGCGCTGCCTTTTGCCAATCATATGGCGGTGTTGCTGCGCGAAAATGCGCTGCCGCGCATTGAAATAACCAATTTGAGCGATAATACGGAAGCCGCCATTGCCTTTGATGAAGAGGCATATGATGTCAGCTTCGGTGCGATGGCTGAATATGACACGGCTGAGATGCGTTTCACCTATGCCTCCATGACAACGCCGACACAGACTTTTGATTACAATATGGCCGACGGCGCGCGGGTTTTACGCAAAACCCAAAACGTGCCTAGCGGCCATGACGCAAGCGATTATGTGACGCGGCGTATCATCGCCACCGGTCATGACGGGGCGCAAATACCGGTGTCGCTGCTCTATCATAAAGACACCCCCTTAGATGGCAGCGCGCCGGTGCTGTTATATGGCTATGGCTCCTACGGCATCACCATTCCGGCGGCTTTTTCCGTCACTCGTTTGAGCTTGGTTGAACGCGGCTTTATTTACGCGATTGCGCATATTCGCGGCGGCAAAGCCTGCGGTCATAATTGGTTCATGCAAGGGCGCGGGCCACAAAAGACCAATACGTTTCGTGATTTTGTTTCGGCCGCCGAAGCATTGATTGAGGGTGGTTTTACAAAAGCCGGACAAATTTCCATTCATGGCGGCAGCGCCGGCGGTTTGCTGGTGGGCGCGACTGTCAATCTTGCGCCGCAGCTTTTTTGCAGTGCCATTGCCGAAGTGCCGTTTGTTGATGTGCTGACCACCATGCTGGATGCCAGCCTGCCGCTCACCCCGCCTGAATGGCCGGAATGGGGCAATCCGATTGACAGCGCCGAGGCTTATGATTTGATTGCCAGTTACGCGCCTTATGAGAATATCGAACCGAAAGCATATCCGCATATTTTGGCGACGGGTGGCCTGACGGACCCGCGTGTCACCTATTGGGAACCGGCTAAATGGATTGCGCGGCTGCGCGCCACGCGCCAAGATGAAGGCCTCAGTCTGCTGCGCACCGAAATGACAGCGGGACATGGCGGTAAGGCCGGACGGTTTAACCAGCTATATGAGACCGCCTTCGTATATGCGTTTGTTTTGTTGACCCATAATATGAACAAGGAAGAGACTTAGAGATGACGGATTATGTGTTTGAAGATGCCGAGAAACTGGGCTTTGATCGAGCGCGTTTGGAGGCGGTTCCTGCCTATTTCCAATCTTATTTGGAACGCGAGAAGTTTGCCGGCCTGTCGATTTCAGTTGCCCGTGAAGGCAAAATTGCCCTCCTCAGCCATCAAGGTAAAAGCGCGTTTGAAGGCGGCTTTGATTTGGATGACAGCGCCATTTTCCGCATTTACTCGATGACCAAGCCGATTACCTCAGTCGCCATTATGCAGCTTTATGAAAATGGCCGCCTGATGCTCACCGACCCGATTACCAAATTTATTCCGGCGTTTAAGGATGTGAAAGTTTTCGATAGCGGCACAGCCAGCGATTATACGACGCGCGATCCCGACAGGATGATTACGCTACATGATTTGCTGACCCATCAGTCCGGTCTGACTTATGATTTTCTGCTGGAGCATCCGGTTGATGCAATATACCGAAATGAAAAAATTAACGGTGCGCGGTCTGAAAAAATGAACCTGTCGCAGCTATGCGAAAAGCTGTCGGAAATGCCGCTTCTATTCTCACCCGGCACGGCGTGGAATTATTCGGTCGCGACCGATGTATTGGGACATATTATTGAGCTGGTATCCGGCCAGACGCTGGATGCCTATTTCAAACAACATATTTTTGACCCGCTAGGCATGCCCGACACATTCTTCCATATTCCTGACGATAAACGGCATCGATTAATGCACAATTACAGCTTCGACCCGATTAAGCGCGTCACCACGCTGGCCGACAGCCCGGAAAAAACCATTTACGCACCTGGCCGCGAATTTTTATCCGGCGGCGGTGGGCTGCTATCGACAATGGAAGATTATTTTAAATTTGCCGATATGCTGCGGCGCGGCGGCACCGGGGCCAATGGCGCGCGTATTTTGAACCGTAAAACCGTAGCTAAAATGGGTACCAATCAATTGCCGCATAACCGCACATTGGAAGAGCATGGTTTTGGCATGTTTACCGAAGTGGCTTATCCCGGCACCGGTTTCGGCCTTGGTCTGTCAGTGACCATTAATGACGGCGTTACCGTGTCGACCACCTCTATGGGCAATACCTCATGGGGCGGACTGGCCAGCACGATTTTCTGGAATGATCCGGTTGAAGATATGACGGTTATTCTGATGACCCAGCTCATGCCGGCCGCTACTTATCCGTTGCGCCCGCAATTGGGGCAACTGGTCTACGCGAGCCTTAAATAGGTTCATTTGTCGCCTTGCCTTAAGCGCCAAAAACGCTAATTTTCATTTCAGAAATTGGAGATTTATTATGTCACTACCTGAAGTTTTGCAGAACAGTCTGCGTATCCCCGTTGTTGGCTCACCGCTGTTTTTGGTTTCCGGACCCGAATTGGTGATAGCGCAATGTAAAGCCGGCATTGTCGGCTCGTTTCCTGCTTTGAATGCGCGCCCGTCTGAGGTGCTCGACGAATGGCTGACACGCATCAATACGGAATTGGCCGAATATAAAGCTGCCAATCCGGATAAATATGTTGCTCCTTATGCGGTTAATCAGATTTGCCATGCGTCAAATGACCGGCTGAAAACCGATATGGAAATCTGCGTGAAGCATAAAGTGCCGATTATCATCACCTCTTTGCGTCCGCCGGAATTTATTGTCGAAGCAGCGCATAGCTATGGCGGGGTCGTATTCCATGATGTGATTAATGTGAAACACGCCAAGAAAGCGGCCGAACAAGGCGTGGACGGCCTTATTCTGGTATGCGCCGGTGCCGGTGGCCATGCCGGTGCGCTGTCACCTTTTGCGCTGGTCCGCGAAGTGAAAGAATGGTTTGACGGCACGATTTTGCTGTCCGGTGCGATGGGTGACGGCTATTGCGTCGCTTCCGCTTTGGCCATGGGTGCCGATTTGGCCTATATCGGCTCGCGCTTCATTGCGACCGAAGAAGCCAATGCCGACCAAGCTTATAAAGACATGCTGGTGGAAAGCGCCGCCGACGATATTGTCTATTCATCGCTATTTACCGGCGTTGACGGCAATTATCTGAAACCGTCCATCGCCGCAGCAGGTCTTGACCCGAATAATTTGCCGGATGCCGATAAGTCGAAAATGGATTTCGGTTCGGGCGGTAATATGAAAACCAAAGCTTGGAAAGACATTTGGGGCTCAGGCCAAGGTATTGGCAGCATTGAAAAAGTGCAGACCATTGAAGACGTTGTCGCTGATATGGAACGCGATTATCGCGATGCGATTGACAGTCTGGTGCAACGCGCGAGCTAATATGCTTGATAGCAGCATGCGCCGGTTGATTGATCCGCCGCTCAATGCGGCAGCCGACGCGTTATCTGATAAAGTTTCCGCCAATAGTATTACTATTGGCGGTTTTTTTATTGGTATCGGGTGTTTTTATACCGTTACGCAAGGGCAATTTGCTCTCGCTTTGGCACTTTTAGCCTTGAATCGCTTGGCAGACGGTCTGGACGGCGCGGTGGCGCGCCGTCAGGGCGCAACCGATCTCGGTGCTTATCTGGATATTGTCAGCGATTTTCTCCTTTGGGCGCTACTGCCGCTGGGTTTTCTGTTTTATGACCCCTATAACAGCTTCGCTTCGGCGGTTTTATTGTCCAGCTTTGCCATGTCAATGACCGGCTTCCTGGCTTTCGCCATACAGGCGGAAAAACGCGGCCATACCACCGAGACGCAAGGCAAAAAAGGCTTTTACTACTTGGCAGGATTAGCAGAAGGCACGGAAACCATCCTGTTTTTCGCCTTTACCCTTATATATCCGTCTTATTTCGCGCAGGCGGCGCTAATATTCGCCGCTTTTGTCTATCTTTCCGTATTTGGACGGATTATCGTCTCCATCCGGTCTTTACGAGATGAGTAAGCGAGAGAATAAATGAGTGATATTAAAATCGATGAAACCGCTTGGGTGCATGAAACGGCTTTGATTTTCGGCCATGTCAGCCTCGGACCGGAAAGTTCCGTATGGCCCAATGTCGTTATGCGCAGCGAGATGCATCACATTGAAATCGGCGCGCGGACGAATATTCAAGATTTTGTCATGGTGCATGTCGGTGCCGCCACACCGACCATTATCGGCGATGACTGCTCAATCACCCATCACGCGACACTGCATGGATGCACCATTGGCGATAAATGCCTTATTGGCATTAACGCGACGATTATGGATGGGGCGAAGATCGGCAATAATTGCATTGTCGCCGGACACTCAATCGTCACTGAGGGCAGTGAATTTCCCGATAATTCCATTATTGCCGGTAGCCCGGCCAAGCTGGTGAAAACCCGAGATAGCGGTGCTGCCAATGCAATGAATGCGGCGTTTTATGTGCAGAATGCAAAGAATTACGCCAAAGGCATACACCGTTTCAGCGAAGATGATTTACGCGCCGCGGGCTTTTTATCGCCAAAGTAAAAACAATAATGAAAAATGGCTGGGGTGGTAGGATTCGAACCTACGCATGCCGATACCAAAAACCGGTGCCTTACCACTTGGCCACACCCCAACTGAGCGCGAAAATATATAAAACCGACCGTTCGGTCTAGCCCCTATTTTTCTTTACGGTGCGTCAATTACGCCAATCTTGTCATTTATTAAACTGCCTAGATACAGCATCCCGCTATCTTCAATGACGCTTGTCATCATGAAAATATGCCCGCTATCATCCTCCAATGACGTCAGCACTTCGCCCTCTGCCGATAATTTAATCGCATAACTATGCATAGCCGCCGGATTGGCACCGGTCAGCTGCATCAGCCGCCATATGACTTTCCGCATGAAGGGCCGCGAGACCAGTGCGTCCAAATCATCCGTGCGTGCCGCCACACCGGCCAGCCAAAACCCGCCATCTGCAGCACTGGTAATATTATCCAAATAGGCCGGCATGTTTTCAACAAACACATCTTTCGTGCCTTTTTTGGGGCCGCGCAGCCAATAGCGTATCACCCGATGCTCATAGGTTTCATTGACCAGCACAAAATCTTCCGCAGCGCTCAGCGCCACACCATTGGCGAAATAGAGATTATCCAACAAGAGCGACAGCGCGCCGTTTTTGGGGTCGTATACAAACAATCGACCGGACGGGCGTCGCTCAAATACTTCCATAATATCGTGCCCGTATTCATAACGTGCCGACGCGTCGGAAAAATAAATCTTGCCGTCTGAGGCGATGGCCAAATCGTCGACAAACTTCATCCGCACGCCCTGATAATCTGTCGCCAGCGTTTTGATATCGCCATTTGGTTTCATCGCCAGCAACCCCTTGCCGGCATCGGCAATAATTAAATCACCTTGCCGGTCAAATTTCAGACCGAGCGGACGGCCATCGGTATTGGCCAGCTTTTGCTTATTTCCCGCGGCGTCAAAACGAACAATATCGCCGCCTGAAAGACCGGTATAAAGCCGCCCTTGCCGGTCAAACGCCACCGCTTCCGGCCCGATACCGGCTTGCAGCATCTCGGCTTTGGCCAAATGATTGTTTTTGGTAAACACCCCGCTACCGGCCGGATTGGCGGCGCGTTCAGGTCCGGCAACCGGGTCAAACGGCACCGGCCACAGCAATAAATACCCGAAGACCAGAGCCAATAGCCCGGTTAAAGCCGCCGCTATAGGTCTTTTTTTAATCGCACTGCTTGCACTTTCAGACATATTTGAAAGCCCCCATTTGCTTTTGTTTTTCTCATTGCCAGCCCGAAAGCGCTTGGCTATATAAGCACCTCAGTCGGAGTGTGGCGCAGCCTGGTAGCGCACCT
>CBFIIT010000030.1:0-21704 GCA_965662725.1 Alphaproteobacteria bacterium | reverse complement strand
GTTTGTTTATCGGGAGCCGTATTATTTGATGCGCGAAAAACCGCAAGAAGGCACGGAAGACTTCCTCGCTTGGCAGGAACGCATGTCGGCTGTCGATGGCACGGCAGAAGTGATTGTCGGTAAAAACCGTCACGGACCGGTCGGCACTGCCAAAATGGCGTTTGAAGACCGCTTCACGCGGTTTAGCGATTTGCAGGAAGAAGACCATATGCCGGAGCGTTTTGACTGATATGGCCGCCGCCGATACACCGGCATCAGACCAAGCCGAACTGACCATTGATTTGGCCGCCCTCGCCGCCAATTATAAAACCATGCGAAAAAATGCCGCTTCGGCAGAAACCAGCGCGGTGGTGAAAGCTGACGGCTATGGCCTCGGCATGGCGCATTTGGCGACCACTTTGCACGAAGCCGGTTGCAAAACCTTTTGGGTTGCCCAATTGACTGAAGGGATTGCTTTGCGCGCCACCCTGCCCGATTGCATTATTTATGTGTTGAATGGCGTGCCGCGCGGCACAGCAGCCCAATTTGCCGAACATAATTTACGCCCTTGTTTGATAAGCATGGCGCAAATTGAAGACTGGCAAGCCTATTGCCAATCCGACCAAAATTCCAATGGCAGCCTTGCCGCCTGCCTGTTTGTCGATAGCGGCTTTAATCGACTGGGCTTTGACGAATTGGGCGTGGCCGAACTGGCCGATAATCCGGCGCTGTTTGACGGGTGGGACTTATCGCTTATCGCTAGCCATTTGGCCTGCGCCGATGACGCCACGCATCCAATGAACCGCGCGCAATTGGAGCGTTTTCGCCATGCGCTGAGCCTATTGCCTGATGCACCCGCTTCGCTGGCCAATAGCGGTGGCATTATGCTGGGGCCTGATTTTCATTTCGATATCGTCCGCACGGGCACCATGCTGTATGGCTGCTCGGCAACCGGCGATAAGGCTGATGCGCTAAAAACGGTCGCCGCTTTGCGCGCGCCGATATTGCAGACCCGCCGATTATCCGCCGGAGACGCTATCGGCTATGGCGCGACTTTTACCGCCGCCGGTGAAATGAATATCGGCATTGCCAGCCTTGGCTATGGCGATGGGCTGGCGCGCCATTTCGGCAATCAAACCCCGTCACCGGTGCGCTTTATGCTGAACGGTCATCCGGTGTCTTTATTGGGTCGTATTTCCATGGACAGTCTGGCGATTGACCTCAGCAATCTGCCGCAAATGCCGAATGTCGGCGATATGGTCGAGATTTTCGGGCCGGATAACGCGATTGATGATTTAGCCGCAACCGGCCAAACCATCTCTTATGAGCTTCTCACATCGCTCGGTAGTCGCTATAACCGCATATATAAAAAATAAAGCGGAGCAGGCAGTGACCTTTCTTTCAACCATCGGACAATTCTTTCTGGCGTTTTTTGCGCAAACCGGAAGGCTGTCAGTTTTTGTCGGCCAAACACTGGCCGCGATTGTGCAGCCGCCGATTTATTTCCGTATGATTGGCCAGCAAATCATCCGCATTGGCTATTTTTCACTGCCGGTTGTGGCGCTCACCTCATTCTTCACCGGCGGCGCGCTGGCCATTCAAATTTACTATGGCGGCAATCAGTTCAATTCCGAGGCGATTGTCTCAAGCATTGTTGCACTTGGCATTACGCGCGAACTTGGCCCGGTGCTTGGAGGTTTAATGGTAGCGGGCCGCGTATCGGCTGCGATTGCGGCTGAGATCGGAACCATGCGCGTGACCGAGCAAATAGACGCGCTGACCACATTATCCACTAACCCGCATAAATATCTGGTCGCGCCGCGCGTCATCGCCGCCACTTTGTGCATGCCGGTACTGGCTTTGGTGGCCGATATTATAGGCGTTTTCGGCGGCTTTGTTGTCGGCACGCAATCATTTGATTTCAACGCCGCCATTTATGTTCAACGCACAGTCAATTTTTTGACTGTTGCGGATGTTTCATCCGGCCTCATTAAAGCGGCAGTGTTCGGTTTCATTATCGCCATTATGGGGTGTTATAATGGCTATTATTCAGCCGGTGGCGCACAAGGGGTTGGCCGCGCCACAACCAATGCTGTTGTTTCTGCCTCCATTCTTATTCTGGCGGCAAATTATCTGATGACCTCTTTGCTGTTCTCATCATGACCGCAAAAATCGCCCTGACTGATGTTCATAAAAGCTTCGGGCCGAAGGATGTTTTGCGCGGCGTTAATCTGGAAGTCGAAAGCGGACAATCGGTTGTCGTCATCGGCGGTTCGGGCAGCGGTAAATCAGTCATGTTGAAATCCATATTGGGCCTGCTGACGCCCGATAGCGGCTCGATAAAAATTGACGGACAAGAAACCGTCGGATTGGCGCGCGGCAAACGGGCCGATATTGACCAGCAAATCGGCATGTTGTTTCAAAACGGCGCCTTGTTTGACAGCCTACCGGTTTGGAAGAACGTTGCATTTCGCGCCATTCAAAATGATGGCATGAACGAAACAGATGCCCGCGACCTGGCCGTTAATGCACTGAAGCGGGTTGAGCTTGGCTCTGATTTATTGGATTTATCGCCCGCCTCCTTATCCGGCGGAATGCATAAGCGTGTCGGTTTGGCGCGCGCCATTGCCTCCAAGCCGGAAATTATTTTCTTCGATGAACCGACAACCGGTCTCGACCCGATTATGACCGATGTCATTAATCATCTTATCCGCGATTGCGTGCAAGAGCTGGGTGCCACCACCATGACCATCACCCATGATATGACCAGTGTTCGTGCCATCGCTGATAAAACCGCGCTGCTTTATAAGGGCGAGATTATCTGGCAAGGCGCCCCAGACGAACTAGAAGCCTCAGATGACCCGTTTTTAAACCAGTTCATCAATGGTTTGGCGCATGGGCCGATTGAAGTTGAAGGCCAGCAGCTTGACCTGCAAGCCGATATGGCAAGCTAATGGCCCGCGCAGCCAGCGAATATATCTGCAATCAATGCGGCAATGTCACCACCAAATGGTCGGGCAAATGTGAAGCCTGTAACGCTTGGAATTCAATTTCCGAACAAGCTGCCAGCGCTGCCCCGCCCATCGGCAAGGGTGCGAAAAAAACCAAAGGCAAAAGCGTCACCCTATCGGCATTGGCCGGTGAGGAAAAAGAACCGCAACGCGGCAAAACCGGCATTAGCGAATTCGACCGTGTATTGGGCGGTGGATTAGTGCCCGGCTCGGCCACGCTTATTGGCGGTGACCCCGGTATCGGCAAATCTACACTGCTTTTGCAAGCCGCCGCTGCGGTTGGCAAAAAGGGCGGCAAAGTGATTTATGTGTCGGGCGAGGAAGCCTTGGCGCAACTTCGCATGCGGGCAAATCGTCTGGGCCTGTCAGACGCACCGGTGCAATTGGCGTCAGAGACCAATGTTGCTGATATTATAAATACGCTGAAAAAAGAAGGCGATTTGGCGCTGGTGGTTATCGATTCCATTCAGACCATGTGGTCGCCGGCCATCGAAGCGGCCCCCGGCACGGTCAGCCAAGTGCGCGTCGCCAGCCAAGAGCTTATTCACTTTGCCAAAAACAGCGATGCACCGCTTATTCTGGTTGGCCACGTCACCAAAGACGGACAGATTGCCGGCCCCCGCGTTTTGGAACATATGGTTGATACGGTGGTTTATTTTGAGGGCGACCGTGGCGACCAATTTCGTATTTTGCGGGCGATTAAAAACCGCTTCGGTCCGGCGCATGAAATGGGCGTGTTTGAAATGCAGGGTGCCGGTCTGATGGAAGTGCAAAACCCCTCTGCCCTGTTTCTGGAGGGGCGCGAGGCGGATGTGCCGGGTGCTGCGGTTTATGCCGGAATTGAAGGCACAAGGCCGGTTTTGGTCGAAATACAAGCGCTGGCCGCACCCTCTTCTTTGGCGACCCCGCGCCGCGCTGTTGTCGGTTGGGATAATAATCGCCTGTCCATGGTATTGGCCGTATTGGAAGCGCGCTGCGGACTGACCTTTGCCGGACGCGATGTGTTTTTAAATGTTGCCGGTGGTTTGCGCATTAACGAACCGGCGGCTGACCTCGCTGTTGCGGCGGCGTTAATTTCTTCGCTCAGTGGCAAACCGATTGCCCGCGATACGATTGTTTATGGCGAGTTGAGCTTGTCGGGCGCGGTGCGCCCTGTGGCGCAAAACAATGTGCGCTTGAAAGAGGCTGAAAAACTCGGCTTTAAATCCGCCTATGCGCCGAAAGCCGGTAAAGGCGAAAAAACAAATGGCGTCAATGTGCGTGAAATAGATGACCTTGGCGCATTAATAGCCGCTTTGGGCGTATCGGCATCTTCAGATTGAAATCCGCTGGGGCGGTGATTAAGCAAAAGCGCCATCGACCCGACTCATGATAGGCAATGGCCATGGCCGGTTTTGACTACGCAATCATCGCAGTTTTGCTGATTTCAGCATCGCTATCGCTGTTGCGCGGCTTCACCAAAGAAGTGCTGTCCATCACCGGCTGGATATTATCCGGCTATGCGGCGATTTTCATCGGCCCGTCTCTGAAACCGCTATTGGCCGATTATATTGATATTGATTGGGCGGTCAGTGGCGGAGCCATGCTGATTGTCTTTTTAATCGTGCTCATTGCGACCACGATAGCCAGCAGCTTTATCGCCAGTTCGATTAAAGGCACCGGCCTTGGCCCGCTTGACCGCACGCTTGGCGTCGGTTTCGGCCTGTTGCGCGGGGCGTTTATAATTTGCATGTTCTATTTCGGCATTTCCGCAGTGATACCCGAAAAAGACCATCCGGAATTCATCGCCGACGCTCAATTACGCCCAATGGTGCAAACCGGCACTAAGGCATTTGTCGCCATTGTGCCGCTTGACCGCTTGCCGCTCAATGTCGCCAATATCGGGCAAACCGTTACTGAAAAAGGCACAGAAGCCTTGCTCGAAGTCGGCGAAGAGGCGTTGCGCGATGCGGTGCAGCAGGAACTTGAAAATTTAAGTGAGGAAGTTGAAGACAGCGCGCAGGACAGAGGCTATAAACAGCTTGAACGCGACCAGATGGAACGCTTGATCCGGAATACGGAAGAGGCCAAATGAGCGATAATCTCCAGCAAACACTTTATGGCGACAGGTTGCGCGAAGAATGCGGCGTTTTCGGCATTTTCGGTCACGCAGACGCTGCCGCGCTTACCACTCTCGGCCTTCATGCGCTGCAACATCGCGGCCAAGAAGCGGCCGGTATTGTTTCTTTTGACGGCTCCAATTTCTTTGCCGAGCGGCGTCTCGGTTTGGTTTCTGACCATTTCACCAAAGCCAGCGTGCTGGACCAATTGCAAGGCACATCGGCGGTTGGGCATGTTCGCTATTCCACCACCGGCGAGACGATTTTGCGCAATGTGCAGCCGCTATTTGCCGATTTGACCGGCGGCGGCTTCGCCATTGCCCATAATGGCAATTTGACCAATGCGCTGACCTTGCGCGACGAGTTGGTCAAACAGGGGGCGATTTTTCAATCGACCTCTGACACGGAAACGATTTTGCAATTGGTGGCGCGCTCCAAGCGGGTCAACACATTGTCGCGCTTCACCGATGCGCTGTTTCAGATTGAAGGGGCTTATGCGCTGGTGGTGATGACCAATAAAAAGCTGATTGGCGCGCGCGACCCGCTGGGCATTCGGCCTTTGGTTATTGGCGAGTTGGACGGCGCTTATATGTTCGCCTCCGAGACCTGCGCGCTGGATATTATCGGCGCAAAATTCGTTCGCGAAGTCGAAAATGGCGAGATTGTCGTGATTACTGAAGATGGGCTGGAAAGCCTGAAACCGTTTCCGCCGATTGAGCCGCGCCCGTGCATTTTTGAATATATTTATTTTGCCCGCCCCGACAGCACAGTGGACGGCAAAAGCGTTTATGATTGCCGCAAGCAATTTGGCCGCCAATTGGCCGAAGAAAGCCATGTTGAGGCCGATGTCGTAATACCGGTGCCCGATAGCGGCGTGCCGGCGGCGATCGGTTATGGCGAAGCTTCCGGCGTGCCGTTTGAGCTGGGCATTATTCGCAATCATTATGTCGGTCGAACCTTTATTGAGCCACAGCAAAGCATTCGCGCCTTTTCGGTTAAGCTGAAGCACAATGCCAATCGCGTCCATGTTGAAGGCAAGCGGGTTATTTTAATCGATGACTCGATTGTGCGCGGCACAACCTCGGTCAAAATTGTGCAAATGATGCGCGATGCCGGTGCCACCGAAGTGCATATGCGCATTGGTGCGCCGCCGATTACCCATCCTGATTTTTACGGCATTGATACGCCCGACCAAGAAGCGCTGCTGGCGGCCAATAATAGCCTTGAAGAAATGCGCGCCCATATTGGCGCTGACAGCCTCGCTTTCTTGAGTGTTGATGGCTTGTATAAGGCGATGGGCTTTCCCGAAGGGCGCAATGCCGAACGGCCACAATATACCGACCATTGTTTCACCGGCGATTATCCGACCGGACTGACCGACCAGCAAGGCGATGAGAAGCTGCATCAGCTTTCGCTGCTGGCAGAGCAAGGCTAAATGAGCGAAACTGATTTGAACGGCAAGTTAGCACTTGTGACCGGCGCTACGCGTGGGCTTGGCTGGGCCGTGGCCGAAGCCTTGGCAGCAAAAGGCGCGCATGTGCTGATGCTGGGCCGCACACAAGGCGCGCTGGAAGAACTTTACGACAAAATATCCGCCGCAGGTGGTGAAGCCACCGGCGTACCGATGGACATTACCGATGGCGACGGTCTGGACCGTTTGGGGGGCAGCATTGCCGAACGTTGGGGCAAACTTGATATGCTGGTCGGCAATGCCGGTGTGTTGGGGCCGCTTACGCCGGTCAGCCATATTGACCCGAAGGAAATGGATAAAGCACTGGCAGTGAATGTGGTGGCCAATGCGCGGCTTATTCGGGCCATGGAGCCGCTTCTCATGCAGGCCGAGGCACCGCGTGCCGTCTTTACCACTTCCGGTGCGGCGCAAAAATGCCGCCCGTTTTGGGGTGCTTATTCAACCGGCAAAGCGGCGTTGGATGCGTTGGTGAAAAGCTGGGCCAATGAGCATGAAAATGACGCGCTGCGGGCAAATCTATTATCGCCGGGGCCGGTGCGCACCGCCATGCGCGCGCAAGCCATGCCGGGCGAAGACCCTGAAACCCTGCCGACACCGGCAGATATCGCCCCGCTTTTCCTCGAGCTCCTGTCAGCCAATGAGACGAGAACCGGCGAGATTGTGGACTTTAAAAGATAAGTTTGGACGATAAGTTCCGAGGCCGGATTTTATTAACCGAAATCGGCTAGGCTTTCCTCAACAACAATAAGAGGCCTCGAAAGAGGATAAGCCAATGTCATTTTATTTCGGTTTCGCTCAGCAAGCCCCTCTACCGGCTAAACTTCACACCCACTGTGTCTTCGCAGTCTTGGCAGATAAACTTGCCGCTTTCATCTTTCGGGCGAAATGCACCGTCTGCGCCTTGGGTTAAGGCCGGTTGAATGGCGCGCCAGGTTTGGCTGGGTAAGTGCCACACACACGCGCCATGCATGGTTATGGCGGATGACCCGCATTGTGCACAGCGCGGACGCTGGCGGCTTTTAACGACTTCCATAGAAAAACTCCGTCGGCTTCTTATTGTTTTGACCATGTTGTAATGGACAACAGCGCCGCCTAAAAGAGCGTTAATTTCGGATATTTTCTTCGATTTAATTTATTGCTTTAGCGGTCTTCATAAGGGTTTTTGCCCTTACGAATAAAGATGCGCAGCGGCACGCCGTTCAACTCAAATGTCTCGCGCAAACTATTGGCCAGATAACGCTGATAGCTTTCCGGCACGGCATGGCCGCGACTTGAAAAGCTGACAAAAGTCGGCGGGCGCGATTTGGCTTGCGTGATATAGCGCAGCCGCACAGGCCGCCCTTTATCTGCCGGCGGCGGATGCCGGTCAATCACCTCGCCCAACCAACGATTGAGTTTTGACGTGCCGATACGCGCATTCCAAATTTCATATTGCTTCTGCACGGCAGGCATCAGCTTTTCGACACCCTTGCCGGTTTGCGCAGACAGCATAATCACCGGTACACCACGAAGGCGCGGCAACACACGCAGCAGCGCGTCATTAACCGTTTGGCGCACTTCTTTGCGGTCCAGTTTTAAATCCCATTTATTAATCGCAATCACCAAGGCGCGGCCTTCGCGCTCAACCAAATCGGCCAATTGCACATCCTGCTTATCAAACGGGCTGGTCGCATCGATGAGCAAGACCACCACTTCGGCAAATTTCACCGCCCGCAAGCCATCGGTAACCGACAGCTTTTCCAGCTTTTCCGTCACCCGCGATTTGCGCCGTACACCGGCCGTATCCCAGAGCGTGACAGGCCGCGCACCATTTGGTGCCGCAGCGTCTTTCCATGTCCAATTCACCGAAATACTGTCACGGGTAATGCCCGCCTCAGGGCCGGTCAGCAGCCGGTCTTCATCCAGAACATAATTAATCAGCGTTGATTTACCGGCATTGGGACGCCCCAAAATCGCTACTCGCAACGGCTTGTCCGGATCATCTTCAAATGGCTGGTCAGGGTCAAACGCGTCATCGCCATCGTCTTCCGTCTCTTCGGGCAGCGGCTCAAACTGCGCCTCATGCACATCTATCGCATCGCGCAATTGCGTATATAGCTCATCCGTGCCGTGCCCGTGTTCGGCAGACAGCGCAATCGGGTCGCCCAGCCCCAAACGATAAGCCTCGTTCAATCCGGCATCGGCGGCATTGCTCTCGGCTTTATTGGCGGCCAGCATGACCGGCACATCGGCTTTACGCAAAAGCCGCGCAAATAATTCATCTTCCGGCAAAATACCCACCCGCGCATCGGTCAGCATCAGCACCATATCGGCCTCGGCAATCGCCGCTTCGGTTTGGGCGCGCATACGCGCTTCCAGCGAGCCGGATTTACCCTCTTCAAAACCCGCCGTATCGACAATTTGAAAGCGTAAATCGCCCAGCTTGGCATCGCCGAAACGGCGGTCTCTTGTGACGCCGGGCTGGTCATCAACCAGTGCCAGCTTGCGCCCGACCAAACGATTGAAAAGCGTTGATTTGCCGACATTCGGTCTCCCGACAATAGCGAGAATGAACGGCGCGGAAAGTGATACAGCCATGCGGGCCTCTAACGACGGGCGATGAGCGAACCCTCATCGGTCAGCACATAAAGCGTGCCGTCTGCGACAACCGGCGCAACATTCACCGGCTCTTTAATATCGATATAGTCGCCAATCTCACCATTGGCCGGATTGACGCTTACCAAGCGGCCATCAGATGATGCGAGAATGATTTGCCCCCCGGCCAAAACCGGACCGGCCCAACGAATACGGCCCTTGCGGTCTTCTTCATCGGCAAAGCTCGGCAATTTGCTGAGCCAGCGCACCCGCCCCTGCTCGCGCGATAAAGCCATCAATTCGCCTTCCAGTGATATCAGCAAAATAAAATCACCCATCACCCATGGCGTCTCAATAGAACCGACATCAACTGTCCAAATCCGCTCACCGGTGCGTAAATCAATCGCCGCCGTGCGGCCGCCATGGCTGGTCACAAAAGCGCGGTCGCGGTCAATCACCGGACGCCCGACAATGGCGTTCAATTTCGACAATGGCGTGACTTGTGTGCCGCGACTGGTCAGGCTTTCCGTCCATGCAACCGAGCCGTTAATCGGCGACAAGGCCACCACTTCGCCGGAATTGAAACCGGCAATCACCACTTGCTCGCTCACCGCCGCGCTGGTTGCGCCCATCACAGTGGCCTGCTCACCGACCGCCAAATGGTTCCAAAGCCGCTCGCCATTCTCAATATTGAAAGCCTGCAAACGGCTGTCTTGAGAGGCCACATAAACCCGCCCATTGCGCACAGTCGGCGCATTGGAAAACGGCACGCTGTTTTGCACGCGCCAGAGAATTTCACCGGTCTCGCCATTCAACGCGATAATTTCGCCAAAACCGGTCGTCGCAATCAACCGCCCGCGACCATATGCAATGCCGCCACCAAAACCGTCGCTAATATCTGCCGATTTTTCATCGCTGCCGAAAAAACGCGTCAGACCGTAATTCGGCTCGGTATATTGCGCCAGTAAGGATTGCGTCCAAACCGGATTGCCACTTTTCGCGTCAAAAGCTGCAAGGGTTAAATCCGCCCCCAGCGCGAAAACCTTGCTATCAGCAACAATCGGGGGTGCTTTAATTTGCGCCGTACGACTGTTTCCGGCCACCGCCTCCACGCGAAACCCTTCGCCAAGACCGTCCAATTCCAAATGATATGAAGCATGGGTCGGAAAACCGCCGGGATTGGCCCAATTGGCATTGCGGAAAGCCGGCAAGACCGGAATTTCCATGTCCTTTAAACGCGGGTCAGCCGTCACTTGTGTGTCGAAACTCAAAACCGAAATACGATCACCATCGAATTTCACTTCAGTGCCGCCGCCGCCACACGCCGCCACGGCACCGGCCAAAGCCAGCGCAATAAGCGATTTACGGATTTTTGGAGCGGCCGGGTGCATCATGATTATTCAGCAGAACCTTCCGCATCTTCAGCCGGCTCTTGCGGCTGCGGTGACAATAATTGACCGCGCAATGAGGTCAGCATAATGATCACGCGTTCACGTGTCAGACCGCCGGTTGTCGGGTCATCACGCAGTTTTATCAGTTCAGAGCGCGCTTCCAACGGCTTGTCATTGGCGATATAGGCCAGTGCCAGCACCTCACGCGCCATTGGTTGCAAGCCGTTACCGACCAACAAAAGACGCTGCAAACGGGTTTCAATCTCATCCAAATTGGCGTCGCCATCCAGCAAGACAATGGCTGCTTGTAAGCGGGCAAAATCGCGCAAACTATCCGGCAAATCACTATCGCCGGCCAGCGCATCGAAACCGGCCAGCGCATTATCGCGCTCGCCTTGGCGCGCTTGCAAAAGCGTTGCCGACATGCGCGCCAGCGCGCCATAGCCGTTATTCTCAGTCGCTGCGAATGACAATAAGCGCACAATCTGCGCCGTTGCATCAACCCCTTCCAGTTCTGTCAACAAACTGTCATAGCGGGCCGAGGCCTGCTCTTCTTGGTTTTGCTGATAGGTGCTGAAAGCAATCGAAAGCGCAATCACCAGCACAATGCCGACGGCCGTACCGATAATATAGCGGCCATATTTGTCCCACGCTTGGCTCAGCCGGTCGCGGCGCAAATCGGCGGTGATTTCATCAAAAATATTGTCTTCCACAACGTCTCTCCAACTCGGTCTTAATCTTCTTTTAGAGCATAAGTATGCTTTTGTTCAGGAAATTTCCGCGCCCGCACATCATCACCATAGGCTTTCGCGGCTTTGGCAATTTGGTCGCCCAAACTCGCAAACTCTTTAACAAATTTCGGCACGCTCGGCGACAGGCCCAGCATATCTTCAGTGACCAGAATTTGACCATCACAACCGGCCGAAGCGCCAATACCAACAGTCGGCACATCGATAGAGGAAGATATTTTATCTGCCAGTTCAGCGGCAATCCCCTCCAGCACAATGGCAAAAGCACCGGCTTCGGCCAAGGCTTGCGCGTCGCGCTCGATTTCCGGCCATTGCTCTTTTGAGCGGCCTTGCGTTTTAAAGCCACCCATCACATTCACATTTTGCGGCGTCAGGCCGATATGCCCCATAACCGGAATACCGCGTTGGGTGAGATGCAAAACCGTATCGGCCATGCGCTCACCACCTTCCAGCTTAATCGCCTGGCAACCGGTTTCTTTCATCACCCGTGCTGCATTATGAAATGCGTGGGCGCGGCTTTCTTCATAAGTGCCGAACGGCATATCAACCACAACCAAAGCCGAATTGGAACCGCGGACAACCGCAGCACCATGCGCAATCATCATATCCAGCGTTACGCCCAGCGTGTTTTCCATGCCATACATCACCATGCCAAGGCTGTCGCCAACCAGCAAAAGATCAACATGCGGGTCAATCAACGCTGCCGTATGCGCGTGATAAGAGGTCAAGCAGACAATCGGCTCATTGCCCTTGCGCGCCATTAAGGCAGGCACGGTTATGCGAGTGTTTTTGGCTTGCACGGACATAAGATTTCCAAGCTCTTCCAATTCATTGAACTGGCGCGGAACCTAAAGGAATTTTACTGCAAAAGCAATGAAACGCGGGGCCGGTAAACGGATTAAGAAACCAGCCTTAAAGACGGCGTATCGGCCAGCTCATCGGTCAGCCCATTGCAAATCGTCCACAAGCGCGCCGCCGCCATATCATTCATTGCCGGATCGGCATTATCCAGCTCTGTTTCGCCATGCACATTGTGATAATAGCTGCCATGCGACAGGTCATCTTGAGTCGCGCACATCAGCGTTGTTTGCGCCCCATCACGCGGCGTTATAAACACGCGGCGTTTCATCCGCTCGGCCAGCGAGCCATAATTGCCGCCAAGCGCAGTAGCAACCACCCCGGGATGAACGATAAACACATTCAAATGGCCATGCCGTCTTTGCAATTCGCGGGCAATCCAAAAATTGCCCAGCTTGGAACGGTTATAGGCCTGCATGCCACCGAAAGCGCCGCGCCAGCGAAAGTTTGGCGTGCAATCATCGGCCATCACATAAATATCGCCGGTCAGCACAATGACGCGTGCATGCGCACTCAGCAGCCCTTTCATCAGGCCGCGTCGCAAAGCAAAATGGCCCAACACATTCGTGCCGAAACTGATTTCCAGCCCTTGCTTGGTTTGCCCATAATTGCGCGCCCAAATACCTGCATTTTCAACCAGAATATCAATCTGGCGACCCTTCAAGCGGCGCGAAATATCGGCCAGCGCGCGGGAAATACTGTCGAGATCGGATAAATCACCTTGCACCGGCATAATCGCATCGCCATCAAGCCCCTCAGCGATAAATTGCTGTTTGGTAACTTCCGCTTTCTCACTATTGCGGCAGAGCATGATAAGGCGCGCACCGCGCTGCAAAAGACCGCGCGCGGTTTCTTTGCCAATGCCCGATGTCACACCGGTCACGAGCGCTGTTTTACCGTCCAGCCGCGGCAAATCCGGGCACGGCTCAACCTTGCTTTTTTGCCTGACCATGCAGGCATAAAGCCGGCGTATCGGACTTTTGCTTAATCGCGCAAGCATACATTCTCCATTGAATGTACTGTTTACGGATGCCGGCCTGCTTTGGATTAAGTTCGTTTGGCTTATGCGTCGGGCATTTTGGCGAAACTATTGACCAATATCACCCCGGCGACAATCAAGCCCAAGCCAAGAACAGCCTGCCAATTCAAACTTTGATTGAGTAAAAAATAACTGAGCAAGGCAACAGTGAACACACCCAAGCCGCTCCATGTGGCATACACCACACCGAGAGGAATTTGCCCCAGCGTGAAAGTCATTAAATAAAATGACGCGGTGTAAAACACCACCAGCCCGATGCTCGGCGCGGGTTTGGTGAAATTATCGGTGAACGGCAATAGCATGGTGCCGCACACTTCGAGAATTATCGCGCCGCATAAATAGACATAGGGGCTCATTTGGCTTCCAACCGACCCGAAGTAATGAACTCACCGAAACGCTCGCACCAAATAATCACTGCCGGATATTTCGTCGGGTCAATCGACATCGGCACATCGACGCGGAAATTTTCAAAGCCGGTAATATCTGCCACCCGCACGGATTGGGCTTTGATATCGAGAAACGAGGCTTCGTCTTCGACATAGGCGGGGGTCAGATACAATTTGTAATCCGGCCCCGGCGATACGCTGCCATCCAGCGTGAAGAAATACTGCCCGCCTTCTTGGCTTAAATGCAGCGTCCCCTCACCCCAATGAAAACCGTCACTACCTTTTAAATCTTTACGGAAATCGGCCTGTATCATTGCACCCGATTTGGCCGCCGCCACTTGCGCATCGCTGGCGCCTTCGCTGGCCACCAATATCGGTAAATAATAAACACCAAGCGCAAAGCCGATGGGCAACGCGCCGAGACCGCCCAGCACAATGCCAATAAACAGCGATTTATTGATGTAGTCTTTCATTTTCAATCGTGCTCCAGCCCGTTCACCAATTCGATCACATCCTCGGTCGGCATGACCATATCGTCAAGACATTCAACATTAATACTGATTTGCGACGGATTACTGCGACGACGGTGATGGGTGTAGACACCACAGATTTTACAAAAATAATGCGCCGCAATCTTTTTATTCCATTGATACAAGCTGAGGCTCTCTTCGCCTTGAAGCAGCGTGAAATCATTTTGTGGCAGCGGCTTCATGATGATGCCTTTTTTGCGGCACAGCGAACAATTGCAACGATACATCCCCAATTGCAGGTCGTCATCTTTGATTTGAAACCGCACCGCGCCGCAATGGCAACCGCCTTGATGGTTACTCATGCGACATCACCCTGCCCCAATGCCAAAAACGCTTTCCAAGTATCGTCCATTTGCGGCTTCCACTTCTCCATCAATGGCGTTGTCGCGTCGGCTTCAGACACGCCTTTGAAAGTCAGATATTTCAGCATGAAAGCCGAGACGCGCGCATTGACTTGGCAATGTACCAGCACTTGCTTATCGCTCAACGCATCCATAATACCGATAAAGGTTTTGAGGTGGTCCGCGGTTGGCGCTTCCCACGGCACCGGCAAATGAAAATAGGCCATGCCTGCCGCGCTGACCAATTTGCCCTCTTCAGCAATCGCGCCATCAGCATCATGCATGGCCAAATTAATCACCACTTGATAACCGGCCGCCGCAATGGCCGAAAAATCCTCCGGCTGTGGATGCCCTGCCGTGCCGATGCGCGGCGTGATTTGATGAAAGTTCAACAAGTCCATAGCGCAGCCTTTCTTTTCAGAAAGCTTAGACATCGCGACAAGCCGAGGCAAGTCGCGCCAAAACCTATGCGTGTCGGGGATCAGTCGAAATAGCTGCAGCAATAATTGGTGATGCTATGCACTTTTAATTTGAAGCCGGCATTGGCCGGCACATTAAAAATTTGCGGGCCGGTAATGCGTTGCCAGTCCTCACTACCGGGCAGCAGCACATCCAGCTCGCCGGAAGAAATATCCATTTCCTCGGCCGCCTCAGTGCCGAACTCATAATCACCGGGCAGCATGACGCCCAATGTTTTGCGCGTGCCATCGGCCAAAATAATCGTCCGGCTGGTCACTTTGCCGTCAAAACACACATTGGCCTCGCGGGCCACTTTTACATTCTCAAAATCAGACATGCTTATTTTTGCTTCACCACATAGGTCAGCATTTCAACCACTTGCTCCGGCGTTGTTGCCCAGGCCATAGCCGCTGCATCAACTTCTTTCAACGGGTGAATAATATCCGGCTCATGCAAGGTAATGTAAGGCGTACCCAAGGCGGCGCAGTAACCGGCATCAAAAGCCGCATTCCACTGCTTGTATTTCTCACCAAAGCGCACCACGGCGACATCGCATTGTTCAATCATTGTTTTAATGCGGATGGCATTAACCTTGGCCGATTTATGGTCGCGCCAAAACTGATTGTCTTCTTCGCCCAATAAATCACCGGCCGCATCGCTGGCCTCATGTACGGTGACGGCAGAAGTAAAATCGATTTCCAAACCTTGCTTGTCGCAACCTTCTTTAATCTGGTCGCGCCAATCGGTGTGGATTTCGCCGGAAAGATAAACTGTCATTTGCATGATGCGCCTCCTCTTACAGCGGCTAAAGAATGCTTACGCCATACCGCTCATAAATCACATTGAACAGATAAACGAGAATGGCGGTCAATACAATGCTGGCGGCAAAGGCCGGCCAAAAACCGAAGCGGTTAATGATGAACGGCAAAGCGAAAAACAGCGGCAAAGTGGGCAGCACGAAATACATTGTAAAGCCGACATGGCGGGCAATTTTTTCATCCCCCGCCCCTTCGAAATACATCCAGAGCAAAATTAGAAATGTGGTGGTCGGCAGCGCGGCAATCAGTCCGCCCCATTTGTCAGAAAGTTTGGCGACTTCGGTAACAACGGCAATGACCAAAGCGGAAATGAAAATCTTGGTCAGAAAAAACGCCATGCGCCCTCGCCTCTCTAATCCCTGCTTATTCCCACTCAATAGTGCCGGGTGGTTTTGAGGTGATGTCGTAAACCACGCGGTTTATGCCGCGCACTTCATTGATGATGCGGGTTGAAACGCGGCTCAAAAAATCATGACTGAACGGATAATAATCCGCCGTCATGCCATCGGTTGACGTGACCGCGCGCAAGCCACAGACATATTCATATGTGCGGCTATCGCCCATCACACCAACCGTGCGCACCGGCAGCAAAACCGCAAAGGCCTGCCAAATCTCATCATATAGGCCATGATTTCGGATTTCATCCAGATAGACCGTGTCAGCTTTGCGCAAAATCTCCAGCTTCTCTTCGGTAATTTCGCCCGGAATACGAATGGCCAAGCCAGGCCCCGGAAACGGATGCCGCCCGACAAAAGTCTCCGGCAGACCAAGCTCTTGGCCCAGCGCGCGCACTTCATCTTTAAACAATTCGCGCACCGGCTCGACCAGTTGCATATTCATCCGCTCCGGCAAACCGCCGACATTATGATGGCTCTTAATCGTCACGCTGGGGCCGCCGGTAAAGGAAACGCTCTCAATCACATCGGGATAAAGCGTGCCTTGCGCCAGAAAATCAGCGCCGCCCGCGGCTTTTGCTTCTTCTTCAAATACGTCAATGAAAGTGCCGCCGATGATTTTGCGTTTTTGCTCCGGATCGCTGACACCGTCCAGCTTGCCGAGGAATAAACCCGACGCGTCTTTATGCACCAGCTTGATATTGAAATGGTCGCGGAACAGCCCAACCACTTGCTCGCTCTCTCCCGCACGCATCATGCCGGTATCGACGTAAACGCAAGTCAATTGCTCGCCAATCGCTTCATGCAGCAACACCGCGACTACAGAACTGTCAACGCCACCTGAAAGCCCACAAATAACGCGGCCTTTGCCGACTTGTGCGCGAATATCGGCAATCGCTTTCTCGCGAAATGCCGCCATTGACCAATCGCCTCTACAACCGGCAATTTTATGGGTGAAGTTTTGCAACATTTTCGCACCATCGGGCGTGTGCACCACTTCCGGATGAAACTGCACGCCGTAAATCTTGCGCGCCTCATCAGCAATGGCCGCATAGGGCGCATTTTCAGATGTGCCGATAACGCTAAATCCATCAGGCAAATTATTGACCCTATCGCCATGGCTCATCCATACCTGCACATTATCGGCGGCAATGCCGTCAAATAATGGCGAAGCAGCTTTTATATCCAGCACGGCGCGGCCAAATTCACGCTCATCAGATTGCTCTACTGAGCCGCCAAGCTGCGCGCATAATGTTTGCTGGCCATAGCAAATACCTAAAATCGGCAGGCCGGAGGACAGAATATTTTCCGGCGCGCGCGGCGTATCCATATCGGCCACAGAGTTTGGTCCACCCGATAAAATCACCGCTTTCGGGGCCATTTCAGCAAATGCTTTTTCAGCACTGTTAAACGGCACAATTTCGCAATAAACGCCGCTCTCGCGCACACGCCGCGCAATCAGCTGCGTAACCTGCGAGCCGAAATCAACGATCAGAATACGATCCATGGTCAGTCCTTTTGGGTGTCGCGGGCTTTATCAATCACTTGCGACAAATCTTCCGCTTCGGCGCAAGGTGCATCGCAAATGCTGCGCAAACGGCTTAATGCGGTTTCGGCGTCTTCAATTTTTCCAAGACCGGCAGCGAACTCGCCTTTCAAGCGCAAGCCCTCTTGGTCGCCCGGCTCGATTTCCAATCCAACGGTTACCAGCCGCAAGCCTTCTTCAGCATTGCCGAGCGCGGTTTGCGCCTTGCCCTTCAAAAGAAAAGCGCGCGCATTGCCGGGGTCCGCCGTCAATGCGAGGTTCAGCAATTCATCCGCTTCAGATGATTTTTCCTGCAGCAATTTTTGCTCGGCATCGACCGTCAAACGGGCCGACAGGTCGCGATATTTATCGGAAACAGCATACGCAGGTCCGCTCATCACGAAAGCGACCAACAACATAATCACACAGGTATGGAAAGATTTAATCATGCATCTGTCTCGCAACTTTACCGCCTAAAATCAAGCCCCGCGCCCTCATCCCCGCCGCTGCATCACGGCGATAAACAAGCCATCCGTATCGGCATTCACAGGATGCAGCATATGCCGCGTCGCCTGCCCCGCCGGACCATCTGTTTCAATCAGCTCAAAAGATTGATTTTCTTGAAGAAATTCATCCACCTGCCGGTCGTTTTCAGAAGCCAATAATGAGCAGGTAATATAAGCCAATCGCCCCTCCGGCCTGACCAGAGCCGCCGATTGGTGCAAAATTTCCGCCTGCACGCGATGCAATTCAGCCAATGCATCGACAGTGAGTCGCCATTTTGTCTCCGGCGCACGACGCCATCTTCCGGCCCCACTGCACGGCACATCGGCAATCACCAAATCGCATTGCGCTTCAAAATCACGCAATTGCGCTTTTGGCACGGTCTCAATAATTTCAACGCCCGCGCGCGCAGCCCGTTCCGCCAATGGCCGCATCCGGTTTTCGATTGCATCATGCGCCAATAAGCGGCCCTTATTTTGCATATGCGCCGCCAAGGCCAATGCCTTGCCACCGGCACCGCAACAAAAATCCATCACTGTTTCAAACGGCTGTGCGGCGCATATTTGCGCCACGGCTTGCGCGCCGGCATCTTGCATTTCAATCATGCCATTTTGATAAGCCTTGCTGGTTATGAGTTGCGCCGGACGGGTTAATCGCAAGGCTGCATCAATTTTTTCATGCAAGACGGTTTCAATATCATCATCTTGCAAAGCGGCTTTCGCGGTCAGCCTATCAGTGCGCAGCGTATTAACCCGTATATCGGTGGGCGCACGGCTCAACATGGTCTGCATAATTTCATCAGTGTCAGCGCCCAATTGCTGCTCTATATCATCCATCAACCAAGCCGGAACCGACAGTTTCGCCGGCCGTTCAGCGGGTGGCGTTGCCGCTGCATGCGCCAGGGTTTTTTCATCTGCAGTGGAAATTTTCTGAGGCGCATATTTGCTGCCATCGGCCAATTGAATGACGTCATCCAACGGCATATCGACCAGCACATGCGTCGCCAGCATACTCACCAAAAGCGGATCGTCACTGCCAAGCCGCGCCGTCAAATTGCCGTAATGACGCAAAATCGCAAATAATCGATCTGAAATATCGCGCCGGTCCTTTGAACCGGCATAGCGATTTTGCCGCCCCCATTGCTGCATGATGCGGTCAGCAGGCGCGCGCTCTGACAAGGCTTGCGGCAGCAAGTCGGCAATGGTTTGAAGGCGAGCGGCGGGGCGCACTAGTTTTTACCGGACCCCGGATAGTTCGGCGCCTCACGAGTAATCGTTACATCATGCACATGGCTTTCAACCAAAGAAGCCGAACTCATGCGAACGAATTTGGCCCGCTTATGCAAATCGGCAATGGTTGCCGAGCCGGTATAACCCATGGCCGCGCGCAGGCCGCCAACCAATTGGTGAACCACTTGCTCGACCGGCCCCTTAAACGGAATTTGTCCCTCAATGCCTTCCGGCACCAGCTTATGCGTGTCTGAAATATCTTGCTGAAAATAGCGGTCGGCCGAGCCCCGCGCCATAGCACCAACTGAACCCATGCCGCGATAGGCTTTATAACTACGGCCTTGATAAAGGAAGGTCTCGCCGGGGCTTTCCGCCGTGCCGGCCAATAAAGAACCGACCATGACACAGCTTGCGCCTGCCGCCATCGCCTTGGCGAGATCGCCGGAATACTTAATGCCGCCATCGGCAATCACCGGCACATCGGCTTTATTGGCCGCTTCCACCGCATCGATAATGGCAGTTAATTGCGGCACACCGACACCGGCAACGACGCGGGTCGTGCAAATCGACCCGGGGCCGATACCGACTTTAATCGCGTCTGCTCCCGCATCAATCAGGGATTGTGCACCATCTTTTGTCGCCACATTGCCGGCCATCACTTGAATGGAATTGGATAGCGACTTAATACGCGACACCGCCTCGCCAACCCGTTCGGAATGGCCATGAGCGGTATCGACCACAACCAAATCAACACCGGCATCAACCAGCGCCTCAGTGCGGGCAAAGCCATCATCGCCAACCGTTGTGGCGGCGGCAACGCGCAAGCGGCCCTGCTCGTCTTTCGCGGCATTGGGGTGCAGTTGGGCTTTTTCCATATCTTTAACGGTAATCAACCCGACACAATGATAATCATCATCCACCACCAGCAATTTCTCAATCCGATGCTGGTGCAAAAGCCGCTTGGCCTCTTCATGGTCAACCGCTTCCTTCACGGTTATCAGATTTTCATGGGTCATTAATTCCGACACTTTTTGGTTCGGATTGGAAGCAAAGCGCACATCGCGATTGGTTAAAATACCGACCAGCTTGCCGCCATTTTCGGTCACCGGCACGCCGGAGATATTATTGACGGTCATTAATTCCAAGGCTTCAGAAAGTGTGGCGTCCGGTGCAATGGTCAGTGGATTGACCACCATGCCGCTTTCAAACTTCTTAACTTTCGTTACTTCTGCGGCTTGTTCTTCCGGCGTCAAATTGCGGTGCAACACGCCAATGCCACCGGCCTGCGCCATGGCAATCGCCATTTCGCTTTCGGTCACTGTGTCCATGGCAGCCGAGCAAAGCGGGATGCCAAGGTGGATGGATTTCGTTATACGGGTGGTCGTATCGGCTTCGGTCGGCAATATGGTAGAGCTTGCCGGCTCAAGCAGCACGTCGTCAAAAGTCAGGGCTTCGCGGAACATCTGTCAAATCCTCTCGCTGGGAGATGCGTTTGACGATTTTCTGTATCACCATTGGGGGGCGACTGGCAAAGCTTTATTTCAAATAACCAGTTTCTGCCGTTTTTGTCGCAGACACTAGCCCTTAAAGTCGCGCGCAATGACATAAAGCTCGACTGATTCCTTGCGGCTCGATTTCGGCTTCATATGCATGACATTGCCGAAACGCTTTTTCAAATCATTCAGCAGCTCGCCCGATGTGCCGCCTTGAAACACTTTGGCGCAAAACGCGCCGCCCGGTTTTAACGCCTCAAAGGCAAACCATGCCGCCGCCTCGGCCAAGGCCATAGTGCGCAAATGGTCGGTTTGGCGATGGCCGGTTACCGGCGCGGCCATATCAGACATCACAATATCAGCCCGCCGACCGGCCAATTCATGCACCAATGCAGGGGCGCGATCATCTAGAAAGTCGAGCTTTAAAAAAGCAACACCCGCTATCGGTTCCATATCTTGAATATCAATTGCCGCGACAAAGCCCTTTTGCTTGGCGACGTCCAGCTTTTGCGCCGCCACTTGCGCCCAACCGCCCGGGGCACTGCCCAAATCAATGGCGCAACCGCCCGGCTTGAAAAAGTTGAAGCGCTCATCCATTTCGAGGATTTTATAAGCGGCACGCGAGCGATAACCGTCTTTCTTGGCGGCCGCAACATAAGGATCATTTAATTGCCGTTCCAGCCAACGGGTTGACGATAATTTGCGGCCACGCGCGGTTTTTACGCGCTCGCGCATGCGGTCGCCGCGCCGTTGACCGTCGCCAAATTGTGCACCGTCTGAATTGCCGCTTGATTTTTTACTGCTCATTTTGAGGCCTGTTATCCTTACCGACTATATTGCCGCTCGTATTGGA
>CBFIIT010000029.1:0-22083 GCA_965662725.1 Alphaproteobacteria bacterium | reverse complement strand
TGGATCCAAGGACGGAATGTTGAACGAATTGATTGCTTATGCGGCGCAAGGTTCGTTCGCTTTCTACGAAGCGCTGTCCGAGATCGATGCGACCCCTGAAGTATTGCTCTACAAAAGCATCTACGAAGAGGTCTGCGCCGTCGCGTCCGCAGACCGGGATTATGTCGGTATTTTCTATTTGCCCGAACTACGAAAACCTGAGTTCAGTTCGGCGCAGGCTGTACGCGCAAAAATGATCTCGCATTATGCTGAGCTGATAGAAAAATGCTCAAAGGGTGACGTACTGGACGTTGGCAACGTGCAATTGCAAGCAGAACAAGTGTTTCAATTAACGGAAACCTCGATCCTCGCACCGAGCCTGGCGGACGTACTCTCGCCTGCCGATCAGGCGCAGCAAACGGCTGAGTTTTGTATGCGCGCCATGGGGTGCAGCGAAACAGAATTGAAATCGATTGCGAAAGCTGCGGCAAATGTCGATCTCCAAATCACGCTTCCCGAGGCCTAGCTGATATTGTCCCCGATATGCGGGATTTCGCCTATCAGGAGAATTCTCTAGTCGTGCCGCGCCCGATGATGGGCGCAATTTCACCTGGCAGAAAAAATGTCTTTTGCAAAGTTTGTAGAAACTCAATTGCCCTGCATGCGCCGATACGCGTTCGCTGTTTTGGATGACATTTCTCGAGAGGAGGCTTGGTAGTCAAATAGGCTGTGCGACCACGTTGGGGCATTGGCCTTGCTTTGGTGGCCAATCGATTATGGGCTATCGCTAGAAAATGTTTGGGGTCGCGCATTACCCGCTGGCCAATGGCTTGGGAAGAACCTACAGCAAGGCTTTATTGTTGTTGTTTCTCTTCGCCCACAGCAAGAGCAGCGTCGCTTCGGTCCAGCCGTTTTTTCACAAGTTCGCCGCTTCTGAATAGTCGTGAGAGCTCAGCAGCGTCAGCTCGCGCCTCAATCACTGACATTTCACCTACTCGGCCAATCTTAATTTGTTTAGTTTTCTTCGAGAGATGCTGTCTGCCTTCGAAAATGAAGGATTGTACACCCTTATCGGTGACACGGAGCCCAAAGCCTTTTATGTTATCGTCCCAGAGGCGGATGTACTTTTTGTCTCTAGGCGGTTTTACTGAAGCAACATACTTGTTAGTTAGGTTTACCATTTACTCTTCGTGCCCCCGTCGACAAAAAAAGGGGGGGCAAATGTCAGCAAAAAGCTGGTGTTAATTGGTACCTGACTGGAGTTAAGGTAAATCGCGTCGGACCCTAAGTCACTGTTAATAAGTGCTTTCTTGGGATAATAGCGCTAGGCCCCGTAGCTCAACTGGATAGAGCGCGAGACTTCTAATCTTGAGGTTGTAGGTTCAAGTCCTACCGGGGTCGCCACGCTATAAGCACTTACCGAGCAAGGCGAGGTTTAGTGCGCCGCCACAAAGGGAGCAGGCAGTTCAAGAATCCATTAATATGCCCGCATGAACGCTGATATGGATAAGCAGATTGAGATTTCCGGTCATCGGGTGAGCATTCGTTATAAGCGGGTGAAAAACCTGAATATGCGTCTGCAGGATGATGGGTCGGTAAGTGTGTCCGCGCCGCGCCGCGTATCACTGCGTGAAATCAGCCAATTCGTCAGCGAGAAAACTGCGTGGATTGAGAAGAATTCTGCCAAGCTGAAGGCGCGCCAGACGCCGCGGCCGCTCTTTATTGAAGGGGCGATGCATGCTTTATGGGGGCAAGAATTCCCGTTGCATATCACAGTGGTGAAACGCGGTCGAAAAGTGGTGTTCGATGGCACTTCTTGGCAAATGGCTGTGCAGGGCGACGCGTCAGATGAAGTGAAAGCGGCACTGATGGAAGCAGCCTATCAAGACTTATTGCTGCAAAAAGCGGCCCCGATGATGCGCCATTGGGCGGCGGATATGGGGCTAAAGCCGCAACAATTAAAGAGCCAGAAAATGACGTCGCGCTGGGGCAGTTGCCATATCAGCAAGGGGGTTATCAAACTGAACTCCGTGCTGGCGCGTAAACCGGCGTCCATGCTGGAATATGTGTTGGTGCATGAATTGGTTCATTTATTTGAGCGCGGGCACAATGCGCGTTTTTATGCTTATATGGATAAATATCTGCCTGATTGGAAAATCCGCAGGCAAGAATTAAACCGGTTTTCTTGCTAACGCTTTACGCTGCGTTGCAAAATAGGTAAGACAAGCCAAACCAACTGCTTAGGTGATGAGATGCCGAAACTGAGATCCAGAACATCAACGCATGGGCGCAATATGGCCGGCGCGCGCGGCCTTTGGCGTGCAACCGGTATGGGTGATAATGATTTCGGCAAACCGATTATCGCGGTCGTTAACAGCTTTACGCAATTCGTTCCGGGCCATGTGCATTTGAAAGATTTGGGCCAGCTTGTGGCGCGCCAAATTGAGGCGGCAGGCGGCGTGGCCAAAGAGTTCAACACGATTGCGGTGGATGATGGCATCGCCATGGGCCATGACGGCATGTTGTATTCGCTGCCATCGCGCGAGATTATTGCCGATAGCGTAGAATATATGGCCAATGCGCATTGCGCTGATGCGCTGGTTTGTATCTCAAATTGCGACAAGATTACGCCCGGCATGCTTATGGGCGCGCTGCGCCTGAATATTCCCGCTGTTTTTGTGTCCGGCGGCCCAATGGAAGCCGGCAAGGTTACCTGGGATGATGAAGAGCGGGCGATTGATTTGGTTGATGCGATGGTTGCAGCCGCCGATGATAGTTATTCCGATGAGCAGGTTGATGCGATTGAACGCTCGGCGTGCCCAACTTGCGGGTCTTGCTCCGGTATGTTTACCGCCAATTCAATGAACTGCCTGACCGAGGCTATAGGCCTGTCATTGCCCGGCAATGGCTCGGTATTGGCCACCCATGCCGACCGTGAAGCACTTTTCAAGCGCGCCGGCGAGTTGGTTGTTGAATTGTGCCAGCGTTATTATGAAGGTGAAGATGAGAGCGTATTGCCGCGCTCCATGGCCAATTTCAAAGGTTTTGAGAACGCCATTGCGCTGGATATTGCAATGGGTGGCTCTACCAATACGGTGTTGCATTTGCTGGCCGCAGCGCATGAGGCAGAGGTTGATTTCACCATGAAGGATATCGATCGCATGTCGCGAAAAGTGCCGGTTTTGAGCAAAGTCGCGCCTGCCGTGCCGAATGTGCATATGGAAGATGTGCACAATGCCGGTGGCATTATGGGGCTGCTCGGCTCATTGTCACGCGCCGGACTTTTGCATGATGACCAGCCGACCGTGCACTCAAAGACGATTGGCGAAGCGATTGCCAAATATGATATTGCCGGCAATGTGTCGCCGGAAGTGTTGGAGTTTTATCGCGCTGCGCCGGGTGGCGTGCCGACACAAGTCGCGTTTAGTCAAAGCCGTCGTTTTGATGATGTCGATGATGACCGCAAAAACGGCATTATTCGTGATGCCGATAGCGCGTTCAGCAAAGATGGCGGCCTAGCCGTTTTATACGGCAATTTGGCCGAGAACGGCTGCATTGTGAAAACCGCCGCCGTGGCCGAGGAATGTTATGAGTTCACCGGCACGGCGCGGGTGTTTGAAAGCCAAGATGCGGCCGTCGATGCGATTATGGCGAATGATAATATCAAGCCCGGTGATGTGGTGATTATTCGTTATGAAGGGCCGAAGGGCGGGCCGGGTATGCAAGAAATGCTGTATCCGACCAGCTATCTGAAATCCAAGCAGTTGGATAAGGTTTGCGCTTTGGTAACGGATGGACGTTTTTCCGGCGGCACGTCGGGACTGTCTATCGGCCATGTTTCGCCCGAGGCGGCCAATGGCGGCCTTATCGGCTTGGTAGAAGATGGCGATAAGATTGAAATCTCGATTCCCAATCGTTCAATTCATTTGGCGGTCGCCGATGATGTACTGGCCAAGCGCCGCGCGGTTATGGATGAAAAAGGTTGGAAACCGGCAGCACCGCGGGAGCGTGCCGTTTCGAAAGCGTTGAAGGCTTATGCGGCTTTTGCAACCAGTGCCGACCGCGGCGCGGTGCGCGAACTCGACTGAGCAAATTTATAGCGGCACAACCATGTCGCTGATTTTACCGGTTTCGCAAGCGTCGATAAACATCTCGCCAAGCTGGTGGCTGCGGCGCACGACTTCTTGCCATTTCTCAAATCGTTCGGCTTCGTTTTTGCGATATTTCGGAAAGTCTTGCCGCGACGGAATTTTACCGTCGGGTAGGGCTTTCACCCAATCGCGGCTCGGTGCCAGCATAACAACACGCTCGAGTTTATGGGCCGACACTTTGCGCCATGGATAAAATTTATCAAACCACCGCAGTTTGAAATGATCATAAAAATGCGGATAGAGAATAAGCCCGTCGGTCTCAGGCCAAAAGCTGCTTGGCACGGGATGATAATCCAGCATGCCACCATCATGATAAATATGGCGGGGATCATCTTCTATTCGCACCGGCGCCATATAAACCGGTATCGCGCCGGAAGCGCGCAAGGCCTTATCCATATTATCGCGGGTCAGTGTCGCATGGCGGACGGGAAAGCCGTCGCGTGCGGTAAAACATATATCGCTGCGTGGGTCTGAAAATACCGTTCTCTCAGTAAGACCAATAAGATGTTTATCGGTAAAATTGGCCAGCAATCCGGCCCGCGCCAGCGCCAATAATTGACGCGAGGTTTTCGCATTCAAACCGCCATGGCAACGCACTGTACCGATATGCAGGCGGTATTTTTCATTGCTGAGAATTTCATCAATACCTTTGCGGATATCGCCATCATGGCCATGCCCCATGAATTTTTTGAAAACGATATCGGTCTGCTCATCAATGGTTGAGAAATCAATCGCGCCTTCATAGCTTTGCGCAATATAAGCGTCAGCCATGACATTGATTGTGGTGTCGGCATCTTGCCGCGCCGCGCCTGATAGTTTGAACGCGCCAACCGAAGTGCCGAATAAATCAACCGGTGTGTTATCGGTGCGTTGCGGCATGAATTTGGAAAAAACTTTATGGTCGAGACCGGCAATCGCCAGCCATTTGGCTGCGCCTGACGCGCCGAATATGGCACTGATATCATCAGGTGACAGGCCGTTTTTACGAATATGCGCCAGCGCCTTGGCACCCGCCGCAATAACCAACTCAGCCATTGGCATAGTCTCGCATGGCACGCTCGAAATCAGCGAAGAGCGGGGCTGAGATGATGTTTTCACCGGCTTGATATTCAGGGTGCCATTGGACGCCGACGCAATAGCCGGCCTTGCTGTGCTTAATCGCTTCAATCGTTCCATCTTCGGCATGCGCCTCGACAGTCAGATTATCGCCAAGCCGGTCAACGGCTTGAAAGTGCAGCGAATTGACGGCGGCATCATCGACACCGAGTAATTTATGAAGATAACCGTCTTTGGTGAAATTGACGCGATGCTGCACGCCGAATTTGATATCGGTCTCTTCGCTTTCCGGCATGCGATGGTCGAGGCGTCCGTCAATTTCGTGAACGCTTGGGTGTAATGTGCCGCCGCAAGCGACATTCAATTCCTGATAGCCTCGGCAAATCGCCAAAAGCGGCAAATCCCGTTCAATCGACTTTTCAATCAATTGCAGTGCCGCTTCATCGCGAGCCAAATCAAATGGCTTATGCGCCTCGGTCTCTTCCATGCCATAGCGGCTGGGATGCACATTGCTGGTGCTGCCGGTCATCAGCACGCCATCCAAGCGATCCAATATCGGCGCGGCTTGAAACGTACCGTTTTCCATCGGTGCCGGAATAAGTACCGGCTGCACGCTCATAAATTGCGCAACGCCCTCAAGATACATATGGGTTACGGATTGTAAGACGTCGACCAGGTGCTTTTTACGATTGCAGATAATGCCGAGAAGCATGTGCTTATCCTTTCGCGCGGTTTACTAACGTTCTATTAGCGGATATGTATGATATATCGAAATGTCAAATTTTTGCCACGGTTTAGCTGCAGGATAGAACAATGTTGAAAACTGCCAAAATCATATCACTTTGCACCGCTTTGCTTGTCGGCGGAGCGTTTCCATCTCTTGCTTTCAGTGAACGCGAGGGGTTGGATATTTACCAACGCGGCCTGTACCAAGAAGCCATTGAGTATTGGAAAAAGGCCGCCGCTGCCGGTGACCCCGGTTCAGCCTATCGTTTAAGTGAAGAATATTTTGATGCGAAAATCGTTAAGCGCGATTTAAAACTGGCTTTCACCTATTTGCAGCAAGCGGCAAAAGGCAATGATGCGCGTGCCATCACTGATTTGGCATCGCTTTATGATTACGGTACCGGCGTACCGAAAAACCGCAAAAAAGCCGCTGAGCTTTATTTGAAAGCGGCCAATATGGGCATGCCTGCGGCGATGTTTAATGCAGCGGCTATGTTGGAAACGGGTGAGGGCGTTACCATGGATAAGGTGGAAGCCTATAAATTCTATCTGCTGTCGCGCGACCAAGGCTTCGCACCTTTTGCAAATAAGGCGCTTGAGGAAATGGCCGCAAACATGACGGTTGAGCAAATTGCCGAAGCCGAAGACTTGGCAGATAATTTTATTCCAAACGCCTATTAGACGCCATATCCGGCGCGCGCAAAACCGGCGCGCAAGTCTTCTTTTAAATCATCAATATGCTCTAGCCCGATATTAAGGCGTAGCATTTGCCCATCCGACGTGAATTGGCTGGCTGTGCGGACAATCTCGCAAGGGACGATTAGGCTTTCAAAGCCGCCCCAACTATAACCCATGCCGAATAGGTTCATATTATCCAGCATGGCGGCAAGTTGCTGTTCGCTGCACGGCTCCAACTCAATGGAGAACAAGCCACCGGCACCGGCAAAGTCGCGCTGCCAAATCTCATGCCCGGGCGCGTCGGGCATAGCCGGATAATAAACCTGTCGGACAAAATCAAAATCTTGCAGCCATCCTGCAATATCCAAAGCCGCTTGCTGGTGTTGCTTCATCCGCGTCGGCATGGTGCGAAGGCCGCGCAAAGCCAAAAATACGTCATCAGGGCCAACACTCATGCCGATAAGCCCATGCACGGTTTTCAGCTTATTAAAATTTGCGCCCTTGGCCGAGACCGTGCCAAGCAGTGCATCGGCATGACCGACAACATATTTCGTCGCCGCCATGATGGAAAAATCAACGCCATGGTCGAGCGGTTTGAAATTCAGCGGCGTCGCCCATGTATTATCAATTGCGGTTTTCACATTGGCTTTTTGCGCCGCCGCAACAATTGCCGGCACATCTTGCATATCAAAAGTTTGCGAGCCCGGGCTTTCCATAAAAATCAAAGCGGTATTGTCGCGAATAAGACCGGCAATATCGCCGCCGATAAGCGGGTCGTAATACTCGGTCTCAACACCGAAATCTTTTAAAAACCGGTCGCAAAATTTGCGTGTCGGCTGATAAACGCTATCGACCATCAACATATGTGTGCCGGATGATACGGCAGCCATAATCGCCAAAGATACGGCGGACGCGCCGGATGGCGTCAGCATTGTGCCATCGGCATTCTCAAGCGCGTTCATCGCATCTTGCAAGGCAGTGGTGGTCGGGGTGCCGCGCCGCCCATATGTATAGGGAATTTTCTCCTCACCACGAATGGCCGCTAGCGACGGATAAAGAATAGTCGAGGCATGATAGACAGGCGTGTTGACCGCGCCGCTATGTGCAGCAGGGTCGCGTCCGGCATTAATTGCTTTGGTTTCGTCTTTCACCTGTTTTCTTTCCGACAATAAATGTTACAGTTCCCGCATTATTCGTTAATGAGGTTGGTTATGCAAATCAAACACTTGAGTTTAGTCGTTGCTGCGTCGCTGATATTCGCGCCGATGGCGACACAAGCTGCCGGAAATACGCTGGAAGTTGTTAAAAAACGGGGCCATGTGCAATGCGGTGTGTCGCAGGGTTTGCCGGGCTTTTCCAATCCTGACGATAAAGGAAATTGGACCGGCATGGATGTCGATTTCTGCCGCGCTGTGGCCGCCGCTATTTTTGGCGACGCGAAGAAAGTAAAATTCACGCCGCTTTCTGCCAAAGAACGCTTTACCGCTATTCAGTCCGGCGAGGTCGATATCATCGCCCGCAACACAACTTGGTCTATGCACCGCGATACTGCATTGGGTGTCGATTTTCGGGCAGTGAATTATTATGACGGGCAGGGCTTTATGGTGCGCTCTGACCTTGGCGTTACCGCGACTTCTGAATTGGATGGCGCAACGCTTTGCACCAATCAGGGGACAACAACTGAATTGAATGCGGCTGATTATTTCCGTTCCAATAATATGCAATATGAAATCGTCGCTTTTGAGAAAGCTGACGAGGCGGTCGCCGCCTATAATGCAGGCCGCTGCGATGCTTATACAACCGATCATTCGGCGCTTTATGCCCAAAGGCTGAAATTGACTGACCCGAAAGCGCATATTGTGCTGCCGGAAATCATTTCGAAAGAGCCGCTTGGCCCGGCTGTGCGGCAGGGCGATGACCGCTGGGGCGATATTATCGCTTGGGTACATTATGCGACAGTAACGGCGGAAGAGCTTGGCGTGACGTCAAAGAATATCGGTCAAATGATGTCGTCGAAAAACCCGTCCATCAAACGGCTTTTAGGCAAAGACGGCACATTCGGCGCCAATCTTGGTATTCCGGCTGACTGGGCGCTGCAAGCTGTCAAGCAAGTCGGCAATTATGGCGAGATTTTTGAACGTAATGTCGGCGTCAATACACCGCTCGGCATTAAGCGCGGTTACAATGCGCTATGGACTGATGGCGGGTTGCAATATGCGCCGCCCATCCGCTAACGGAGCAGACCGATAGAGACGCTGAAAGCCAAACTGCTGCGCCGTGATGTGTTGCTGCAGATTGCCGTGCTGTGCGCGTTGCTGCTTGCCATGTTCTGGCTGGTGGCAAATGTGCAAAGCAATTTGGAGCGTCAAAATATCAATTCCGGTTTCGGCTTTTTGTCAGAGCGTGCCGGTTTCGGCATTAACCAAACACTGATTGATTATACCGAGGACAGCAGCTTTGCCCGCGTGCTGACTGTCGGCCTTTTGAATACCTTGCTGGTCTCAATATTGGGCATTGCCTTTGCCACCGTGCTTGGCTTTGCGCTAGGCGTGGCGCGGCTATCGAATAATTGGCTGATTAATAAAATGGCCATGGTCTATGTCGAGATTTTCCGCAATGTGCCGCTTTTGCTGCAAATCATGTTTTGGTATTTCGGCGTGTTGCGCAATTTGCCACCGCCGCGTCGTGCGCTTGATATTGCCGATGGCGTGTTTCTCAGCAATCGCGGCATTGTTGTTCCGGCCCTGCAATCGGGGCCGGGGGCTTGGGCTTACGGTCTGGTGATTTTAGGATCGATTGCCGCGTTTTTCTGGTTGCGCCGCCGTGCGCGTCTTTCATTGCTTGAGAGCGGCACGGCAGCTCCGGTCTGGCGGCCTTTATTGGCGGTCGTGATTGGCGGAGTTTTGGCCGCCGCGTTGATTGTCGGCGTGCCGTTCAGTTTTGATATGCCGCAGCTTAAAGGCTTTAATTTCCGCGGTGGCATTACCGTTATTCCTGAGTTTGTTGCGCTTCTCTTGGCGCTCAGCCTGTACACCGCATCCTTTATTGCTGAGATTGTGCGCGCCGGTATTCAATCGGTCTCAAAAGGTCAGCGTGAGGCCGCGTCTGCGTTGGGCTTGCCGGATAATAAAGCACTGCGATTGGTGGTTATTCCACAAGCCTTGCGGGTCATCATTCCGCCGTTGACCAGCCAGTATTTGAATTTAACCAAAAACTCTTCATTGGCGGTAGCGATTGCCTATCCGGATATTGTCTCGGTATTTGCCGGCACCACGCTGACGCAGGTCGGGCAGGCGGTAGAAATTATTTTCATTACCATGATGATCTATCTGAGTTTGAGCCTGCTCACTTCATGGGCGATGAACCGATATAATGCGCGCATTGCGCTTGTGGGGCAAAACGCATGAGCAGCGCATCATCATGGACGCCAAGCGCACCACGTCCGGCACCGGCCAATACGGTCGGCTTTGTCGGTTGGGCGCGGGCCAATCTTTTTGCCACCAAATTCGACACCGCAATGACCGTGCTGGCCAGCATCCTCATATTGTATATTCTCGAGGTGATTTTTGGCTGGGCGATATTAAATGCCAGCTTTAGCGGTGATGACCGCACGGCCTGTTTAAAAGAAGTGCAGGGTGCATGCTGGCCGTTTATCGAAGCGAAATTCGGCCAATTTATTTATGGCCGCTATCCGGATGCCGAACGCTGGCGGGTGGATTTGGTATTCCTCTCCGGCTTGTTGGGGCTGCTGCCAATGCTGATGCCGTCGGTCGGTTATAAGCGCGCCAATATGATTTATCTGCTCGGCTTTTACCCGGTGTTTGCCTTCATCATGCTGACCGGCGGTGTTTTGGGTTTGGAAACCGTCGATACTACCGATTGGGGTGGCTTGCTGGTGACTTTAGTGGTCGCGATAACCGGCATTGTAGCCTCTTTGCCGCTTGGTATTTTGCTGGCGCTTGGGCGGCGTTCTGATTTGCCGATTGTGCGCGCCTTGTGTATTGGCTTTATCGAAATATTTCGCGGCGTGCCGCTTATTACCGTGCTGTTTATGGCCAGTGTCATGCTGCCGCTGTTTTTGCCCGATGGGGTGAATTTCGACAAGCTGGTGCGCTGCCTTATCGGTGTTGCGTTATTTTCATCCGCCTATATGGCCGAAGTGGTGCGCGGCGGCTTGCAAGCGATACCGAAAGGGCAATATGAGGCTGCCGCCGCACTTGGCCTCGGATATTGGAAGACCACGCGATTGATTATTCTGCCACAGGCCTTGAAGCTGGTGATACCGGGCATTGTGAACACATTTATCGGCCTGTTTAAGGATACGACCTTAGTGCTGATTGTCGGCTTGTTTGACTTGCTTGGCATTGTGCAATTGCACTTCACCGATGCAAGCTGGGCGACCCCCGAAACGCATATTACCGGCTATGTATTTGCCGGTGCGGTTTTCTGGCTGTTTTGTTTTGCCATGTCGCGTTATTCAATTTTTATGGAACATCATCTTTCGACCGATAGGAACGACACATGAGTGACCCCGTTATTCGCATCAGCAAAATGAATAAATGGTTCGGCAATTTTCATGTGCTGCGCGACATTGATTTGGATGTTGCCAGTGGCGAGAAAATTGTCATTTGCGGCCCGTCCGGCAGTGGCAAGTCGACGCTTATTCGATGCATTAACCGCCTCGAAGCGCATCAGGAAGGCGAGATTGAGGTGGAAGGCATGACGCTGGATGGCTCTTTGAAAAACCTCGAAGAAATTCGTTCCAATGTCGGCATGGTGTTTCAGCAGTTTAATTTATTTCCGCATATGACGGTTTTGGAAAATTGCACATTGGCGCCGATTTGGGTGCAGCAAAAGCCACAAGCCGAAGCCGAAAAACTGGCGCGCGAGCTTTTGGAGCGTGTGCGCATTCCCGACCAAGCCGATAAATATCCGGGCCAGCTTTCGGGCGGCCAGCAGCAACGAGTCGCCATTGCACGGGCTTTGTGCATGAACCCGCGCATTATGCTGTTTGATGAGCCGACCTCGGCGCTTGATCCGGAAATGATTAAAGAAGTGCTGGATGTGATGGTTGAACTGGCGCAGGAAGGCATGACCATGTTGTGCGTGACGCATGAAATGGGTTTTGCCCGTCAGGTTGCCGATCGGGTGATTTTCATGGATGAGGGCGAGATCGTTGAGCAAAATGCGCCGGAAGCGTTTTTCTCAAACCCTGAAAACGAACGCACCAAATTGTTTCTCAGCCAAGTTTTGTCGCATTAAGTGTCGACAATCTCGACTTGCTTGCGGTTATAAGCGGCAAAGCCGAGTTTTTGATACAGCTTTAGCGCGGCCGGATGGTCAAGTGTGCAGGTTTGAATAATCACCCGTTTGGCTTGCCGTTGTTTGATATGTTGCAAGCTGGCTTGCATCATTTTAGGGCCGAAACCGCGACCGATAGCGCTCTCCACCAGGCCGACGAAAACAATTTCAATTTGCGGAAACAGACGGCCGTTTAATTCAACAAAGCCGATGGACTCGCCGTTTTCAACTAAGACAAAAATCTCGGTTGCCGGATGATGAATAAGCGCGGCCAAACGTTTATCGGATAAGTGCCGCCGGTTGACCCAATGCCATTTTCGGCCAACCTTGTCATACAGGGCACGATAATCTTGCAGTGCGATATTCGCTTCATGCGCGAATGATACCCCGTCGGGCCAGACAATCTCGCTATCGGCGACCGCCAGCGGCGCGTCCATGGCGAGATGGGTAACAATGGTCTGAAGACGGGTCATGAGACGGTTTATAGCCAATCAGGATAGGGCAGGCCCTGTTTCTTCAAAAAGGCAGGATTGAAAAGTTTGGATTGATAGCGCGTGCCGTAATCGCACAATATGGTGACAATCGTATGGTCGGGGCCAAGTTCACGCGCCATGCGCATGGCACCGGCAATATTGATGCCGCACGAGCCGCCAAGGCACAGCCCTTCATTTTTCAGCAAATCAAAGACAATCGGCAGTGCCTCATCATCAGGGATTTGATAGGCGTCATCAATCGGCGCACCTTCAATATTGGCGGTGACGCGGCCTTGGCCAATGCCTTCAGTAATTGACGTGCCCTCGGCTTTCAATTCGCCGTGCTTGAACCAATGATACATGGACGCGCCCATCGGGTCGGCAGCAGCGATGTGAATATCAGGATTCTTTTGTTTCAGATAAATCGCGGTTCCGGCCAGCGTGCCGCCTGTGCCAATGGCGCAGGTGAAGCCATCAACTTTGCCATCTGTTTGCTGCCAGATTTCCGGACCGGTGGTTTCAATATGCGCTTCACGATTGGCAACATTGTCGAATTGATTGGCCCATATTGCGCCATTCTCACTTTTCTCTGCCAATTCCGCCGCCAAGCGACCGGAATATTTAACGTAATTATTTTCGTCTTTATATGGCACGGCGGGCACTTCAATAAGCTCGGCACCGGCAAGACGCAGCATATCTTTCTTTTCTTGGCTTTGTGTTTCAGGAATAACAATAACCGATTTATAACCCAGCGCATTGGCCACCAAGGCTATGCCAATGCCGGTATTGCCGGCTGTGCCTTCAACAATCGTGCCGCCGGGCTTTAAAAGCCCCTTTTTCTCTGCATCCTTAATGATGTAAAGGGCGGCGCGGTCTTTAACAGATTGGCCGGGATTCATAAATTCGGCTTTGCCAAGAATGTTGCAGCCTGTCTCTTCGGAGGCTTTTTTGAGCTTTATCAGCGGTGTATTGCCAATTGCGGCAATCATATCGTCATGGAACTGCACTTACATCTCCCGGCACTGTGGCAAAAAAATCTATATTTGCCTAATCCAATGAATGGTTTACATCGTAGTTTATACTGATTATTTTTAATGGTTGAAGCACTAAAGAGGCAAATTTGAACGCGCATATCCCATTAAGCCCTAGCTTGGAGTCATTGGTAGCCCAATACGCCGCCGGTGACCTTGGATTTGGTATGTCGGTGTTGATGGCAAGTTTCATCACTTTATCACCGGAAGCCCGCGAGCAATATAATGCTCTGGAGCAATTAAACGGCATTTTGCTTGAAGAAGCAGAGCATGCAGAGATTGCCGAAGGCAGCCTCGATGCGCTGATGGCCCGTTTGAACGAGCCGGTAAACGAAGCTGCAGAAACCTCTGGAATAGAGACTTCAAAAACTGATAAGTGCAATAGCGACTTGCCAAATGCGTTGCGTGATGTTCTTAACGGCCCGATTGAGGATGCCGGTTGGAAATTCGCGTATCCGGGTGTTAAGCAGGTAAAATTGCCTATCGGTGATCAAGGTGAGAGCGTAAAGTTACTGCGTATCAAGCCGGGTAAAGCAGCTCCGCGTCACACACATAGTGGCATTGAAGCGACGCTGGTTCTTCGTGGCGCATTCCGCGACGGCAATCGGCTTTATGAGCGCGGGCAGTTGGCCTTGGCTGACCAGCATATTCAGCACCGTCCGCGGGCTGAGGGGGATGAAGATTGTATTTGTCTGGCGGTAACCGATGGCGCACTTAAATTTACCGATAATCTCGGCCGCATCGCACGCGATTTCTTCGGTCGTTAAAGCATTTCTGGTCTTTTTGACGCTGTTGTCAGTAACCCCTGCGGTTGCTGATACGGTTTCGCGCGATTGGCTCGGCGGTGTGCCGGAAAGTGGCACGCTGGCATATGAAATATCGCGTAAGGGCAAGCCGCTTGGCTTTCAAATCATCAATTTCAGCCGCTCTGATGCCGACGAGCTGATTGTCGATGTTCATATTGAGATTGATTTCAAACTCGGCCCGATACCGCTTTTCCGATATTTACACGATAATCGCGAAGTTTGGCGCGACGGAAAACTTCTATCCTTGAAAAGCAAGACCTTTAATAATGGCGAGGATGTCAGTGTCGATTTGAAGCTGGAAGATGGCCGCTATGTCGGCAGCGGCACGGATTTTGAAAATAATCTTGAAGCGCCGTTGCTTTCGACCAGCTATTTCAATCCGAATTTTATTCGCCAGTCTGAAATTATAAGCTCGCAAGATGGCCGCCTGTTAAAGACAACGGTTGAGAATTTAGGAACCGAAATGCTGAACATACGCAGCGAGCCGGTGCAGGCGACGCGGTTTCGACTGTCAGGCAAATTGCGGATTGATATTTGGTATACGGATGCCGGCCAATGGGTGCAGACGCAGTTTTCACGCGGCGGCAATACATTGCTGATTAAGCAAGTAAATCCATCGCGCATTTTACCGCGTAAAGAGTGGCGACATCCCTAGGCCATTTAATTGGACAGTTTGAGAGGCAGTTATGGACATTATGAGCCCGCAGCACGGGTGCGCTTGGATTACCGGTGCGTCATCAGGCATTGGCGCTGCTTTGGCAGCGGAATTGGCCAATCGCGGGTGGATAGTTGCCATTTCCGCACGCCGCAAGACAGATCTAGAAAAAGTCGCAAAGCAGCATGATAATATTCATAGCTTTGTCTGCGATGTAACCGACCGCGCCGCAATGGCGAAGACGGTCAAAGATATTGAGAAGAAATTAGGGCCGATTGCACTGGGCATTATGAATGCCGGTATTTATTTACCGACCGCCTTGCCGGACTTTGACGCCACCCTGTTTGACCGCACATTTGAGGTTAATCTGACCGGCACAATTAACGGTCTTGCGCCGCTCGTGCCGCTCATGGTGGCGCGCCAGCAGGGGCACATCTCTTTGGTATCGTCTGTTGCCGGATATGGCGGTTTGGTTACCTCGGCCGCTTATGGTGCGTCTAAGGCGGCTTTGTTCAATATGGGTGAATCCATGGCAATGGATTTGAAAGATAGCGGTGTGCATATCTCGATGATTGCGCCGGGCTTTGTCAAAACACCGGCAACCGACGTCAATCAATTTGCGATGCCGTTTATTATTGAAGCAGAAGATGCGGCGCGGCGTATTGCCGATGGCTTGGCCAAAAACAAGACGCATATATCTTTCCCGCGTCGCTTTTCGTTCCTGCTGCGCTTCTTCAATATGTTGCCACGCGCCACTTATGTGAAACTGGCCGGGCGGTTTATGAGCCGCTAACTGCGCTGCAAAGTGAAGTGCGAGACATCAATCGAGCGTGTGTCAAAACCGGCCTCGCAATAGGCCAGATAATATTCCCACATATTGCGGAACCGTGTATCGAAACCCAGGGCTTGCACTTCCGGCCATACATCAAGAAAACGGTGCCGCCATTCAGCCAGTGTCCGCGCATAATCTGTGGCGAAATCCTCCTGCGCTACCAGCTTTAAGGATGCCGTATCAAACTCTGTTTTCAGCCGTTTGGGTGAGGGCAGCATGCCGCCGGGGAAAATATAACGCTGGATGAAATCAGTCTTCTTGCGATAGCTCTCAAATCGCTCATTGGCAATGGTGATGATTTGCAATCCGGCGCGACCGTCCGGCTTTAAGCAATTACGGATTTGGTCAAAATAAGTCGGCCAATAGCTCTCACCGACTGCCTCAAACATTTCAATCGACACGATACGGTCAAATTGCTCATCCAAATCGCGATAATCTTGAAAGCGAAAGTCCACTTTGTCGGACAGACCCGCCATGGCAATGCGGTTGCGCGCAAATATTAACTGCTCATTTGAAATGGTGATGCCGGTCACTTTGCAACCGATTTCTCGCGCTGCAAATTCGGCAAAGCCACCCCAACCGCAGCCGATTTCCAAGACATGGTCATCCGGACCAATGCCGGTGCTGGCGGCGAGGGCGCGATATTTCTCGTTTTGTGCGTCGCGTAAATCTTGCTGGCTGTCACGAAACAGCGCCGATGAATAAGTCATCGTTGCATCAAGCCATAAAGCATAAAACTCATTGCCCAAATCATAATGCGCATGAATATTGCGCTTGGCCCCTTCGCGCGTATTCGGGCGCAAAACATGGATAAGGCGATTAAGCCATTGGGTTAGCCGATTGCTGCCAATGCGTTGCTGCAACAGGGTCATATTGCGATTAAGCAGGGTCAAAAGTTTGGCAATATCGGGCGACGACCATTGGCCGTCCATATAAGCCTCGGCAAAGCCAATAGCGCCGTGTCGCAATGTGCGCGAAAAGAAAGCTGCATCATGCACTTTCAATACAGCCAAATCGGCATTGGCACCCTTGCCAAAATTAAGAACTTCGCCATCGGGCATAGCCACTTGCAATTGGCCAAACTCTATCTTGTGCAGCAAAAGTGCGAGTATTTTGAAAGCAGCGGGCCGTTTCGCCGCCGATTTTATCAGTGCCCGTTCGTCGGGCTGTGCATTGCTCATGCCATCCTCCTTGCCACGTTAAATGCTGTGCCGGCGCTGAGGCGGTTCAGGGCGTTTGATAAATGGTACGCCCTTAAGAAATAGTTTGGCAGCCTCGTAATGAATTGCAACCAAAACCTTAACCGTCATCAACGGATGCGTTAGAAATGCTTTCATCAACGCGCCATCGGTTAGGGCGCGTCGTGTGCCGACAAAGCTGGCAACCAGCAGCGGCGCGTTATCTTGCGTTTCGCGAATAACCAAACGCAGCCGTTCATCGGGGCTGGCGGTTGAAAAATGATAGGTCGCCTGCATGTCGATAAAAGGCGAGACATGCATCAGCTTATCGCGGCAATGTAAATGCAGCTTGTCTTTTTTATGGCCGACGAGCGGCACGACATAAATATGGTCGTCGCCAAAAGTATTGCGCACTTCGTAAACCATGGCCGAAATGCCATCCGCATCATGGCAATAATAAACCGTCAGCGGGTTAAAGGCGAAGCCGAACATGCGCGGATAGCAAAGCACTTCAATGCGCTTTGGCGGGGCTATATGCGCCTCGTGCAGCAGTTTTTCGATAAATGGCCGAATAGGGCCACCATCTTTTGCGCCATGGTCGCGCAAGCGGATGGAAAACAAATTAAACCGGTTGACCGACATCAGCCGCATATTCAGGCGGTCGGCATCAATATCATCGACATCAAGCAGAGCAGAAAATACACGGTAAGCGAACCGATGCGTGCGTGGGCGGTATCGCGCATGGCGCACCTGCCCAAAATACAGCGCATTGTGGGTCGCTGATTGCATTATTCGGCCGCCGCTTGTTGTTGTGCTTTTTCTTTTGCAGGTTCTGCCACTTGCCGTGCCTCGATCTGTTTACAAATACGCAATGCAGATTGCAGCCCGTCTTCATGAAAGCCGAAACCGCACCATGCGCCGCAATACCAAGTTTTGTTGACGCCCTGAATAAGATGCAGGTTTCTTTGCGCCTCAATCGCCGCCGCATCAAATTGCGGATGGTCATAGGAATAATGGCCGAAGGTTTTATCAGCAGCAGGCGCAACCGGCGGATTGAGGGTGACAAAAACCGGTTTGCTGTAATCGAGGTTTTGCAGTCGGTTCATCCAATAGGTAACCGACATGACGGGGTCGCGGCCATTCACATCTTGGCTAACATAATTCCAAGCCGACCATACTGATTGCCGCTTCGGCATGAGCGATAAATCGCGATGCAAGTAAACATCATTCGGCAAATAACGCACCGCTGAGAGAAGCTTCTGCTCGTCATTTGAGGCATCGGCAAGCATGGCAAGGCTCTGGTCGCTATGCGCCGCCATCACCACTTCATCATAGGTTTGGGTAGCGCCATTGGCGGTTACGTCAACGCCGTTTGCATGCCGTTTAACGGCGGTCACTTCAGATGAAAGCCGCAAGCAATTTTTATATCCGGCGGTTATCTTTTTCACATATTCGCGACTGCCGCCGGTGACGGTTCGCCATTGCGGGCGGTCTTTATTGATAAGCCGGTGATTATAGAAGAACTGCAAAAAGCTGGCGGCGGGAAAGTTTAATATCTCATCCGCCGGTGTCGACCAAATTGCCGCCCCCATGGGCAGCAAATAACGATTGATGAAAACTTTGCTCAACCGATTGCGCTGCAGCCAATCACCAAGACTTTCATCGCCAAGTGTGCCGGCCTCATGGTCTTGGGCAGCCAGCTTATTGAATTTGAAGATATGCCGGAGCATTAGCCAAAAAGTGGGGCTGAACCAATTTCGCTTTTGCGCGAATACCGCGGCAATGGATTGGCCGGACCATTCAAACGCACCGCGATTGGATGAAAAGCCGAAGCTCATATCGCTGACTTCCGTATCGACTTTCAATTCGCGAAACAGCGCGATAAGCCCCGGATAGTTCAACTCATTATAAACAATGAAACCGGTATCGACGCTCATCCAGTCGCCATTGCCGGTATAATCTATATCTTTGGTGGCACTATGTCCGCCGGCGCGGTCGCGCTTTTCATAAACAGTTACATCGTGTTTTTTAGACAAGAGATGCGCAGCAACATTGCCCGATATTCCGCTGCCGATAATGGCGATTTTCATGTCTAACTCCTACGCAAATTAAAGCGATTTAAAACTCTCCAAGGCGCGCGCGCGTGCCGCCTCATGATTGACGATTGGATTTGGATAGGTTTGACCGAGGGCAATGTTTCCACTGTCCAGCATGTCGCCTTTGGCCGTCCATGGCGAGAATAAAGTTTTGCCCGAGAGGCTTTTCAGTTCAGGCACATAGGCTTTGGTATAAATGCCGTCTCCGTCAAATTTCGGCCCCTGCAAAATCGGATTGAAAATGCGGAAATAGGGGGCGGCATCAGCCCCGCATCCGGCAACCCATTGCCAGCTTGCGCTATTATTGGCCGGGTCGGCATCGACCAAGCATTCCCAAAACCATTTTTCGCCTTCACGCCAATCAATCAGCAAATGCTTAATGAGGAAGGAGGCGGCAATCATCCGCACGCGATTATGCATATAACCGGTGCGGCGCAATTCGCGCATACCGGCATCGACAATCGGATATCCGGTCTCGCCGCGCTTCCAGGCTTCCAAATCCTCTGCGCTTTCGCGCCACGGAAAGGCCTCGAATTTTTCTTGCAGGCAGGTCTCGGGCAAGTCGGGGTTATGATAAAGCAATTGATAGGAAAACTCGCGCCAGCCGATTTCAGAAAGAAACTTATCGCCGTCTTCTTGGTTGATTTTGGCGGCTAATGTTTCGGCTGCAATGCGTGCCGGACTGATTTCGCCCCAGCGTAAATGCGGACTGAGGCGTGAGGTGGCAGGTTCAGCCGGAAGATTACGCCGCTCGCCATAGCCGGAAATATTTTGCGTCAGAAACACCTCCAGCGCGCGCGTCGCACCGCTTTCGCCGGGCTGCCAATCGTCGAGACGGTCCATATGGGGCAGGGCATCGGTCTGCGGCAATGGCTCACTGCTGATATTCGTGTCGGGGCTAGGAATATGTTGCGGCGCGTCAAACAAGCCACGCTCAAGCCCCAGCGCACGGCAGGCGCGCCAAAACGGCGTAAACACCTTAAACGGCCCGCCGGTGGATTTTGAGGTGACTTCCCACGGCTCGAACAACAGGCTGCCGTTAAAGCTCTCGGCTTCATATCCGGCAGCCTTCAATTCGGCTTTAATATCGGTATCGCGGGCGACAATATCGGCTTCATATTGGCGGTTCCAATAAACCGTGGAAGCTTGCACTTCCTCTGCCAGCTTGCGCAACACCTCGGTTGCTTTGCCTCTACGATAAATCAGTCGATTGCCGCGTTTTTGTAGTGATGCATCAAGCGCTGCCAGTGACCGGTCACGCCACCAACGCGCCATGGTGCCAGCTTGGCGTCCACAGTTCTCGTCATCAATGAAAATCGCTGTAATGGTATTATCGCCGCTCAGGGCACTTTCCAGTGCCGGATTGTCGTTCAAACGCAAATCTTGACGAAACCAAACGATAATATTCTGTGACACGCCGTACTCCCTATTCACGTGTACTAAATCAACTAGGGCGTTTCGGATGGATTGCCAGCTTCAGCGGATGTCGAGGCAATAAAAAACCCGCCATCGCAACCGATAGCGGGTTTTATTGTCTTATCAGCACCAGTTAAATGGCCAGATATTCGGCCCGCAATTCGGCATTGTTCAGCACTTCATCGGCTGAGCCGTCAAACACCACTGTGCCTGTATCAAGAATAACCGCTCGGTCAGCCAAATTCAGCGCGCGGACAGCGTTCTGCTCAACCAGAATGGTCGTCATGCCTTGTTCTTTAATGATATTGAGGGTCTTCTCAATCTCATCAACAATCACCGGCGCAAGGCCTTCATAAGGCTCATCGAGCAGCAACACTTTAACGTCGCGCGATAAAGCACGAGCCACCGCCAGCATTTGCTGTTCGCCACCGGAAAGGGTGGTGCCTTCTTGCGTCTTACGCTCTGCCAAACGCGGAAATAATTCATAAATCCGTTCAAATGACCAGCCAAGCGGTGGCGCGATTTGCGCCAATTGCAGGTTTTCTTCAACGGTTAGGCCCTGAATGATACGGCGATCTTCCGGCACCAAGCCGATACCGGCTTGCGCCGCTTGATGGCTGTTCATCTCATGCAATGCTATGCCGTCGAGCCAGATTTCACCGTCTGACACTTGCGGCACATCCATGCGCGCAATCGACCGCAAAGTGGTTGTTTTACCGGCGCCATTTCGGCCAAGCAGGGCGAGGATTTCGCCTTCCTTCACCTCAAAAGCAATGTCTTGAACAATATAGCTCTCGCCATAATAAGATTTTAGGCCGGATACCGAGAAATAGGGTTGTGCACTCATCTTATTCTCCTGCACCTAAACGCTTTCGCCCAAATAGGCTTCGCGCACCTTTGGGTGACCTTTAATGTTTTCCGGCGTGTCCTCCACCAAGGGCGTGCCTTGCGCCAATACGGTAATGCGCTCGGCAAGGCTGAACACCACATGCATATCGTGTTCAATAATCGCAATGGTAATGTCACGCTCATCGGAAATCTGCTTCAGCAAATCAATCGTGTTGTTTGTGTCGGCGCGGGCCATACCGGCTGTCGGCTCATCCAAAAGCAGCAGGCGCGGGTCTTGCAACAGACACATACCGATTTCCATGCGCCGCTTATTACCGCGGCTCAATGACTCGGCGGTCATATTGCGTTGGTCGGCCATGTTCAAATCATCGAGCATTTGCTCGGCTTTCTCCATGATTTCTTTTTCGTCTTGCACGGCTTCAATCGCATGCATGCGAAAGGCCCCATCGCGCTTGGCGAATTCAGGGATCATCATGTTTTCAAGCACCGTCAATTCACCGAAAATCTCCGGTGTTTGAAAGACGCGAGAAATACCCATTTGATTAATCTCATATGGCTCATGCCCCAGAACTTGCTGACCATCAAAAGTCACCGAACCGGTGTCAGGAATAAGCTTGCCGATAAGCACATTCAGCAGCGTTGACTTACCGGCGCCATTCGGGCCGATAATCGCATGCACTGAATTTTCGGTAATATCGAGATTGACGTGGCTCAGCGCCTGCAGGCCGCCGAAGCTTTTATTGATGTCTTTGACTTCAAGAATACCCATCTCAAATACTCCTATTCAGCCGCTTCGGTGGTGGCTTGTTTTTTGCCTTGCCGACGGTTTTCAATATATTTGGAAATACGTTGAATG
>CBFIIT010000028.1:0-22634 GCA_965662725.1 Alphaproteobacteria bacterium | reverse complement strand
TCGAAAGGGGCGACGCCCATGTTCGTAAATTTTTTCCACGAGCTTAAATCAGCCAATGTGCCGGTTTCCTTGCGCGAATATTTATCCTTGCTGGAAGCATTGGATAATGACGTCATCGATAATGAGGTGACGGAATTTTACTATTTGTCGAAAGCGGCATTGGTCAAAGATGAGCGCAATCTGGACAAGTTCGACCAAGTCTTCGGTCATGTATTTAAAGGGCTGGAAAGCCTTGGCGATGGCGAGATTGCGGAAATTCCGGAAGACTGGCTGCAAACACTGACCGAAAAATTCCTCACCGAAGAGGAAAAAGCCGAGATTGAAAAACTCGGCGGCTGGGACAAAATTATGGAGGAGCTGAAAAAGCGCCTCGAGGAACAAGAAGGCCGACACGAAGGAGGCAATAAATGGATCGGCACGGGCGGCACCTCGCCTTTCGGTTCTGACGGATATAATCCGGAAGGCGTGCGCATCGGCCAAGACAAAAACAAAAACTTCAAAGCGGTCAAAGTCTGGGACAAGCGCGAATATAAAAACCTCGACGACTCGGTCGAGCTGGGCACGCGGAACATTAAAGTTGCGCTGCGCCGTTTGCGCCAATTTGCCCGCGATGGCGAAGCCGATATGCTGGATATTGACGATACGATTAAATCCACTGCCAATGCCGGCTATCTCGACATTAAAATGATTGCTGAACGCCGCAATAAGGTGAAAGTGCTGGTGTTTTTCGATATTGGCGGCTCCATGGACCCGCATATTCGCCTGTGCGAAGAGCTTTTCTCAGCCGCCAGCAGCGAATTTAAAAACATGGAATATTTCTACTTCCATAACTGCCTATATGAAGGCGTGTGGAAAGATAATAACCGTCGCCATACCGAGAAAATGGACACTTGGGATGTGCTGCATACTTATGGCAGTGATTACAAAATCATTTTTGTCGGTGATGCCAGCATGAGCCCCTATGAGGTGACTTATGAGGGCGGCAGCGTGGAGCACTGGAATGAAGAGCCGGGCGCAATGTGGCTGAAACGCGTGACGGATATTTATGAAAGCTGTGTCTGGCTGAACCCGCTGGGCGAACGCTATTGGGAACACACGGCATCTTTGCAAATCATCAAGCAGCTTTTCAATGATCGCATGTATCCGCTGACCCTTGAGGGGCTGGACGGCGCGATGCGTGAACTCTCAAGAGGCTGATTTATCCTTTGGGCCTTTGAGGCACGAATAGCCATCCGATTTACCGATGGGCGCAAGCGCAAGGCGGGCTAAGGTTCGCTCCGCTCACCAAGCGCTTTTAGCGTGCGGGAACTGTCGCGGGGTTAACCCCCCGAAGGCATACCGCCTTTTTATCTAGCTTTGATTCATGTCCATCACGCGGCAGGCTTGGCCTAATGGCTCCGACGCGGGGCTTCGCCCCTTGCTGGGGCAAGGCGCATCAAGCCGACAAGTCGGCGGTGCTTGTAGCCCGCGCCGCGCGACGATTTTCCAGATAGCCTAGAGGCAAATATCCTCATTCAATTTCAATAACTTAAATCAGATTTAGCTTGCTTTTACCGCTAACCATTTCCTAACCTCTTTCTGTCAATTCAATACGAGTAGCCCCGTCGGGGTGCTCGCTTAATAAAAGACCGTTCGCGGAAATAGGCGGGATTTCTTTACTCGTATTGGAATTGACACAGCCCGGCACCAACTGTCGGTGCTGTTCAATAAAAATAAGAGGAGGAAATCCCATGTCCCAACGGGCTATTTACGTATTTGCGTTTTTGATGAGTTTCACCGCCGCACAGGCACAGGAGGCACAGAACTACATCAGCACAGCCGCCATCATCGATAGTGAGTTTTCATTCGATAATTTAGTTGATAGCGATATCAACTCAGGCTTCATCTTATCTTACGGGCATTTTGTGCGTCCCAATTCAGCCGTCGAAATATCCATGGCCCGCTATAATGACAGCGGCAATGGCATATTGGAAAGTGACATCTCCGCCTTTGAAATATCGGGTGTGTTCCATTTCGACAATGGTGGCCCATTTCTCCGCCTCGGCTTTAGCGACGGTGATTTAAAGTCACCGCTGATAGACCTCAATACATTCGAGATCATTGGCACAATCAGCGAATCCGAGAGTGGACCAGTGATTGGGGTTGGATTCGATTTACCCGTCGCCAATAATCTTGGTGCCATTCGCTTCGAGTACAATCAAATTGATTACGACAGCGCAGATGTTTCGCGTCTGACCATAGGAACATTTGTCAGGTTCTAAAACCTAAGGGCGGCCTTCGGGTCGCCCTCACTACTCTTTACTGCGCTCTGTTGCTTGCAGCAGCATTAGGTCTTTCACCTCTTGCAGGGCTTTGGTTTGTTGTTGCACGCATTGTTCAACGCGGCTGACCAACATCACCAGCACATTAATATCGGCTTCCACTGAGGTGAGATTTTCGTTCAGCTTACCGGCTGTTTGATTGAGATGGCTGATGGCCAAATTGATGGTTTCCACATCAATCGGCAATTGATCGAATTTCGCCTGTTTTTGATGCCAATCTTCCATGGCGCGCTCCTTCTTGTTGTTTTTATATCACCTGAATAGCAACCGGCCATCACTGCGGCAAGGCGTCCATTGTCGCACCGCGAATTGCGTGTATAAGGATAGCCAGTAATCGGGGTCAACGGCTCGGTTATTGGGGCATGGAACGCTCCACACAAAGCGGTGACAAGCCGTCCGTTAACCGCGTTGCGGTTTTTCGTAACTGTTTATCGTCATCGACACATTCCGTTACTTCGGCATAGGCCGGGGTGACGGCGGAATATAGTGCTCCGGCCTAATACGCCGTTGCCGACTTTGTGCGGTAGTTCCAACACCCCGGCACCTGCTTTACGTAGGTGCCGGAAGTTTGGTTTTAGTTTAAAGACGCGGTAAATCGTTGAATACGGGCACAAGCTTCAACTAGGTTTTCGTCTGATGTGGCGTAGGGTAAAAGCGCTTGCCGAACGAAGTAAGGCTTAGCGCGCCTTCCCCCGCCTAACTTAAAGACGCGGTAAATCGTTGAATACGGGCACAAGCCTCAACTAGGTTTTCGTCTGATGTCGCATAACTTATGCGGAAAAACGGCGACAGACCAAACGCTGCGCCATGCACCACCGCAACCCCTTCTGCTTCCAATAAAGCTTTGGCAAATGCTTCATCATCGCTAATTTTCGTGCCGTCCGGCGCGGTTTTACCGATGCATCCGGCGCAAGACGGATAGACGTAAAACGCCCCTTCCGGCGTGATGCAGTCAATGCCATCCGCTTCGTTCAGCAGCTTCACCACCAAATCGCGACGCCGTTTGAAATGCACATTATGCGCGGCAATAAAATCTTGCGGCCCGTTCAACGCCTCCACTGCCGCCCATTGGCTGATGCTGGTCGGGTTGGAGGTCGATTGCGATTGAATTTTGGTCATCGCCTTAATCAAAGGCAGCGGTCCGGCGCAATAGCCGATACGCCAGCCGGTCATGCAATAGGCTTTCGATACGCCATTCATGGTCAGCGTGCGCTCGTAAAGTTGCGGCTCGACCTGAGCCGGCGTGGCGAAAACGAAATTGTCATAGACCAAATGCTCATACATATCATCGGTCAAAACCCAAACATGCGGATGTTTGAGCAGCACATCAGTGAGCTTCTTCAATTCGGTTTGCGTATAGGCCGCGCCGGATGGATTGGAGGGCGAATTGAAAATAAACCATTTGGTTTTCGGCGTAATCGCCGCTTCCAAATCTTCCGGCTGCAATTTGAAGCCGTCTTCGGCGCGCGCCTCTATCGTTACAGGCTGGCCGCCGGCCAGATTAACAATATCGGGATAGCTGACCCAATAAGGGGCAGGAATTATGACCTCATCACCCGGGTTCAGCGTCGCCATCATCGCGTCATAAATCACCGGCTTGCCGCCCGGCGCGACAAAGACCTGCGCCGCTTCATAATCGAGATTATTATCGCGCTTGAACTTGTCGCAAATCGCCTGCTTCAGCTCATCAATGCCGGTCACGGATGTATATTTGGTTTCACCGCGTGCAATCGCGTCAATCGCTGCCTGTTTGATATTTTCCGGCGTGTCGAAATCCGGCTCACCGGCACCGAGGCCGATGACGTCGCGTCCGGCGGCGCGCAATTGGCGCGCCATATCGGTAACCGCCATTGTGGCAGAAGGTTTGACCCGTGACAGACTGTCGGCGAGGAAAGACGACATATGAAAACTCCTTGCTAAGGCAATGCTTTGCGCGCAAACTACGCTCAAGAGATGGTAATAACAAGAAGCAAAGACCGCCTCAATGCCAAAGCGCTTTGACAATCTGTTGACGAGTTTAGCCACCGCCGTGGTGCTGGCCGGCATTGTGCTGTATTTGCGGCCCGAAACCGGTGCTTCCAAGCAAGCCTCTGTGCACGCCGTAGAGATTGTTTTACACGCGCAGCAAATGATTGAGGAAAGCGACATTACCAGCGCCGTGCAGGCATTTGACCGCGAAACCGCGTTTAACGCGCAAGGGGTTTATCTGTTTGTGCTGGATGCTGTCGGGCAAAATATTTATCACGCGGCTGACCATTCGCTTATCGGCACGGATTTTGCAAAATTGAAAGACAGTGACGGACGACCTTTCGGGCAAAACCTCATTCGCAATACCACCGCCAGTGGCGCATGGCACAGCTATCGTTCCGGCAATGACTGGCGTCTCACCTATGCCCGCAAAACGCCGCGCGGGTATATTATTGCCGCCGGATATAACGCACCGCATTAACCATTCCTTCACCCCGCGCGACGCAAACTGGCTTCATTGTTAATGGAGTTTCATATGTATGCGCTATTTCTTGATTTCATAACCATGGCGGCATTTATAGCCCTGCACGGCTTGATTGTGCTGGCGCTAATTTTTCTGGGCTTGGGCCTGCACGGCGCCGGTGAACGGTTTTTTGAGCGGCAACGGCAAAAGGCTATGGAAATATTTTATAAAAACCAATCTCGCTAAAAAGCCGCATGGCGACGGTTCGCCATATTGGGTGATGCAGCGTTTCACGCTATATTACCGACATGGAAGAACAAAAATCATTGACCGGACGCGGAGAATTGGCGCCTGTGCCGGAGCCGGGGCTGAGCGAAGCGCAGCTTGTCGATTTTATTCCGCACCGTGCCAATCGGCCTGAAAAGACCGAGGGCGGCCGCGCCTTTAAAATGGTGTCGGATTTTGACCCGGCCGGAGATCAGCCGCAAGCGATTGAAGAATTGATTGGCGGCATTGAAGCCAGCGAGCGCGACCAAGTTTTGCTTGGCGTGACCGGCAGCGGTAAGACTTTTACCATGGCGCAAGTCATCCAGCGCACCCAACGTCCGGCTTTGGTGCTGGCCCCGAATAAAACGCTGGCGGCGCAGCTTTATGGCGAGTTTAAAGGCTTCTTCCCCGATAATGCGGTGGAATATTTTGTCTCATATTATGATTATTACCAGCCCGAAGCCTATGTGCCGCGCACGGATACATATATCGAAAAAGAGAGCAATATTAACGAGCAGATTGACCGTATGCGTCATTCGGCAACGCGCGCGCTGCTGGAACGCGATGATGTGATTATCGTCGCTTCCGTGTCGTGCATTTACGGCATTGGCTCGGTCGAGAGTTATACCAGCATGACGCTGCAGCTTGAAAAAGGCATGCAAATAGGCCGCTCGCAATTGCTGGCAGATTTGGTCGCGCTGCAATATCGACGCAATGATATGGCTTTTGCGCGCGGCGATTTTCGTGTGCGCGGCGACACGGTTGACGTGTTTCCGGCGCATTATGAAGACCGCGCTTGGCGCGTCGAATTATTCGGTGACGAAATTGATAGCCTGACCGAATTTGACCCGCTGACCGGACAAAAAACCGGCGAATTGGAAAAAGTGCGTCTCTATGCCAATTCGCATTATGTGACGCCGGGGCCGACTTTGAAGCAGGCCATGGTCGGTATTCAAGACGAGTTGAAGACGCGGCTGGAAGAATTTGAAGCGGCCGGACGCTTATTGGAGGCGCAAAGGCTGGAGCAGCGCACGCATTTTGATTTGGAAATGCTGGAAGCGACCGGCTCTTGTGCCGGCATTGAAAACTATTCGCGCTATTTGACCGGTCGCAAGCCGGGCGAGCCGCCGCCGACCTTGTTTGAATATTTGCCGGATAATTCCTTGGTCTTTACCGATGAAAGCCATGTCACCATTCCGCAAATCGGCGGCATGTTTCGCGGTGACTTTAAGCGCAAATCAACACTGGCCGAGTTTGGCTTCCGCCTGCCTTCTTGTGTCGATAATCGGCCGATGAAGTTTGAAGAATGGGATATTATGCGGCCACAAACCGTGCATGTATCCGCCACCCCCGGCCCATGGGAAATGGAGCGCACGGGCGGCATATTTGTCGAGCAAGTCATTCGGCCAACCGGCCTGGTTGACCCGACTTGCGAAATCCGTCCGGCGACAACACAGGTCGATGATTTAATCGCCGAGTGTCAGGAAATGGCCAAAAAAGCGCAACGCGTTTTGGTCACCACATTGACCAAGAAAATGGCTGAAGATTTAACCGAATATATGCACGAGCAAGGCTTGCGCGTGCGCTATATGCACTCGGATATCGATACGCTGGAGCGAATTGAAATCATCCGCGATTTACGGCTTGGCGCATTTGATATTCTTATCGGCATTAACCTGCTGCGCGAAGGGTTGGATATTCCCGAATGTTCGCTGGTTGCAATTCTCGACGCCGATAAGGAAGGCTTTTTGCGTTCGGAAACCTCATTGGTGCAGACCATTGGCCGCGCTGCGCGTAATTCTGAAGGCCGCGTGTTGCTTTATGCCGACCAAATGACCGGCTCGCTGCAACGGGCCATGGCCGAAACCAATCGCCGCCGCGAACGACAAATGGCGCATAATGAAGTGCATGGCATTACGCCGGAAACAGTGAAGAAAAATGTTGCCGATGTGATGGAAAATATCGCCGAGCGGGATAATCAGGCGGCCCCCGGCCCCTACCGTATTCGCGAAGCGATGGAAGAAAAACAAGCGCCGCTTTTGGGCGGCAATTTGCGGTCGCATATTGAAGGGCTGGAAGCGGAAATGCGCGAAGCTGCCGCCGATTTGGAATTTGAAACGGCGGCGCGGCTGCGCGATGAAATCAAGCGTTTGCAGGAAACGGAATTGGCCGTGGCCGACGACCCGTTTGCGCGTCAATCAGAAGTTGATGCGCGGGTCGCCGACCAGACCGGCGTTAAGAAGGCAGCAGCCCCGCGCAAGCCGAAGCGGCGGCGCAAGGGCCCCTAAATCAACCGCGTGAGACCGAACTGTTTTCAGACTTAAAAGTCGTAAATATAGCTGACGGAAAACACTTGGCTGTCAAACACGCCGAAGTCGTAATTGCGCAATTCAACACGGAACGGCTCATGCGAGACGCCGACACCGAAAAACGTGCTGTCATCAGTATGCGGGTCATCAATTGAGGCAAAGCCGACACGCGCCGTATAGCGCAGTAATGGCGGGCCACCCAAATTGAAACTTTTCATAACAGACATTTCAAAAACCGGCTGGTCCGGCTTCGCATTAGTGCTGTTATTCGAGGTAGGTTGGTCATAAGCACCATTTAAAATGCCGAGACCGAATTCGAAATTAAACTCATTCGGAAACCGCACCCCAAAGCCACCGGCGACATACATATCGTCACCGTCTTCCTTGGCATCTTGGCAAATCAATGTGCCATCATCGTTCTGACCACCTGTGTTACCACAATATTTTTCGGCCCCTTCAGCCGTGCCGCTATGCGTCACAAAGCCGGCACCACCATAAACATAGGTGAAAGTGCCGAGCCGTTCAGCGCGGGATTGTTGCGGCCAGTTATCATAATTGGCGGATTGTGCATTGGCAGCGCTGACAATCAGCGATGACAGCCCGACCACAAGGACGGACAATAAAACCATGGCCCAAGGGCGCAAAGGCATATAGCGGCGGAAAGTATAAGAATATCGGCGATGCATCGATCTCCTCCTTTTCTTCTTCTTCAGTGGCACCAGTTTACGCAGAGCCGGTTAATTTTCGGTTAATGACGAAAAGCCACTCGCTCAGCAACACGGACCGCATGGGCAGCACGGGAAATTTGCAGGCAAATCACGATACATCATCTCTCGACCTCTTTTTCTTGTTGTTCGGTCGCCTTTAGATGTAGCTAATTTGCCCTGATTTGCAAAGCAATTTTGTCGCCCGATTAAAAACCGTGATTTAGCCGGTAGCGACCGCGATATGCCCGACCGATAAAAACAGGATTAACAAAGCCAAATGGGCCAAAAACAAATACAACATAGAGTGCCTCGAATATGGTTTTCTTTCACACATATCCCGATGCTGCCCGCCGCCGGTTAAAAAACGGTTAGAGCCACCTGCCAAAAACTGCTACATGGTGAGCCATGGCGGAGACACACCACAAGGCTGTTTTAATTACCGGCGCGGGAAAACGAATTGGCCGCGCCTTGGCCGAGGCTTTGGCCGAAGATGGCTGGGCCATTGCCGCGCATTATGCCGGTTCCAAAGCAGAAGCCGAGACATTGGTCCGCATGATTGAAGACAATGGCGGCAGGGCAATTGCGCTGCAGGCCGATTTGCGCGATGTGGCGGCGGTTGAATCATTGCTGCCCAAGGCGATTGCCGCGCTGGGGCCGCTGACCGCCCTCATCAATAATGCCTCGACATTTGAACGCGATACGGCGCATACGCTGACGGCGGAAAGCTGGGATACGCATATTAATGCCAATTTGCGCGCGCCGGCTTTGCTGATGCGCGACTTCGCCAATCAGCCCGAACTGCAAAACGGCACAGTGGCGGACGCCAATATCATCAACATTACCGATCAAAGAGTAGATCGGCTGACACCGGATTTTGCCAGCTATACGGTTTCCAAAACCGGTCTGGCGACATTGACCGAAACATTTGCCATGGCTCTGGCCCCGCAACATATTCGAGTAAATGCGATTGCACCGGGGCCGACCTTGCCCAATCCGCGACAAGAACAGGCTGAATTTGACAAGCAAGCGCGGCTGGTGCCTTTGGGACATGGCGCAACACCGGATGATATTGTCGCCGCCGCGCGCTATATTCTCTCCGCCCGCGCCATGACCGGCCGCACATTAACGCAAGATGGCGGCCAGCATTTGGCATGGCAAACACCGGATGTGACGGAAGTGAAAGAGTAATGAACCAGCAATCACCCAATCAGCAGCCGGATTTCGCCAATGCGACACGCGGCCTGCGGCATGTATTTGTCAAAAAACTGGCCTTGGAAGCCAGTATCGGCATTCACCCGCATGAAAAAACCGATCCGCAAACCATTTGGATAAGCATTGATGCCGGTGTGTTGGAGGATAGCAGCGAAGCACCCGAACATATCGCGCAAGTGGTTTGCTATGAGGATATGTGCAAGACCGCGACTGCACTGATTGCGCGCGGACACATTGATTTGGTCGAGACGCTGGCCGAGATGCTGGCTGATGAGCTGATGCAAGACCGGCGGATTATGGAATTGCGCGTGCAGGTTGAAAAGCCCGATGCGATAGATGCCGCAGCATCTGTTGGAATTGCAATTTCTCGCATGCGCGGCTGATTTTTATTACCGAAAAACCGCTAGAAACCGCCGCTTTTTGCCTTTATTTCACTTCTTTACGGCATTTAAGCTATTGATTTTAATAAGAAAAACGGAATAGGCGAGTAATACACACGCGTCTGCAAGAATTTTTCATTTTTGTAAAGACACAAAATACCCTCAAAAATATTTTTTTTTAAGCCGCTTGATTTGTATTTTATGAATAAAAACAACATCTTAGGTATATTGCCTATTTTTTAAGCAATGAGTTCGGAGGCTATATAAATCAATAGCTTGGCACGTATTCCAATTTTCTATGCACATACTTATCCACAGAACTGGTGAATATAATTTTGCGCAGAAAGTTTACATTTTGTCGATGAAATTGCCTAAATTGACGCTATCCGAAATCAAATTGGTAAAACCGTGAGCGAAACGAGCAAAACCGACGCGCCACTAACCGGGCGCGCGCTGATTGAGGCAAAAGTTTCGACTTTGCCGTCGGGTGCCGGTGTCTATCGCATGCTCGATGGCGATGGCAATGTGCTGTATGTCGGTAAAGCCAAAAACCTGAAAAATCGTGTTCGTTCTTATGCCCGCCCGACCGGTCATAATAATCGTATTTTGCGAATGATTGAGGCGACGCGCGATATGGAGTTCATTCGCACGGAGACCGAAACCGACGCATTGCTATTGGAAGCCAATCTGATCAAGAAAATGAAGCCGCGCTATAATGTGCTGCTGCGTGACGATAAGAGCTTCCCCTATATTTTATTGGCCGAAGACCATAGCGTGCCGCAATTATTTAAACATCGCGGCGCGCGCAAGCGGCGGGGTGCCTATTTCGGCCCGTTTGCATCAGCCGGTGCCGTCAATCGCTCGCTGAATACTTTGCAACGGGCTTTTTTACTGCGCTCATGTTCCGATAGTGTTTATGAAAGCCGCACCCGCCCATGCCTGCTCTATCAAATCAAACGATGCAGTGCACCTTGCACCGGCGAAATTTCAACCGATGGCTATGCTGAATTGGTTGAAGAAGCGCGTGATTTTTTGAACGGCAAAAGCCGGCAAGTGCAAGAAGCCTTGTTGGAAAAAATGCAAGCCGCCAGCGATGCGATGGATTTTGAAGCGGCGGCGGCAGCGCGTGACCGCATTCGCGCGCTCACTTATGTGCAGCAAGAGAGCGGCATCAATCCGGGTGATATTGTTGAGGCCGATGTGATTGCGATTGAAAAGCAAGGCGGGCAATCTTGCGTGCAAGTTTTCTTTTTCCGCGCCGGACAAAATCTCGGCAATAAGGCCTATTTTCCGCGTCATGAGCGTGACCAGAAAGAGGCGGAAATTCTGGAAGCCTTTATCGGACAGTTTTATGAAAACCGGCCGGTGCCACGCGAGATATTTGTCAATCAGACGCTGCCCGGAGCTGCTTTGCTGGGCGAAGCTTTGAGCACACGCATGGGCCATAATGTGAAACTGCACCGTCCGCAGCGTGGCGATAAGCTGGGCCTGATGCGCCATGCTGAGCAAAACGCCAAAGAGGCTTTGGCGCGGCAAGTATCTGAAAGTGCCAGCCAACGCAAATTGCTGGGCGGCGTGGCGGAAGCCCTTGGCCTCGATGCCGTGCCCGAGCGTATCGAAGTATTTGATAACTCGCATCTGCAAGGCACCAACCAGCTGGGTGGCATGATTGTTGCCGGTCCGGACGGGTTCATGAAAAATCAATATCGCAAATTCAACATTAAAGACGAGACCACCCAACCGGGTGATGATTACGCGATGATGCGCGAAGTGTTTACCCGCCGCTATGGTCGTTTGGCACGCGAAGAAAATCGCGGCAGCACGGCATGGCCGGATTTGGTGCTGGTCGATGGCGGACGCGGCCAATTGAATGTGGCGCATGAGGTGATGGTTGAATTGGGACTGGAAGATGTGCCCTTGGTCGGTATTGCCAAAGGGCCGGACCGCGATGCCGGACGCGAGCGGTTTTTCATGATCGAGCAAGATGACTTTATGATGCCGGCAAATTCTCCGGTCTTATATTATCTGCAAAGATTGCGTGACGAAGCGCACCGCTTTGCCATTGGCGGGCATCGGGCACGCCGCGCGGCGGATATTCGCAAAAATCCGCTGGATGGGATTGACGGTATCGGCGCATCGCGTAAACGCGCTTTGCTACATCATTTCGGTTCCGGTCGCGCCGTCGGACGTGCGTCACTGGCGGAACTTGAAAAAGTTGAAGGAATTAGTGCAAAAATAGCGCAACGCATATACAACCACTTTAACAGTGACGGCTAACGGAAGCGGCATGCAGCATCTACCAAACATACTCACGCTTTTGCGTATCATTTTTATCCCGGGCATTTATCTGGCGTTTTTTGTGCCCGGCCCATTGGGTGACGCGCTGGCGCTCTTGCTTTTTGCAATTGCCGGTTTCACCGATTTCTTTGATGGTTGGCTGGCCCGCAAATTGGATGTGCAGTCGGGCTTTGGCCGTATGCTCGACCCGATTGCCGATAAGCTGATGGTCGCCACCTGCCTGCTATTGCTGGTCGGCTATGACATTATTGTCGATTATCACATGATTGCCGCGCTGATTATTTTATGCCGTGAAATATTGGTATCCGGCTTGCGTGAATATTTGATGGAATTGCAAGTTGCCCTGCCGGTCTCGACATTGGCGAAATATAAAACCGCCATTCAGATGGTGGCTATCGGCTTTCTGTTGATTGATGAAACCGGTCGGATGGTCATCCATTACGCGCCGGAAATCGGTCTTGGCTTATTATGGCTGGCTGCCGGTCTGACCCTCATCACCGGTTATGATTATGTGCGCCAAGGCATGAAACATGCAAAATGGATGGATGACTGATGAGCGAGCGTGCCCCGCTACCCTGCCCTGAAATGGGCGAAATAAGAAAACAAATCGATGCTTTGGACAAACGCCTAGTGACGCTTTTGGCGGAGCGGCAAAAACTGATTGCGGCGGCCGGAAAAGTGAAGCCGAACCGCGATACGGTGCGGGATGAAGCGCGCATTGAAGAAGTGGTGCGCCTGGTTTTGGCCGAAGCAGAAAAAACCGGCCTGGCAAAAGAGATTGCCGAGCCGGTCTGGCGACAGCTTATTGAAAGCTCAATCGCCTATGAATATGGGGTGTTTGATAAACGTTAGAAAAGCTTAGAATTGCTTTTCCGGCACATCGACAACCAAACCGTCCAGCGCATCGCTGATTTTAATTTGGCAAGACAAGCGGCTGCTGTCTTTCACTTCAAAAGCAAAGTCCAGCATATCGCTTTCCATTTCTTCGCGTTCGCCGGTTTTCTCTTTCCAATCGTCGCGGACATAAATGTGGCAAGTCGCGCAGGCACATGCGCCACCGCAATCAGCGTCAATACCGACAACTGAATTTTTGATGGCAACTTCCATGAGGGTCATGCCGTCATTGCCTTCGCACACTGTTTCTGAACCGTCTGAACCGACAAAAGTAATCTTCGCCATTATTCTCTCCCTAAAATCTTTTCTGAATATAAGGAATTTTATCTTGAGGGCAAGCCTTGCTGCGCGGCATAGTGACGTCATGTCAAGCAATCGAAAACTGACCATTCGGGCCGAAAGTTGGCCGTTAAAACAACGCTTCTCCATCGCCCGCGGCACTAAAATCAGCGCCGATGTTTTGGTCGTAGAGGTTAGCGAAAACGGCATTACCGGTTGCGGTGAGGCAGTGCCCTATCGACGTTATGGCGAAACCATGGAAACCGTCACTGCAGCGGTAGAAGGTGTACAACGGGTCTTGGAAAACGGGCTGACGCGGCAAGATTTGCTCGACGCGCTTTTGCCGGGCGCGGCGCGCAATGCAATTGATTGCGCCTTATGGGATTTGGAAGCCAAGCAACAAAACACGTCTGCCGCCATGCTGGCTGACATTCACCCGCAAGCCAAGAGCACGGCCTTCACCATTGTTATTGATGATGCCGATAAAATGGCGGCGCAGGCAGAAAACGCCAAAGCCTATCCGCTGTTGAAGGTGAAATTGGGCGGCACGGGCGGCGTGATGGCCGACATCACGCGCTTGGCCGCGATTGCCGAAGCGCGCCCCGATGCGCAGCTTATCGTGGATAGCAATGAAGGCTGGCAGATAGACGAACTGGCGCGCTATGCCGACCAGCTTGGTCGTTATGGTGTGATGTTTTTTGAACAACCGGTTCCGCAGAAGCAAGAAGCCGGACTGGCTGATATCGCGCTGCCGTTTTGTGCTGATGAGAGCGTCCATGATCGTGGATCGCTGGCTGCCCTGCCGCGCGCCTATAGCTGGGTCAATTTGAAATTGGATAAAACCGGTGGCCTGACGGAAGCTTTAGCATGCGCCGAAGCGGCCAAAGCAGATGATCGCAAAATCATGGTCGGCTGCATGGTCGCCACCTCGCTTTCCATGGCGCCGGCCATGTTGCTGGCCCAATTTGCTGATTTGATAGATTTGGACGGCCCGCTTTGGCTGGCTGAAGACCGCGACCATGGTCTGCGCTATGACGGCGCAATGGTGCATCCTCCGCAAGCTAAGCTTTGGGGTTAGGTTTCGCCGTGCTAAAGTGTCTGGAAAGTACCGGCACGTATTCTGCCGTTTACCAAGTCTCGCAGCGGAGGTTTATCATGCGCTTCTTATTTGCTTTTTCGCTTTTTATCTCGCCGGTTATGGCAGCCGATTGTCCGGTGCCGTATTCGGAATTTGAGGGCAATATTCCGCATCTTGATTTGGCTGAATGCCCGAAAAACAAACCCGATAGCGAGCTGGGCTTTTGCCGTTTGGTGATGGATGGCGATGATGGCTATATTTACGCCTTCCTGTATACTGATGATGAGCCGTGCTTAAGCGATATTCGCCGCGCCAAAAAATCCGATTACTTGATGAAAAAATAAGCTAATCTCTAGACATGATTGATTGGCAAAATCCCAAATATTTAGACCTGCCTGATTTACGCATTGCGGTTTTTGAAGCCGGTGAAAAGCGCGATGGCATGCCGTCACTGGTGTTGTGCCATGGCTGGCCGGAATTGGCTTATAGCTGGCGCAAAGTTGTACCGCTTTTGGTTGAAGCCGGATTGCATGTGATTGTGCCCGAACAACGCGGCTTCGGCATGACCGGCAAAGCGTTAAATGATAGCGGTGATGAAAGCGGCGTACCGCTTTATGATATGAAGCATTTGACCGATGATATGGCACATTTGCTGGACGCTTATGCGATCGATAAAGCGGTGTTTGCCGGCCATGATTGGGGCGGCATTATGATTTGGCAATTGCCCTTTCATCACCCAGACCGCATTGCCGGTCTCATCGGCGTCAATACGCCGTTTATCCCGCGCCTCAGCGATGACCCGATACAGCTTATGCGCGGCGCGATGGGTGATGATTTTTATATTGTGATGTTTCAAGATTATGGCCGCGCCGAAGCGGTGTTTGATTCAGATCCGGCGCGCTTACTGCGCATGATGTATCGACAAAGCGGTGGTTTGGAGCAAGACATTGCGCTGCCCAGCGAGGCTTGGACGCGCATTGAACTGCTCAATATGCTGAAAGATGATGAAGCGAAATGGCCCGGCGTGCCGCTATTTAATGCGGAAGATTTTCAATATTATCTCGACGGCTTTCAGCGCGCAGGTTTTCGTGGCGGGATAAATTGGTATCGCAATTTCACCCGTAATTGGCAGATGAGCGAAGGTGTGACGCAAAAAGTCGTGCAGCCCAGCCTGATGATTTGCGCCGCTGATGACCGCGTCTTACCGCCCAGCATGGCCGACGGCATGTCGACATATGTCGATGATTTGGAAACCCATATCATTGAGAAATGCGGCCACTGGACGCAAAATGAACAACCGGAGCAATTGGCGGCGCTGATGCAAGATTGGGTGATGCGGCGTTTTGCCTGAAAAAATCTGCCTCAACCCTTGAGGCAAGCTCGATAGCCACTTATAGTCGCGCCAATTTCGAATTGATGTTTTGGGGTCTTCATGAACCGTCCGGAAACACGCATTGGCGAGACCGGTGCCATACCCATTGAAGCGATTAAGGGCGATGCTCCTTTGCGTATCCTTCTGCCGAGCTATCGCTCTGATCCGCATACCGGCGGCCAGGGCATTTACATGCGTTTGATTTCAAAAGCACTGGTCGATCTCGGTCACCATGTCGATGTGATTTCAGGCCCGCCCTATCCGATATTGGATAAGCGCGTCGGGCTGATAAAACTGCCCTCTTTGGATATGTATGCGCGGGAAAATCCGATTGCCTGCCTCAATCGCGATATTTTATCGAATAAGACAGATTTATTTGAATGGTGGAGTCATAATTGGGGCGGTTTTCCGGAACCGTATACTTTCGGCGTCCGTATGGCCGAATATATGCGCGATAAAATCGACCAATATGACATCATGCATGACAATCAAACCCTGTGTTACGGCATGCTGGATGTGCGCGATATGGGACTGCCGGTTGTCGGCACAATTCATCACCCGATTACCATGGATAAGCGCATTGATATTGCACACGCCAAATGGCCGCATATCAAATTCCTGAAATGGCGCTGGTATTCTTTCCTCAATATGCAAATCAAAGTGGCGCGCCAGCTTGACCCACTCATTGTTGTATCCGACAGCACCAAGCGCGATGTTGAAAAAGATTTCGGCATTGCTGCTGACCGGATGACCCGCATTCATCATGGCATTGACCATGAATTATTCACCCCGCAGCCGCATATTGAACGCAAAACCAATCGACTGATGGTGACTGCCAGTGCCGATGTGCCGCTGAAAGGGCTGATTTATCTCATTCGCGCCTATAACAGCCTATTGGTTGAGCATCCTGATTTGGAACTGCTGGTTGTCGGGCGATTGCGCGAGGGGCAAACCATGGATGAGTTGAACCGGCTCGGCATTCGCGATCGGGTGAAATTCGTATCCGGCCTTACCAGCGAAGATATTCGTGACCTTTACGCCGAGGCGACCATTGCCGTGTCGCCATCGGTTTATGAAGGCTTTGGCTTTCCGGCCGGGGAAGCATTGTCTTGCGGCGTACCATTAGTGGCCACGAATGGCGGCTCGCTGCCTGAAGTGGTCGGTGATGCCGGACTTGTTGTGCCCCATTCCAATCCGCCGGCCTTGGCTGATGCGATTGACGGCTTGCTGAAAGACCCGGCGCGACGCGAGAAAATGTCCGTCGCGGCACGGCAGCATATTCTCGACAGCTTTAAATGGGAGCGTTGCGCGCGCGATGTTGTTGCCCTATATCGGCGCACATTGGCGGCGCATCACGGCGTTTCGCTTTAAACCATGCAAACCATTGACCTCAAAAAGCTGGACTTGCAAGACGGCCATAATCTGCTTGATTTGGGCTGCGGCCATGGCCGCCATACCCATGCCGCTTATTTCAATAAACGCTGCCGTGCCGTCGGTCTCGACCTTGGCTTTGACGATGTCAAAATTACCGAAGCGGGGTTTGCCGCGCATCCTGATTTGGAGCCGCAAACCGGCCATCAGCGACGCTATGATTTAATGGTCGGCAATGCGCTGCAATTGCCCTTTGCCGATCATCAATTTGACCGGCTTATTTGCTCTGAAGTGCTGGAGCATATTCCCGATTACCAAGGGGCGCTGACGGAAATTTGGCGGATTGTGAAACCCGGCGGCAAAATCGGTATTTCAGTGCCCCACGCTTGGCCGGAGAAAATTTGCTGGCTGTTTTCGGAAGACTATCACAACACGCCGGGCGGCCATGTGCGGATTTTCCGCGCCGCCGATTTACGCACTGATTTTGAAGCGCTTGGTTTCACCTTTGCCGGCAAGCATTTAAAGCACGGCCTACACAGCCCCTATTGGTGGCTGCGTTGCGCGGTTGGCGTCAATAATGACAAAAACCTGCTGGTCCGTGGCTATAAGAAATTGCTGGAAGTCGAGATTTTGAAAAACCCTCTGCCCTTGCGCGCCTTATCGGCATTGGCCGACCCGCTCATGGGCAAAAGCGTGGTGCTTTATTTCACCAAGCCGGAAACGTCTGAAAGCGCATCAAGTTGATGAGCGTTCTTACCGACGGCACATTTGACGGCGCACGCGATACGATATTGGCGCTGCAAAATCCCGACGGCTCTATCCCATGGTTTAAAAACGGTGTCATTGACCCGTGGAACCATTTGGAAGCGGCGATGGGATTGAACCTTATCGGCCAGCGTGATGCGGCCGAACATGCGATTGCTTTTTTGCGCAATAGCCAAGCCGAAGACGGCTCATGGTGGGGACAATTGGGCAGCGCCGTGCCGATTGATGAAGAGTTGCATCAGTTCACCATGCAAGGCGTCGAAGAGGGTCACAAAGTGCGTGACACTAATTTTATCGCCTATATCGCCACCGCGATTTGGCACCATCATAAGCTGCATGGGGATTTGGATTACATCGCCGCCAATTGGCCGATGGTCAAAGCAGCGATTGACTTTGTTGTCGCGCTACAAGAACCGGAAGGCGATATTCGTTGGACCGCGCGCGACCCCGGCACACCGGAAGATGATGCATTGGTGACCGGCAATAGCTCGATACATAAAAGCCTGATATGCGCCGAAAAACTGGCCGATGCGCTGGGCCATGACAGCACCGTATGGCGGACCGCGCGTGAAAAGCTGGCTGATGCACTGGCCCATAAGCCGCAGCGTTTCGACCGCACATGGGAACCGAAAACACGCTATTCAATGGATTGGTATTATCCGGTTTTATCGGGCGCGCTCAGCCATAGCCAAGAAACCGCGCGGCTTTCATCGCGCTGGGATGATTTCGTCATAGACGGCTTTGGCTGTCGCTGCGTTGAAGACGAGCCATGGGTGACAGTGGCTGAAACGGCGGAGCTTATCATGGCGCTGGTGGGGCATGGCCAACAAGATAAAGCCGAAGAAATGCTTGGTTGGCTGGGGCAATTCCGCGATGAGAACGGCGCATATTGGATGGGCAAACAGGTTGAAGAAAACGCCTTTTGGCCGGTTGAACGCCCGGCATGGACAGCAGGCGCGGTTATACTGGCACATGATGCAGTGCTGAAAATCACCCCCGCTTGCAGGGTTCTCACAGACCGCTAAACGCGGCGCAGAATACGCAAAGACTTCACCGCTTTTTCTTCTTCAAACAGGCCGCTATGCAGAGCCAGCTTATAAATCTCATGCGGCGGGCGGCCGCCATCGGCTTCATTCGGAAACACGTCATGAATGGCCAAAAGACCGCCACGCATCACCCGCACACCCCAATTGCGATAATCGGCCAAAGCAGCGGGCATGGAATGGCCGCCATCGATAAAAACAAAGGCCGGAGCGGCCAAAGGCAAGCGCGCCACCATTTGCGAAGGCGCGAGCGCGGGAACAACCGTATCTTCCAAACCGGCACGGCGGATATTGGCGCGGAACTGCAATAGCGAAGACATACCGCCCTCGCCATCATCAAGTTCAGGGTCGAAATACTCTTCGCCCGGTTGATTTTCTTCCGAGCCGCGGTGATGGTCAATGGCCAGCAAAGTGCCGCCGGCTTTTTGGCAAGCCGTGCCGAGAATAATCGTCGACTTGCCGCAATAAGAGCCGATTTCGACGCACAGCCCCTGCGCTGCCATTTCTTCAGCCGCCGCATAAAGCGCAGCGCCTTCCGCCGCGTCGAGAAAACCTTTTACGCTGGCCAACTCAATCGGTAACTGCATTAACGGCCCACTTTGCGACGCAATGCGGAAGAACCGAAATCGCCGGTTTTTAAATCATAATCCAAATCGGCCGGGCCATGCTCCAGCTTGATATGGTCAACATTATATCGCCCCGAAGCAAGGTCATACATCACATCAAATTCGAGCACGCAGGCAGGCGCCTCGTAATAGTTTTTGACGAAGCCGTGCTGCACACGGGTCAATTTCAAATCCGGGTCATACAAATCGGCCATCAGAAAAATCCAGCTATCCTCATCGGCGTAAAACACGCGCTTGGCGAAAGCCGGATTTCTATCCGCTTTCGCGGTCGCTTCGAGCACCCAAACGCGGTGCAATTCATAGCGCAAATAATCAGGATTAAGGTGGTTCACCGTCATTAATTCATCATGGGTGGTGGTTGATGCCGAGGCCTTATAAGCATTATAGGGCACAAAAATTTCCTGCTTGCCGCGCAGTTTCCACTCATAGCGGTCGGGCGCGCCGCCGAATAAAAACATATTGTCATTATTACGCAGCCCATTGGCGGTTGAAAGCGGGCCATCATAAGTAACCGCCGCCGGTGTGGTGCGCATGATTTTGCGCGTATCAGGACGGAAAATAACGCCATTTCGCGGCTCTTTGACCTGATTGATGGTATTGGTCATTGAAAAGCCGGAGCCATTGAACCGCGACGGGGCGCGCCAAATACCCATCCAATGAAACTGGTCATTTTTATATTTCGGGTCCGGCCCTTGCGGGTCAGCGTAATAATTATAGCGCCAATCTTCACGGACAACTTTGGTCAAACTGCCATTCGGATAAACATTCGCGCCGCTGGTAATGGCGTGATAGCGATGCCCATACCAATGAAAATTATGATTCCAGTAAATTTCTACCGGCTTATCAGGTATCGGAAACGGAACACCGACACGCGCATTCTGAACCCCATTGCCATCATCGACCAATTTCGCGCGGTCGACATTTTTTCGGGTTTCATCATAAACCGGTTGCGGCAACGCACATGAACGCCGCGCCGGATAAATATCCATGCGGAAACTTTGCGGATGACGCTGCAGCAGTGCTTTTTGACCGGCACTCAGGCGATTGTCATATTGCGCCATATTATCGGCGGTAATGGTAAATAATGGAGCGTCATCAGCATAAGGGTCGATATGGTCTTCGCCCTCAACATACCCGGTCGGTGGTGTGGTAATGCCACCCGTATAAGCCGGTATCATGCCATCTGCCGACGCATTCGGATCCGCGCCATTGAGTGTCAATTTGGTGCCCAATAAGGCTGCATCACCAGCGATGGCTTGCGAAACAGAAGCTGCAAAAGCCAGCGCGTATATTATGGTTTTTGTGCGCATCGGAAATCTCCCTATTTACATCAAGCCTAGCTTTGTTTCAGACTGGTCACAATAGACTTTTGGGAGATACGATATGTTTGACCTGATTATTCGCAATGCCAAATTGGTAGACGGCACAGGCGCTGCCGCTCGCATGGCCGATATTGCCGTCAAAGACGGAAAGATTGCCGAAATTGGCACGATTGACGCAAAAGCCAAAACCGAAATTGACGCAAAAGGTGATTTGGTAACACCGGGTTGGGTCGATATTCATACCCATTATGACGGCCAAGTGACATGGGACCCCTATCTCAGCCCATCGGGCTGGAATGGCGTCACCACTGCCGTTATGGGCAATTGCGGCGTCGGTTTCGCACCGGCCAAAGCCGATAAGCATGATTGGCTTATCAATTTGATGGAAGGTGTTGAGGATATTCCGGGGGCCGCACTGGCCGAGGGGATTGATTGGCAATGGGAAACTTTTCCGGAATATCTCGACGCGCTGGACAAGTTGCCGCGCGCAATGGATATCGCGACGCAAATTCCGCATGGTGCGGTGCGCGCTTATGTAATGGGGCAACGCGGCGCTGATAATGAAGCGGCTACAGCTGACGATATTGAACAGATGGCAGAAATCGTCGAACAGGGCATTAAAGCCGGTGCGCTGGGCTTTTCAACTTCACGTACCATGCTGCATTTATCAAAAGACGGTGAACCCGTGCCCGGCACTTTCGCCAATAAAGATGAGTTATTGGGCATTGCCGATGGCATGCGGCGCGGCGGCCATGGCGTGTTTGAAATGGCCTCTGACCTTAATCCGGCCGAAAAAGAATTCGGTTGGATGGCCGAAATGTCGCAAAAAACCGGCCTGCCGGTCACCTATGCGCTGCTGCAAAACCCGATGGAAAAGGATAGCTGGAAAACCCTATTGCAAATGACCGAAGATGCGGTTGCCGATGGTGCCAATATCAAAGCGCAAATCGCGCTGCGCGCACCGGGGCTTATTCTTGGCTGGGAAAGCACCGTGCATCCATTCGCCTTACATCCGGAATATCAGCCCTATGCGGACATGGAGCCGCGTGCGCGTATTGACGAGTTGAAAAAACCGGAAGTGCGCGAAGCGATTATCAATGGCGCGCCTTATTTTATGGAAAATAGCGACCATGATGGTGAAGGCTTGCCATCAGGCCAAGGCATTGGCGCGCTGATTACGCTGGGCTTTAACAATATGTTCCGGCTGCTGCAAGACGGTGTGCCGAATTATGAGCCGGAAGGCAAAGACAGTATCGCGGCGATTGCCGAAGCCGAAGGAAAATGATGGGCGCGGTTACGTGTTCTTGCCGCTTTTGAATTATGCCAATCAGAATTACGACCATATCCATGAGATGTTCCAATCGGATAATACCGTGCTGAGCCTATCGGATGGCGGGGCGCATTGCGGTGTCATTACCGATGCCAGCTTTCCGACCTATTTGCTGAGCCATTGGGTACGCGACCGCAGCCGTGGCGCGCGCTTTGGACTGGAGGAAGCGGTGAAAGCACAAACCGCCGACACTGCCGCGCTTTATGGGCTGCATGATCGCGGCATTATTGCGCCGGGCATGAAGGCCGATATGAATGTGATTGATTTTGACGCGCTGCAATTGGGCGAGCCTGAAATGGTTTATGACTTGCCGGCCGGTGGGCGTCGTCTCATTCAAAAAATCGATGGCTATCGCTACACCATTGTCGATGGGGTGATTACCTATGAAGACGGTGAGCCGACCGGCAAAATGCCGGGCAAGCTGGTGCGCGGCCCACAAGGCGAAGCAGAAACCAAATTAGCGGCGGAGTAAGCACTTATCGAGCTTATGCGAAATTTAGTGCGCCCTGCGCCAGGGCATCACCGACAGGTGATAAGTCGGCGGAGTAAGCACTTATCGAGCTTATGTGAGATTTAGTGCGCCCTGCGCCAGGGCATCACCGACAGGTGATAAGTCGGCGGAGTAAGCA
>CBFIIT010000027.1:18560-24243 GCA_965662725.1 Alphaproteobacteria bacterium | reverse complement strand
TAATGAACAACCTCATGCGCCGCAAAGCGGCAATTCCTGCGCTTAAACACAACGCTTCAGACAATTTGTCAAGATACGTTTCCGCGCGACAAACAAGCAAGCCTCGCGTATAAAGCGGCCATGGATCTGATTACCACAAATGACGCGCTGCAGACGCTGTGCGAAAAGCTTGCAACCCAACGCTACATCACCGTCGACACTGAATTTTTGCGCGAGAAAACTTTCTGGCCGCAATTATGCCTTATCCAAACCGCCGGTGACGGCATAGAAGCGATGATTGACCCGCTGGCTGACGGCATTGATTTACAACCATTTTATGAGCTGATGGTTAATGAAAACGTGCTGAAAGTAATGCATGGCTGCCGTCAAGATGTTGAGATTTTCTATCATCTCGCCAAAATCATTCCGGCACCGCTTTTTGACACGCAAATCGCCGCTATGGTTTGTGGCTTTGGTGATGCGGTCGGTTATGAAAACCTGATTAAGCGAACCACCGGCGGCAAAATTGACAAAGGCAGCCGGTTCACCGATTGGAGCCAGCGACCGCTCAGCGACAATCAACTGACTTATGCGCTGGCTGACGTCACCCATTTGCGCGATGCCTTTGAGCATTTGGAGCGCGAATTGAAGGAAAACGGTCGCGAAGCATGGCTGGCTGAAGAAAGCACGCTGCTGTCCAATCCGGAAATCTATGCGCAAAAGCCCGAAAACGCGTGGAAGCGTTTAAAAATGCAAGACCGCCGCCCGCATGTTATCGGCGTGCTGATGAAGGTGGCGGCATGGCGCGAAACCGAAGCGCAGGCACGCAATGTGCCGCGCAATCGGATTTTGAAAGATGACGCCATACGCGAACTGGCCTTGCAAGGCCCGAAGGATAAACGTGGCCTGACCCGTTTGCGCGCCGTGCCGAAAGGTTATGAAGGCTCGCGCCATGCCGATCCGCTTTTGGCGGCGGTGGCAGAGGGCTTGAAAATAACCAAAGAAGAGCTACCCGATTTGCCGCGCCCTGCGGTCAATCGCCCGGGCATCGGGCCTTTGGTTGATTTGTTGAAAGTGCTGTTAAAGCAACGTAGCGAAGAAACCGGTGTTGCCCCGAAATTACTGGCCAGCGTCAGCGATTTGGAACGCATTGCCAGCGACGAGGCACCGGATGTGCCGGCGCTTAATGGCTGGCGGCGTGAGATTTTCGGTGAGCATGCGCTGGCCATGAAGGCCGGAAAGCTGGCTTTGGCTTCTGAGAATGATGCTGTTGTGCTGGTACAGCGCGACTAGTCATCCGCGCTATCTTTTTCATCCATTGGGTTTTTGACTTTTATCACCGGCTCAAGCGCCAGTGCCGAGGCGACTGCCTTTAGTCGCTTCTCAATAATCGGTGCAGCCAAATCGCTTATCGACGGATCAATAATCAATCGCAACTTATCGTGACCGACTTTTAATTTCGTTTTCATCAACACACCGGGCAGCGAAGCCGACAGCGAATGCGCCAATCGCAGGCTTAAGCCCAAAGCCTGCGCCAATCGCTCATCGCGGCCCGCCAAATTAAACTTACCGAAACCGGCCCCTGCATCTTGCATTTCATGTCGGTAAGACAGCGCATGTGCCAAAAACACCCGCTCCGCGTGGGTTATGCCGGTAAACGGCGCTGTTAACACCGTATCGCGCACCGCACTGGCCCGAAAACTTGGATGGCTGGCCCATGCCAAGTCGGAAATCAGACAACCGGCCTGTCGCAAACGGTCAATTGCCTCTTGGCTGAAGTTTTTCGGTGATGCATGCCGATAAAGCTGCCGCGTCCACATAGCCAATTCATGGCTATACGGCTCTGACTTGCACATACGCGCCGCCATTTCCTCGCACGCCATAAGCAGCGGGTCTAGGCGGCGATATTTGCTTTTCAATTCCTGATACAGCACCCCTTCGCGCACCGCATTGGCCGACACAATCAGCCGCGAGGGCTTAACGATTTGCATTAAATTCTGCAACACCAATGATGCTGCCGGCAGAGCTTCGCGGCGATTGCTTGATGCTTGCGCCAGCAACCTTCTCGCCTTACGTCCACCCTTCGACATAAAGCCGAAAAACCCGTCCATATCATTCGGTGCCGCCTCATACTGATGCAGCACTTCCAGCGGATAATTGCTATGCGCCATATGCAATTTGGCCAAAGCACGCCATGTGCCCCCAACAATATAAAGCGGCTTACCGCGAGCCTTCTGCAACCATGGCAATTCTTGCAATGCGCGACGGGCGATTTTCTGCATCGCTTTCGGCTTATTGTCGCCTGCCGTTTTCAACGCCAGCACACCAAGCGGCAAGCTGGCCCAGTCATGCGCTTCATTATCCGATACATAAGCCAACTCAAGGCTACCGCCGCCCAAATCAGCGACAATGCCTTCCGCCCCCGGAATACCCAGCATCACACCATCAGCAGACAGTGTTGCCTCCTCTTCGCCAGTCAACACACGAATGGAATGGCCAAGGACTTTTTCTGCATCGGCCAAAAATTCATCACGGTTTTCGGCGTCGCGCACCGCTGCGGTGGCGAAAGCCGCCAGCTTCTCAATCCCAAGCTGGTCGGCAATACGGCGAAAGCGGCGAAACGTATCCAGCGCCAAAGCGTAATAATCGCCTTCAATCTTGCCACTGGCCGAAACAGACGCGCCAAGCCGCACAAAAGCGCGCTCATTATAAATCGGCAATGGTGTGCGGGCTGAGCCGCTAAAGCCGACCAAGCGCACTGAGTTTGAACCGATATCGAGCACACCTTGAGGCGCATCAGGCGGCAAGCGTCCCAGCTTGCTTAGCGCGGTAGCGAATTGCTCGGTCGTCGGTTTTTGCATTAACCGGTATCCTTATGCTTGTTCTTTTTATGCAGTGCTTTGCCGCGACCGGAAAGACTTGGATTGGTCATAAAATAATTATGCGCATTGACTGCCGTTACAGGGTTGTCGGCCTCCACGCGCAGATAATCGCCATTTGGCTGCATCAGCCAGCTTTGCTCATTATCCGTCAAATTGGTCAGCATGATTTGGTCAAGCACTTGCTGGTGCACGGTAGCGTTCAAAACCGGTGTCAAAATTTCCACTCGCCGATTGAGATTGCGCGGCATCCAGTCAGCCGATGAAATAAACACTTTCGCTTCAGTCGATGGCAGACCGGCGCCATTGCCAAAGCAAACAATGCGCGAATGTTCAAGAAAACGCCCGATAATGCTTTTCACGCGAATGTTTTCCGACAGCCCTTCAATACCGGCGCGCAGACAACAAATGCCACGAATGACCAAATCAATTTGCACACCGGCTTGCGACGCTTCATACAACGCATCAATAACAAACGGGTCGACCAATGAATTCATCTTCGCCCAAATAGCCGCCGGCTGGCCGGCTTTGGCGTGTTCGATTTCCTGCTCAATATGCACCATAAGCGTATCGCGCAAATTCAATGGCGACATGGCCAGTTTTTTCAAATTCTTCGGTTCGGCATAACCGGTAAAGAAGTTGAAAACCTGCGAGGCATCGGAAGCAATTTCCGGGTCACAGGTAAATAGCGACAAGTCGGTATAAATTTTCGCATTTTGCGGATGATAATTTCCGGTACCCAAATGCACATAAGTGCGCAAGCCTTCGGTTTCCCGCCGCACGACAAGGCTGACTTTGGCATGGGTCTTCAACTGCATGAAGCCGAACACCACTTGCACACCGGCGCGTTCCATATCACGAGCCAAGCGAATATTCGCCGCCTCATCAAACCGCGCCTTTAACTCAACCAAAGCGGTGACGGATTTACCGGCCTCGGCCGCTTCAATTAGCGCTTTTACAATCGGGCTGTCATCGGTTGTCCGATACAAGGTTTGCTTAATCGCCAACACATCGGGGTCAGCCGCGGCTTGTCGCAAAAACTGCACCACCACATCAAAACTCTCATAGGGATGATGCACCAGAATATCTTTAGCCCCAATGGCTGAAAAACAATCGCCGCCATGTTCGCGAATACGCTCCGGAAAGCGCGCCGTAAACGGGGTAAATTTATATTCAGATGAAGCCGGCGAATACAGCTCAGCGGTTTGCGACAGGCCGACAATACCGTCAACCGCAATGATGCCGCGCTTATCTACTTTCAGCTGTTTTTGCACCAACTTTTGCAAGCTCTCAGGCATATCCGCGTCCAGCTTCAAGCGAATAACCGAACCGCGCCGCCGCCGTTTCAACGCGCTTTCAAAAAGCTGCACCAAGTCTTCGGCCTCTTCTTCCACTTCAATATCGCTGTCACGAATAACGCGGAACATGCCCTGCCCCAGCACTTCATAACCGGGGAAAGTGCGCTCAACAAAGGTCGAGATTAGCGTTTCCAAGCGGACGAAATTGATTTGCTTATTGTCGTCTTCGGCAGGTAAGCGAATGAAACGGTCAACTTGCTGCGGCACCAGCAATAAGGCATTCATCCGATTGCCGTCATCATAGCGTTGCAATTGCAACACCAAGGCAAGGCCCAAATTCGGAATAAACGGAAATGGATGCGCCGGATCAATCGCCAAAGGCGTCAGCACCGGCAATACTTGGTCGAGGAAATAATCTTCCAACCAATCTAGCTGGCTATCGGTCAATTCATCGGAATTGCGAACATAAATATCCGCCTCACGCATATCGTTCAAAAGCTGACCATAGGTTTCCTGCTGGCGGCTCATCAGCGCATCGGCGCGCTGCAAAATCGCCTCCAATTGCTGCTCCGGCGTCAGTCCATCTTGGCTCGGCACTTCAACACCGGCCTTTGATTGCCCGACCAGACCGGCCACGCGAACCATGAAAAACTCGTCCAAATTACTGGCCGAAATCGACAAAAAGCGCAGCCGCTCCATCACCGGATGCTTGGCATTGCTGGCCTCTTCAAGAACACGCTCATTAAAGGCCAACCAAGACACTTCGCGATTGATAAAACGCTCTTGCACCGAAAACCCAAAACGGCTTTCCGGTAACACGCCCTGATTGCGCTTTTTCAGAACTTTATTCTTTTTACTCATAAATCATCCTTGCCGATTGCTTCACCAAACGACTAAATCGACCGCTCATATGTCACTTATATGACGTTCCATGATTTCTGCAACAAGTGGCACGGTAATCCGCCGCTTTTGTGCCAATGCCTGCCGGTCAATATCTGCCACCAAATCAGCAATCGCCGCATAAGCGCGCTCAACCCGCGGCAGCAGATAATCCAAAACCCGCGCATCAACATCCACCTGTCTATCGGCAAATAATTTGGCCACCAACCCGCGCAATAAAGCATCATCCGGCGCACCCAAAGCGACTGCCGGAACCGCTTTCATGCGCGACGTCAAATCGGGCAAGCCAATCTCGATTTGCGCCGGTGGCAATTCAGAAAGCAGCAGCAATTTTGCGCCACCATTCAGGCTATGATTGAACAAATGAAACAAGGCCTCATCTTGCGCCGCCGCCAGCGCATCGAAGCGGTCAATAATTACCACATCACAGATTTCTTCATGGCTGACCAACCGCGCCAGCGCGGCGGCAATATCGTCATTCACCGAAAGAAAGCGCGCTTTGCATTGCGCCGCCAGCACTGCTGCCAAATGGCTTTTGCCACTGCCGCTTGGGCCATAAATCCATTGTATTGGCGTCTGCCAATTTTCAAAGCCATCAACCAGTCGCACTGCTTCGCGATTGCTGTC
>CBFIIT010000027.1:0-18460 GCA_965662725.1 Alphaproteobacteria bacterium | reverse complement strand
GTCACCAAAAACGCCTCGCGCTCAAGCGCCTCGCGTTGTGGCAGGTCAAGAATAAGCTGCTCAGTCATCATCCCGATGAACGTAATCACGCACATAAAGGGTCACGGCATAGCGTATCAATACGCCGAGAATGGCCGCCATGGGTACGGCCAGCAAAAGCCCCAAAAATCCAAACAATGACCCCATGGCCAGTAATGCAAAAATAATCCAAACCGGATGCAGTTTCACGCGGTCGCCAACCAGACGCGGCGTCAAAATATTGCCTTCGATAAATTGTCCGATAAAAAACACCGCTGCAATCAAGCCCAGTTGCACAAAATCAAAACCGAATTGGCCAAGCCCCAGCGCACCGGCAAGAACAATACCGACCGCCGAGCCGACATAAGGAATAAAGCTGATGAGACCGGCAATCACGCCGACAATCACGCCGCTTTGCAGGCCGACGGCTGAGAGACCGATAGCATAGATTGAACCAAGCGCCAGACAGACCAGCATTTGGCCGCGCGCAAAGCCGCCCAGCGTCTCATCAATCTGTGCCGCCAAATCGCGAATAATCTCAACCTGCTCATCGGGCAGCAAATGGTCAATACGGTCAACCATCGTGTCCCAATCATTCAACATATAAACCGCCACAATCGGGGTGATGAAGATCAGCGCCAACAAGTTGATAATCGACAAGCCCGACAGCACCAGACTGGAAGCGGTATCTTGCAAACCGCCGAGCAGGCTATCGCCCATGGCCTCAATAAACTCGGCTTGCCCCGGTGCCATATTTTGAGACAACATCCAGCTCTGCAATTCAGCGATATAGCCGGGTAAAGCGGAAATCAGCAGCGCGACTTGTTGAGCCAGCGCCGGAAGGCCAAAAGCCAGGCCGACGATAATGACAAATGCGACGGCAAAAGTAATCGTTAGCGTTGCCAGACTTCGACGAATACCGGCCTCTTCAAGGCGGTCAGCCACCGGATCGAGGAAATAAGCCAGCGCGAAACCCAAGACAAAAGGCAGCATAATCGTCGATAAGGCCGACAGAAAATAAATAAACGTGCCGACCAGCGCGACAATGAATAAATGAGAGAGCCGAATATGTATCATTGCGCCACCACAAATTCTTCCGTTACCACGGTCCAGCCGCTTTCTTTTTCGGTCAAAATCAGGCCTCTTTGCCCCAAATTGCCACCTAGCTGAGCAATCGAACCAATATAGGCGAGATCTATATAGGCATAATCTTTGGTCAATTCGACAATCGTTACATCGCGCACCAATTTGGCTTCGCTCAGCCGGTCAAGCAGTCGGTTCCAGTCTTTCAGCGCATTATAAGAGGCGCGTACTTGCAAGGTCGCGCGCTCATCTGAAGCAACAGCCGCCACCATTTTCCAACGCTCTGCCAAAGCCGAGGCAATCTCATGAATGGCCACACCACCCATCTCATCATGCGCGCCGCCGCTTCTATAGGTGCGGACAATAACATCGCTATCTTCGGCGCCAAAAATATATGCGGTGACGCCGAGTTGCCCTTCAACATCCGCCAGCGCATGCGCGACAATTACCGTATCCGTGCCATAGCGCGCATTTAACTGCTGCAGCTTGCTCGGATCGCCAATCAAAATATCTTCGGCATTGGCAATCATGCTGTCTTCCAAATCGCCCAAAGGCAGCAAGAGCGGCGCCGGATTATTATCGATATCGTAATCCTGCCAGCTTTGCTGCCACCAATGCTCGCCCCATGCCTGCAAGCCTTGCAAATCTTCCAACACCGGCAGCAGCAAGGCCGGACGGTTTTGCACCTCGGTGACCGCAACCCCATAACTGCGCAGTAAATCGCGCAATGGCCCCGGCTTGAACTGCACCGACAAAGTAGCGAGATAGCGGGTCGGGCCGGTTTTCTCATCGCTAATGCGCAAGCCCTCAACCAGATTTTCAATATCCAAAGCGCGGATATCGGGCAGCAAATCCCATTCTTCTTGACGCACCAGCCGCTTCATCGCCAAATCCAAAGCCCGCGCCTGCCCTTGGCTGAGTGCCGTGGCGCGCGCAACCGACGTGGATTGCGCCGATACATCTACCTTAATGCGATCGACTTCAAACACGCTGCCCGCTTGCGCCAATGTGGCAAACGTCAAAATCATGATAAAGCTGAATATAAATCTCATGCGCGCAACCTAACGCGGGCGCGAATGACCCGCAATCAAATATCCTCTCCAATTAGAGGGTTACTTTACCCGCCATGCAGGCTATTTTGTGGCAATTCAGGCGAATCCGATAGAAGTAAACCTATGGATGACAGTTCAAAAAAATCAGCAACCTATGCCGATGCCGGCGTTGATATTGCGGCCGGCAATTCATTGGTGGAGCGGATTGCGCCTCTCGCGAAATCGACAGCGCGCAGCGGGGCCGATAGCGACCTTGGTGGCTTTGGTGGCCTGTTTGATATCGCCGCCTGCAATTATAAAGACCCGATATTGGTCGCCGCCAATGATGGCGTCGGCACCAAGCTGAAAATTGCCATTGAAAGCGGTAAGCACGACACAGTCGGCATTGACCTTGTTGCCATGTGCGTCAATGACTTGATTGTGCAAGGCGCAGAGCCGCTTTTCTTTCTCGATTATTTCGCTTCCGGCAAACTGGATGTCGATGCCGCGACCGATGTGATTGCCGGTATCGCTGAAGGTTGTCGGCAAGCCGGTTGCGCGCTTATCGGCGGGGAAACAGCCGAAATGCCCGGCATGTATGCGGCCGGTGATTATGATTTGGCGGGTTTTTCGGTCGGAGCGGTTGAACGGCAAAAAGTCTTGCCGCGCAAAGATATTGCCGAAGGCGATATTATTCTCGGCCTCGCCTCAGACGGCATTCATTCAAACGGTTTTTCACTGGTGCGCCGCTTGGTCGAACAAGAAGGCCTGAAATGGGATGCGCCCAGTCCGGCGCATGCCCAAAAGACATTGGCTGAAGAGCTGCTGACGCCGACCCGCATTTATGTGAAATCAGTGCTTTATGCGCTGAAAGCCAACGCCCCGATTAAGGGCTTGGTGCATATTACCGGTGGCGGTTTTCAAGAAAATTTGCCTCGCGTTCTGCCCGATGAGTTGCAAGCGCATATTGATTTGACCGCTTGGAAAATGCCGATGATTTTCCAATGGCTGCAAGATGCCGGCAATATGGAACAGGCGGAAATGCTGCGCACTTTTAATTGCGGTATTGGCATGACGCTGATTGTCTCGCCCGACGGGCTGGCCGATGTGATGGCGATGCTGGCAGCACAAGGTGAAACCGTTATCCCCATCGGGCGCATCGCCAAGCGCGAAGATGAGGCGGTTACTTTTTCTGGCTCTATTTGCTGATGAGCCGGCCGCCGGTCAAAATCGCTATTTTATTTTCCGGTCGCGGCAGCAATCTAAAGTCACTGGCGGCGCATATGGCGCGCGCTGACGTTGCGGCAGACTTAAGCTTGGCAGTCAGCAATCGCCCGCAAGCGGGTGGCCTTGATTTTTGCCGTGCTGAAAACATTCCTCACGCGGTGATTGACCATAAGGGGTTTGAAAGCCGCGCCGCATTTGACGCCAAATTGGATGATACATTGCGCGCCGCTAATATTGAATTGGTTTGCTGCGCCGGGTTCATGCGGCTACTGACCGCCGGTTTCGTTAATAAATGGCATGATAGGCTGATAAATATTCACCCTTCTTTACTGCCCAAATATAAAGGCCTTAACACGCACCAGCAGGCTTTGGCAGCGGGTGATAAACAGCATGGCTGCACCGTGCATTATATGCGGCCTGAAATGGATGAAGGGCCGATTATCGTGCAAAAATCTGTGCCGATAATGCCCGATGATACCCCCGACACGCTCGCCGCCCGCGTATTGGCGCAAGAGCATATCGCCTATCCGGAAGCGCTGGATGTGGTGCTTACAAAAATGGCGGGCACTTAGGCCCGCCAAATTCAAAAATACCCACCAAATTCAAAATATATGTCGAGCGTTAGCCAACAAGCTCGTCATCGCTGAAGAAGAATTTAATTTCTTCGGCAGCGGTTTCCGGTGCGTCTGAACCGTGCACGGAATTGGCATCAATGCTCTCGGCGAAATCTTTACGAATGGTGCCTTCATCGGCTTCAGCCGGATTGGTTGCGCCCATAATTTCGCGGTTTTTGGCAATGGCGTTTTCGCCTTCCAAAACCTGCACAACAACCGGGCCTGAAATCATGAAATCGACAAGGTCATTGTAGAAAGGACGTTCTTTATGCACGCCGTAAAACTCACCGGCTTGCTCGCGGGTCATGTGAATGCGCTTGGAGGCGATGATACGCAGGCCATTGCTTTCAAAGCGGTCAATGATTTTACCGGTCAGATTGCGCTTGGTGGCATCCGGTTTGATGATGGAAAAAGTACGCTCGATAGCCATTGGGAGTTCCTCAATCTGGTTAACTTGAGCGCTTTATAGGCGGGCTTTGCCGCGAGTGCAAGCTAGGCTTTTTGCTCCCATTTGCCTTCTGCCGATTGCTGCCAATAAGTCAGTTCGTGACCGGCATCTTTCAGCACGGCCCAACGGGCGCGAGCACGAGCAACATTTTCTTCATCGCGCCCGTCAAACATAAACACGCAACGCTCAAACCCCTCTATCGCCTCGCGTTCCGCCCCATCGACGAGAAACAAAACATTCGCTTCATTCGGTGTTTCATTTTCATGGGTCAGCCAAATCGGTTGGCTGTCTACATGCTCGGCAAAGCGCGCATCGCCGTTTGCGGCATGCGGCAGAAACGCGTCATCCTTATAGCTCCATAAATGCGCGTCGAGTGCCTGCACGCGCTCTTCAGAACCGGCTTGCACCACCGCCTTCCAACCGCGTTTCAGCGTTGCGTCCAGCAATAAAGGCAAAGCCTGTTCCAGCGTCTGACGCTCCAGATGATAGAACAGAACCTCGCTCATTATTTTTCGTAATGCGCCTTCACCAGACGGTCGAGCAGGCGTACGCCATAACCCGATGCCCATGTGCGGCTGGTCGAGGATTTCGGGCTGCCCATGGCAGTGCCGGCAATATCGAGATGTACCCAAGGCACATCATTGGTGAAGCGTTTCAAGAACTGCGCCGCGGTTGATGAGCCGGCATAGCGCCCACCGATGTTTTTCATATCGGCATTTGGCGTGTTGATCATTTTGTCAAAATTATCATTCATCGGCATGCGCCAGACTTTTTCGCCTTCAGCCTCACCGATTTCAGTCAATTGATTGGCCAGCTTGTCATCACTGGCAAACATACCGGCATAATCTTGCCCCAGCGCAATCATAATGGCTCCGGTCAGCGTCGCCAAATCAATCATGAATTGCGGCTTAAAGCGCTTTTGCGTGTACCAAAGCGCATCGGCCAGCACCAGACGACCCTCGGCGTCAGTGTTCAAAACTTCAATCGTTTGCCCCGACATGGAGGTGACGACATCACCCGGCCGTTGGGCATTGCCGTCAGGCATATTTTCTACCAGACCGATAACGCCGATCGCATTAACCTTTGCCTTGCGGCCAGCCAAAGCGTGCATCAGACCGGTCACCGCTGCCGCGCCGCCCATATCGCCCTTCATATCTTCCATGCCACCGGCAGGCTTAATCGAAATACCGCCCGTATCAAAACACACGCCTTTACCGACAAAAGCCACAGGCTGTTTCGATTTGGCGGCGCCTTCCCATTGCATAATAACCATTTGGCTGGGCTGCACACTGCCCTGCCCAACACCCAGCAATGAGCCCATGCCGAGTTTCTTCATCTGCGCCTCGCTCAGCACCTCGACTTTCACACCCAGCTTGGTCAAGGCTTTGGCGCGTTTGGCAAATTCCGGCGGAGTCAAAATATTTGACGGTTCATTGACCAAATCACGCGCAATAATCGTGCCATCAGCCACCGCTTTCAATTCCGCATAAGCCTTTTTGGCTGCCGCGCCGGCCTTCGTTGCTACAGTAAATTTCTTCGGGCCGCCTTGGGTTTTGTTTTTTGTCTTATAGGTTTCGAATTTATAGTCGCGCAAAAAAGCGCCGACCGCCGCGCGCGCAGCAATCTCGCCATCAGCGACATTGCCACCCAGCGGTTCCAATAAAAACGTGACATTGCCTTCGGCCTTTTCCACTGCGCCCAAGGCCGTGCCGCCCATTTTTTCCGCGTCAGAGGCCGATAGTTTTTTACCATTGCCGACACCGAGAACGACAATCCGGTCGAGGTCTGATTTGGCCGGTGCCAGCAAGGCGAACATAGAGGCGGGCTTGCCTTTAAATTTTTTGATTTTCATTGCCTTGCTGATGGCGCCGCCGATTTTCTTATCCAATTGCTTGCCCAACGGGCCGAGCTTGCCACCGTCTGTTGCGGTGATGATGAGCGAGCCTTTTTCCGGCAATTTATCTGTGGCAAAAGCGATTGTCAGGGGCATTTTTTTCTCCGAATTCCAAGGGGCTTGAACTGTTATCTTGTTACCAACATTATGGCGTAAATATCTGGTCGTCCACTCTCATTTGAGATAAGAGTTGAAACTCTGATATGTCATTTCGACACACAAAAACGAGTCAAAAATGAAATTTGTCACCCGATTACTTTTTGTTTGCTTGCTGCTGGCGGGTTTGCCGATGGGCGCACAAGCGCGCGATATTGAGGGCATAGCTGCGATTGTGAATGATCAAGTTATCTCTCTCTATGATGTCGACCAGAGGGTTGATTTGTTTTTCGTCACTTCCGGCATTGAAAAAACGCCGCAAATGATTGAGCGCATGCGCGAGCAAGTATTGCGCTCTCTGGTTGATGAAAAGCTGCAAATGCAAGAAGCGCAGCGGGTTGAAATCAGTATTGAAGAAGATGAGATCGACCGGCGTATGGAATTGCTGGCCAAGCAAGACGACCGGACGCTGGACGGCATTAAGGAATTCCTCGAAGAGAAAGACATTAAAGAGGAAACGCTGGCCACCCAAATTCGTGCCGAACTCGCATGGAACCAATTTGTCCGCCGGAGTTTCAGTTCGCGGATTAAAGTCGGCGACCGCGAAATTGATGAGCAATATGAAAAGGCCGTTCAAGCAGTTAATCAGACGCGCTATTTGATAAGCGAAATCCTGCTCAATCTCGACAGCTTTGCGACCGAAGATGATGTAAGACAAATATCCGGACAGATTGTTCAGCAACTGCAATCCGGTGTCAGTTTTCCGGCCTTGGCGCGGCAATTCTCAATTGCGCCGACAGCCGCGCGCGGCGGTCAATTGGGCTGGATTTCCGCCGACCAATTAAACCCGCGTCTGGCACAAGTCGTGCGGCAATTGCAGGTTGGCCAAATCTCACCACCGATACCGACAACAGCCGGTGTTTATATTCTCGCATTAGCTGATAAACGCACCGGTGGTGTGTCACCTGAGAAAAACAAATTTGACGTACTGACCGCGAGCTTTCCGAAATCGGTAAAGCGCAAGCGCATTGATGAATTTGTCGCTGATTTCAAAACTTGTCGGCGCGCGCAAGGCAAAGCCAAGAAGCTGAAGGCGAGCGTTAAGCGCAGCGGTTTGAAAGAGTTGCGGCAATTGCCGCGACCGGTGATTTTAGCGGTTGCCGAACTGGAAGCCGGTGATGTTACCGCCCCGCAAGAGCTTGGCGATGTGACCAATGTCTATGTGGTGTGCGACCGCAAAGATGACCTTGGCGTTGACATTTCGCGCGAAGAAATTGCTGAAAATATTTTCGCTCAACGCATCTCGATTATGGCGCGGCGTCATTTGCGCGATTTGCGCCGCGATGCGGTAGTGGAATATCGCTAAATGCAAGATGACGGTCTGCCGCCGCTGCGCCAGGTTATTTCAGCCTATGAGCTGAAGGCGGATAAAAAATTCGGTCAAAACTTTATTCTCGATTTAAATCTGACGCGACGCATTGCGCGACAGGCCGGCAATATTGCCGATTGCGATGTGGTGGAAATCGGCCCCGGCCCCGGTGGTTTGACGCGCGGCCTGCTGATGGAAGGCGCGCGCAAAGTGCATGTGATTGAGGCCGATGAGCGGTTTTTACCGGCGCTTGAAGATATTGCTGCTGCTTATCCGAACCGGCTGAACATTGTGCAAGGCGATGCGCTGGCCATATCCCCGCAAAGTCTGGCTGACGGGCCTTATCGCATCGTTTCCAACCTGCCTTATAATATCGGCACACATTTATTGACCGATTGGCTGGATGGCGGCTGGCAGGATGGCGCATGGCAACCGCAATTTTTATCGATGACGCTGATGTTTCAAAAAGAAGTGGCGCAGCGCATCACGGCACAAACCGGCACAAAGCATTTCGGACGACTGGCTGTGCTGGCCAATTGGCTCTGCGATACGCAATTGGCCTTTGAAGTTGACCGACAGGTATTTGTGCCACCGCCGAAAGTTACCTCGGCGATTGCGCATCTAACACCGCGCCGCGCGCCAAGCGCTGAGGCAGACCCGAAAATATTGGCCAAGCTGACCGCCGCCGCCTTCGGACAAAGGCGGAAAATGTTGCGCGCCAGCCTGAAACAGATATGCTCAGACCCAATAAAGCTTTTGGCACAAGCGGATATTGATGAAACCGCGCGCGCCGAAGTTTTGGATATTGAACAATTTTGCAGGCTCGCCCGCCTGCTGGCAGAACAATAGTTTGAGGGAGATGCGACTATGAAAAGCCAAGCCATTACCGAATATGGTGCCGCACTGGAAGCGGTGGAAAGCGAAACCCCGCAACCGACCGGTTGCGAAGTGCTGGTTGAAATCAGCCATTGCGGCGTTTGTCATTCCGATGTGCATTTTCATGACGGCCATTTCGACATGGGCGGCGGCAATAAATTGGATGTGCGCGGCGCACGCCAAACCCCATTTACCCTTGGCCATGAAATTGAAGGCACGGTTGCCGCTATCGGCCCTGATGTGAAAGACGTCAAAGTCGGCGACCGCCGCGTGGTCTATCCGTGGATCGGCTGTGGCAATTGCAATGATTGCGATAATGGCCGCGAACAATTATGCAATGGCCGCGCCCTTGGGGTGAATTTGCCGGGCGGTTTTTCAACCCATTGTCTGGTGCCGCATGAACGCTATTGCCTTGATGCAGAAGGTATCGCGCCCGGTCTGGCCAGCACTTATATGTGCTCCGGCATTACCGCTTATTCGGCGCTGAAATATCTGAATACCGGCGATAAGGGCGAACCGGCTTTGATTGTCGGGCTTGGCGGTGTCGGCATGATGGCGCTGCAATTTGCACTGGAAATGTTTGATGAAGCGCCGCTGGTTGCTGACCTCGACGATAACAAACTGCAGGCCGCCATGGGAGCCGGTGCGAAAGCTGCTTATAATCCGGGCACGGAAGGCGATTTGAAAAAATTGCTGGCCGATACGAATGGCGGCGTCGCAGGTGCTGCTGATTTTGTCGGCGCGGAAGGCTCTTTGCAATTTGCCACAGGCGCGCTGCGCCGTGGTGGTGAAGTAAAAATCGTCGGCCTGTTTGGCGGTGCTTTCACCCAACCGATTCCGATGTTCCCATTCCGCGCGATGTCTGTTGGCGGTTCAATGACCGGCACATTGGCCGATACGATTGAAATGCTGGAAATCGTTAAAGCCGGAAAAATCAATCCGATACCGGTGGAAACCCGCAATATGAGCGAAGCCAGCCGCACGCTAGATGATTTACGCGAAGGCAATATTATCGGTCGTGTGGTTTTAGAGAACTAAAGCTGCATGCCTTTATAGGGCTTCGCGAAGCGTCTTTACAAAGTCAGACAAGCCTGTTTGGCGTCCCCGCTTCAGCCGTTCTGATGTCAAAATGGCGCGCACTTGCGCCAGACTGGCTTCAGCGTCTTCATTGACGATAATATAGTCATATTCCGGATAATGGCTGATTTCATCAGACGCTTTGGCCATGCGCGATGCGACGACATCAGCGCTGTCTTGCGCGCGGCTGTTCAATCGCTTTTCAAGCTCGGCAGCGGTTGGCGGCAATATGAAAATCTTGACCAAATCATCGGCCGCTGCTTCTTGCAATTGCTGCGTGCCCTGCCAATCAATATCAAACAGCACATCGCGCCCCTCAGATAGTGCCTGCTCAACCGGCGCGCGCGGGGTGCCGTAATAATTATCGAAAACTTTGGCGTGCTCCAGCAACGCACCGCGATTACGCATTTCGCCAAACGCCTGCGTATCGACAAAATGATAATCCGTGCCGTCAATTTCGCCCGGACGTGGCTTTCGTGTGGTGACAGAGACCGACATGGCGATATTATTATCACTGGCCAATAAACCACGCGCCAAAGTGGTTTTACCGGCCCCTGAAGGGGATGATAATACCAGCATCAAACCGCGGCGGTTAATGGCAGATGTCATAATGGCCTCTCGAATCAAATCGCCTGACCCTGACTATACACTATCTGCGATTTTGCTTTTCGATTTGCCGCCAGCGACGGACGTTTTTATTGTGCTGGCTCAGCGTTTCAGCAAAAGCGTGGCCACCGCTGCCATCAGCGACAAAATACAAAGCCTTACTGTCGGCAGGATTAAGCACGGCGGCAATGGAGGCGCGCCCAGGATTGGCAATCGGGGTCGGCGGCAAGCCGTTAATGCGGTAGGTATTATAAGCTGTCTTGCGACGAATTTCGCTGCGCCGTATTGGGCGACCGAGTTTTCCTTTGCCACCGACAATGCCGTAAATAATCGTCGGGTCTGACTGCAAGCGCATGCGTTTTTTCAATCGATTGATGAAAACCGCCGCCACCAATGGCCGCTCTTCTGCAACGCCGGTTTCGCGCTCTACAATCGATGCTAAAATAATCGCCTCGCGCTTGGATTTTATCGGCAAGCCTTTTTGCCGTTTAGGCCATAGCGCATCAATCACCTGCTTTTGGTCGGCTTGCATTTTAGCCAATAAAGCAGCACGGCTCATGCCACGCGCCACATTATAAGTCTCCGGCAAAAGACTACCTTCCGGCGGAATAACCGCCGAGCCGCTAAGCACGGTTTCAGTATTTAACCGGTTGACGATTTGCGTGCTGGTCAGCCCCTCGGCAAAAGTAATCGGATGCAGCACCACATCACCGCCGGTGATAACGGCCAAAATATGCGGCATGTTTGCCCTTGCCGGAATGTCATATTCGCCTGCTCTTAGCCGCGCCGATTGGCCGGTCAAGCGCACATAAAGCCGGAATAAAAACCGACTGCGAAGCGCCTCCGCCGCGCCCAACCGATTGGCAATGGCGCGCGAAGATGACCCTGCCTCCAAAATAACCCGCTTGCTCTCACCATGCGGGCCGGGCAAGAAAACCAGCCCGATAATCATTGCGAACCCCAAACCGCCAAGCAGCGCAGAAACAATCAGAGACCCACGAAATTTAAGTAAAAGCTGTTTGAAGCGGTCCAAACCCAAGTGACCGATCTACTCAACGGCCTTGAAAACCAGCGACGCATTGGTGCCGCCAAAACCGAAACTATTGGACAGCACGGCATTCACCTCGCGCTCCTGCGCCTTGTGCGGCACAAGATTAATCGGCGAGTCAATCGATGGATTATCGAGATTAAGAGTTGGCGGCACGACATTGTCGCGCATCGCCAAAATAGAGAAAATCGCCTCGACCGCGCCCGCTGCACCAAGCAAATGCCCGACTGCTGATTTGGTTGATGACATATTCAAACCGTCAGCCGCGCCACCGAATAAGCGTTCAACCGCTTTCAATTCAATCTCATCACCCAAAGGTGTTGATGTACCATGCGCGTTGACATAGCCGATATCTTCCGGCGACAGGCCGGAGCGTTTCAATGCCGCTTGCATGGAGCGATAACCGCCGGAACCGTCTTCTGCCGGTGAGGTTATATGAAACGCATCACCGGACAATCCATAGCCGACAACTTCTGCGTAGATTTTTGCTCCGCGTGCTTTGGCGTGCTCATATTCTTCCAATACGACAATGCCGGCCCCTTCGCCCATCACAAAACCGTCGCGGTCTTTATCATAGGGGCGCGAGCCTTTTTCAGGCGTATCGTTAAATCCGGTTGAAAGGGCGCGGCAAGCGGCAAAACCGGCAATACCCAAGCGGCAAATTGCCGATTCAGTGCCTCCGGCAACCATCACATCGGCGTCATCCAGCATAATCAACCGCGCCGCATCACCAATCGCATGTGCGCCGGTTGAACAAGCGGTTACCACAGCATGATTAGGGCCCTTCAGCCCATGCTTAATCGAAATTTGCCCACCGGCCAGATTGATTAAAGCGCCGGGAATAAAAAACGGGCTGAGGCGGCGCGGCCCACGATCTCGAACCGTGAACGCGCCATCTTCAATACCTTGCAAGCCACCAATACCGGCACCGACCAAAACGCCGGTTCGATATTGCTGCTCTTCTGTTTCAGGCATATAGCCGCTATCGGCCAAGGCCATGTCGCTGGCCGCCATCGCATAGATGATGAAATCATCCATGCGCTTTTGTTCTTTCGGCGCGACATATAAATCGGGATTAAACCCGTCTTCGCTCTCATCAGATGCGCGGTCAACATGACAGGCAATCTGACAAGGCAAATCCGACACGTCAAAGCCGGTCATCGGACCGGCCCCCGACTCGCCTGCAATCAGCCTTTGCCAGCTTTTTTCTGCAGTTTCGCCAAGTGGATTAACCGACCCAATGCCGGTTACAACGACGCGTCGCATAATTTGAAAGCCTTACTTGGCTTGCTCGATGAATTTAACTGCGTCGGCAACAGTCAGAATTGTTTCGGCAGCATCATCAGGGATTTCAATGCCAAACTCTTCTTCAAATGCCATAACCAGTTCAACCGTATCAAGGCTATCAGCGCCCAGATCGTCGATAAAGCTGGCGGCTTCTGTTACGTCACCGGCATCAACACCAAGGTTTTCAACAACGATTTTCTTAACGCTTTCGGCAATATCACTCATGATAAGCTCCTTCAAATTTGGCCGTTCGATTGATTTTGAACAGCGATTCCCATCATCGAGACAAGCATGATTTCCATACTTGAGATTTCCCTATCACCCTTTGCAGCACGTGTCCATATGCCACGAAGGGTTTTAAATCATCGCCATACCGCCATTCACGTGCAGCGTTTGCCCGGTCATATAGGCCGCCTCATCGCTGGCCAGAAACAGGCAAGCAGCGGCAATATCATCGCCACTCCCCAAACGACCGGCAGGTATTGCTGCGGTCAGCGCATCTTTTTGCTCATCAGGCAAAACATCGGTCATCGGCGTCGCAATAAAACCCGGCGCAACGCAGTTCACGGTGATGCCGCGACTGGCAACTTCTTGCGCCAATGATTTTGACATGCCGATCATACCGGCCTTGGTGGCGGCATAATTAGCCTGCCCCGGATTGCCGGTAACACCGACCACTGAAGTAATGCCGATAATACGGCCATGGCGACGCTTCATCATACCACGCAGGGAGGCGCGAATAAGTCGGAAACCGGAGGTCAGATTAACTGCCAAAACCGCTTCCCAATCTTCATCCTTCATCCGCATTGCCAAATTATCGCGAGTGATACCGGCATTATTGACGAGGACATCCAGCCCGCCCATTGCTTCTTCGGCTTTGGCAGCCAGCTCAGCAGCCCCTTCCGCGGTTGATAAATCAGCGACCAGCACATGCGCGCCCTCGCCCAACTCATCGGCCAATTCTTGCAACACGGCCTCGCGTGTGCCGGCCAGTCCGACATTGGCGCCGGCGGCGTGCAATGTTTTGGCAATATCGCGGCCAATACCGCCTGATGCACCGGTTACCAGTGCGTTTTTTCCGCTTAAATCAAACATTGCTGCTCTCCAATTTGTGTCGGCTCATGCGCTCAACCTGTTTTGGCAGTTTAAGCCAAAAAGGCCTCAATATCATCAGGCGTATTCAACGCCTTGGCTGCCAATCTTTTGTCAATCCGTTTGGCCATGCCGGTCAACACTTTACCGCTGCCGACTTCAACCAAATCGGTGACGCCATTATCAGCCGCCCAAATCATCGACTCGCGCCAGCGCACCGAGCCGGTGACTTGCTGCACCAATAATTCGCGAATGGCATCGGGGTCACTGACTGCTTGCGCCGTGACATTGGCAATGAGCGGCACAATCGGTGCTGAAATTTCGGTTTCTTGCAAAGCGGCTTGCATTTCTTCTGCCGCCGGTTTCATCAATGCACAATGGAAAGGCGCGCTGACCGGCAATTCCATCGCCCGTTTGGCCCCCCGCTCTTTGGCAATTTCACATGCCCGCGCCACCGCTGCTGCATGGCCGGAAATTACCACTTGCCCGACCGCATTATCATTGGCTGCACCGCAAATTTCGCCATCGGTAGAAGCTTCCGCCGCGACCTCTGCCACCACGTCAAAATCCAGCCCCAATAAAGCCGCCATCGCGCCAACACCGACAGGCACGGCGCGCTGCATGGCTTGGCCGCGCAGTTTCAATAAACGTGCAGTATCTTCGATTTGCAAAGCACCGGCTGCGGTCAGAGCGGCATATTCGCCCAAACTATGACCGGCGACATGGGAGGTCGAGGCTTTTAAATCAAAGCCACGCGCTTCCAACACTTTCATGGTCGCGACAGAGACCGCCATCAGTGCCGGTTGCGCGTTTTCGGTCAGCGTCAACTCATCTTCCGGGCCATTCCACATTAAAGCCGACAGCTTTTGCCCCAATGCCTCATCAACCGCCTCAAACACGGCGCGCGCTTCGTCATAGCTATCGGCCAGCGCCTGTCCCATGCCGACAGCTTGGCTGCCCTGTCCGGGGAATATCAGAGCTTGTGTCATGGCGGTCTCCCTTTTGATTGCTTCATCTTTTACGGCGTCAAAACGCGCTTGCCAAGCCCCGTCCGGCATAGTATTACCCGCACATTACTTTCGGCTGGGGGCTGAAAGGATAGAGCATTCGATGGTCGAATGTTTAGGAATGGTCCGGTATCCCTTGTCCCCGCTCTCGCGTGTCTGTGAGCCTTTCCCCTTATGGGTGTTCGCTCGCAAGAGGCTCGGCGCCGAAAAATGAAGGAGAGAGGCTATGGCTCTATACGAGCATGTGTTTATCGCACGCCAAGATATTTCTTCGCAGCAAGTCGAAGGTCTCATCGATATGATGCAGGCTGTGCTGGAAGAAAATGGCGGCAAAATTACCAAGACCGAATATTGGGGTCTTAAATCTTTGGCTTATCGCGTGAAGAAAAATCGCAAAGGCCATTATTCATTGCTGAATATTGTCGCCAGCCATGAGGCTGTTTCCGAAATGGAACGCCGTATCAGCCTGAATGACGATATTATCCGCCATATGACATTGCGTGTCGATGAGCATGAGGCTGATGAGTCAATTCAAATGCGCAATAAAAATCGTGATGAGCGCCGTAGCTCTCGTCGTGACGATGGTCCACGCGAAGGATCTCGTCGTGATGATGGTCCGCGCGAAGGAGGAGACAAATGAGCCAAGGTCGTCGCCCATTCGGTCGCCGTCGCAAGTCATGCCCGTTCTCGGGTAGCAATGCGCCGGTCATTGACTATAAAGATTCCCGCCTGCTGCAACGTTATGTTTCAGAACGCGGCAAAATCGTACCGCGCCGTATCACGGCCGTTTCAGCCAAGAAGCAACGCGAGTTGGCCCGTGCCATTAAGCGTTCACGCTATCTTGCCCTGATGCCGTATACGGTTGATCAATAAGATAAGCGGCGGTTGCGCCTGATGGCTCAAACCCTGCTCTTGCGAATAATTCTTGCGGCGATCGGCAGTTTCGTGCTGTTCGCCGCAATTTTTTTAATGCCGTTCTCAGCCTTGCCGCTGGCCGCTATCGGTCTGGCTTATGGCGTCGCGCAAGCATTTATGGTGGCTGTTGCCGCCGCGCTTTTAACCGCCATCATATTGACGCCGCCTTTGGCGATTGTCTTTGCCATCAGTTTTTTGTTGCCGACTGTTTTATTGGTGCGGCAATCATTATTATCGCGCCAATTGAAAGATGGCGATTATCAATTCTTCCCGCTCGACAATCTGATTTTGCTGGCCTTGGCAATGACCGGCCTCGGCACGGTATTGATATTTCTGGTGACCGGCGGCTCGGAAGGCCTACCGCAAGCGTTTGCCAATGCCATGCAATCCTCGCCGGAAATTCGTACTGCGCTGATGCAAGTCTATTCGCTAAGCAGCGAAGAAGAGATTTTTTGGGTCGCCAATCTGATGCTGATCACCGGCTTTGCCAGCTGGCCGCTTATGCTTTTAGGCAATATGCAAATCGCGCAAGCTTTATTGGTTAAATCAGCCCGCAATTTACGCCCGGCCGATAATTACGACTATTTACAATTGCCGCTTTGGCTGGTTGGGCCGCTTGGTTTTTTCATGGTGATAGCGGCTTTTGCGCCGGGCTGGCTGGCCGCGCTTGGCGCTTCCCTCGCGGCGATTATTTTCGCCGGATATTTTTTATTGGGTTTAGCGATTATTCATGCTATCTCCCGCCACTGGAATGGACGTGGCTTCATTTTGGCCGCTATATATTTCCTGATTTTCGTGATGGCTTGGCTGATTATCCCCATTAGCCTAATGGGCCTCTTGGACACGCGTTTTAATTTCAGACGCCTGAACAAAGCCGCTGACAAGTCGTCTGACGCAGAAGGGGATGAGGAGTAAAACCAATGCAGATTGTATTGCTTGAGCGCATTGCAAAGCTTGGACAAATGGGTGATGTCGTCACCGTAAAAGACGGCTATGCCCGCAATTATTTACTGCCGCAAGGTAAAGCCCTGCGCGCCAATAAAGCCAATCTTGAACGTTTTGAACAAGACCGGGCGCAATTGGAAGCGCGTAATCTGGAGCGCAAATCCGACGCCGAGGCGGTTGACGCCAAGTTGAACGGCGAGAGCTTTGTGGTTATTCGCCAGTCCGGCGATACCGGCCAGCTTTACGGCTCTGTCACGACCCGTGACATTGCGGAATTGCTGTCCGGAAACGGTTTCGATACAGAGCGCAATCAAGTGGTTCTGGCGCAGCCGATTAAAAATCTTGGCCTGCATGATGTAAGCGTTATTTTGCATCCGGAAGTCACCTCTTCTGTCATCGTCAATGTGGCGCGGACAGAAGAAGAAGCCGAGCGTCAAGCCGCCGGTGAAGATGTAACGGCCGAACAGGTCGAAGAAGAGACCATTGCGGTTGAAGAAGTATTCGAGGACGGCGTTGAAGTTTCTCTTGATGAAGAAGCCGAAGAGACTGAAACAGAGGAAACCGCTGAAGAGCCTGCTACTGAAGAGCCTGCTGCTGAAGAAGTTTCCGAAGAGCCTGCTTCTGAAGAGACTGGCGACGAAGAGCCAACCGAAAAAGAGGCCGAGACGGAAGACTGATTTCCGACTTGTCCCCATTACTAACAGGCCTCGCTGAAAATTTTTCGAGGGGCCTGTTTTTTTGTGTCGCCCTATGTCAATCGACTGTCTAAAGTTTCCCCATGTCCGATACCATTGTAACCCCCGAAGATTTTACTCCCGAGCCTTTTGCCCCCGATGTTTCGGAGTCGCAAAGCAATGATTTCAAGCAAATGCCGCATAATATTGAAGCCGAGCAAGGGCTTCTCGGTGCGCTGCTTATCAATAATGATGCGGTTGACCAAGTCGCGGATTTCCTGAAGCCGACCTATTTTCATGACCCGGTGCACCAGCGCATTTTTGAAGCGATTGTCAAATTGGTCGGCAATGGCAATCTGGCCTCGCCGGTAACGCTGAAAACCTATTTGGAAATGGATGAAGGGTTGGCCGCGCTGGGCGGTGTCGGCTATTTGGCGCGCTTGGCCAGCAATGCGACAACGATTGCCAATGCCAAACAATATGGGCAAACGATTTATGACTTGGCCATTCGCCGTCAGTTGATTGTCGTCGGTCAAGAAATGGTCGGCGATGCTTTTGACGCCGATATTGACAAAGACCCGAACAGCCAAATCGATAAGGCTGAGCAAGCGCTATATAATATTGCTGAAAAAGGCACCCATAATGCCGGCTTTATGAGCTTTGATTTGTCGCTGACCGGCGCCATTGAGATGGCTGAAAAAGCCTATCAGCGCGACGGCAATCTATCGGGTATTTCGACCGGCTTTAAAGGGCTGGATGAATTGCTGGGCGGCTTGCAGCAAAGCGATTTGATTATTCTGGCCGGACGCCCGGCCATGGGTAAAACCGCATTGGCCACCAATATCGCCTTCACCATTGCGCATAATCATATGAAGGCCAAACAATCGGGTAATGTTGAAACCAAAGCTGATGGCAGTATTGAAGTAAAAGAAGGCGGCGTTGTCGGTTTCTTCTCGCTGGAAATGGCGGCTGAACAATTGGCGACGCGGATGTTGGCCGAGCAAGCGGCTGTATCGTCTTCCAATATTCGGAAAGGCGATATTGTTGAAGATGAATATGGTCGTTTGGTTTCCGCCGCTCGCGATTTGCAAGACGCGCCGCTTTATATTGACCATACCGGCGCCATTCCCATTGCGACTTTGGCTGCCCGCGC
>CBFIIT010000026.1:0-24716 GCA_965662725.1 Alphaproteobacteria bacterium | reverse complement strand
GACAGTGGAAACCGCGATTAAGGCCGGTGCCACCATCATCAATATTCCCGACACGGTCGGCTATACCGTGCCACAAGAATATTTCGACATCATCACCATGCTGCGTGAGCGGGTGCCGAATATGGATAAGGCGATTATCTCAACCCATTGTCATAATGATTTGGGATTGGCAGTTGCCAATTCGCTGTCCGGCGTGCAAGCCGGTGCGCGGCAAGTGGAATGCACAATTAACGGCTTGGGTGAACGGGCCGGTAATGCGGCATTGGAAGAAATCGTCATGGCGTTGAATGTGCGCAATGATGCGATGCCGCAATGGACCAATATCGAGACTACCATGTTGGCGCGCGGCTCCAAGCTGGTCTCTTCTGTCACCGCCTTTCCGGTGCAATATAATAAAGCGATTGTCGGGCAGAATGCGTTTGCCCATGAGAGCGGTATTCACCAAGACGGTATGTTGAAGAATAATCAGACATACGAAATCATGACGCCTGAAAGTGTCGGCATTTCGCAAACCTCTCTGGTTATGGGCAAACATTCCGGTCGCCATGCTTTCCGCGAGAAAATTAAAGCCTTGGGTTATGATTTGGGCGACAATCAAATGCAGGAAGCTTTCGTTCGGTTCAAGGATTTGGCTGACCGCAAGAAACACGTGTTTGACGATGATATTGTCGCGCTGGTTGATGATGAAGTGGCCAAGGGTGCCGACCGTGTCAAGATTGTATCATTGCGTGTGCTTGCCGGTTCGGAAGGACCGCAGCGAGCGACTTTGAAGCTGGACATTGATGGCACGGAAACCGAGATTGAGAGCACTGGTGACGGGCCTGTCGATGCGACGTTTAACGCCATTAAAGGGCTGTTTCCGCATGAGGCGAAATTGCAGCTTTATCAAGTGCATGCAGTAACGGAAGGCACCGATGCGCAGGCTGAAGTAAGCGTAAGGCTGGAAGAAAAAGGCAAGACCGTGACCGGTCGCGCAGCCGATACCGATACGATGGTGGCCTCTGCACGGGCTTATATCAGTGCACTGAATAAATTGCTTATCAAACGTGAAAAACAGGCGCCGGATTCACTGACCGCCTAATTTACTGAATTCCCCGGGGGAGAACTCGAATGTTGAATATGCTGCTTGCCATGTTTTCTGCTGATATGGCCATTGACCTTGGAACGGCCAATACGCTGGTTTATGTAAAGGGCCGTGGCATTGTTCTTAATGAGCCTTCAGTGGTTGCGATTATTGAGCAGAATGGACGCAATCGGGTTCTCGCCGTCGGTGATGAAGCCAAAATGATGCTGGGTCGGACGCCGGGCAATATCAAAGCCATTCGCCCGATGCGCGATGGCGTGATTGCCGATTTCGACGTGACTGAGGAAATGATTAAGCACTTTATCCGTAAAGTGCATAACCGTCGCTCTTTCGCCAATCCGCAAATTGTTGTTTGTGTGCCGTCAGGTGCGACGGCGGTTGAGCGTCGTGCCATTCAAGAGAGTGCCATGTCAGCCGGCGCGCGCCGCGTATTCCTGATTGAGGAACCGATGGCGGCGGCAATCGGTGCCGGTCTTCCGGTAACCGAGCCGACCGGCTCTATGGTCATTGATATTGGCGGTGGTACGACAGAAGTGGCGGTTCTTTCACTTGGCGGTATTGTTTACTCGCGTTCCGTGCGCGTTGGTGGCGATAAAATGGATGAAGCGATTATTGCGCATATTCGTCGCAATCATAATTTGCTGCTTGGCGAGTCCAGTGCCGAACGGATTAAGAAAGAAGTCGGCTCTGCGATGATGTCGCCGGGCGAAGAAGGCGAATCCGTCAAGATTAAAGGCCGTGACTTGATGAATGGTGTGCCGCGCGAAGTGGTGATTACCCAGCGCGAGATTGCGGAAAGCCTGTCGGAACCGGTAGGTGCAATTGTTGAAGCGGTTAAAGTGGCATTGGAAGCAACGCCGCCGGAACTGGCCGCTGATATTGTCGATAAAGGCATTGTCATGACCGGCGGCGGCGGCTTGCTGCATAATTTGGATGCATATTTGCGCGAAGCGACCGGCTTGCCGGTGTCGATTGCCGATGAGGCATTGTCTTGCGTCGTGCTGGGAACCGGACGGGCACTTGAACATATCAAAACGATGAAGCACGTTCTGTCTGTTGCCTATTAGGGCTTAAAAAAAGAGGGGTGCTGTGGCCAAGACACGCATAGGCGGAAGCGAGACACGCTTTGTCAGCGGCGCAGGCATAGCTCTTGTCTGTCTTATTATTGCGGCGATTTTTCTGTTTTTATTGCCGCGTGACGACCCGCGTATCGCCTCATTGCGCCAATTGGTTTTTGATGTGGTCACACCGATTGTTGATATTGTCGCGCTGCCCTTCAGCGCGCTCGGCCAGGCTGATGGTTATTTCCAAACCAATACAAACCTGAAAGCTGAGCGCGACGCCTTGCGCCAAGAGAATACTGAATTACGATTGCGGATGAATGAGCTGACGCAGTCGGAAGTTTTGATGCGCAAATATCGCGCGCTTCTCAATCTGCCACAGGAGCCGGATATTGATTTGGTGACGGCGCGTGTGGTGGCTGACTTAAACAGTCCGTTTGTGCATACGCTTGTTGCCAATGGTGGTCGTAATGTCGGCATCGAGGCAGGGCAAGCCGTGCTCGGTTTGAACGGCCTTGTCGGGCGGGTAATTTCAAGCGGTCGTAACTCGTCGCGTATTTTGTTGCTGACTGATTTTAACAGTCATATTCCGGTGATTGCGCTGTCCAGTGATGTGCAAGCGATTTTATCCGGTACTAATGATAATAAGCCACGCCTGCAATTTTTGCCGCGCGGTGCTGAGTTGAAAGATGGCGACCTGTTGGTGACCTCCGGTCGTGGCGGTCAAATGCCACTTGGACTGCCGGTCGGTGTGGTCAGCTTTGCCGATGGTGAATTATCGGTCGATTTGCTGGATAATTTGGACCAGTTGATTTTTGTGCGCGTGGTCAAAAACGCGCTTATCGAGGAGCCACCGGCAGCCGAGCGTCCGATTGCTGAAAGGTCGGTACAATGAGCCGGTTCGGAAGCAGCGATGGCGGCGGCCTCTTATTCATTCCCTATTTTGTTCTGGTGATGCTGGTTATTGCCGGCAATACACCCAGCCATATTCCGGGCTTGGAAGGACTGGAATTGGGATTGTTCTTTGCACCGCTCTTTTTTATCAGTTTGAATTCGGAAGGCGATTTTACCCCGGTCGCCCTCGCGCTTATCGGCCTCTTGAGTGATTTGCTTCGCGAGGCACCGCTCGGCTATTGGGCATTTTTATTCGTGATTTTTTATGCCTTATGCCGATTTCAAAAACCGATATTGCATAATGCCGCCTTTGTCTCGCATTGGCTTACTTTCGCCGTGCTGACAGCGGCGGTTTATTTGCTTGGCTATTTCATTGCGCTGATGCGCGACGATATGGCGGTCGCGGGATCTCAATTATTGCTGTCTTTGTTTCTCTGCCTTATCGCGTTTCCGGTTATCTTCGGGCCGTTATTTACCTTTCGTGACCGCCTTCTGGTTGAGGATAAGGGCTGATGTCACTTTATCAACGAGATGAATATACTTTTTCGCGCCGGCTCTTATTATTGGGCGCATCGCAGCTGGCTCTGTTCACGGTTATTGCCGGCCGTTTGCAATATTTGCAAGTCGCACGGTCTGAAGAATATGAAACCTTGGCCGAAGCCAATCGAGTGAACGTGACGCAAATCAGCGCCCAAAGAGGGCGTATTCTTGACCGCAATGGTTTGGAGCTGGCCGGAAATGATCGCAATTTGCGGCTGCAAATGATACCCGAGCAAGTTGAAGATATGGAGGCGACGATTGACAGTCTGGCGCGCATTATCGGACTGAGCGCGGCAGAAAAGCGCGAAATGCGTCGTAAGATTAAGCGCGGCCCACGATTTAAACCGGTGATTATCGCTGAGGATTTATCATGGGAGGCGTTCTCTGAGATAAACATCAATCTTCCGTATTTTTCCGGCATAGAGCCGCAAGTGGGGCAAAAGCGCGTCTATAGCAGTGCTGAAGCGGCTTCGCATCTTGTCGGTTTTGTCGGTGATAAAACCCGCGCCGATTTGCAGCGCGTTGGCGAGATTGTCGGCGATAAGGTCGGGCGCAATGGGGTCGAGCGCGATTTTGAACTGGATTTGCGCGGCCTGCCCGGTATTCGCCATTTGGAAGTCAATGCTTATGGCCGCACGGTGCGCGAATTACGTTCCAAAAGCGGTGAGACAGGTAAAGATATCGCCTTGTCGATTGATTTGAGCGTGCAAGATTTCGCCAGTAAGCGATTGGCCGGACATAGCGGCTCGGCCTTAGTCATGGATGTTGAGAGCGGCGAATTGTTGGTTATGTGTTCGACGCCGTCTTTTGATTTGAATGAATTTTCTCGTGGTATTGAGCGGCGCGCATGGGAAGCGTTGCTCGATCATGAGCGCAAGCCCTTGGTTAATAAGCCATTGCGCGGACTGTATGCGCCCGGCTCGACCTTCAAAATGCTGGTTGCTTTGGCCGCACTTGAAGAGGGGCTGGTGAAGCCGCAAGACCGCGTCACCTGCACCGGACAGTTTAAATTTTCCGGCGAAGAGTTTCACTGTTGGACGCCTGTCGGCCACGGGCCAATGGATATGATTGAGGCAATTGAACAGTCTTGCGATATTTATTTTTATGACTTGTCTTTAAAAGTCGGTATTGACCGCATTGGCGCAATGGCCAAGCGCTTCGGCTTTGGTGCGCCGACCGGCATTAATTTCGAAGGCGAGAAGGTCGGCACTGTGCCGGGGCGCGATTGGAAGCGCGCCAATTATGATACTGGCTGGCGCACTGGCGAGACAATTATTACCGCCATCGGGCAGGGTTATCTTTTATCGACGCCATTGCAATTATCGGTAATGACGGCGGCTTTGGCGAATGGCGGCAAGCTGGTGACGCCGCGCATCACTAAGGTTGAAAATGATTTGGATGCGCCGCGTGATATCGGTCTCAATCCGGAGAATTTGGAGATTGTGAAACGCGGCATGTATCGCGCTGTCAATCGCCCTGATGGCACCGGCTATGCGTCCAGCTTGTTAATTAATGGCGCGCGCATGTCGGGCAAAACCGGCACGGTTCAAGTGCGTCGCATTTCAAAAGATGAGCGGCTAAATGGTGTGACGCCAAACCATAAGCTGGATTGGCATTTGCGCGATCACTCGCTTTTTGTCGGCTATGCGCCGCATGATAAGCCGAAATATGCGGTAACGGTGGTGATTGAGCATGGCGGCGGCGGGGCGCAGGTCGCAGCCCCAATGGCGCGCGATATTATGGTGCATTTGCTGAATAAGGGAAAACCGATGCCGAAGATTGAGGCACCGGAAACGCCGGAAGCGGCGCAGACCGCGCCGCTGCAAGATGCGGAGCAGGTGCTATGAGCTTTCCTTCGCGCGGCGGCGGATTGAGCCAATTAATTCCGTTGGACGCGCTGAATATGCCGTTGATTATTTGCACCGGCCTGTTGGGCTTAATCGGCGTGCTGCTGCTTTATTCAATCGCAGGGGGTGATTTTTCACCTTGGGGCTGGCGGCATGGGCTTCGGCTGATTATTGGCCTCGGCATGATGTATGCGATTGCCAATCTTGAATTGCGCACCCTGTTCAATCTTGCCTATCCGTTTTACGGGGCGATTTTGCTTTTATTGATTGGGGTGGAATTATTCGGCGACACCAATATGGGCGCGCAGCGTTGGCTCGATCTCGGCATTATTTCCATCCAGCCATCTGAGTTTATGCGTTTTGCATTAATTATGGCTTTGGCGCGGTTTTATCAGGCAACGCATGGCGATGAGATATCGCATCCGTTCAATCTGGTTGTGCCGATGATATTAATCGGCTTGCCGGTGCTGCTGGTGATTGGTCAGCCTGATCTCGGCACCGCTATTTTGCTGGCTATTTGTGGGTTATGCGTGGTGTTTTTGGCCGGTGTTGATTATCGCTATTTTCTGGCCGGTGCGATTGCGCTAATCGGCAGCGCGCCGGTTGTATGGAGTTATTTGCACGATTATCAAAAAGAACGCGTATTGGTTTTTCTTGATCCGGAGCGTGATCCGTTGGGAGCCGGATATCACATCATCCAATCGAAAATCGGTATCGGCTCCGGCGGTCTATTCGGCAAGGGCCTGGCGCAGGGCACGCAAAGCCAACTTAATTTTCTGCCCGAGCGGCACACAGATTTTATTTTCAGTATTTTTGCTGAGGAAATGGGCTTTTTCGGCGCGATATTATTATTACTGCTGTTCTTCATCACGATTTTCATTATCTTTTACATATCCGGTCAATTGCGGCACACATTCAGTCGCTTGACCGTTGCTGCTTTCGGTTTCTCCCTGTCGATATATGCAGTGCTCAATCTGGCAATGGTGACCGGTATGGCACCTGTTGTCGGGGTGCCGTTGCCGTTCGTGTCTTATGGCGGCACCTCATTGATAACATTTATGGCCGGCATGGGCGTGGTCTTGGCGATGGAACGCCAGCCGCTTGCCGATTTGCCGAAATAGGGAGGCTAAAATGCTGAAGAAGAAAATATTACCGGCTTTGGGTGGTTTGCTGATTGTATTGCTGGCGGTGTTAATGCTCCGTACTTTTACCCCGATGAACCCGCAAAGCGATGGTGAGGCTTTTGAGTTCCGGCCAGATAGCGAACGGGTGACGCGCCTGATGAGTGAATCCGTGCGTTATAAAACCATTTCATTCGGTCGCGATAAGCCGACCTCGTCGAAAGAATTGCGCGCCTATCATGATTATCTGAAACGGCAATTCCCGCTGGTTCATAAAAATCTGAAGCGCGAAGTCGTGGCTGATTATTCGCTGCTTTATAGCTGGCAGGGTAAAAAGCCGGTCAGCAATGATAATAGGCCGGTGCTTTTCCTCGGTCATCTCGACGTTGTTCCGGTCGTGCCGGGCACGGAGAATAAGTGGAAGCAACCGCCTTTCGCCGGAAATGTGGCGGATGGCTTTATTTGGGGACGTGGCACGCTGGACAATAAAGTGAATATTGTCGGCTTGCTGGAAGCGGCTGAAAATATGTTGAAGCAAGGCTTGCAGCCGCAACGGACGATTTATTTTGCCTTTGGCCATGATGAAGAGCAGGGCGGTATTGACGGGGCCAAAGTTATGGCCGAGCTATTATTAAAGCGCGGTGTTGAAGCCGAGTTTTTGGTCGATGAAGGCGGTTTGGTAACGCAAGGTGTGGTCCCCGGCATTGACGCGCCATTGGCGCTGATTGCCCCGGCAGAAAAAGGCATTGTTACTTTGCAGTTAAAAGTGGTCGGTGAAGGTGGGCACTCTTCAATGCCGCCCGAGCAAACTTCTATCGGCGTGTTGGCGGCAGCGATTGCCGCGCTTGAGGCCAATCAATTCCCGCGTGACTTTTCGCATACACAAAGTTTCCTCGAAGCGGTGGCCGATGATATGCCCTTTGCCAATCGCTTGGTGATGAAAAACCTATGGCTGTTCAAGCCCTTGGTGATGGGTGCGTTTGAAGGCGACAAGCAGGCACAAGCGGGGATGCGCACGACAACGGCTGCGACGATGATTAAAGGTGGCATTAAAGCCAATGTGCTGCCCATCGATGCGACGGCGAAAGTTAATTTCCGTATTTTGCCGGGTGAAACGCCCGACACTGTGCGCGAGAGGGTTATTCGGACAATCAATGATGAACGGGTGGAGGTCAGTTTTGACGGCTCCGGTCAGCGCGGCATGGCTCCGTCACCGGTCAGCCCGACGGGCGGTTATGGTTGGGAGCAATTGACGTCAGCCATTCGTGATACGGCAGCGCCGCAGCGCGTCATCATCACGCCACGGCTTTTGGTTGCGGCGACGGATACGCGTCACTATCGCAAAATTACGCCGAACCATTATCGCTTTACTTATATGCAATTGGCGCCCAGCGATTTGGCCAGTATCCACGGCACAAATGAGCGCATCAGCGTTGAAACGCTTAACGATACGGTGCGGTTTTATTATCGGATGATGTCGAAGCTGTAATCAGTCGGCGAGCATTGGGTCCAGTGCGCCTTTTGCGTCCAGCGCGTAAAGGTCGTCACAGCCGCCAATATGGGTGCCATCGATAAAGATTTGCGGCACGGTCGAACCGCCCTGCGCACGGGCTATCATGGTGTCACGCGCCTGCGGCTCTTTATTCAGGCTGATTTCAAGAAAATCCGCCCCTTTTTTATGCAGCAATTCCTTTGCCGCATGGCAATAAGGGCAGATAGACTTTGTGTATATTTCAATTTTAGCCACGCAAGACTCCTTTACCCGATAAAATCGGACAAATCCTCAATACTTGCAAGCAATAGTTATTCGGCGGCTGCTTCGCCACTGCCTTCGAGCACTGTAATGCCACACGCAACCATGCGGCCATTGCGGCCTTCTTCCATGTCAAATTCGACACGCTGGTTTTCGATCAGCTGCTTCAAGCCTGACGCTTGAATGGCCGTTACATGCACAAAACAATCGTCACCACCTTCATCAGGGGTGATAAAGCCATATCCTTTGGCTGAGTTAAACCACTTAACAGTTCCGGTCTTCATATTCGCCTCCATTATTTGAAAGCGCGCCGAAGCAGGTGAGCTGTCACAATCGATTAGGCGCATGGATTGGACACTTTGCTTCTGGATTGAAATAGAGCGTAGTTTCAAAGTGGCGAGAAAAAAAATAGCCTATTGCGTATCTGCGACACAATGTGCCACTTGGCTGCGTGAAAACCGCAAGAAATCGCCATTTTTATATATTTTATTCGGTTAAACCGGATAGGGTAGCTATGTCGAAAGCCTGCGGCGGCACATCGCTTTCAGTAAAATATTGCACTGCATAAATCGTGACACGGCCATAGCGGGCACGGCCACGCATATTCATTGGAGCGGCGAATTCAGTATCTGCAATGCGGAAAAAATGCGTTTCAATTGGCGGAAACTCGGCTGAACGATCGAGGCTTCTCTCTGAATAACCGGCAATAGGTTGCCAAATAATATTGCATTTTACCGCCGGACGGGGCGTATCAAAGCCATGCTCGCGCGCTGTTAAATGAAGGCTTTCGCCGGGGCTTAATTGCGCTAAGCGGCGACCATCAAAAATGCGCCGATTTCCACTGCAAGCGTTTTTCAGAGGTTTACCGTTAAGCGGCGACAGCATGCCGAGAAACGGATCGACCGATCCTGGGCCGATGCTCTTGATATCAACCGGATTTTTCGATTTAAATTCATCCGGCTGCTGATAGCCGGACACGAATTTTAGCGGCGCGCCATTTTTATAATCCATATGGCTGGATTTGATTTTTTCATCAGAGGTCCAGCTTAAATCCAGCCGCTCCGGCATGAAATCGCCGTCTTTAATTTTACCTTGCGTTGTGCTGACGACATGCGAATTGCCGACAAGTCGACCGGCACCGGCCGGTTTTATATGCGCACTAAGCCTATAGTCAGCCTCCGATAAGGATAAGTGAACAAAGGATTTGCCGATAAGAAGCCCGCTGACATAAAGCCGATACTCAGCGGTGAAATGGCGTGTTTCAGCCAAAGCTGCCACCGGCAGCGCAGCAAGGCATAAAAGCGGAAGAACAAGGCGGAGCACTATCATAAATTTATCTACGTCGCGCCCATAAGAATGGATTTAAGCGGCTTGCGCGGCTTCAATATCGCGCGCCAGCGAGCGGCCGCCAATCAGATAATGAATGCTACCCCAAATACCGATAACGGTGATAATTGCCAAAGCCATGCCGAGGCTTTTCAAGCCATAGCTTGGTGCAAGTTGGTCGCTTATCATGCCGACGCTAAGCGGTCCGATACCAAGGCCGAAAATATTATTGATGAACAGCAAAATGGCGGATGCCAGAGAGCGCATTTCCGGTTTCACCAAAGTGTGCAGCATCGCCAAAGTCGGGCCGAAATACAGCGCCCCGATAGTGGTAGGAATAATCAGCAAAAGAATGGCTGCTTGAGCGCTATCGGCCAGATAGCCGAGTATTGAAAACGGTGCGCCGATGAGGCCGAAAATACCGACCAACCACATATTCCAGCGCACGTCTTTTTTGCCCAATCGGTCAGCCAATATGCCGCCAAACATGGTGCCGATAGCGCCGCCAAAGCCAATCATAATGGCTAAAATGCCACCGATTTGGGTCGCTGACATGCCATGCGTGCGAATGAAGTAGCTGGGTAACCAAGCAACCGCACCATAACCGACAATGATAATCAGCGTTGAGCCGATAAGCAGTTGCCGCAATGAGGGTGTGTCCCAAATATGCTTAACCGTCACCATAAGCGGCGGCGCTTCAACATCGCCACTATCATCGCTCATGCCGCGTGGTGGGTCTTTCAAAGTAAACCAAGCGACCAATGCCAATAGGAAGCCGGGCAGGGCAATCACCTGAATGGCAGTGCGCCAGCCATAATTATCGGCAATCCAACCACCGGCAATAAATGCAACAAACAGACCTATATTAATGCCCAAGGCAAAAATCGCCAGCGGTGTGGCGCGGTCGGAAGGGGCATACATATCGGCAATAATAGCGTGCGATGGCGGGCTTGTGCCCGCTTCCCCCACGCCGACGCCAATGCGCGCCAATAATAATTGCGTGTAGTTTTGTGCCATGCCGCAGGCATAGGTCATGGCCGAGAATAAGGTCAGAGACGCGATGATGATTTTCTTCCGCGACATGCGGTCTGCCAAGTAAGCGATTGGAATGCCAAGCGTTGCATAAAATATGCCGAAGGCGAGACCGGTCAGCATTCCCAATTGCGTGTCGCTCAATTGCAAATCGGTCTTAATGGCCTGCAGTAAAATCGCAACAATTTGTCGATCAACATAATTGGCGGTGTAAATGACTGTGAGAAGGCCGACTGTGTAAGCTTTAAGGCCGGAGGTAAAATTGATCTGCGTCATGTCCTGCGGTTTCGTGTGAAGATATTGGATTGATCGTTACGAAACCGAATGATGAAGCATAATTGAATGATAAGCCAGCTTATAATCCCATAGCCGATAAACTTGCCGAATGTTTGGGATAGAAGCGCACTTAAAATCTCACTGGGTAATATATTGCCGGCGCTGAAATTGCCGATAATGGAGCCGGCTATTATGGTGATGCTGCTGACTTGAGCGGCCAATAAATAAGGCCGCAATTTGCGTTTGGCTTGCATGCCATAAAGCACCGAAACCAAAAACAACAAGCCACCACTCAGCAAAGATGGTGGCCAGTCCAATAACTCAAACCATCCGGACAAAACACTCTCCTAGAGATGCATAGAGATTGCCCGAAAAAACTGCCACAGGTCAAGGAAGAGTATGAATTACTGCCAGCCAGCCAGTTCGCGGTCGGCAATTTTCTTCAACAGGGAAAGCGATAGCGCGCCATCATTGAGGCATGGCACGGTTGAAAAATGCGTTCCGCCTGCCTCGCTGAACTCGCCTTCAAGCTCAAGACCAATTTCTTCCAATGTCTCAACACAGTCAGAAATAAAGCCCGGCGTCACCACGGCAATTTTTTTGATGCCCTGCTCAGCCAGTTCGACAACCGTTTTATCGGTATAGGGCTCCAGCCATTTGGCAGGGCCGAAGCGTGACTGGAAAGTCAGCCGCAGCTTTTTATCATCCATGCCGAGTTTTTCACGCAAAAGACGCGCCGTCTTGGCACAATGGCAGTGATACGGATCGCCTTTTTTAAAATAGCTTTGCGGCAAGCCATGAAACGAGGCGATAATGACTTCCGGTTCAAAATCCAACCCATTCAAATGATCGGTAACCGATTGCGCTAAAGCGTCAATATAATCGGCGCTGTCATGCCACGGCGCAGCGGTGCGAATGGCCGGTTGCCAGCGCAATTTCAACAGCGCGCGAAACACATCATCATAAACACTGGCCGAAGTAGAGGCGCTATATTGCGGATAAAGTGCAATTACGGCGATGCGCTCGCAGCCTGCCGCTTTCATATCCGCCAGCTTACTTTCAATAGACGGGGCGCCGTAACGCATAGCCCAATCGACCATAATCTCATCGCCGATTTCGGCTTGCAGCTTCTCTGCCTGCACGCGCGTGTAATAGCGCAGCGGGCTTTCATTACTCTCTTTTCGCCAGATCTTGGCATATGCCTTGGCTGATTTGCGTGGCCGCGTGTTTAAAATAATACCGCGCAAAATCGGTTGCCAAATAAGCGGCGACGTTTCGATAACGCGGCGATCACTCAAAAATTGTTTGAGATAGGGGCGCAAGCCCTTGGCATCCGGTGTCTCAGGTGTTCCGAGATTTACCAGCAATAGGCCGGTTTTACCAAACGCCACTTCAGGGTGAGAATTGGGTAACATAATTGTTCGGCTTTATTGCGCGGCAGGGGCTACGAGTAAATCAGGTATCTCGCAAGAAATACCCAAATGTTCCCAGACTTCCTGCACCGCATCGACCAAATGCTGCAGCATGGCATCATCGTGCAGCGGCGTGGGTGTGATGCGCAGCCGTTCCGTTCCACGCGGGACAGTCGGATAATTAATCGGCTGAATATAAATATCATGCTCTTTCAAAAGCCGGTCCGAGGCGGCTTTAACCAAAACCGGATCGCCAACCATAAGCGGCACAATATGTGTTTCCGTGCGCAAGACCGGCATACCGGCATCTTCAAGCATGGTCTTCAATTTCTCAGCGCGCTCTTGATGGCGGTCGCGTAAATCATTGGCTTGCTTGACAATCTGCACTGACTTAATGGCACCGGCAGCAACTGTTGGCGGTAATGTGGTGGTGAAAATGAAGCCCGGTGCATAAGAACGAATGGCATCGACAAGATTTTGTTTGCCGGTGATATAGCCGCCCATAATGCCAAAGGCTTTCGCCAGCGTGCCTTCAATAATATCAACGCGTTGCATCAGATTATCACGATCGGCAATGCCGCCGCCGCGTTGGCCGTACATGCCGACCGCATGCACTTCATCGAGATAGGTCAGCGCGTCATATTTTTCTGCCAAATCGCAAATCGCTTCAATCGGCGCGATATCACCATCCATTGAATAGACGCTTTCAAAAGCAATCAGCTTCGGGCGTTCCGGATCGGCATCGCGCAAAAGGCTTTCCAAATGCTCAATATCATTATGCCGCCAAATCAATTTGGAGCAGCCACTTTGGCGCACCCCTTCAATCATTGAGGCATGGTTCAATTCATCTGACAGGATGAGGCAATCCGGCAATAATTTGGCCAGTGTGGAAATCGTCGCTTCGTTTGAGATATAGCCGGAAGTGAAAACCAAAGCGGCTTCTTTGTCGTGCAAGTCAGCCAGCTCGTTTTCCAAGGCGACAATCATCCGGTGTGTGCCGGAAATATTGCGTGTGCCGCCGGCGCCTGTGCCCATTGTGTCAATCGCGGTTTTCATTGCATCCATAACATCGGCATTTTGGCCCATGCCGAGATAATCATTGGAGCACCAAACAGTCACTTCGCGCGGTGGATTGGCAGAATGATTGAGGGCGCGCGGGAAAGCACCGGCTTTACGCGCCAAATCAGTAAATACGCGATAGCGCCCCTCATCGTGTAATGAGGCCAGTGCTTCGTCTAAATGTTTGTCATATTCGACAGCCATTATGCATCCCTAGTCTGTTACGCTACAAATAGACCATTCAGGGGCTAAGTGCCAGCTTTCATAGGAAAAAAGGCGTATATGCCGCAGTTCTATTCGTCGTCTTTACGAACAAATGTTACTGCGTAATATTCTTTGCCTTCAAACAACTCAGTCGGTTCGCCCGGACCATCAATCATCATATAACGACGCGGCGTAATCTGCCCTTCCATGCGATAGCCGCGCGCACTCATATTGCGGCGGTGAAACTCCATAGCGGCAGGGGTAAATTCTTCCGCAAGAACGGTAATGCGTTCAGGTTGTTGCGCGTTGTCGGCCATATTAGGTCCCTTTGTTTGATTAGTCGCAAAAATAAGGCCTCGACGGGTAAATGTCGAGGCCTTTGAAGTTAAATTACGTCGATTTTAAAAAAGCTTAACTCAATAGCCACCTAAATCGGCATAGCGTGCGCGATGGAAATTGCTGTCACCCAGCATTTGCGCCTGCACACGGGCCCGCTTCATATAAAGACCCATATCAACATCATCAGTCATGCCGATGCCGCCATGCATTTGCACGCCCTCATTGGTAATCAGCCGCGCCGCTTCACCGACACGGGCTTTCGCCAGACTGGTGACGCGCGGCACATCATTACGGCGCTCATCCAAGGCGGATAAAGCTTCCAGCACGACAGAACGGCAAATTTCAATTTCGCAAAACATTTCCGCAGCGCGGTGCTTCAAGGCTTGGAAAGTGCCGATGATGACGCCAAACTGCTTACGCTCTTTGAGATATTGAAGCGTTGTATCAAATACCACTTCCGCGCCACCCAACATTTCTGCGGCAATGCAAGCGCGTCCCAAATCCAGCACATTTTCCAATTCCGGATAAGCCGCGCCAATGCCGCCCAAAGCGGCATCGGCTGAAACCTCAACCCCATCCAGGCTGACAATCGCCGCATTGCGGCTATCGACCATATGGGTGCGGGTGACACTGACGCCGTTTGCCTTGGCATCAACCAAGAACATGGACAAGCCTTGCGTTTCTCCGGCCGCGCCGCTGGTGCGGGCAACCACAATCAACGTATCGGCAATGTGACCGTCAATGACGAATTTCTTTTCGCCTGACAGCTTATAGCCATTGCCGGATTTCTCAGCCGCCATGGCAATATTTGCCGGATTGTGATGATTGGTTTCTTCCATTGCCAAAGCGGTCAGCATTTCGCCACCGGCGATTTTCGGCAATAATTCGCTTTTCTGCGCTTCCGAACCTGCCGCCATAATCAAGCCTGCGCCCAATACGGCAGTTGAATAAAGCGGCGAGGCGGCCAATGTGCGACCGGCTTCGGTCATCACAATGCCCAGGCCCAGCGGACCAAAGCCTGTGCCGCCGTGTTCTTCCGGAATGAGAATTCCGGCAAAACCCAGTTCAACAATTTGCGCCCAGACATCTTTGTCATAGCCGAGCGCATCTTCTTCGTCGCGCAATTTGCGCAAGTTTGTCACCGGAACTTGTTCGGTGAAAAAGTCCTTCGCCATATCGCGAAGCATGGTTTGTTCTTCAGTCAGCACAAGTGCCATGTGAAGTCCTCCTGATATTCGAGAGTTTCGGCAGTGCCGGCTTATGCGTCGGGCAAGCCCAAAACGCGTTTGGCGATAACGTTCAGCTGCACTTCTGATGTGCCGCCTTCAATCGAGTTACCTTTTGACCGCAGCCAAGAGCGGGTAACCGACAATTCCTTGCTGTCAAAGCCTTCGCCTTCCCAACCCAGAGCTTGCGTGCCCATTACGTCGAGCAGCAATTCAAAGCGACGCTTGTTCACTTCCGTGCCGTAATATTTAAACATGGAAGCGGTCGCGCCCATGCCTTGACCGGCTTTCGCTTCTGCTGAAGCGCGCTTCAGTGTAAGGCCAAACGCTTGCTGGTCCATTTTATGGTCAGCAATTGCCTGGCGAATGCTGCTATCAGCAATTTTCTCGCCATCAGTGCCGAAGTTCTCTTTGGCGACGGCTTCCATGCCACCCATTGAAGCGGCACCTGCGCCCATGCCCATGCCTGAAATCATGCTGCGCTCATGCTCCAGCAGACGCTTGGCAATAGTCCAGCCCTTATTCAGTTCACCGACCAGATTTTCTTTCGGCACTTTCACATCGGTCAGGAAAGTTTCGCAAAACGGCGACGCACCCGAAATCAATTTAATCGGACGTGCTTCCACACCATCCGTATCCATGTCGATAAGCAGGAATGAAATACCGTCATGCTTAACGCTTGTGTCTGTCCGCACGAGGCAGAAAATCATGTCGCATTTATCTGCGTAAGAGGTCCAAACTTTCTGGCCATTCACCAGATAATGATCGCCTTTGTCTTCGCATTTTGTTTGCAGACCGGCGAGGTCAGAACCCGCACCCGGCTCAGAATAGCCTTGGCACCAACGAATTTCGCCTTTGATGATTTCCGGAATGTATTTCTTCTTTTGCTCTTCGCTGGCAAATTCCAACAAAGCCGGGCCAAGCATCCATAGGCCAAAGCTGGTCAATGCCGGACGCGCTTTCAAACGCGCCAGCTCTTCTTGCAATACTTTGTTTTGTTCTTTTGACAGACCGCCGCCGCCATATTCAGCCGGCCATTCAGGCGCTGTCCAGCCGCGTGAGGCCATATTGTCCATCCAAACTTTGGTGTCCGGATTTGGGTAACTGGCATTGCGGCCACCCCATGGCATTTCGCGTTCAGGCATTGGTGTGCGAATGGATTCAGGGCAATTTGCCTCCAACCAAGCGCGGGTTTCCTCACGGAAAGTGTCAAGAGCTGTCATCTCTATGTCCTCCTAATAGACTTGATAAAATGATAGCACGGCGCGTCGCCATGGCAAGCCATAGCGCATTGTGATTACGTGGCATCTGGCCGCAGTATTGGCCACATAAATTGATCGGTGAATTTTATCAGATGAAGCAATCCGATTTATGGAATAGCAAAGCCTTCGAGATTTTCGCCCGTACCGATGGCGACTTGTCGTTTGACTGCCGCGCCGTCTGCATAGCTGCTCAGACTGTCGGCAATCGATAGGTAACGCCCGTGGTCGGCACCGAATGTATGCGCTGCCATATGCGGGGTCAGCATCACATTATCGAGGTTGATGAAATCATGTTTTGACCCTTGATAAGGGCCGCCGCGATCAGGGTCCGGCTCAGCATCGGTAATATTCACCGGATAGCGATACCATGTATCAATCGCCGCACCGGCAATGCGGCTGCTTTGCAGCGCGTCAAACAGTGCGTCTTCGTCAATCACCTCGCCACGCGCAACATTGATGATATAGGCGCTGTCTTTCATTTGCGCGAAGGCCTCGGCATTTATCATGCCTTCGGTTTCCGCGTTTAGGTCGCAAGTCATCACCAGATAATCGCTTTCGGCCAATAATTTCGGCAAATCGGCTTGCGTGCCGATCCAATCCAGCGGGGCAGGGGTTTCTTTGCGTTTGGAACGGGCAATGGCAGATAAGCTCATGCCGAACGCAGCCGCGCGTGATGCTACGGCTTGCGCAATTTCGCCATAGCCGACAATGCCGACATGTTTGCCAAGCAAATCACCATGCCGCGCTTCGGCTGCTGCATTGCGTCCGGCGCGGTGCCATTTTCCGTTCAGCATATCATTATGCATGGCGCGCAATTCCAACGCCTGCTCAAGCATTGTGCCCAGCACATATTCCGCCATTGGCGCGGCATGACCACCGGCATTGCAAAACAGCAATCCTTTCGGCAAAAAGCCGGGGTCCAGCCAATCCGTGCCGACCCATGGCTGCAATAAGATTTTCAAATTCGGCGCCGCCATCAGCGCACCGAAATTGCCCGGTGTGAGAATGAAATCGGCGCTCATTACTGCCGCTTCGCATTCATCAATCAGCCGGTCGCGCGCGTCCATATCGTCATTGCATGGCCATACGCCAACTTGCCAGCCATGCGGTTTGGCAAAATGCTCCTCCAAGACAGGCGCAAATTTTGCGCCCATCTTGCCGAATACGGCGAGTTTTTTGGTCATGCGCGTTTCTCGACTTCCTCGATAGCAAATTCCGTAACGCTTTTATAATCGGCCTTGCCATTTGGCGCACGGAAGGGCGGGCCGCCATGGAAGACGTGTTTCGGTGTCTTATAGGCAGCCAGCTTGGTTTTGCAAAAAGCTTTCAATTCCGTTTCATCGAACGCTCCGCCATCAACGGTTTTGACAACGGCGGTAACCGCTTGGCCCCATTTTTCGTCCGGTACACCAACGACCAGCGCATCATCAATCGCGTCATGCAATTTCAATGCTTCTTCCACTTCTTCCGGATAAATTTTCTCACCGGCCGAGTTAATGCAAACCGAGCCACGACCCAGAAGCGTCAATTCACCTTCCGGTGAGACCAAGCAATAATCGCCCGGTATAGAGAAGCGCTGGCCGTTAATGGTTTTAAAGGTCTTGGCGGTCTTCTCTTCAACCTTGTAATAGCCGAGCGGTATTGGGCCACCAAAGGCAATAAAGCCCGGTGTCTCGCTGCCCCACGGGATTTCATTATCATTCTCGTCAAACACTTTGCACATTTCATTAGTGGTAAATTTGGCAGTTTTGACCGGCATGTTTTTCATCGTGATGGAAGAGCCGAAACCGACAGCTTCAGACGAGCCGAAACTATCGGCCAACATGCATTCATCCGGCAGATAGTCGAGCATTTCCTGCTTTACTTCCATCGACCACATAACTCCTGAGGAGACAATGCTGGCCACGGATGAGATATCATAAGCGCCGGGATTATCTTTCAATTCTTGCACCATCGGTTTGGCAAAAGCGTCACCGACAATCGCCATATATTCAACTTTGCGGCGTTCGACGGTTGACCATAATTCCTGTGCATTTAGCGAGGCGGCTTCCAGTGTAACAATGGTTCCGCCGCTCATAATCACGCCCATAGCGGTAAACAAGCCGGTACCATGCATAAGCGGGCAGGCCGGAATATAGACTTGGCCGGGGCCGGCTTCTTTCAAGCTGGCAATCAAGGCATCCATGGTTTCCGGCACTTCGCCCAAAGCGCGCAAGGCCAAGGTTTGTGTTTCACGCAAATTATGCTGCTCCCACATCACCCCTTTCGGCATGCCTGTCGTGCCACCGGTGTAAAGAAACAGCAAATCTTCGCCGGAGCGCTCAATATCCAGATTGCTGCCATCGCCTTCACGCACCAGTGCTTCATAGTCCAAAATGCCGTCGGGCAGAGAACCGTCCTCGACCGGATTGCCGTCACTGACTTCAATCCATTGCTTCACATTCGGCAAGCGCGGGCGCAATTGCTCGATATTGTCGCGAAACTCTTTGCCGTAAACAACGACCGTAGCATCGGAATTGTCGAAAATATAATGCACCTCATCGGCGACATAGCGATAATTGACATTCACATGCACCAGTCGCCCCCTAAAACAGGCGACCAGCAATTCGCTATATTCCGGGCGATTGCGCATATAAAAGCCGACCTTGTCGCCGGTTTTTGCCCCATTGGCCAATAAGTTGCGCGCCAAATTATTGGTCCGCGCGCTCATTTCTTGCCACGTGATTTCGCGGTCACCATGTGCCAGAGCCAAATGCCCCTCCGGTAAAACCGGCACAATAGCGTCAATCATATCACCAAAATTCCACTGCATGGTCGTCCTCCCTGCATGCAAAGCCAAACTCTTTCAAAACGCTAAGACTTTGACGCCAAGCCGACAAGCCTTTTCACGCAGCTTTTCATGCATTTTCTGATTTTTTTTGTTGCGGCATATTTTTGCCCCTCAATCCGGCGTCTGCGTGTTACATATCGGGCATGGAATCATCTCTGCTTTCCCTTATTGCCGGATTTATCGTGCTTGGCTTGGCTGGCGAGGCGTTGTTGCGCGGCGCCGTAACGGTGGCGCATCATTTGCGCGTTTCACCTCTTCTTATTGGCTTGACGATTATCGCTTTCGGCACATCCGCGCCTGAATTGACCGTATCGCTTAACGCCGCTTTTGACGGTCAGCCGGATATTTCGATCGGCAATGTTGTGGGCAGCAATATCGCCAATATTTTATTGGTGCTGGGCGCGATGGCCATGGTCAGTCCATTTTTCATCAATCGCGGAACATTGGGCCGCGATGGTGGCGTGATGCTGGCAATTTCGGCCGTGCTGGTGGCTTTGGGCTATCTCGGTTTCATCAATCGCGTGGCCGGATTGGCCTTGCTGGCGGTTCTCATCGGCTTCACGATTTATTTGTTCAGCAGCGCCCGCAATGAAGAAGACACGCAAGAAGCGGAAGCCGGTGTCGATGAAAATCTGGTGCCCGGCCCGACTTTTTTCGCCTTTGGCGTTTTATTGATCGGCATTATCGGCATTATTTGGGGAGCCGAATTAATGGTCGACGGGGCGGTCGGCATGGCGCGCATTTTAGGTATATCGGAAGCGGTTATCGCGCTTAGCTTGGTGGCTATCGGCACCAGCCTGCCGGAGCTTGCCGTGTCGCTGGTTGCTGCCACACGCGGCCATGCCGGTCTCGCTGTCGGTAATATTATCGGCAGTAATATTTCCAATATCCTTCTTATATTGGGCGTCACGGCGGTGATTGCACCTTTGCCGATTTCGGAAATGATGGCGATGCGCGATATCCCGATTATGTTCGGTGTTGCTTGTCTCGGCTTTATTTTCATGGCGTCGGGCTATCGTATGTCGCGCCTTGAAGGCGGCATTTGCCTGGCCCTTTATGCCGCTTATATGGGCTTTATCTTCTCTGCTTAATTGATTGTTTTGATGGACAATTCGCTGTCTGCACGCTAAACCCATGCGATATTTACCGCTGGGGGATAATGTGAAAACCAATTTGCGACGACGATAAGAAGCGGCTGCCCGAAAGGCGCGGCACAATCTCGTTTGCCGATTTCACATTCAGGGTCACAATTAGAGGAAGACCCCCAAGGTTTCTAAAATGACAGATTTCAAAATTCTCGCACAAAGTGCTGCTGATGATGCGCTTTCGCAATTGCTGGATATCGCCTTTGGCCCGGGGCGGCTGGCCCGCACGGCAGAACGTTTGCGCGAGGGCAATCGGCGTATCACTGCTTATGACCGGATTGCGGTAAATGACGATGCCGCATTGCTGGGCGCGATATCCTTTTGGCCGGTAATGATTGCCGATAAATCAGGCCTGCTTTTGGGGCCTTTGGCCGTGCATCCCGATATTCAAGGGCGCGGTGTCGGGCAAGCCTTAATGCAAGACGCGCTGGCGGCGATTGATGCCGTAAAGTTTCATTTTACCGTTTTGGTCGGTGATTTGCCCTATTATCAAAAGAGCGGTTTTGGTGTCGCCTCTTCCGCTGTGAAGCTGCCCGGGCCGGTTGACCCGCAGCGCTTATTGCTTCGCCCGTCTTCGGCTGAAGCTGCGACCGATTGTGCCGCGCTGGCCGGCACGGTTCGCCGCGCGCCGGAATTGTGCTAGTTTCCGCCTCAATAGGGGAAGCTTATGTCTGAAGAAGCCGCCAATGCGTTGATGAAAATTGTTGCCGATGCCGAGAAAGCCGGCAATCCGGAGACCGGTGAACGCGGTCTGCCGCCGGTGCATTTATGGGAGCCGGATTATTGCGGCGATATCGGCATGAAAATCGCCCGCGATGGGCAATGGTATTATGATAATTCGCCGATCGGTCGCAAAAAACTGGTGCGACTGTTCTCAACCATTTTGCGCCATGATGAAGATGGCGAGCATTATCTGGTGACGCCGGTTGAAAAAATTCGCATTGAGGTGGAAGACGCGCCGTTTATCGCCACGCTGATGACAGTGAGTGGCGAGGGGCGCGAGCAGGTTTTGCGATTTGAAACCAATGTCGGTGACTTTACCGAAGCCGGGCCTGACCATCCGATGCGCTTTGTGATTGATGAGAAAACCGGCCAGCCCTCGCCTTATGTGCATGTGCGGGCGCGGCTGGAAGCGTTGATTGCGCGTGCCGTATTTTATGATTTGGTCGAGCTGGGGCAAGTGCATGACGGGCAGTTCGGCGTTTGGAGCCATGGCTTATTCTTCCCGATTTCCTCGGCTGAAGAAGCGGGTCTGTGACGCCGATGGATTATCGCGCCAAATTACAATCCATTGCCCGCGCCGATTTGCCGACGCCGGACCAATTAAACGGGCTGGGCCAGTTGCGCGACCAACGCGTTGAAGGCGATTTGAACGATAATTTAAATCAGGCCGAAATCGAAGAAATGACCCGCGATTTGCGCCTTGCCGCTGTGTTGGTGCCGCTGGTCGAACATCTTGACGAGCCATCCATTTTGTTGACCCGTCGGGCTGACCATTTGGAGAAACATTCGGGCCAAGTGGCTTTTCCCGGTGGTAAAGTGGAAGATAGTGACGAAACGCCGATTGCCGCTGCCTTGCGCGAAGCGGAAGAAGAGATCGGCCTCGACCCGTCGCATGTAGAGATTGCCGGTGTGCTGGACACTTATCAAACCGGCACCGGATTTCTGATTTTACCGGTCGTCGGTTTTGTCAGGCCGGGCTTCACCTTGACGCCCGATAAAAACGAAGTTGCCGATATTTTTGAAGTACCGGCGCATATCGCCCTGAGCGAAGAAAACTGGAAGACCGATAGCGGCGAATGGAAAGGCCGCATGTGGAACTTTTATTCTATGGACTATCAGGGCTATAATATTTGGGGAGCGACAGCAGGTATGCTGGTGCATATGAGCCGGAGGATAGCCGAATGCTAAGAATACTGGCACTGAATGCGTTTTTGTTCGCGTTACCGTTTATACTGACATGGGTTTGGGTGCGGTTTATTGCGGCGAAAAAGCCGAGCGCGCAAACGCGCAAATATTATGCTTTTGCGGCGATTGCCGGATTGGCACTGGTGGTGGCCAGTCTTGGCGGCTATCGGGCCAGCACGGGCAATGCGCCGGAGGGCACATATATTTCGCCGAGCTATAAAGACGGCGAGATTGTGCCCGGCAGATTTGAATAAACAAAATGACCGAGCTGGATGCCAAACATCGCGGCTGGCTTGACCGTCCGCAAACGCAACAGATTTTATCGCTGCTGAACGGTGATGATGCGACCACGCGTTGCGTTGGTGGTTGCGTGCGCGATACGCTGATGGGCCTCGCTACGGCTGATACGGAAGTCGATATGGCGACCGATTTGCCGCCGCAAGAAGTGATGTCTCGCCTGAAAGCGGCAAAGATTAAAACCGTGCCGACCGGCATTAAGCACGGCACTGTTTCGGCCATTATGTATGAGGCGGATAGGCCGCTGGTTTATGAAATCACCACTTTGCGGGTGGATATGGAAACCGATGGCCGCCATGCCGAAGTGGCTTTCACCAAAGATTGGCAGGGCGATGCGGCGCGGCGCGACTTCACCATTAACGCGCTTTATGCCGATGCCGATGGCACGCTGCATGACCCGACGGGCGCGGGGCTGGCTGATATTGCCGCCAAGCATGTGCGCTTTATCGGCCAAGCCACCGCCCGCATTGAGGAAGATTATTTGCGGGTGCTGCGCTATTTCCGCTTTCACTTTCGCCTGACGCCTGAGGCCGATATGAACGCCGATGCGCTGGCGGCTTGCCAAGCGGCGGCAGTGCAGCTTCGCGCGCTATCGGGCGAGCGCAAGCAGCAGGAAATGCTGAAAATTATGGCCCTACCAAGCGCGGCATTGGCAGCGCGGGCTTTGCATAAAGCCGGGCTATTGCGCCCTATATTGGCAGTAGAGCCGGTGGATTTTCAAATGACCGATAAAATGGTGTTGCTGAGCGATGACCCGCTTTTGCGCCTGATGAGCCTGCTGCCCACACCCCCCCCATTGGCCGAAGATGCGGCGCAGTCTTTGGCCATTGCCTTGAAGCTGTCAAACAAGCAGACCTTGCGGCTGATGAAGGCGGTGGAGATGCCGCTGGATGTGACGCGTTTGCCCGCCGCGCTTTATTTTGACGGCGCGCAAGCGGTGGCCGACCGCGCTTTGCTGGCGCTGGCGTCTCAAGGTAATGCTGACAACACCCCCGCATTGCAAGCGGCGGTGGCGGCGGCGCAAGATTATCAGCGGCCGAAATTTCCGCTCACCGGCGCGATGATGCAAAAAGCCGGTCTGCCCAATGGGCCTGAAATGGGCACCATGTCAAAAGCGCTGGAGCACTGGTGGGTTAATGAAGGCTTTCCCGATGCGGCGGTGGTCGAAGCCGAATTGGCGAGACGCGTTCAAAAAACCTAATCATCCTTTTTTTTTTAAGACCTGAGACCAGCAACGCGATGTTAAGTACCAGCGCGACGCCGAGGGCAGAAAATATCAGAACAAGTAAAACCGTATCGAGCATTTTTGACCGCTCCTTATTGTTATAAGACAGCTCCGACAATTTGGTGTCGGGCTGTGTCAATCTCATTACGAAGTAGTGAAATTCCCGCCTATTTCCGCGAACGGTATTTTATTAAGCGAGCAGCCCGACTGGGGACTACTTCGTAAGATTGACGGGGTAAGGTTAGGAAATCGTTAGCGGTAAAGGCAAGCTAAAAGTGATTTAACTTATTGCTTTTCAATGAGAATATTTGTTTTTGGGTGAGCGTTAAGACAAAAATTATTTAGAAGAATTTGACGATTGGGAAAATTCTTTTACATCTTCCAGAGAAATGGCTCTAACCCTTAAAAGGTTGGTATCCCACATTAAAACATACTTTGACGACTTATCCAAAAAGTACCACTTCTCGCAATCTAGTCTCTGATCGCTACAAGAAACAACTATCGAGCTTTCGTATTTTCCCCGTAATATTTGGTCGACTCGATTTTCCGCTCTGTAAATCAAGGCAGTTACAAAAGGAAAAATTAGAAAAGACGCCGCTAGTGATAATCTGAACAAAGGTTGAGCCCCGAGCGGCCAGTTCTCAACAGACGGTAAGGCAAAAACTACAAAAAACAAAAATGTGCTTGTTAAATAGACCGAAACGGTTATCGGGTCGAAAACATACTCGAACCCGGTTAAACCGAAGTGCGAATCTATAAAAACAAATGATTCAAACAGCCACATTGATAAGACAGGCATATATGCCATTTTTCTTACGCGGACTGCTGGTTCTTCATCGTCTGCGTACGAGCCAAGTTGAAAAGACCTAGCCGCA
>CBFIIT010000025.1:0-24811 GCA_965662725.1 Alphaproteobacteria bacterium | reverse complement strand
GCTTTAACCCTGACTTTTTGTTTACATGGCCGGGGGCCATGACCGGTGTGATGAGTGGGGAAAGCGCGGCCGGAACAATGGAAACCGTGGCCATAAACGCTGCCAAGCGGCGCGGCACAGAACCCGATATGGAGGCGCTGGCCAAACAGCGTGCTGCCATTGAAGCCGTGTTTGCCGCCCAAGAAGATGCGTTTTTCACATCCGGTCGTTTGCTGGACCATGGGGTGGTAGATCCGCGCGATACGCGCAAGATTTTGGGCTTTACGCTGGAAACCATTTGGGAGCGAGAACACCGCACCTTGAACCCGAACGCCTTTGGCGTTGGCCGTATGTAAGGGATATGTAAGGGGATTATCATGCAAGCGCCGGAAACAGATGTTGTTATTCTTGAAGAAGACCGCGATTGGGCTACCGTCTGGTTGAACAGGCCGGATGCGCGCAATGCGATGTCGGATGAGCTGATGTCCGAATTGCAGGCGGTGTTTGATTATCTGAAAACCCGTAATGATATTCGTGGCGTCACCGTGCGCGGCAAGGGCGAGGTGTTTTGTGCCGGTGGTGATTTGAAGGGTTTTAAAAATAATTTCCAAGCGGTGCGCACGGATGAAGAGGTAATCGAAGACAGTTCCAAAATGGGCCGCTTTTTCTTAACTGTCCGGTCCATGCCGCAAGTGATTATTTTTGTGCTGCATGGCGCGGCCATGGCCGGTGGGCTGGGTATGGCCTCGGCGGCAGATATTGTGATTGCGGTGAAGGATACGAAAATGGCTTTAACCGAAACCGCTATCGGCATTGTGCCGGCGCAAATCGGTCGTTATATCGTCGCCCGCACCGGCGATATTCAAGCGCGGCGCATTATGTTGACCGGCCATCGGTTTACCGCGGCGCAAGGGGCTGATTATGGTCTGGTTGATTTTCCGGTCGATGATATGGCTGCAGCAGAAGCGCAATTGGCTGAATTGGTCGCCGGCGTGCGCCGTTGTGCGCCCGGTGCCAATGCGGCGACAAAGGAATTGCTTGAAGCCAATAAGCATCTCGATGATGTGGCGATGATACGTTACGCAGGCGAGGCTTTTGCCAACAGCGTCAAGAGCGATGAAGGCAAGGAGGGCGTGGCTTCTTTTCTTGAAAAACGCAAACCGAATTGGGTGCAGGAGTAATCATGTCGGCGCAGAAAAATACCATTCGCAAAATTCTGGTCGCCAATCGTGGCGAGATTGCCTGTCGCGTGATGCGCACGGCGCATGATTTGGGCATTCGCACAGTAGCGGTTTATTCACAAGCTGACGCCGATGCCCCTCATGTCAGCATGGCTGATGAAGCATTGTTAATCGGCCCCGGTCCGGTCGGGCAAAGCTATTTGGTGGCGGAGAAAATTATCGACGCCGCGAAACAAAGCGGGTCTGACGCCATTCATCCGGGTTATGGATTTTTATCCGAAAATGCCGAGTTTTCGGCGATGGTTGAAAAAGCCGGACTGACTTTTATCGGTCCGACTGCCGAGGCGATTGACTTGATGGGCAATAAGGCGGCGGCGAAGCGGCGGATGATTGAGGCCGATGTGCCATGCGTGCCGGGCTATGAGGGCGAAGACCAAAGCGATGATGTGCTGATTGCCGAAGGCGAGAAAATAGGCTTTCCGATTATGGTGAAAGCGGCGGCCGGCGGCGGTGGCCGCGGCATGCGTCTGGTTGAGGCGGCTGACGGACTGGCGGCGGCGATTTCAACTGCCCGTTCTGAGGCTGAAAACGCTTTCGGCTCCGGCGAGTTGATTTTGGAAAAAGCCATTGTGCAGCCACGACATGTGGAAATTCAGGTATTTGCCGATACGCATGGCAATGTCATTCATTTGGGTGAGCGCGATTGTTCGGTACAACGCCGCCATCAAAAAGTGATTGAAGAGGCGCCGTGCCCGGTGATGACCGAAGAGCTGCGCGCCGCCATGGGCAAAGCGGCGGTCGATGCGGCCAAGTCGATTGATTATCGCGGCGCCGGCACGGTTGAGTTTTTGCTCGATGCCAATGGCAGTTTCTATTTTCTGGAAATGAATACGCGCTTGCAAGTCGAGCATCCGGTCACTGAGGAAGTAACCGGTCTCGATTTGGTGGCACTGCAAATTAAAGTGGCCGAAGGCGAGATGCTGGGACTGACACAAGATGATGTCACGCTTAACGGCCATTCAATTGAAGTGCGGCTTTATGCGGAAGACCCGACCAAAGGGTTTTTGCCGAGCACCGGCACTGTTGCCTGTTTTGAGCAAGTGGCGCGCGATGGTGTGCGTTACGATACGGGTATTCGTGGTGGGCAGGAAATTTCCCCTTTTTATGACCCAATGATTGCCAAGCTTATTACCACCGGCCCGACCCGCGAAGCGGCGCGCAAGCTGATGGTCGAAGCATTGACCGACACGGCTTTATTCGGCCCGAAAACCAATCGCGATTTCTTAATCGCCTGTTTGGAAAAACCGGATTTCGTTTCGGGTGATTTTTCGACCGCCTTTATTGCCGAAAACTTTACCGCCGAAGAGTTGGCCGCGCCTGAGGCAGATGCCACGCAAATCGCTGTTTTGGCGGTTCGGCATTTTATTTGTGACCGTGAAACAGCGCGCGCCAAAGCCATGGCAGTGCCGCAAGGGCTGATAAATTTTACCAGCGATGACAGTTTGCGCACGCCCTATAAGCTGGCGATTGGCGAGGCGGAAGTTTCGGTTTCCGTGCGCTCCAAAAGCCCGACCCATTATGCAGTGCATATTGGCGAAGAGATTATTGAGTTGGATGTGGGTACGCATGAGGGCACGCATATGGTGTTGAACTCAAACGGCCACCAATTTGTCAGCCAAGCCTTTCTGAATGGCGAGACGCTATATGCGACGATTGACGGGGTGAGCTTTAGCTGCAGCAATTTGCTGATGCGCAATGCGGCGGGTGATGAAGCCGGCGATGGCAGCAAAGTAACCGCACCAATGCACGGCAAGGTAATTGAGTTGTTTGTCAATAAAGGCGACACGATTGCGGTTGGTGACCGTCTGGCGATTATTGAAGCGATGAAAATGCAGCATGAAATTTTGGCCAGCATTGACGGCACTGTGGAAGATGTATTGGTGGTCGCTGACGCACAAGTGGCAGCCGATGATCTGATGATTGCCATTGATACGGGCGAAGAATAGGAGAGCGATATGCTTCAGGAAGCTTTGGATTTTAAGGCCGAATGTGACGCGCTTTACGCACTGATGCGCGATTTGGACGATGCAGCTTTTGACGCGCCGACGCAATTTAAAGGCTGGACGCTGAATAATGTGCTCGAGCATTTGCATATGTGGAACTGGGCCGCCAATGAAAGCTATGTCGATGAAGAAAACTTCGCTAATTGGCTGGATGGGGTTTTAAAGGCGATGGCCGGAAGCGGCGGCATGCGCGCCTATGAGGCAGAATGGAATGGCGGCAAAAAAGGTCGCGAATTGCTGAATATTTGGCATGCTTTTTATACCGATATGGCGGCACGTTTTGTTGAAGTTGACCCTAAGAAGCGTCTCAAATGGGCCGGTCCTGATATGAGCGCGCGCTCTTCTATCTCGGCCCGCTTGATGGAAACCTGGGCGCATGGGCAGGAAGTGTTTGACCAGCTTGGCGTCGAACGCGTCAATTCGGATACGATACGCTCTATCGCGGTTTTGGGAACCAATACGTTTGGCTGGACTTATGCAACCCGCGGCGAAACGCCGCCGGGCCCGATGCCGTTTGTGAAATTAACCGCACCGTCAGGCGAAATCTGGCAATTTGGCGAGCCGTCAGACGAAGAGTGTATTGAGGGTGCAGCGGCGGATTTCTGCCAAGTTGTGACGCAAGTGCGCAATATTGCCGATACGGATTTGCGGGTTATAGGCGCGGTTGCAACCGACTGGATGTCGAAAGCGCAATGTTTTGCCGGTGCGCCGGAAACCCCGCCCGCAGCGGGAACCCGCTTCACAAAATAACCGGAACTTGGTAGACCGAAAGGATAGTAAATCTCAGGGAATTTTATGTCTGAAGCTGTCCAATCCGAAGCCGGTGAATTTGAACCTCTGACGGGTGCTGTCGCACCACGCCATAATTGGACGCGCGCCGAGGTCGAGGCTTTGTTTGCCCTGCCGTTTAACGATTTGATTTTTGAAGCGCAAAGCGCGCATCGGCAATGGTTTGATGCCAATGCCGTGCAAAAAAGTACCTTACTGTCGATTAAGACCGGCGGTTGCCCTGAAGATTGCAATTATTGCAGCCAGAGTTCGAAATTTGATACCGGCTTGAAAGCGACCAAGCTGATGGACGTCGATGCAGTGCTGGAAGGCGCGCAGCGCGCCAAAGACGCAGGTGCTTCGCGCTATTGCATGGGCGCGGCATGGCGCAGCCCGAAAGGCCGCGATATGGATGCGGTTTGCGAGATGATAAAAGGCGTCCGCGATATGGGTATGGAAACCTGTATGACGCTGGGCATGCTGACGCCGGATCAAGCCGCGCAATTAAAAGAAGCCGGACTTGATTATTACAATCACAATATTGATACGTCGGAAGAATTTTACGGCGAGATTATCACCACGCGCACATTTGAAGACCGGATTGAAACCATTGGCCATGTGCAAGAGGCCGGTATTAATGTTTGTGCCGGAGGGATTTTGGGCATGGGCGAAGAGGTTGGCGACCGCGCTTCCATGCTGATGACGCTGGCCAATCTCAATCCGCAACCGCAATCCGTGCCGATTAATATGCTGATACCGATTAGTGGCACACCGATGGGTGATAATGAAGCGGTCGACCCGATTGACTTTGTTCGGTGTATCGCTGTGGCGCGTATCATGATGCCGAAATCTGTAGTGCGCCTCTCAGCCGGCCGCGAATGGATGTCGGATGAAACGCAAGCGCTGTGCTTTTTGGCCGGTGCCAATTCAATTTTTGTCGGTGAAGCGCTGCTGACAACAGCCAATCCGCATATTGATAAAGATAATGAACTTTTCGAGCGTCTCGGTTTAAAGCCGATGGCCGCGCACAGCTGCCCATCTGCTGTTTAACCGAGTAGGAGATAGACATGGATTTGAAACTTTCAGCTGAAGAGCAAGCATTCCAACAAGAAATTCGCAGTTGGTTTGAGCAAGTCTTGCCGGAAGACCACCCGTTTCGCGGCGGCAGCATCATCAATATGACGCGCGATGAAATGGCCGAATGGCAGGCGACACTGAACAGCAATGGCTGGGGCGCTATCGGTTGGCCGGAAGAGCATGGCGGTACCGGTTGGAATGACGCGCAGAAAGCTATTTTTCAGTCCGAAGCGGCGCGTTTCAGTGCGCCGGGCCAGTCACCTTTCGGTGTCACCATGGTCGGGCCGGTGATTTGTACGTTTGGTACGGATGAACAAAAAGCCGAACATTTGCCGCATATTCTCGATGGTTCACGTTTCTGGTGCCAAGGCTATTCTGAGCCGGGTTCAGGTTCCGACCTTGCCTCTTTGCGCACCGCAGCGGTTCGCGATGGCGATGATTATGTGGTTAACGGCCAAAAAATTTGGACCACACAGGCGCATATTGCCGACTGGATTTTCTGCCTCGTGCGCACCAGCACGGAAGGCAAGCCGCAACAGGGTATTTCCTTCCTGCTTATCGATATGAAATCACCGGGCATTGAAGTGAAACCGATTTACTCAATTGATGGCGACCATCACTTGAACGAAGTTTACTTCACCGATGTGCGCGTGCCGGTAAGCAATTTGGTCGGTAATGAAAATGAAGGCTGGACCTATGCAAAATTCCTGCTGGGGAATGAGCGGGCAGGTATTGCCGGTACGGATATTATCGTCAATGGCTTGGCGAATTTGAAAACCGTGCATGATTATCTGTCAGAAACAGCCGGTGAAAGCTATCAGTCGGCGGCGTTTGGGCGTCGTCATGCTGAATTGTCAGTGCGCTATGAGTCCCTGCAAATGCTGGAAAACCGCGCTTTGTTTGCTGAAGAAAGCTCCGGCGACGGCCTTATTTTGCCGCTGCCGATGAAAACATTGGGCACTGAATTGCAGCAGGATATGGGCGATTTGGCCTATGATATGCTGGCCGCAGATTCAACCGTTCTGTTCTCGGCTGATTTCGACCCGAAAGTCGGCGATAATGAGCCGAATTTCCGTGCCAAAGCACCGCATTTGACCCATTCAATGCTGTTTAATCGTGCCTCGACTATTTTCGGTGGCACCACTGAAGTGCAAAAAGGCATTATGTCGAAATTCGTGTTGGGGCTGTAAGCCGCAACACTTTTTCTTTTCCTATTGGAAGATGGCGATGTGCTGCATGGCGTCCATGACCCGGCGGCCTTCGCTGTTCCATACTTGAATGAGTTGCGATGAATATCCGTCACGGATAAAGCGTGTGGCAGAGCGCATCAGCCACCAGCCATTTTCAGTGCTGAAATCATCGGTCAGGAAATTAATATTCCAATTCATTGAAGATAGCGCCCGCACGCCGCTAATCGTGCCGAAAGCAGCCGGCGGCGTATCAGCCAAAACAACCAATGGCAGCAGTCCCTTATCCCAGCTTTCAGGGTCGGTCAGCCGCGTCCAAATCAGCATGTCGGGGTCGTCGGATTGTTCGAAAAAAGTCGGGCCGGATACCCAGCGGCGGTCGAAATTAACCAGAAAATTGGGCGCGGCATCGCTCAATTCATAAGGCTCAATTTCCTCAGGGCGCTTGGGAATATCTTTAAACGGATAATCCATCACCATATCCAGCTCGCGCTCGACGCCAAAAGTGAAATAGCCATGCGTTCCGGCTCCGGCCTCGCTATTCAGCTCAGCGCCAAACGTCACATTGTTTTTGCCTTTACGCAAAACCTTGCTGGTCACCGTCAATTCGTCCACGGCAGGGCCGATAAAATTAATCTGCATGGTGCGTAAAGGCGGCAAATCATCATGGTCGTTTAATATGGCAGCCAATAATAAGCCTGAAGTGATGCCACCAAAGGCGGTACGCCCTTGCTTCCAAGTCTCCGGTAAATTGGCTGTGTAATTTTGTGGGCCGGAAGCCAGAAAAGCTTCCATCATTTGCGTGTAGCTACTCATTGTCTTATCCCTTTTCGCCCAATATGCGTCTCCGCTCCGGACGATTATTCTTCAACTCATATTCCCGCGACATGGCTTCGCTACGGGTTTTATACACTTCGCTATGCACCAGTCGCCATTGGCGGCCGCGCGTTGCCTTGGCCCCGCTTCCATTATTGTGCGCGGTCAGGCGTTTTTCCAAATCAGTGGTCCAGCCAACATAAGATTTCGCCGGCCCGTCATCACAGCTTTGCAGCATGTAAACATAGCAGGGCGGCAACTGTGGGTCAGAGCGTGTCATGCAGCATTTTTGACTGATTCCTGCGCTGCAATATATCGCTTTACAGCTTCTTTGAAAGGGTCTAATGACGCTGAACCACTCGCCAAAAACAGCCGGAAGAGACGGGCGAGTTCACCTAAAAAATTTAAGCGCGGAGGGTGTCTTGGCGACTGTTCTGATAATCGGAGCCGGTGGCGTAGGTTCGGTAGCGGTGCATAAAATGGCCATGTTGTCGGAGGTTTTTTCCGATATCACGCTGGCCAGCCGCCGTTTGCGTTCGTGTGCGGATATTCAGCAATCGGTGAAGCAACGCACGGGACGTGATATTGCGATTGCCGAATTGGATGCCGATAATGTTGCCGATACGATTGCGCTGATCGAAAAAATCAAGCCGCAATTAGTGGTTAATCTGGCACTGCCCTATCAAGATTTGGCGATTATGGATGCCTGCCTTGCGACCGGTGTGCATTATCTCGACACCGCCAATTATGAGCCGCGCGATGAGGCCAAGTTCGAATATCATTGGCAATGGGCCTATCAAGAGCGGTTTGCCGAAAAAGGGCTGATGGCATTGCTTGGTTCCGGCTTCGACCCCGGCGTTACAAACGTCTTTACCGCCTATATTCAAAAGCATCTGGTGTCGGATATGCAAACGCTGGATATTCTCGATTGCAATGGTGGCGATCATGGGCAGGCTTTCGCGACGAATTTCAATCCGGAGATTAATATTCGCGAAGTCACCGCGCCGGCGCGGCATTGGCAGAACGGCCAATGGGTTGAGACGCCGGCCCTGTCGCATAAACAAAGTTTTGATTTTCCCGAGGTCGGCCCGCGCAATATGTATCTCATGTATCATGAGGAATTGGAGAGCTTGTCTAAGCATTATCCGAAGCTTCAACGGGCGCGTTTTTGGATGACTTTCGGCGACGCTTATCTGACGCATTTGGACGTCTTGCAAAATGTCGGCATGACCGCCATTGAGCCGGTGATGTATGAAGGGCGCGAGATTATTCCACTGCAATTTTTAAAAGCCGTGCTGCCCAATCCGGGTGATTTGGGGAAGACCACAATTGGCAAAACCTGTATCGGCAATATTGTCAGCGGCACACATGAGGGCAAGCCGCGCACGGTTTATTTGTATAATATTTGCGACCATGAAGCGTGTTTTGCGGAAGTGGGCAGTCAGGCGGTCAGCTATACGACCGGTGTGCCGGCAATGATTGGCGCGGCGTTAATGCTCGACGGCACATGGATGCAGCCGGGCGTTTTCAACCTCGAACAGCTCGACCCCGACCCGTTTATGCACATGTTAAATCAACATGGTTTGTCCTGGCAGCATATTGACCTGCCTAAAGCCCCGGAGTTTGACTGATGTTACGTACGCAATCTTCCGGTCCCGGCCGCTTTGCCGAGTTTGATTTGAGCCGCGTGCCATCGCCTTGCTTCGTTATTGACGAAGTGCAGTTTCGTGAAAATTTGGAAATTTTGCGCGCCGTATCTGAGGGCGCCGATACCAAAATCTTATTGGCCTTGAAAGCCTTCTCCATGTGGTCTTTGGCACCGATGATTGGCGAACATTTATCCGGCACTTGCGCCTCCGGCTTGTGGGAAGCGCGGCTGGCGCGCAAACGCTTTAGCGGTGAATTGGCGACTTACGCGCCGGCTTTCAAGCCGTCCGAATTCGACGAAATTGCCGCCTTGTCTGACCATATTGTCTTTAACAGCAGCGCCCAGATTGACCGCTTTGCTGCGCAAGCCAAAGCCGCCGGGGCAGATTTCGCGCTGCGTATCAATCCCGAACATTCTGAGGCCGAGATTGCGCTTTATGACCCATGCGCGGCCGGTTCGCGGCTTGGCCATCCAATCTCACAATTGGATGAATTGCCGGACGGCATTTCCGGTCTGCATATGCATAATTTATGCGAACAGGGTTTGCAGCCTTTGCAGCGCACGGTGGAAGCGGTGCGGCCGTTTTTGGAAGCGCATAAGGGGCGTTATCAATGGCTTAATTTGGGCGGTGGACATTTGGTCACCCGCAATGATTATGACCGCGCCGGATTGATTGAATTGCTGAAGGATTTGCGCCAAAGCCTTGGCGTGCAGACCTATATTGAGCCGGGCACGGCCATTGGCTTTGATGCGGCGATTTTGGTCGGTGAAGTGCTGGACGTGACCGAGAATAACGGCCCGGTCGGCATTACCGATATTTCGCCGACCTGCCATATGCCGGATGTTATCGAAGCGCCTTATCGTCCGGCCATGCTGGGTGAGGCGGGTGATATTGATGTCCGCCTTGGCGGGGCCAGTTGCTTGTCGGGCGATGTTATCGGCAGTTATAAATTCGAGACTGTGCCGCAATGCGGACAGCGCATCGCGTTTCTTGATCAGGCGCATTACACTATGGTGAAGACGACGACTTTTAACGGCGCGCGCTTGCCGGCGCTGGCCATTTGGAATAGCGAAACCGATGCGCTGCGATTGGTAAAGCAATTCGATTATGATGATTTTGAAGGGCGTCTGTCGTGAGCGGAAGTGCCAAACATAACCAGTTTTTGGGCGAGGAGTTAACCGCCACCGAAAACCGCGTGGAGACAGCTCGGTTTGAAGTCGTGCCTTGCGGATTGGAGGCGACTGTCTCTTACGGCACCGGCGCAGCAAATGGGCCGAAGGCGATTATTGCCGCCAGTCACCAGCTTGAGCGATTGACCAATGGCAAAGTGCCTTGCGCTGACGGCATTTATACTCATCCGCATATTGATTGCGCGCGAGACATTGAAACCGTCATGGCTGATTTGCGGTGCTTGACCGGCGAGATTGCCGGGCGCGGGCATATTCCGGTGACTTTGGGCGGCGAGCATTCCGTCAGCTATGGCGCGGTGATGGGGGTTGTGGATGCGCTGACAGAAACTGTCGGGCCGATTGGTTTGGTGCATATTGATGCGCATGCCGATTTTCGAAATGCTTATCAGGGGCACAAATATTCGCATGCCAGCGTCATGTATTTATTGGCGCAAGAGGGTTTGCCGATGGCCTCTTTCGGGGTGCGCGCTTTGGCCGAAGAAGAAGAAGCGGCGCGGCGCGCGCATGGGGTGATTACCCATGATGGCGGTGATTTGGTGCGCGGCAATATTTCAACCGTGATGCTGCCGGATGAGTTTCCGCAAAATATTTATGTAACTTTCGATTTGGATGGTCTCGACCCGTCTATCATGCCGGCGACCGGAACGCCGGTGCCGGGCGGTTTGGGTTTTTATCAAGCGTTGGATTTGGTGGAAAGCGCACTTCAAGGGCGACGCTGTGTTGGCATTGATATTGTTGAGTTGGCGCCGATTGACGGGCAACCGGCCAGTGATTTCACTGCTGCACAGATTGCTTATAATTTGATGTCTTTTGCTTAAATAAAAAAATGCCCCCAACGTGGGAGGGACGTTGGGGGCGAAGAGCACATGTTCGTCGGGAGGACAACGTACATATCGTTCTTGCTACGGTTTAAAATAGCTTTCGGATGGTTAAAAAACCGTTACTATTGTCGCACCTTGGGAGGGTCTAATGAAAAATACCGGTTTTGCGGCGATTTTGGCCGCTTTTTCTCTATCAATTTCTGTTGGTTTTGCAGCTGACAAGCCTGAAAATCGTAAAGTTTTATTCGGCGAGACGCATTTGCATACACTTTTGTCTTTTGACAGCTATATTTTCGGCAATCGAAATACACCTGATGATGCATATCGTTATGCAAAAGGCGAAACCATTAAACATCCGGCCGGTTTTGATATGACGCTGACCGATCCGTTGGATTTTCAATCGGTCACGGACCATGCGATTTATCTCGGAATGTTACCGGCGATGCATAATCCGAAATTGAAAGTTTCAAAGCATCCGATTTCACTGGAAATGCGGAAGGCGAAAACCCAACAAGATCGTATTTTGGCGTTTCAAAAACTTTTCCCCTATCTCAATAAAAGCGACAAGAAAGACGATTTGGTCGATGAGAGCGTGATGAAATCAGCTTGGGCCGAGATTATTGAAACCACCAATCGGCATAATGAACCGGGCAAATTCTCGACCCTCATTGGATATGAATATACCTCCGGTCCGGAAAACCAAAACTTGCACCGCAATGTGTTTTTCCGTGGCGATAAGGCGCCCAGCTTGCCGTTCAGTCGCATCATGTCGCCCAATCCGGAAGACCTTTGGGCATGGATGGATGGCTTGCGCGACAATGGCGTGGATAGCATTGCCGTGCCGCATAATTCCAATGGTTCTAACGGGCTGATGTTTATGACCAAAAAATGGGATGGCAGTCCTATGGATATGGAATATGCCGAAACCCGTATGCGCAATGAGCCGATTGTCGAAATGACGCAAGTAAAGGGTGATAGCGAAACCCATCCGCTATTATCGCCGAATGATGAATTTGCCGATTTTGAAACCATGCCGTTCCGTATCGGTAATTGGACGGAAAGCAAGCCTGATGGTTCTTATGTCCGGCAAGCCTATTTGCGCGGTTTGGAAATGGCCGCTCAAGGCAAAGGTAATCCTTATAAATTCGGTATGATTGGGGCCTCTGACACGCATGTCGGGGCCGGTGCTTTTGACGAGCATAATTATTGGTCGAAAATCGGTTTGGTCGATTCCAATCCTGAATTGCGCGGCTCCGTGCCTTTGAAAAAGCCGAATGAAGAGGGCGGCAAATATAATATCAATAATTTCCATACATGGGGTGCCTCAGGACTGGCCGCCGTATGGGCTGATGAAAACACCCGCGAAGATATTTTTGACGCGATGCGCCGCAAGGAAACTTATGCCACTTCCGGCCCGCGCATTAAGTTGCGGTTTTTTGCCTCCGCCGATTTCAGCCGCAATATTGAAAACAAAACCGATATGGTAAAACGCGCTTATAAGCAGGGTGTCTCCATGGGCGGTGATTTGACCGTGAAAGGCAGTAGGTCGCCTGAGTTTTTGGTATGGGCGATGCGCGATGCCAAATCCTTCGGCCTACAGCGGGTGCAAATTGTCAAAGGTTGGCTGAAGGCGAACGGTAAATCGGCTGAGAAGGTTTTTGATGTCGCTTGTGCCGGTGGCAAAAAACCAGGCCGCGATTATCGTTGCCCCGATAATAACGCCAAGGTTGATTTGAAGACCTGCGATGTATCTGCTGATACATCGGCCACTGAGTTGAAGACGGTTTGGTCGGACCCTGAATATGAAAAGGATCAGCAGGCGTTTTATTACGTCCGTGTGTTGGAAAATCCAAGCTGCCGTTGGTCAACATGGGATGCGTTGCGCGCTGGTGTGCCGCCGCGTCCGGGCTTGGACGCGACCCTTCAAGAGCGTGCTTACTCATCGCCAATCTGGGTTAATTAGAAGTTTTGAACCGGTCGGCTAATTGTCGGCCGGTCAACACCAAGATAAACAAAGCGACCGATAGGGTGACAATGCTTGGGCCTAAAGGCAGGGCAAGAGAGCTTGCCAAAGGCAGACCGCCCAACATACATATCGCCGCCAGCAAGCTGCCGCCAATCGCCATGCGTTCGGGCGATGTGGCTACCAGACGCGCGGTTGATGCGGGAATAATCAGTAGCGATGTAATCAGCAAAATGCCGACAATTTGCACTGCGGCAGCGACAATAACGCTAAGCAACAGCATCAAAATAAATTCATAATTGCGCGTCGGTACGCCCTCAGCATGGGCCAGCTCTTCACTCGATGTCATCAGCAGCAGGCCGGGCCATAGGCGCATTAAAAGGCCCAGTGACAGGCCACAGCCCAGCACCACATAAACCAACATATCGGGCGTCACATTATCGAGACTGCCGAGCAGATAATCGTGCAGTTCAGCATCTTCAATGCCCAGCAATGCCATGGCGACCACGCCCAGCGATAAGGCGGCATGCGCTAAAATGCCGAGCAGCGTATCGGTTGCCAGCAAACGTTGTGTGCGAAGCCAAAGCAGCGATATGGCGAAACTGATGGCGACCAGCATCATGCCAAGCTGGTTGCTCATACCGACAATCATACCGACAGCGACCCCAAGCAAAGCCGAATGGGCGAGGCCGTCACCGAAATAGGCCATGCGTCGCCAAACGACAAAACAGCCTAATGGGCCGGCCAGCAATGCCAAGGCTATCGCCGTGATAAGCATGGAGGTCATCATGGTTTCATCTCATGCATATGTGTGTGGTCATGGTCATGCGTGTGGTCATGCGCGTGGCTATGTTGATAAACCGCCATCATTTGCGCCATATCTTGCCCGAACATTTGGATGAATTCAGGGTCACGAGCGACGCTTTCCGGCGCACCGGAGCAGCAAATATGGTGATACAGGCAGACCACTTGGCGGGTTGAATTCATCACCATATGCAAATCATGACTGACCATCAGCACCGATAAATTGCGCTTTTCATAAATTTCTTCAATCAGCTTGTAGAAGTTTAACTGGCCGGCAACATCGAGATTTTGCGCCGGTTCGTCCAATATCAAAACTTGCGGATTATTGCTCAAGGCGCGGGCCAGCAAGACGCGCTGCAGTTCACCACCCGAAAGATTGGCCAAGGGCTTTTCGAGCAAATCGCTGCACCCGGTCTCATCAGCCAATGCGGCGGTGTTTTGCTTATCCAACTGATTGTTGAGCGTCAGAAATCGACTGACTTGCATCGGCAGGGTCGGGTCGATTTGAAAGCGTTCCGGCACATAGCCGATTTTCAAGCCGTCGCGATGGCGCACCGTGCCACTATCGGCGGTTTCCAGTTTCAATAAATGCCGCAACAGCACTGATTTGCCGGCGCCGTTCGGGCCGATAAGAGTGATGAAATCTTTTTCACCAAGGGTCAGGGAAACATTGTCGAGCACCAGCCCGCCATGGCGGCGAACACTGATGTTTTGCGCTTCGATGAGGGCATTGGCCATGAAACTCTCCTATGGCTGTTTTATCGCCATAGAGGCGCCGAACGGCAAGCGATTTATATCTGTGGCGCGTTAGGCCGAGACCTTTTCGAGCTGTTCGCCCATTTGTTGCCAAAGCATATTCACGGCTTGCAGTGGGCGCACCATTACTTTGAATTGGGTGATCAGCCCGTCATCATCGAAATCAATAATATCGACGCCATTGACATATTTACCGTCCATTTGACATTCAAATTCCAAAATCATCCGATTGCCGGCCTCGGTTTCATTGACATATTTGAATTGCGTATCGGTGAAGACAGTGCCGGCCGAAAGTAAATATTGCATGGTTTTGGCTTTGCCCTGTTGTGGGGTGAAGACGACCGGTGAGATAAAGGTCACATCCTCATGCAGCATTGCGCTCAGCGCTTCTTCGCTTGGGTTTTCCATATAGGCGTGCCATTTGGCAATCAGTTGGTTTGACATTGGCTTTCCCTCTTAAGCTGTCATTCACGTCAGATAAAACTCTAGGGGGCAATGGGCGTTCTGCCAATAAAAAAGGGCCGGCGCGTGAGCACCGGCCCCAGAAGATAGGTAAGTAAAGCTTATGCTTCGCTTTCCGTAACAGCAACGTGCCAAATAATCAGACCGAATGCGATCTTGTTAAGCACATCAGCCAGGTTGTAGATAATGTTCAGCGTGTCTGCATCGACGCTGCCCATCATGTAACCCATCAAATAGCCGAGCGGATAAATTGCCCAACCGAAGGTCACAATGTAACGCATCAGGCTAAAGGCAGATTGCACGGCGGGGCTGGCATTTTCAGCATTGAGCTGGCCTGCTTCGCCTTTGAAGATTTCATACAGAACGTAAATCCAAGCTGCGGTACCGAGAACGAAACCGGCAGTTACATTCATGTAACCTGCTTCGCCCAGATAACCGAAAATCAGCATCAGAGTTGTACCAACCAGCAATTTCCAGAACACGCGGGCCGGAACAGCAGTGATGGCTGACAAGATGAGGAAGAATTCCACCATCAGCAGCGGCACTGTAATCAGCCAGTCAATGTAACGGTAAACAGTCGGTGTTTCACCGGTCGCTACCCATACATCGCGCATATAGAAATAGTGCACGGCGGCAACCAAAGTCACCAAGCCGGAAACCGTCAGAGAGGTTTTCCATTTCGAGGCAACGCGGTCGCGTTCGATAAAGAAGAAAACGGTTGAAGCCACTAAGGCCATTGAAATCAACCAGAAAGAAATGCCGACAAAATCGTCAGGCTGAAGATTGGCATCAGCCGCCATTGCTAGCGACGGAAGACCTGTAAGAGTTGCAGCTGCAGCAGCAACTTTCATACGCTTTACGATATTCATACTCGTACTCCCATGTTTAAACAGTATTGATATTAGAGCGTCAGATTGCCGCGGCCAGAAAAAAATAAAAAAAAATGCGTTTTTCCTGCCGAAGTGGCGGTTTTGCGGTTAAAATCATCCTCATGGAGTGCGTATAAATGGATATTCCTAAGTTAAAACATCATCTTAAAGGCGAGCTGGCCGATATTTGGGAACGTTCACGCTTTATTGAGGTGCAAAAAAAGGCCCGAATGGCCGCGGTTGACCGGTTAACGCGCGCCGAGGCGATTGCCATTGCCGCCAATTTACATGAATTATTGGGCTGGCTGCCGCGCATAAAAGTTGAAACCGTGACGCAAACCGCCGCCTCCGCCATATCAGTTATCGGCACGGTTACCGGCGATGAGGTGGTTTCAATCACCGGTTTGGTCGCGATACCGGGTGATTTGTTAAGTACGGATTATGAGAATTTGGAAGTCGCAGATTATATGCTGTTTGATGATTTCAGCGGCGATACGCGGCCAATCGATGGGCGCGAGTCATTGTCCTTGGCGATGTTCCAATCATTCACTTCGGCATTTCGCGAACGGTTGGAATTTGCCCTGACCGATCCCAATTTGCGCGAGCGCGTATTATTGAAAGCCGAGCATTTGGACTTGCTGGAGGAAGCAAACAGCTAATGGCCGTGATGGCCGGAATGTCCTGATGTTTTGTCCATTTTCATTTTATGCGAGTTTTTCTGCCGTGCTTTCGTCTTGGCAGATAAATCCAGCGTATTGCCATCGGCAAATCGCAGCGTCACGGTAACCTCGTCACCGGTCTCGCCGCGATAGCCGAACAGCATGAGATGGTCACCGCCCGGTTGTAGTTTCAACATGCCATTGGCAGCAATATCAAATCTGTCGACTTTGACCATGCGCATCATGCCATTATCGCCATGCTGATGTGTGTGCAGCTCAATACGTTCAAATGATGGGCTTTGCGCGCCAATAACCGAGGTCGCCGCTCCTTTATTATGCAGCATGGCAAACATTACGCCGGGACGCTCGCCAATGCCAAGGCGGGCGGTGACGTCATGCGCCGCCATTTGGGCATAGGCGGGCAGGGCGGTCATCATCATAACCGCGGCAATCAAACTGGTTTTCATATGTCTTCTCTATTCAGCAGCAAGTTTATTGGTGCCGGCAAACTGATAGGCATCGCTTTCTGCCGACTGGGTCGCCTCTTGATATACATAAGTAAACTCAGGCCAGTTATTGGTCACTTTGCCGCTGTCATTTTTATACCAGCTATCGCATTCCTGAACGAAAACCGAAGTTTCCATGCGGGCTTTCAAAAAATCCGCATATTCAGCCATTTTCGCCGGTTTTAAATCCATGCTGGCGGCATTTTGTTCATCCAGCTTGTCCAGACAGCTCATAATATAATTTACCTGGCACTCAATCATGAAGATGATTGAGTTGTGACCGAGATTGGTATTCGGGCCATACAGCATGAAGAAATTCGGGAAATTGGGCATGGTGATGCCGAGATAGGCTTCCGCACCATCTTTCCAGGCGCTATTCAAATCAACGCCATTTGTGCCTTTCACATCCAGTGGGGCCAGAAAATCGGTTGAAGCAAAACCGGTGCCGTAAACAATCGTATCGAATTCATGTTTCTCACCATTGGCGGTTTCAATACCGTTCTTGGTAAACTTTTTAATGCCATTGGTTTCGACGGTTACATTGTCGCGCAGCAGGGCCGGATAATAATCATCTGAAATCACCACCCGTTTGCAGCCGACCGCATAATCGGGCTTCAAAATTTTCCGCATTTCAGGGTCTTTGACTTGTTCGTCAAAATGATCATCGATGATTTTGGTCAAATCGCCGGGCAGGTTGAACAGTTTGATGAGAAAGCGAGCGTTTTTGACTTCATTGAAAACAGTGAAGTTTTTCTCAATCGCCCAATAAAGAAGGCCGCGATAAAATTTGCGAAAGCCGGGAAAGCTGAACAGGAATTTTGACACCGCGCCATATTCCTTATCATTGCGCGGCACCACATGGCAGGGCGAGCGTTGGAATACGGTCAAATGGGCGGCCTCTTTTGCGACTTCAGGGATAAATTGGGCGGCCGAGGGGCCATTGCCGATAACTGCAACTTTTTTACCGGCAATCGGCGCATCATGTTGCCATTGCGCGGAATGGAAAAGCGCCCCACCGAAATCGTCTGCACCTTTGAATTCAGGCACTTTCGGACGGTTCAATTGGCCCAAACCGGTCACCACAATATCGGTGGTCAGCTTGTCGCCATTGGTTGTTTCCAAATGCCATTTTTGCGTTTTCTCGTCAAAGCTGGCTGATTTCAATTCCGAATTGAAACGGGTTTTTGAGCGCAGGCGATATTTCTCGGCCAGCTCATCCAGATAAGCATAAATTTCTGGGCGCGGTGGATAGACCCGCGACCAGTTTCCGCGTGTCTCAAAAGAAAAAGAGTAAAAATGCGAGGGCACATCGCAGGCACAGCCCGGATATTCATTATCGCGCCACGTGCCGCCAATATCATCGGCTTTTTCCAAAATGGTAAAATTGGTGCGTCCGTTAATCAGTAATTGCATGGCCATACACATGCCGCCCACGCCGCTGCCAATAATGGTGATATGAGGTTCGTTAGATTTACCGATCATTTTCATGTCTCCCTTTACCAAAACTATGAGAGAGAAAAATCATCCCTGCAAGGGGGGAATTTTGCCGCAGATGATTTTTTTTATTTTTATCGCTTGGCACTTGTTTCTGTCGAAAAATTTTCATTTAATTATAGCTCAAACTTGAGGGAGGACGATGCCATGGCACATCCAACATTGGATCAAAAGCAAGGCACCATCGTAAACGTCGTCGCGCTGGGTCTGATTGCATTGGGCATGATCGCCGCAACAATCAATCAGTCGGGCGAGGGAACATCAGAAGGGCGCTCAGGCGGCAACGCACAGCCAAGCGCCACGATTGGTAAAATTGATACTGACCGCATTATCAATGCGGATAGCGAGCCGGGTAATTGGCTTGCTTATGGGCGCGATTATGGCGAGCAACGCCATTCGCCGCTGACACAAGTAAACAAGAAAACCATTAAAGATCTCGAATTAGCTTTTTCCGTAGACATGTACACAACGCGCGGGCTGGAAGCCTCGCCGATTGTTGTCGACGGTATTCTCTACATGACCGGTTCTTGGAGCGTTGTGCATGCAGTTGACGCGAAAACCGGCGAAGAGATTTGGTCTTATGATCCGGAAGTGCCGGGCGACTGGGCGCGCAAAGCCTGCTGCGATGTTGTTAATCGCGGCGTCGCGGTTTATGACGGCGCGGTTTATGTGGCCAGCCTTGACGGCTTCCTGATTTCGCTAAATGCCGAAACCGGCGAAGAAATTTGGCGTATTGACACAATTACCGACCGCTCAAAATCTTACACCATCACCGGTGCCCCGCGCGTTGCCAATGGCCGCGTCTTTATCGGTAATGGCGGCGGCGAATATGGCGTGCGCGGTTATGTAACCGCTTATGACGCCAAAACCGGCGAGCAAGATTGGCGCTTCTACACCGTACCGGGCGACCCGAACAAGCCGTTCGAGCATCCGGAAATGGCCGAAGCGGCGCCGACTTGGAAGGGCGGCGAATGGTGGAAAATCGGCGGTGGCGGCACTGTCTGGAATTCCATTGTTTATGACCCTGACACCGATACGGTTTATTTGGGCGTCGGCAATGGCAGCCCATGGACACGCACCATCCGCTCTCCGGGTGGCGGCGATAATCTGTTCTTGTCTTCTATTGTGGCGCTGGACCCGAATACCGGCCGCAAGAAATGGCACTACCAAACCACGCCGGGCGATACATGGGACTACACAGCCGTGCAGGACATGATGCTGGCCGATATTGAAATCGATGGCGTTGAGCGCAAAGTGATTATGCAAGCGCCGAAAAACGGTTTCTTCTATGTGCTGGACCGCGAAACCGGCGAGCTGCTGCGTGCGAACCCGTATGTGACGGTTAACTGGGCCAGCCATATTGATATGGATACCGGTCGTCCGGTGGAAAATGACTCGCGCAATTTTGCCGAAAGCGGCAAGTCGCAGTGGATTTTGCCCGGCCCGCTTGGTGGTCATAACTGGCAGTCCATGAGCTTTAACCCGAATACCGGACTGGTTTACATTCCGGCAATGGAAAGCCCGTTGGTATTTGATGTCGACCACGACTTTAAAGCCACCGGCCGCTACAAATATGTTGAAGGCGGTTGGAACACCGGCATTGAGTTCGGTCGTTTATTGCCGCTTTTGGGCGAGCATCCGGACTTTCCGCCGAATAAAGGCTATATCACCGCCTTTGATCCGCTGACCGGCAAAACCCATTGGATGCGCGAGCATTCCATGCACTGGAATGGCGGCACGCTGTCAACCGAAGCGGGTCTGGTTTTCCAAGGCAATGGCGACGGCTTTTTTGTCGCTTATGATGCGACAACCGGCGAGGAAGTGTGGAAGGTCAACACCTATACATCCACCATTGCGCCGCCCATCACCTATGCGATTGATGGCGAGCAATATGTCGCCATTCAGGTCGGTTCCGGTGGCGCGGGTGGCCTGACAGACGGCTCGGCCATGCCGGCCTCCAATAAATGGGGCAATTTCGGTCGCCTGCTGGTGTTCAAGCTGAACGGCGGCGGCTCTATCGAGCAGCCCGAGCATTGGGCGCGCGAAATTCCTGAACCGCCGGCCATTGAGTTGAAAGCGGAAGCGATTGACCATGGCATGGAGCTGTATCATGAGGTTTGCACCTTCTGTCACGGCATTGCGGTTATTGGTGGCGCGGCCGTGCCTGACTTGCGGAAAATGAGCGAGCAAACGCACCGCATGTTTAAGGAAATTGTGCTGGAAGGCGTGCTGGTTGACCGTGGCATGTCGAGCTTTGCCGACCGCCTGAGCGAGAAAGACGTTGAAGATATTTATGCCTTCATCATTGCGCGCAGCTGGCAAGACTATGAGGCGCAAGAAGCCGCCAAGAAAGAAGCCGGTGAAAAAACCGGCATGCTGAACCTCGAATAAAGGGGCGGTTGTTTCTGAAAATTTAGGGCGGTACCCGCGGGTGCCGCCCTTTTGTTATTCGGCTGCTTGTCCGAAATTGCGCGGGTCGTCGTCATGCGTTCGACCGTCTAATTCGCGTCCATTTTTTTTCTTTTGGACACCACCCCATTGTTTGAAATGAAAAGCGACACCTTTATTCGCGCACTGGTCACGGAGATTTCTAACCCAACCCTCCGACATTGGCCTTGCGCCGGGGCCGCTCTCGCCGCCAGCAATTACCCAATGAATTTTCTTGAGATTTATTCGTCCCAAAGGCCCAAGCAGGGGTTCCAAGCTAAGAAACTTTACTTTGGCATCGGTATTACGAAGATGATTAATGCGAAATTTAGTTGCTTGGTCTTCTACGCTTACACCCATCCAAATATTATCGGTCCAAGTTAGTTCTGATGAAATTTCTTCGAGACGCTCGGAACGTTTGGTGAGAACTTGGTAAGTGTGCTGAGGCGTTTCGTTCATCACTTTGAAGACATCTTTTATATAGCCCAAGGGAACGCCCTCGTGGAACAGGTCAGACATGCTATTTACAAAAATTAGTGACGGTTTCTTTACTTTTGCTGGTGCTGAGAGAGACTTAGGGTCGATGCGAACTTTACCCGTCCATTTGTGTCGTCCACCGGTCTTGCGGGTCAGCCCCTTATATTTTTCCATGCCCATAGCATCCAGACGCGCCGCCATGCGCATGGCATAGCAATTGGTGCAACCATCTGACAGAACAGAACACCCTGCCACGGGATTCCATGTCATTTCGGTCCATTCAATGTCTGATTTTGAGGTCATCGTCCCTTCATAGCAGCTTTGGCAAACCTTTCAATCAAGCTTTGAGCAGGCTTTGAAGGATTGTTGCTGCAGAGTATCAATGAAAAAAGGTGTCCATTGCGCGAATTCACCAGCTTGAGGGGCGGCTCATTTACGTAGCAAAAAATCTGCCTCAATCTATTGATGAACAATCTTTCAACGGCTTTTTCATTTCTTCTTACACTTTCCGAATCGCCAAAGAGATCCTTTTCAGTCTCGATAGAGAAGACTTGCTTGATTATTTCGGATTCTTCCATGCCGAGACAAATCTCGAGGGAATTGCGCATATGAGGTAAAATTGACCGGTCAGCATTTTTGATTGACGTGTTTACTCTGTAAATGGGAAGCAAATAAAAAATATCACAATAGACCGGCTGTTTGGCAATCGCTTCAAGGGTACCCCACTTTAACTCTAGGCCAAATGGATCAAAAAATACGAGAGCTCTATCGCTATCACCAAATTGCGCCAGTATATCAAGCGTTTTTGTATTCGCGTCACCATGGTGAACACGTGCGCTTTTCAATTCCTTCTGAGAAACTAGTTTTTGAAGTCCTACAATATTTTTTTCATCTCTCTCGATAAAGTTCATGGTTGTGAACGGCAAATTGCTTATGCGGGACGCTGCACTCTCAATTATCGTTTCTGTTGATTGAATGATGGGTAGCTGGTCTTCTGAAGCTCCCAATGAAGGGCTTGCTCCAATACCATCACCAGCAAATCCATCAATGTAATGTACATCAAATTTTTTCCCAAGCGCACGGATAAGCATCTTTGCATAATTTTCAATAGTGGACACTTTATCTTCTGTCCAAGCACCACCAAAGTCCATACCCATCACCGCCTCCTTGCGTCTGTGATAATCCCGTCTGCTTTCAGGCGTGCGATAAGGTAAGGCATATCCCTGTCGCCTTTAACGCGATTGCAATGTCCGCATAGCAATTGCAAGTTCTCGTCGACGTTAGGGCCGCCTTTGGATGTTGGAACAATATGGTCCACTTCAAAATTTCTGAATGAGAAGGCATCACCGCAGCCATTGCATTGACCCTCTTGTTTGCCAAAAAGTTCGTGTTTGATGTCACGGGAACGAACGGCATCTTTTGAGCGAATAGGGATATCGACCCGATGGACAACCTCAAAAATTTTTCCCGTCCCTTTGAAAAAGTCGGTCAACTCTCTTTCGGCTCTTGTTCTTACCAATTCGGCAGCTTTGGGGCTGATGTCTATCCCAACCCAACGCCGACCCAGATCTTCGGCAGCTATACAGGCGGTAGCGCAGCCACAAAATGGGTCAAGGACAATGTCCCCTTCATTACTTGAGGCCGCAATAATACGTTTCAATAATGCGAGAGGTTTTTGTGTTGGGTAACCAGTTCTTTCCCTTGCGCGCCCTTGAACGGGAGGTATGTCTGCCCAAATACAAGAAGGAACCTGGCCTTTGTTCTCATGCAGATACCTTTTGTAAGCGGGAACCCCCAATTTCTTTTTAGGAAAATGTATTCGGTCCTGTTTTTCCAATTCCAGCATTCGTTTTTCGGGGTATCGCCAAGGCCCGTTATGTCCGTGGAAATTATAATCATAGCCGCCGCCAGACAGCCCTTTGGCACTTAAATTGTCGGCTCGATAAGTCCCTCGCTTGTCTTTGTGCCTGTAAAAATTTTTTACATATTCTTCGTTTAAGGGTTCTCTTACCGCGTCCTTATTTATTTGGTGACCGTAGAAAAATATTTTGTCCATCACTCGCCCGAATGATTTTGAATCGTTGTGGGCTGAGTTCCTTTTCCACACAATCTCATTGCGTAGAGCCTTAGTGCCGAAAATAGCATCCATCACAAGCTTTAAGCTGTGGCTCATTGCATCATCACAGTGAAGATAAATTGAACCTGAGGGTTTTAATATGCGCTGCATCTCGAGCAGACGCATGGCCATATAAATCAAGTATGCTTTGTCTCCCTTGCTTCCGACAAAACCCACCGCCCGAATAATCTCGTAGAGGGCGGGGTTTTGGTCAGCTATTAGGCCAAGCCATGCGTTATCGGTATCGTCTAGTGTCCATGCATCTTTGAAGCCAGCACCAGCGGCTTCAGAACCGATTGGAGCCTCATAGCGTCGATTGGAGTTGAAGGGCGGGGCGTGATAAATTAGGTCAATTGAGTTGTCATCCATGCCGCGCATAATGTCGAGATTGTCACCCGTGAAAATCGTGTGATTTGCAATCTGCTGGCCCGTTGGCGGACGACGCAAAGTTTTCTGCGACATCAGAGTTCCCCTCTTGTTCTTCTTATTAAGAGGAAAATTAACTTTATTCGTAGGGGTGTTCCAAACGCTCTATTTTTCTTTATTTACTTCGATTTAGGTTATTGGCTTTCGCCCAAAGCGGCCAGCCGACTCCAGACGCTGCGCGTCTGTCGCTGGGGCCGACTTCGCTGGCGGAAGGCGGGTTAAAGCGGCGAAGCCGCTAAACCCTTTTACCGCAAGGCTCACTAAGCCAACAAGTTGGCAAGTGCTTTTAGCGCGGGTCGCCAACACCTAACGGTGTTGGCCGTTACGTGCTTAGCGAAAATTTGGTGAGATAACTCAGTCCCGTCTCGCTAGGCGCACGAAGCGCGCCTGCTCGCTCCCGAAGGGCGCAAGGCAGGCTAGGGTTCACTGCGTTCACCAAGCCTTTATAGCGTGTGGAAGGCGGGCGGGGGGCGCTAAAGCGACCGCGCCCTTCAACCCTTTGGCGGAAGCGACGTCGTGTTTAAATCTTGGAAGTTGAGTTTCAGGCGTTCTTCATCGCCGCCCGCATCGGGATTGGCGGTTTTGCCATCGCGCTGTTGAATGTCATCCACCTCATCCGGATTGGCCGCCTTATAACTGAGCCGCGCTTCCAAATCGCGCCCGTCTTCTTTTTTCTCCAGCGCATCGTCCACTTGCTCGGCCAGTTCCGGCGTAAACGGCAGCTGATAAAGCCGCGGTTGGCCCACCGCAATGCGGCGGCTGTTCAGCTTTTGCGCCAAAATATAAATCGCGCCCTTCGTGCCTTTCGCCTTATCCGGCTCCTCGACAATGGCCCAATGCAGCTTAAACGGATTGGGCGGCGCCTCGGCAATCGCCCAACCGCGCAGGTTTTGCGCGCCATGATAAGCGGCCAGATAAAACAGACTGACAATAAGAATGGCGGCGATTTTTATCTCGCGGCGATATTTGGTCTGCAAATTGAGGTTCAGCACCAATGCGGCCAGCACCGCATAGGCAATGCCCAAAACAAGCGGAATACTCATTCTCCGCCTCCTGCCGCATTATTTCGCTTGGCGTTAAAATCTTCCGCCCGAATAAGCAGCTTATTGCGCGTCGCCATG
>CBFIIT010000024.1:0-26103 GCA_965662725.1 Alphaproteobacteria bacterium | reverse complement strand
TATATCCCTAATCGCCAGCTATTTCAAGCCTCTGCGCAAGGCCATCATGCAGGTGCGGCATCATGCACCATAAACTGCACATCGCGGCGCCCATTCCAATCATCCGCGCGCAGAAATCCGGCAATGTGCAATGGCCCGCGCGTGGTTTGGATGAGTGTCCTTACCTCTTCCGGCACTGACGCAAAAGCCATCGCTTTCAGCCTACCGCCGCCCTGTCCGGCCAAAATACAACGCACATGACCATCGCCGACCACAGATGGCTTTATGATACTGACCGCAGGCAAGACCACGCGTGGCTCCGGATTGCCGGCCCCAAACGGGCCGACCTGCTGCAGGCTTTCCCATAATTCACGCGACGCCGCTTGCGGTGTCAGCGTCGCATCAAGCCGCAAATAACGCGGCCCATCTATCGCCATATCGCCCAATTGCTCGGCCAAATAGCTTTCAAATACAGGAATTTGTTCTTGATGCAGCGTCACCCCTGCCGCCATTGCATGACCGCCACCGGCCTCAATAATTTTTCGGTCCACCGCACCGGCAACCAATTGCCCGATATCAATAGAGCTGATGGAGCGAGCGGAGCCTTTGCCGATACCGTTTTCATCAAGCGCAATAATGAATGTCGGACGATGATATTTATCTTTCATCCGTCCGGCGACAATACCGATAACGCCCGGATGCCAGCCTTCTTGCGCTTGCAAGATAAATGGCGGCAAAGCGTTTCCAGTTTGCAGCATGGTTTCGATATTACGCGTTGCGGCGTCTTGCACATCCGCCTCAATAGTGCGCCGCTCGCTATTGAAATCATCCAACCGCGCCGCCAAACCGGCCGCTTCTTCGGCGCTTTCGGTTGATAATAGCCGCGTACCAATCTCTGCCTGCCCGACACGACCACCGGCATTCACTCGCGGCCCCAATTGAAAGCCCAGCTGATACGTGCCCCATGTGCCTTCGGCGCGCGCCACTTTGCCAAGCGCTTGCACGCCGATATTATGGCCTTGCTGCATCACCGCCAGCCCCTGTTTCACAAAAGCACGATTGACCCCTTCAAGCGGCACCACATCACAAACCGTGCCCAGTGCCACCAAATCAAGCAGTCGCGTCAAATCAGGTTCGTCGCGTCCCTGAAAATAGCCGCGCTGGCGCAAACACCGATTGAGACCGACCAGCAGCATGAAGGTAACGCCGACTGCTGCCAAATGCCCAAGGCCGCTATCATCATCGGCGCGGCGTGGATTAATCAGCGCGAAACATTCCGGCAAGCCACCACCGGTTTGGTGATGGTCGGCAACAATAACTTGTTGCCCACGCGCTTTGGCAGCGGCCAGCACATCATGCGCCATGGTTCCGCAATCAACCGTTACGACAAGATTGAAACCTTCATCATAAAGCGTCTGAAATGCCGCCTCATTGGGGCCGTAGCCTTCTTTCTGACGGTCCGGTATATAGGCACGCATATCTTGCCCGCAAGCGCGCCAATAGCGAATGAGCAGCGCCGAAGATGTCGCCCCATCGACGTCATAATCGCCGAAGACAGCAACTTTTTCTTCATTTCCTATCGCATCAGCCAAGCGTTCCGCCGCCTTGTCCATATCGGCAAGCAACGACGGGTCGATCAGCAGATCGCGCAATTTCGGTTCGAGATAAGAACTTGCTTGCTCGGCATTTATGCCGCGCTTGGCCAACATACGACACAGCAAATCCGGCAAGCCGAGGCGCTGAGATAAGGCCAACACTTGCCTGTCGTCGGTTTCATGCATCAGCCAAAACTGCCCCGCTGCCGATCGGGATACGCCCAGAGCAGCGTCGTCAGTTAGCTCAGTCATCAATGTGGAATTTTTCCATATGGCTGTGACGCGCCTTAATCCAGCGAATTGTGCCGGTAGACGAGCGCATCAGCAGCGTGTCGGTCCAAATTTCGCCGCCGCGACGGTCAATGCCGGACAGCATTGTGCCGGAGGTAACGCCGGTTGCAGACAAGACAACATCACCGCTGGCCATTTCTTCCGCTTCATATTTTTTGGCGAAATCTTTAATGCCCATTTTGGCAGCGCGTTCTTTTTGTCCTTCATCATTGGTCACCAGACGCCCTTGCATCTGGCCGCCCGTGCAGCGCAATGCAGCCGCAGCCAACACGCCTTCAGGCGCGCCGCCGGTACCGATATACATATCAATGCCGGTCGCCGGGTCGGTGCAATGAATAACGCCTGCAATGTCGCCATCAGAAATCAAGGTTACACGCGCGCCTGCTTCACGCACATTGGCGATAATTTCAGCATGGCGGGGGCGGTCAAGAATACATACATTGACCAATTCGACGCCAACGCCTTTGGCTTTTGCTACAGCTTTTACATTGTCAGCAGGTGCTGCATCCAAATCAACCAAACCGGCCGGATAGCCGCCGCCAATGGCAATTTTTTCCATATACACATCCGGCGCATTCAACAGGCTACCGCCTTCCGCCATGGCAACAACGGCCAGCGCATTCGGCATGCCTTTGGCCGTCAGTGTTGTGCCTTCCAACGGGTCAAGCGCAATATCAACTTTCGGACCTTTACCGGTGCCGACTTTCTCGCCGATATAAAGCATCGGCGCTTCGTCGCGCTCGCCTTCCCCGATAACCACTTCGCCATCAATATCCAGCGCATTCAATTCGCGGCGCATCGCATCCACCGCAGCTTGGTCAGCGGCTTTTTCGTCACCGCGCCCAATAAGCGTTGAGGCAGCGACGGCAGCCCTCTCGGTCACCCGAGCCAATTCCATGGTTAAGACGCGGTCGATTTTCTTCGATGCCATTACGCTCTCCTACTGCTGCTCAGCAAACACCGGCAAAGCCAGCACTTCACTACAAATTTCAGACTGTTCAGCCAAAGCTGCCAAAGCGGCATTCAAAGCTGACCGTTCCGTTTGATGGGTAATAAAAACTACCGGCAAATGACTGTCACCTGCTTCTGATGACCTTTGCACAACTTCTTCCATGGAAACGCCGTTTTCCGCCAGAATTTGGGTCGCTTTCGCCATGCTGCCGGGCTTGTCCGCCAGTGCCAAACGGATATAAAACTCAGTCGCCGGTGCATTATGCGAAGCTGATTCTTTCATTGCCGATACGGTTTGGCTAAATAGCGGTCGCCCGAAACCGGCAGCAATATCCGCAATATCCGCCAATACGGCAGAGGCTGTCGCACCGCCGCCTGCCCCCGGCCCTTGCAACATCACATTGCCGAGCGGTTCGGCATTAATGCTGACAGCATTTAACTCATTGATGACTTGCGCCAATGGATGCGATTTCTTCACCAAAACCGGCTCGACGCTATGATAGACGCCACCATTTGTGTCAGCACCATTGCGCTCTGCCGTGCCGACCAGGCGAATGACACTATCGAACTCGGCCGCAAAAGCGATATCGGCGGCGGTTATGGCTTCAATACCGGTGACACTTATATTCGACATATCCGGCGCGACCCCATAGGCCAATGCCGACAATATGGCCAGCTTCTGTCCGGCATCCATGCCGCTCACATCCAGCGTTGGGTCGGCTTCCGCAAAACCAAGCTCCTGGGCTTCTTTCAACGCCGCTTCAAAACTCAGAGACGCAGCTTCCATGCGGCTCAAAATATAATTACACGTGCCGTTTAAAATTCCGCATAGCTGCGAGATATCATTTCCGGCCAATCCTTCGCGCACGGTTTTGATAACCGGAATGCCACCGGCAACCGCCGCTTCAAAGGCCAAAGGCACATGACCACCAACCGATAGCTCAGACAATGACGCAGCATGCGCCGCCAGCATCGCCTTATTGGCGGTCACAACCGGCTTACCGGCCTGCAATGCAGCCTGCACAATTTCCAAGGCAATGCCGCCCTCGCCGCCAATAAGCTCAACCACCACATCGACGCTGTCATGACTGACCAGATGCATCGGGCTTTCAACAAAACTCACGCCGCTTAAATCAACGCCACGGTCTTTTTTCGGGTCACGCGCCGATACGGCAACCAGCTCCGCGCCGGGCACTGCCCCTTGCAAAAGCCGCGCCGCAACAGTTGCGCCGACCGTTCCGAGACCGGCCAGTCCGATACGCATTTTATCGCTCATGCGGTTTTCTTCTTCTCGAGATGCGCGTCCATAAATCGTTTCAAACTGCGTCCGGCTTGGCGGATACGTTGCTCATTTTCCACCAAGGCGAGGCGTACATAATCATCGCCATATTCGCCAAAGCCAATACCGGGTGACACCGCAATATCGGCTTCTTTCAGCAATAACTCACTGAATTCGAGCGATTTCATATCGGCAAATGGCGCCGGAATCCGCGCCCATGCAAACATGGTGGCAGGCGGCGACGGCACATTCCAACCGGCCCGGTGAAACACGTCAATCAGCACGTCACGGCGCTCTTTATAGACCGCGCGAATTTCACGAATGGTCTCTTCCGGACTGTCCAACGCAGCAGCGGCAGCCACTTGAATCGGCGTAAACGCGCCATAATCAAGATATGATTTAATACGGGTCAGCGCGCCTATCAGCTTTTCATTACCGACCGCAAACCCCATGCGCCAACCGGGCATGGAAAAAGTTTTCGACAATGAGGTAAATTCAATTGCAATGTCTTTTGCGCCATCAATCTGCAAAATCGACGGTGGCGGATTGTCTTCATCATAATAGATTTCGGCATAGGCCAAATCAGACAGCAAAATAATGTCGTGCTTTTTGGCATAAGCGACAATCTCTTTATAGAAATCCAAATCGACCACTTCGGCTGTCGGATTGCCCGGATAATTCAGCACCAAGGCTTTCGGCTTTGGATGCGCATTGGAAACCGCATCATCCAACACTTTAAAAAAGTCAGTGCCCGGATGATTGGGTAAATGATTGATGGTCGCGCCGGAAATAATGAAACCAAAAGCATGTATCGGATAAGTCGGGTTGGGCACCAGAATTACATCACCCGGATTGGTGATGGCCTGCGCCATATTGGCAAACCCTTCTTTCGAGCCAAGCGTTGCAATAACTTCCGTATCAGGGTTCAGCTTAACGCCGAAACGCCGCTCATAATAACGCGCCTGCGCTTTGCGAAGACCCGGAATACCTTTAGAGGCAGAATAGCGATGGGTGCGCGGATTACGCACGGTTTCCACCAGCTTTTCGACAATATGCGTCGGTGTCGGCAAGTCAGGATTGCCCATGCCGAAATCAATAATGTCTTTACCGTCTGCCCGTGCTTGCGCTTTCAGCTTATTGACGCGCTCAAACACATAAGGGGGCAGTCGTTGAATGCGGGTAAATTCCTGGTCCATCTTTCTTCCGTACCTATCTGGCTTTCGTCTCTGTCTTCAGTCTATATCTCGCCTTTGTGCCGTTGAAATACGGCACGAACAAGGCTTTTCCTTATGGATAAAGCGGCTGCTGGGCCAACCCTGCCGCCTCGTCCAATCCGAACATTAAATTCATATTCTGAACCGCCTGCCCGCTTGACCCTTTTACCAGATTATCCAAGGTCGAGAATAAAATTACCCGCCCGTCAATCCGGTCGTCAAAAGCCGCCAGCAAACAATAATTCGAGCCGCGCACATGCCGCGTTGCCGGCACCTCATCGACCACCCGTACAAACGGCTTATCGGCATAAAAATCCTGCCAAGCGGCTTTTAAGTCTGCTGCTTTTGCGCCATTGGCCCGCGCATAAATCGACACATATTCACCGCGATTCATCGGCACCAAATGCGGCGTGAAATTAACCCGCACATCATCAAGTCCTGCCGCTTTCGCGACTTCTTGCTCAATTTCAGGCGCGTGCCGATGCGCCGCCACACCATAAGCATTCATGCCTTCCGCCACTTCGGAAAATAAATTCTGCTCTTTCAAACTGCGGCCGGCACCGGTGACGCCCGATTTGGCATCAATAATCAAATCATCGGTTTGCAGCAAACCGGCAGCTACCAATGGCAAAATTGCAGTCAAAGCAGCCGTCGGATAACAGCCGGGACAAGCCACCAGCCGTGCCTTCTTGATTTCATCAGTATAATGCTCACTCAACCCATAAACCGCTTCGGCCAGCAAATCGGCATTGTCATGGCTGCGGCCATACCATTCGGCATACGCAGCAGCATTACGCAGCCTAAAATCGGCTGACATATCGATGATTTTAACGCTGTCGGGAATTTGCGCGATAACATCTTGCGCGGTCGAATGCGGCAGACCACAAATCGCCACATCAATGCCGCGCCAATCAGCTTCTTCGGCTTTTACCAATTTCGGCACATCAAGCGCGCCAAATTGCGGATAGATCTCGGCCAATTTTTTGCCCGCATGCGCATTGCCGGTCAGCAGCGCAATTTCTGCCTGCGGATGGGCACCAAGCAAGCGCACGGCATCGGCGCCGGTGTAACCCGACGCGCCGATAATGCCGGTTTTGATCTTGCTTGCGCTCATTTTTCCTTTGCCTTCGCTTACGACGCTTCGGGGTCGTGATTGACCGCCATGATTTCGCCTTCAGCCATTAATTGACCATCGACAAACACTTCGCCTTTGAATTTATAGGCCATGCCACGGCGACGAATTTGCGTCACATGAATACGCATTTGGTCGCCCGGCGTTACCGGATGACGGAACCGCACTTTATCGACGGTCATGAAATAAATCAGTTTGGTCTCAATCGGGCTGCCGCTATCTTTCGCATTTTGCAGCACCAAAATGGCCGACACTTGCGCGATAGCTTCAATAATCAAAACCCCCGGAAATACCGGATTTTCCGGAAAATGACCGGTAAACCACGGCTCAGACGCAGTTACGTTTTTAATCCCAACACCCGATTTCTCGCCATCCATTTCAACCACGCGGTCTACCAATAGAAACGGGTAGCGGTGCGGCAGGAAATCCATGATTTCCGTAATGGTAATGCTGGTTCCTTGTATATCCTCTGACATCGAATCCCTCTTCGAATCCTTCTCCGAATCCCCAATAGAATCTCTAATTGTTCATAACAAAAAAGGGGCCAAAAAGCCCCTTTTTCTTTAAATCGAAAAAGCCTCGGCTTAACGTTTCGAGAACTGGAAGCTACGACGGGCTTTCGCACGACCGTATTTCTTACGTTCAACGACACGGCTATCACGGGTCAAGAAGCCGCCTTTTTTCAGCACTGGGCGCAGGCCCGGCTCATAATAGGTTAAGGCTTTTGACAAGCCATGGCGCACCGCACCGGCTTGGCCCGACAAGCCGCCGCCGCTAACGGTCGCAATAACATCAAATTGGCCATTGCGCTCCGCAGCTACCAAAGGTTGGCGCAAAATCATCCGCAGAACCGGACGGGCGAAGAACTTCTCTTCTTCCTTGCCGTTCACAGTAATGACACCGCTGCCCGGCTTAATCCATACACGGGCAATCGCGTTTTTACGCTTACCGGTTGCATAGGCGCGGCCTTGCTCGTCAATTTTCGGCTCAGTCGGTGTGGCAGGCGTTTCAGGCGCGTCTGCAGCAGCAGTTTCACCCGTAGCCGCCGCATCAAGCGCCGTATCAAGATTTTCCAGTGTTGTTTCTGTTGTCTCAGACATTTTATGCCCTCACATTCTTGCTGTTCATTGCCGCAACATCCAATTTCTCAGGCGATTGCGCCTCATGCGGATGCTCGGTACCGGCATAAACTTTCAAATTGGTCAATTGCTGACGGGCCAACGGGCCACGCGGCAGCATGCGCTTAACAGCCATGGTCACAACACGCTCCGGGAATTTACCTTCCAGCACTTTCTCCGGTGTTGTTTCCTTAATGCCGCCCGGATAACCGGTATGGCGATAATATTTCTTATCCGATAATTTCTTACCGGTGAACTTCACCTTGTCAGCATTAATAACAACGACATGGTCGCCGCAATCCATATGCGGGGTGAAAGTCGGCAAATGCTTGCCGCGCAAACGGGTAGCAATGATTGCGGCCAAACGCCCGACAACCATATTTTCAGCGTCAATGAGAATCCACTTCTTCTCAATATCAGCCGGTTTTGCAGAATATGTTTTCATCTGTCTCGTCCTAAAATGCCCCAATTGGGTATTGGCGGAGTTGTAAGCCGCTCAAAACCATATTGCAATGCCTAATTACTTATAAATATCATTGGAAAACAATAGTTTATAAATTTGGTAATTATTTACCGTATTGTAAACCCTGCTTTAAGCAGCTTGTTTATAAAGAATATGCAAATGGGTAACGGCAATGGCCAATAGCGCGACGGCGCCAAGCTGATGCGCTGCACCCAGTGCAATCGGCACGGCCAGCATAAGCGCGCTGATACCAAGCACGATTTGCAAAGCCAGCACGCCGCCCAACCATTTAGCAGACAGCGCCGCTGCACCGCCAATGCCCGATTGCACCACACGATAAATATGCCAGCCAATGAACCCGCATAGCGCATAAGCGACCATGCGATGGTCGAATTGCACCGTCAGATGATTTTCAAAGAAGTTCAACCAGAACGGTTGCTGCGAAAACAAACCCGACGGAATGAAGTCGCCATCCATGAGCGGCCAATCTGTATAAGTTTTACCGGCATCAATTCCGGCCACCAACGCCCCCATTAGCGATTGCATCAGCACCGCACCGACAATCAGTGCTGCAACCAGCGATTGCTTTCCGAAGCCCGATTGCACACTCCCCTGCGCTTCCGCGCCGCGCCAATAATTCAACGCTAACCAAAGGCTGCAGGCGAAAATAATCAGTGCCAATCCAAGATGCATGGCGAGGCGGTATTGACTGACATCAACCCGCTCGGTCAGGCCACTGGCGACCATATACCAGCCCATAAAACCCTGCAGTCCACCCAGCACAAACAAGCCGACCAAAGCCGGCAATTGCGCGCGGCTGATTTTCTTTTGCATCAGAAAGACGACAAACGGAACAAAGAAGACCAATCCGACAATGCGGCCAAGGAAACGATGCCCCCACTCCCACCAATAAATAAACTTAAACTCGGCCAAGCTCATGCCCAGATTAACCAATTGATATTCGGGGATTTGCTTATATTTCTCGAACTCCACCAACCAATCGGCATGGGTGAAAGGCGGCAATGCGCCGCGTATCGGTGCCCATTCGGTAATCGACAAGCCGCTATCGGTCAGTCGCGTTAGGCCACCGACCAGCACCATCAACATCACGAAACCGGCAACGGTAAACAGCCAAATGGCGATTTGCCGATCGGGCGTTAAGCCCGTTACCGGCGAAGGGTTTTGTATGTTTGCGCTCATGTGCCTTGTATATCCAAACTCGGCAATTTGCGCCTTGCGACCAAACATCGCTAGAGCGATGCGCCACAGCATGCTAAATGAGCAGCATGTCACAGACACCTGAAAAACCGTTCAACAAACCATGGCTGCCCATTCGCGTGCGCAAGCTTATCGGCCTCGTATTGCTGCTGGTCTTGGTGATTTTCTATTCACTTCTGGTGATGACAGTCGCCGTTACCACAAGCATTCCCGAAAATGCGGTTTTCGAATTCTTTTATTATTTGATAACCGGCATTGCATGGGTGGTGCCGGCCGCTGCCATTATTTACTGGATGCAGCGACCCGACGAACCGCAATAAGCAAGCCCTCATAGAAACGAGGCTGCGCTGGAGCAGCTTTACTGCTCTCAACTAATAGCGCACTTATGCTTAGTCCGGACGGCCGAATTGAAAAATATTCAGGGCGATGATGACGACGATAAATGTCACGATTGGCAGAATGGATGTCATGTCTCTCTCCAGCTTTCAAATGGTCGGAGCGGCGGGATTCGAACCCACGACCCCTTGTCCCCCAGACAAGTGCGCTACCGGGCTGCGCTACGCTCCGAACTTGACTTTTACTAGGCAGTTTCAGCCCAAAAGGCAAGTGTGACCAAGTTGTAGGGATAATATCGCAAGCGCAAGGCGCACTGGGGTTCGCGCCGCTCACCAAGTGCTTTTAGCGCGCCACGCTCCGAACTTGACTTTTACTAGGCAGTTTCAGCCCAAAAGGCAAGTGTGACCAAGTTGTAGGGATGACGCCGAATTCTATTGTCGCTTAACCGTCTTCACCGACCAATAAAATGCGCGCTTGAACAAGGTTTTGACGTGCCGCTTCCAATTTACTGCGGCGGCCCAACCCGATTTCATTAAGCGGTTCGACTTTTGGCTTACTGCCGCCGGCCATTGCTCGCACATCGGCAATGCCATTATCTTTAATATGCTTTTGCGCACCCTTAATGGTCATCCCCTGCCCGTGCAGCAATTCTTTGATACCGGCAATCAGCTCAACATCTTCAGGCCGATAATAGCGACGACCGGCAGCTCGTTTCATTGGTTTGATTTGTTCAAACTTGCTTTCCCAAAACCGCAATACATGCGGCTTCACATCCAGCGCATCAGCCACCTCGCTAATTGTGCGAAGAGCCTTTTCTGATTTTTCGGAACTCATCAATAGACCCTATTCAAGGCCTGCCATTTTATTGATTTTATCTTTCAGCACATGGCTGGCGCGAAAGCTGAGTACACGGCGCGGATCAATCGGCACTTCTTCCCCGGTTTTCGGATTGCGCCCCATACGACCGTTTTTATGACGCACAAGAAACGATCCGAAGGAAGATAATTTAACATCTTCACCGCGAACCAATGCGTCAGAAATTTCATCTAAAACGGTTTCGACAATCTGCGCTGACTCGGTGCGCGATAAGCCTACTGTGTTGTACACGATCTCGCTTAAATCAGCACGTGTTACCGTCTTACCAGCCATAATTGTCTCCTCAACCCGAAGTTAAGCATAAGCCAAATTGTGCCTGCAAGGGTTAAAATGCAATTAAATCAGCTTTTTATGACCATCGTATAAGATTGGCGCCCCAGCTAAGCCCGCCACCCATGGCTTCCAGCATTACCAAATCACCGCGCTTTAACCGCCCCGATTTGGCCAGACTATCAAGCGCAAGTGGAATGGAGGCGGCAGAGGTATTGGCATGCTTATCGACCGTAATAACCGTCTTCTCAGCCGGAAGCCCGATGCGCTTGGCAACGCCGTCAATAATCCGCTTATTGGCCTGGTGCGGCACAAACCAATCAATATCGTCAATAGTGACGTGATGCGCATCCAATAAAGATGAAATGGCATCTGCAATATTGCCAACTGCATGCCGATAAACCTCGCTACCATGCATACGCAACACGCCGGTTGTGCCTGAAGTGGACGGCCCGCCATCGACATACAGCAAATCCTTATACTGGCCGTCTGAACGCAAATAAGAGCCGATAATATGCGGCGCGCTTTCGCTTTCAATTTCGCTCGCTTCCATTACCACGGCGCCGGCCCCATCACCGAACAGCACCGCCGTGCTGCGGTCACTCCAATCAATTATGCGGCTCATTGTTTCCGCCCCGATAAGCAGCGCGCGCGTCGCCTGCCCGCTTTCCAATAGGGCTGAGACAATACTCATGCCGTAAACAAACCCGCTACACACGGCCTGCGTATCAAATGCCGCGCCATGGCTCATGGCGAGTTTGCTTTGCACAATTGCGGCAGTGGCCGGAAAAGTAAGGTCCGGCGTCGTCGTGGCAACAACAATCAAATCAATATCAGCGATTTTCAAACCGGCATTAGCAAGCGCTTCTTGTGCTGCCTGCACAGCCAAATCAGAAGTTACTTCATCATCAGCGGCGCGGTGACGCTGCTTGATACCGGAGCGACTGGAAATCCACTCATCACTGGTATCCAGCGTTTCCGCCAGTTGCGCATTGGTAATGATAGTGGCCGGAAGATATGCTCCCGTGCCGATAATTTTTGCTTTGCGGAACATTGTGCCCTCCGCGCAGTTTGCATAATCAGTCTAGCGACTCTGCCCATGCATCATCAAGCAGAGCTTGAATTTTTTCTACGCGACGGGTGATTTCACCCAACATATCGGCATCAGCCGACTCGATTGCAACCTCGACAGCGGTTGAAAAACCGTCGGCATCTGCGCCGCCATGGCTTTTCACCACAACACCGTTCAACCCTAAAAACATACCACCATTTGAGGCGTTCGGGTCCATACGCGCACGCAAGGCCGCAAAGCCACTTTGCGCAAACAGATAGCCAAGCTTGGTCAACCAAGTGCTGCCCATGGCTTGGCGTAAATATTCACCCATTTGTCGCGCCGTGCCTTCAGCCGTCTTCAGCGCGATATTGCCGGTAAATCCATCGGTAACCACAACATCCACTTCGCCGCGGCCAATACCGTCGCCTTCAACATAGCCTTTAAAATTCAGTTCCGAACGCTCCAAAATCTCGGCCGCATTCTTCACCTCATCCGTGCCCTTCATTTCTTCGGTACCGATATTCAGCAGACCGATTTCAGGCTTCTTAATGCCCAAGACAGTGCGCGCATAAGCAGCGCCCATAGTGGCGAATTGCACATATTGCGACGCCGTGCCGCCAATATTGGCACCGACATCCAGCACCACACTTTCGCCGCGCACAGTCGGCCAAATAGCGGCAATAGCCGGACGCTCAATACCCGGCAGAGTGCGCAGAATGATTTTCGACATTGCCATGAGCGCGCCGGTATTGCCGGCTGATACACAGGCATTGGCCTCGCCATCTTTCACCGCGTGAATGGCTTTCCACATGCCCGATACTTTGCGCCCCTGACGCAGCGCAACACTTGGTTTCGCATCCATCGGCACATTCATTTCGCAATGAATAACCTCTGACACTGCGGCCAAGGCTTTATGCTTTTTCAATTCTGTTTTGATTTGCGTTTCATCGCCATATAGCAGGAAAGAGGCATGCGGACGCTCATTTTGCGTTCGCGCCAATCCGGCAATAGTAACAGACGGACCGAAATCTCCGCCCATGGCATCAATTGCAATTACGGTTTTGGTCACAGACCCCTCATACAGTGGCGACAAATATGCCGAACCGAGGCTGTTATGGGCCTGTTTGAGCTAGAATTCAAGCATCCACGCTAATCATCGCTGTCAGTCTTCAATGCTTCCAGCGCGGCAAACGGCGATTGCTTCTTATCTTCCGCCTCAATTTCCGCCTCGCTTTGCCCATAACCGGCAAACTCCGCCCCTTCTGCGCGCGGATAGGCCGGTATCTCCATGGCGAAAACCTGCGTCACCATTTCGCCAATATCGGCCTGCCCGTCATACATGGCCTCCGGCAATTCAGTATCAAAATCATCTTCCGGCACAATAAATTTGGCCACCATATCATCGGGCTGAAACTCGGTCGAAAAGTCTTGTCTGATATCGCTCCAAACCGGCTCCAGTGTAACACCGCATATTTGCCGTATCTGCCCGCGCACCGTACCGGTCGCCTGCAGGCAGTTTTTATCCAGCGGCATGAGAAGCGCATCGAATGAAAACGCGCTCAACTCTTCGACGTTGAACCGCACGGCCAGCTTGGCGCAAATATCGGCTTCCGGACTGTGCTTTATATTTTTACCCGATGGCGGCACATCATCGGCCAAAACCAGCAAGCTCATTTCCGCTTCACCAAACGGGATTTCAAAGCCTTCATCTTCTTCCATGCCTAAGCTCCAAAAACCTTACCCGCGAGAATATCCTCTACCGAGCGGGTCGCCAATTTCTGTTCCAAGCCGAATAACTCATCGACCAACGCATTCAACCGCACCTCATCAGCGGTCGAACTGTCATCAGGATGCAAATTGCGCAGCAAAACATCATAAAATGCCTGCCGCGCTTCCGCAGTATCTGCAACCGGTGCCGCCTTGCCCAACGCCTCATCATAAGCGGCGGCGCGGCCATAATAGGCTTGCGCCATCTTACGTACTTTTTTGCCGACGCCCATATCACCGACACCGGCCTCGCGCATCGCTTGGTCCATGTCGCGAAAGAAAATATCAAACAAAGCCTGTCCGATATCATCGCGCGCCACGCCCTCACTACGCAGCCGCCGCAAAACCAGATGCACATGAACCGCCAGCATATCGAAGCGACCGTCAAAACTATCCGGCACCACCCCTGTCCCATAATGATCGGGTTTTCGGGCCTGCTCCATAATCGCCACATAGGCCGGCGTTAAATCCGGCCCCTTTTTATTCAAAGAGAGAAAATCAAACAGTCCCATAAGGCGGTCTCCTAATGGCAGAATTTTCGGTTGCCAGCCTGCCCACGATTGGCTACCCATTTAGCAGCTTCGCACAGGGTATAAATAATGAAATTTTCCGAAACTGCAAAAGCAGAAATCAAAAACAACGGGGTGGCCAATCGCCCCATGCGGTGGCTGGCCATAGCACTTGTTACGGGCAGCATTTTGGCGTGCGCGCCGGTGATTGACAATCGCGGCTATGTTTTCGACCAAAGGCAAGTTGACGGGCTTGAGAAAGGTACGTCAACTTTGGATAGTGTGCGCGGCGATTTCGGGTCGCCTACCTCGGTCAGCAATCTAAACGGACAGGCTTATTATTACATCTATAGCCGTTTCGTAACCGAAAGCTATCGTGCGCCGGAAGAAATCGAACGACAAGTCTTGGCGATTTATTTCGACAAAGAAGAAAAGCTGCGCGACTTTGGCGTCTATAAGCTGGAAGACGGCATCATTGTGCCGATTGTCAAGCGCACCACCCAAACGCAAGGGCAAGAGCTTTCTGCCCTGCAGCAAATCTTCAGTAATTTGGGCCGCTTCGGCGACGGGTCACCAACCGAGTTTTAAGTCACACCGCCTTTGCGCTTATCAAGCGCCCATTTACCCAATGCGAAGCACAAAGCCAGTGCCGCCAGCACCATGCTTGTCCGACTAATGGCAAATTTGGTTAAGGTGAAGCGATTTGCCCATTCAGCTTGCGCGACGCTGATATCGGGGAATTGCGCCAGCATAGTGACAATTTGGAGATTTTCACCGAGGTCAAATATCCCACCAAACAACGGCAGATAGGCAAGCAATTTTAAACGCTCCATCGGCGCGAAGCGATAAATCAATCCGGCATAAAATGAGCAATATGCAATCGGGAAAATCGTATCCAATATCAGACTGATCCAGATATATCGCGCTCGCCCTTCTGCCCCATAGCCCTGCAAGGCCGCCATAACTTCCGCATGATCATAACCGTCCATACGCACATCAAGGCTCTCCACCCCGGCAGCCACATATGGAAATATCAGCACAACGAACAACGCCGTCAGTGCAAAATTGAGCCATAAAATACGGCTGGTGGAAATAAATTGAAAATATCGGCTCATCTCGCCCTCGCTTTATTATTTTTATGCGATGAGCCTAGCGTGATAGACGCTATAAGTTAACAAAAAAACCCCGGCACATTTCTGCGCCGGAGTTTGCATTTCAACTATTGAGTTGCTTAGTGAGCCAGAACGGCCAGCAGCAGCAACGCAACAATATTGGTAATTTTAATCATCGGGTTAACCGCCGGACCGGCCGTATCTTTATACGGGTCACCGACAGTGTCACCGGTTACGGCAGCTTTATGCGCTTCCGAACCTTTACCGCCATGATTGCCATCTTCGATGTATTTCTTGGCATTGTCCCAAGCACCGCCACCGGCAGTCATTGACAGAGCAACGAAAAGACCGGTCACGATAACGCCCATCAGCATTGCACCCAATGCTGAGAAAGCGGCTGAACGGTCAGCGATTTGCTCAACAATCAGATACAGGGCAATCGGAGACAGAACCGGCAACATGGACGGAACAATCATTTCCTTAATCGCAGCACGGGTCAAAAGGTCAACAGCAGCGGTATAATCCGGCTTCTCAGTGCCCTTCATAATGCCCGGCTTCTCTTTGAACTGACGGCGCACTTCTTCAACAATCGCACCACCTGCACGGCCAACAGCCATCATGCCCATGGCACCGAACAGATACGGCAGCAAACCACCGATAAACAGGCCGGTTACGACATATGGATTTGACAGTGAGAAGTCCGGCGTTACGCCCGCGAAATAGCTGTACTGGTCAGAATTGGCGGTGAAGTAACGCAAGTCTTGCGTGTAAGCGGCAAACAGTACCAAGGCACCGAGACCGGCAGAACCGATAGCATAACCTTTGGTAACCGCTTTCGTGGTGTTACCGACAGCGTCCAGCGCGTCAGTTGTTTCGCGCACGCTTTCCGGCAGTTCAGCCATTTCAGCAATACCACCGGCATTATCCGTTACCGGACCGAACGCGTCGAGGGCAACAACCATACCGGCCAATGCCAGCATAGTGGTCACCGCAATGGCGATCCCGAACAGACCGGCAAGGCTGTAAGTCGCGATGATACCGACAACAATAACAATCGCAGGCAGCGCGGTCGCTTCCATAGAAACAGCCAGACCCTGAATAACGTTTGTGCCGTGACCGGTTTCAGAAGCGGCAGCTACTGATTTCACCGGACGGTAGTTAACGCCTGTATAATATTCGGTAATCCAGATAATCAAACCGGTGATGATCAGACCCAAAACACCACACAGATACAGGCTCATGCCATCAAACACTTGCCCTTCAATGACACGCTGAGTATCGAGGCCGATAACCGCATCAGTGACGAAATACAAGGCAATCAAGCTCAGCACGGCTGAAGCGATAAAGCCTTTATACAGCGCACCCATGATTGAGTTGCTGGCGCCCAAGCGGACAAAGAATGTACCGGCAATTGAGGTCACGATGCAGGTTGCACCAATGGCCAGCGGATACATCATCATCGACAGCGCGTCGGCGGTGAAGAAAATTGAGCTCAAAACCATGGTCGCAACAATTGTTACGGCATAGGTCTCAAACAAGTCAGCAGCCATACCGGCGCAGTCACCGACATTATCGCCGACATTATCAGCAATCGTCGCCGGGTTGCGCGGGTCATCTTCCGGAATACCGGCTTCGACTTTACCGACAAGGTCGCCGCCCACGTCAGCACCTTTGGTGAAGATGCCGCCACCGAGACGGGCAAAGATTGAAATCAGCGAAGCACCAAAGCCAAGAGCGACCAGCGCATCAATGACTTCGCGGCTGCTCGGTGACAGGCCGAAACCGTTAATCAGAATAGCGAAGTAAACGGCCACTGCGAGCAGTGCCAAACCGGCAACCAACATGCCGGTTACTGCGCCAGAGCGGAATGCCATGGACAGGCCCGCACCCAAGCTTTCGCTGGCGGCTTGCGTTGTGCGAACATTGGCACGAACTGAAACCAGCATGCCGACATAACCGGCAGCACCGGACAGCGCCGCACCAACGATAAAGCCTGCCGACACTTTCGCGCCGAGGAGGAAGAAAACCAGAATGGCAATAACCACACCAACGATACCGATTGCACGGTATTGACGGTTCAAATAGGCCGCTGCGCCTTCCTGAATTGCTGATGCAATTTCTTGCATCCGCTCATTGCCGGCATCTGCCGCCATAATGCTTCGGGCTGCCCACACGCCATACGCAATGGCGAGCAAACCTGACCCAATGATAAGCCACATCAAAGTGCTCATAAGTAAATCCTCTTCGTTATGGGACCCGCCTTAACCAGCCGGATTTTCCCCCCGTATAAAGTGAGGGAGATATGCCAAAAAACCGCAGCTATGGCAAGAAAAAGCATAAAAAAACGGCAAATTAGACAGATAATTGCGTGAAAATGCTAAAAATGGCGGAAACCCGCCTTTGGCAAATGAATTTCTTGCCCATCCGATGCAAGCAGCCGGACACCATCTTCTGCCCCGCCCGACATATGAGAGAATCGCCCGATACAGCTAAGCTGAACGCCACAGTCGCGCGCCGCCGCTATCAGCGCATCCTTATTTTCAGCCGATGCGGTAAAGGCAATCTGCAAATCATCACCGGCTGTCAGCAGCTCTGTTATTTCTGCATAGGCTTTGCCTTCATCCGATAAAGGCACGTTTTCAGCTTCTATCTGCATAGCGCCGCCACTGGCGGTGCAAATATGCCTCAAATCGGCAATCAATCCATCCGATACATCCAGCGCGGCATTGGCCAAATCGCGCAATGCCAAACCAAAAACCATAGGCGGTTGCGGCGTAGCATAGGCGGATAACGTATCGCCTTGCGTGCCCGACAAGCAGTGCTGAAGCCCTAAAAACCCATCGCCAATCGTGCCGGTGACATAGACATCATCGCCATCTCTCGCGCCATTTCGGGTCAGCATTTGCCCATGCGGCACGAGGCCATGCACGGACAGTCCGGCAAACCCTTGCGCGGCGGCAACCGTATCGCCGCCCCAAAGCTGTAAATCATATTGTGCCAGCAATTGGCCAAAACAGGCGACAAAGCGAGTGAGAAAAGCGTCATCCCAATCGCTGCATATGCCCAGCGTTAAAAGACATCCATAAGGGGCCGCGCCTTTGGCCGCCAAGTCAGAGATATTGCAAGCGACCAGGCGATGCGCGACCAATTCAGGTGAAGCCGTCTCAGGAAAATGCACACCGGCGACCAACATATCCGTGCTGATAACCAATTCTTGCCCATCCGGCACGCTCACCTTTGCCGCATCATCGGTTAGCTTGGCGGCCGCCACATTATCGGCCAAAGGCGCAAGCAGCTCGGTTATCAAACCGAACTCGCCCATTTTCCGTTGCTCTGTCATGAATTAAATGACCGAAATTTCACCGGCATTAATTGCCTTGGCGACATTATCCAGCAAGGCATTGGCCATGCCGCCCTCTGCCCCCTCGAAAAACGCATGAGCAATATCGGCATATTGTGAGATGATGACTTTTTGCGGGATTTCCTGCGCGTTCAACAACTCCTGCACGCCACAGCGCAAAATTGCGCGCAATGTGCTGTCCAATCTCGACAGGCTCCAATTTTTTTGAAGCCGTACATCCAAAGCGCGGTCAATCAATGTTTGATGGTCCATGACGCCGCGCAGCAGAAATTCAAAATGGCCGCTATCGGCAGCCGGTAATTCAATATCGTCCAGCTTGGCTTCCAATCGATGCTCGCCAAATTCTCGAATAATCAGTTCCAACGGCGTGCGCGCAATATCCATTTGATAAAGCGCTTGCACTGCAAGCAGTCTGGCCGAAGAACGGGCGTCGTAAGTATCAGCACTCATACAAAGGGGTGTAGCCTCAAGACCATTGGTCGCGCAAGTCCATCAATGCAATTGCCGCTTTTGCCGCGCCGCCGCCTTTGTCTTTTTCAGACATTTTGCAGCGCGCCCAAGCCTGCTCACTATTCTCGACCGTCTGCACGCCATTGCCGATCGCCAGACCGTCCTTAATGCCAAGCTCCATTAAAGCGCGAGCGCTTTCATTGCAGACAATATCGTAATGCGTGGTCTCGCCGCGAATAACAACACCCAGCGCGACATAGCCATCATAGCTGCCGGTCTCAGCGGCATATTTAATCGCCACCGGCACTTCCAATACGCCGGGCACAGCCACGCGCTCATAGGCAATTCCGGCAGCATCCAATATCGCCGCCGCACCTTCCGCCAGCGCATCGGCCATATCTTCATAAAACCGCGCTTCGACAATCAGAACTTTCTTAGACATATTCGGCTCCTGTAATGCGCCTAGGCGTCGTCCATAATCGGGCGTTGACCGGTGATTTGCAGGTCATAGCCTTCCAATGCCACAACCGTGCGCGGCGTGTCAGACAATAATTCAATTTCATGCAGACCGAGATCGGCAACAATTTGCGCGCCCAAACCATAATCCAGCAAGCGGGTCGGCATCGGGTCGACACCGGTTTGCGGGTTCATGCTATCGGTAAAAGGCGTGGGCGATGTATTGCGGATAATCACAACAACGCCGCGCCCTTCCGCATCAATTTTTTCCAACGCTTTTTGAAACACGCCGGCCCGTGGCATGCCGCTACCGGCAATATCAGCCACCAAATTCTCGGCATGAAAACGGGTCAGCACCGGCTCCGGTCCGGAGATATCGCCCTTCACCAAGGCAATATGTTCTTCATTGGTTACCGTATTCAAATAAATATTCGCCTTCATCTCGCTGCCATTGGCCAGCTTAAAACTGTCTTCATGAATCCGCTTAATCAGCGTGTCATTGCGACGGCGATAAGCAATCAAATCGGCAATCGTGCCAAGCTTCAGCCCATGAATTTGCGCGAATTGCACCAGATCAGGTAAGCGCGCCATTGTGCCGTCATCATTCATAATCTCGCAAATCACTCCGGCCGGATAGAGACCTGCCAGCCGCGCAATATCAACCGAGGCTTCGGTATGACCGGCCCGCATCAGCACACCGCCATCACGCGCAACAAGCGGGAAAATATGCCCCGGTGATACAATATCTTGCATCCCTTTGGTCGGGTCGATAGCCACGGAAACGGTCTTGGAACGGTCATGCGCTGAGATACCGGTCGTGATGCCTTCGCGCGCTTCGATGGACACGGTAAAGGCAGTTTGATGGCGCGAACGATTATTTTGTGACATCAGCTCGAGACCAAGCTGGTCTGCGCGCTCTTGCATCAGCGTTAAGCAAATCAAACCACGACCGAATTTAGCCATAAAGTTAATCGCATCGGGCGTCGCCATTTGCGCCGGGATAATCAGGTCGCCCTCATTCTCGCGGTCCTCGGCATCGACCAGCACAATCATTTTACCATTGCGCGTGTCTTCGATAATTTCTTCCGGTGTGGAAATATATTGGCTGAATTCGCTCATGCGACGCCTCCCAGTTCTTCTTCGGCTTGTTTCAAGCGCGCGACATAACGCGCCAGCACATCAATCTCCAGATTGATGATATCGCCCACTTTCGACAGTCCCCATGTGGTGACGTCTTGTGTGTGCGGAATAAGATTAACGCCAAAGGTCAGCCCTTCGACTTCATTGACCGTCAGCGATGTGCCATCCAGCGTTACCGACCCTTTCGGTGCGATGAACGGCATCAATGCCGCCGAGGTTTTAAATGTGTAGCGTTGGCTATCACCCTCCGGCGTGATGGCTGTGATTTCCGCCAGCCCGTCTACATGACCGGAAACAATATGACCGCCCAATTCGTCGCCCATTTTCAAGGCGCGTTCCAAATTCAGTTTTGTACCTTCGCGCCAGTGGCCGGCCGAGGTAACATCCAGCGTTTCTTTCGACGCCTCCACAGCAAACCAATCGCCGTCTGCGCCTTTGCCTTTTTCGATTACGGTAAGGCAGACGCCGGAATGCGAAATCGACGCGCCCAAATCAATCGTGTCCGTGTCATAGGCGGTCAGCACGTCAAAGCGCGTGTCGCCGCTTTGCGTGACTTTGGCGATGGTGCCGATATCGGTAACAATTCCGGTGAACATCAGTTTTTCCTTTCGCGGCAATAATGCGCATAAGTGTCAGACCCCAAACTTGTCGAACGGCGTTTTTGAAAACGCGACAAATCAAGCTGCATTTGGGATATATCACTTTCGCCGGCCATGGCCACTTCATGCGGTGCGGTAAACAGGGCAACCTCATCGATCAAATCATCAGCCAAAAAAGCCGCCGCCAAACGCGGGCCACATTCCAGCAATGCTCGGGTGATACCGCGCTGCGCCAAATCAGTCAGCACTTGCTGTGGCGTTTCAGTTTGATAATGCATCACGGTTTCTTTTGCTGCCCGTTCGGCGAGGCGGCTTTGCAGGGGCAAGGCAGTACTGCCGATAATAACCGGCATGGGCGACGCATCAGCCAAGCCGGGTAAGCGGCAATCCAATGATGGGTCGTCTTCTGCCACCGTGCCGCTGCCGGTGATAATCGCGTCATGCGTGGCGCGTAATTTATGCCCCATTTTGCGCGCCAGTGAACCGGTAATCCACGGGCTTTCACCCTCCGGCGTTCGCATAAAACCATTGCTGCTCACCGCCAACTTCAGCGTTACCATTGGCCTTGCTTCGGTGATGTTGAGCAAAAAGCCCAGCTGATCGCGGCGCGCTTCATCAGCCAATACACCGCTCTCAACTGCAATACCGGCATCGCGCAACATTTGCGCACCGCCGCCATTGACGCGCGGGTCGGGGTCATCAATCGCATAGACAACACGAGCGACAGCGGCATCAATAAGCGACGCAGCGCAAGGCGGTGTTTGCCCACTATGCGCGCATGGTTCTAAAGTCACATAAGCGGTTGCGCCTTTGGCCGTTTCTCCGGCTTCAGCCAAAGCCATCGCTTCGGCATGCGGACGACCACCGGATTGGGTAAACCCACCCGCAATCATTGCGCCATCTTTGGCCAGCACACAGCCAACCGCCGGATTCGGCGCAGTATTGCCCAAGCCGAAACGACCCAGCGCCAATGCCTGCCGCATAAAATCTTCATCTGATATTTGTCCCTGTTGGGCCACCATATCTCCCCATTCGGCCCGAAGGCCTTTCGGGGTGGCGGCTATGGGTCGGGTTGACCGCTCATTTCCCCGAGGAATTCTTCAAAATCTTTGGCTTCGCGGAAGTTCCGATAAACCGAGGCAAACCTCACATAAGCCACTTGATCGAGCGCATAAAGCCCTTCCATCACCAACTCACCGACCATTTTGGCCTGAATTTCGGACTCGCCCAAATTCTCAAGACGACGCACAATCCCGGACACCATACGTTCAATTCGTTCCGGCTCAACGGGGCGTTTTCGCAGAGCGACTTGCACGGAACGCATGAGCTTGTCGCGTTCAAACGGCACTTTGCGACCGGTGTTTTTAACAATGGTCAATTCGCGTAATTGAATACGTTCAAAAGTGGTGAAACGGCCCCCGCAATCGGCGCAAACGCGGCGACGGCGAATAACCGTATTCTCTTCGGTCGGACGACTGTCCTTAACCTGCGTATCGGCATTCATGCAGTAGGGACAGCGCATGAATAAGCTCTAGTAAATCGGGAAACGGGCGCACAAGGCTTCAACCTCGGCGCGCACGGCGGCTTCTTCATCCGGTGCCGCTTCGCCGTCATTTTTAGCCACTGCATCCAGCACGCGGGCAATCAAATCACCGACTTTTTGAAACTCGGCAAAGCCAAAACCGCGCGTCGTGCCGGCCGGTGTACCTAATCGCACGCCCGACGTCACCATTGGCGGGGCCGGGTCAAACGGCACACCATTTTTATTACAAGTAATAAAAGCTCGTTCCATTGCCGCTTCAGCAACATCACCGGTCAAGCCTTTGGGACGCAAATCAACCAAAACAAGGTGATTATCCGTACCGCCTGACACAATGTCGAGGCCATGCCCGACCAGCGTGTCAGCCAGTGCTTTGGCGTTTTGAACGACCTGTTGAATATAAAGTTTATAATCCGGCTGCAGCGCCTCACCAAAAGCGACCGCCTTGGCGGCAATCACATGCATAAGCGGGCCGCCCTGAATGCCCGGAAAAATTGCTGAGTTAAACTTTTTGCCCAAATCCTCATTATTGGTGAGGATGAGACCGCCGCGCGGGCCGCGCAGAGTTTTATGCGTTGTCGTTGTTACCGCATCGGCATAAGGCAAGGGGCTTGGATGCGCACCACCGGCCACAAGACCTGAAATATGCGCCATATCAACCAACAAATACGCGCCCACCGCATCAGCGATTTCGCGAAAACGCTTAAAGTCGATAATCCGCGGATAGGCAGAACCACCGGCAATAATCAATTGCGGCTTATGCTCTTTGGCAAGGCTTTCGACTTCATCATAATCAATCAGATGGTCGTCTTCGCGCACGCCATATTGCACCGCGTTAAACCATTTGCCTGATTGGTTCGGCTTGGCACCATGCGTCAGGTGACCGCCGGCGGCCAAGCTCATACCCAAAATTGTGTCGCCCGGCTTAATCAAGGCAGTCATTACCGCTTGGTTGGCTTGCGAACCGGAGTTCGGCTGCACATTGGCATAGGCGCAATCATACAGTTTTTTGACCCGCTCAATGGCCAAATTTTCGGCAATATCGACATGCTCGCAACCGCCATAATAGCGCCGTCCCGGATAGCCCTCGGCATATTTATTGGTCAGAACAGACCCCTGCACTTCCAGCACGGCGCGTGAAGCGATGTTTTCAGAAGCAATCAATTCAATCTGATTTCTTTGCCGACCCATTTCGAGGCCGAGCACATCAGCGATTTCAGGGTCGCGCGCCGCAACATCTTGCGTGAAAAACTCATTTTCCAAAGCGTCAATTTTGCTGGATTCCGACATGGATTTCCCTTCCCGAGTGACTCAATCTGTAACAAGCATTTAGCACAATCGTGAAGCAGTCCCAAGCGGAGCGTGAAAGCCATAGCGCCGCAGGCGCAACTCATACACAGAAAACGGTTTATTATGAGGGCGTTACCAGAGATTGCGCGATTGCAGCACGCGTTTCAAAAGCGCGCAATCATCGGTCATCAGCCCGTCAACGCCCAAATCGAGCAGCTGATGCATGGTCGATTCGTCGTTGATCGTCCAAACATGCACCTGCAGGCCGCGCTTATGCGCATAATCGACTGATGCTTTGGTGACCATCGGGATGCCATATTCGCTGACCGGAAATTGCAGCGCGCCGAAACTATAAGAAAGCGGCAAGCGGCCCCAAGCGGCAAAGCGAAAGCGCGCCGCACCCAATGGCCCGACACTGTGGCAAACATCGCCAACGCCACGCACCACTGTTTTAATCCGTGCATCGGAAAACGAACCGATGCAAATCCGCTCTTGGGTTTCGGTTTTATTGATGAGGTCAATCAGCGGTTCGACCACCGGCCAGGCCTTCGCATCAATATTGAAACGCGCCTCGCGAAACGTCTCAAACAATTCTGCCATGGTCGGAATATGATGCTCGCCATGCACACACAGCTTATCAATCTCGGCCGCGGTAAGAGTGGAAATGGCGACATCCTCGCCCACCATGCGGCTCAGATTATCGTCATGAAACGCATAAACCACCCCGTCTTTAGAGGCATGCACATCGGTTTCCAAATAGCGATAGCCCTGCCCGACCGCATCGTGAAACGCGGCCATGGTGTTTTCCGGCGCGACACGGTCGCCACCGCGATGCGCGAAAGCCAACACGCCCTCATGTTCGAGATAGGAAAATTTTGCCTTTGGCCGCATCACAAACTCCAACAAACTTGCTGACAGAAGAAACAATCCTAGATAGCCTCCTACCATGATTATTGAAACAATTACTGCAAGCCCCTATCTGACCGGCGCCGTAACTGCCGCCGTTTTGCTGACGGGCATTTGGATCACCAGCCTGATTATTACCGATGCCAGCATTATTGATATGTTTTGGGGCGGCGGTTTCGCGCTGATTTCTTTCACCACACTAAGCGGCGCATTGATGGGCCCGGCTTTTCTCAGCCCGATAACCATTGCCACCGGCCTCGCGGTTATTTTATGGGGGCTGCGGCTATGGCTGCATTTGTTTACGCGCTGGCGCAAGGAAGGCGAAGAAGATTATCGCTATCAAAAAATGCGCGCCTTTCATGGCGATAAGTTTTGGTGGCGCAGCATCTTTACCGTCTTCATGCTGCAAGGGGTGCTGATGTGGCTGGTCTCCATGCCGTTTATGACGGCGTTTTATTATGGCGGGGCCATCGCGCTGCCGGCGCTCAGCATTGTGTTTTTGCTGGTTGCGCTGGGCGGGCTTTATATGGAAGCCAGCGCCGATATTCAGCTGACCAAATTTCGCGCCCTCAAAGATATGGGGAAGGACAAGCCGCCGCTATTGGATAGTGGCTGGTGGAAATATACCCGTCACCCGAATTATTTTGGTGATGCGGTTTTCTGGTGGGGCATTTATGGGGCGGTCGTCGCCGCCACGCCGGAGGCTTGGTGGACGATTTTCGGGCCGGTCATTATGAATTATTTGCTGGTCAATGTGTCGGGCGCAGAAATGCTGGAACGTCGGCTGAAAAAGAAACCGGGCTATGCGGAATATATGGAACGAACGAATAGGTTTATTCCTAAGATTTGGTAAGTGCGCCTTGCGGTAAAAGGGGTTAGCGGCTTCGCGCTTTAAAACACATTTTCCAAAACTTCTTGGTTGTAAACGCCTGACATTTCTTTGCCATCGACGAACCAGACGCAATGCCAACCCTTTCCATCGAACGTCGGTTCGGAAACAGTCATTGCTGGCCCACCAGATTTTAAAGTTACAACATCACCGACCTTAATTACATCTGACATAGCGAACTCCTTTTCTTTTTTTTGTCGCTAAAAATACAGTCCCACGCTTCGTGTAAATTGACAACCGAATATGCGCTGACTTTATCCGTGTTGTTCAACCAGTGCTGTTAATGTGCTGGACTCTTTAATGTCCGA
>CBFIIT010000023.1:0-26338 GCA_965662725.1 Alphaproteobacteria bacterium | reverse complement strand
TGGCAGTCGGCTATACGCTGGATGAATTGATGAACGATATTACCGGCGTCACACCGGCCAGCTTTGAGCCGACCATTGATTATGTCGTCACCAAAATTCCACGTTTTGCTTTTGAGAAATTCCCCGGCGCCGAGCCGCTTTTGACCACCGCCATGAAGTCGGTCGGTGAAGCGATGGCAATTGGCCGCAATTTCCAAGAAAGCTTGCAAAAAGCACTGCGCTCATTGGAGACCGATTTAACCGGATTGAACCCGCCGGAAAATGCACCGGATATCAGCACTGAAGAAGGGCTGGCTGATATGCGCGCCGAACTGACCACCGCCAAGCCGATGCGCTTGCTGATGGCGGCGGATGCGCTGCGGCAAGGCATGAGCAGCGAGGATGTTGGCGCGCTGACCCATTTCAATTCATGGTTTATCGCGCAGCTTGAAGAGCTGGTCGCGATGGAAGCAAAGCTGGCGGCGGATGGCCTGCCGGATAATGATGAAGCAATGCGCATGGTAAAAGCAAAAGGCTTTTCTGATGCGCGCATGGCGGAACTTGTTGGCAGCACGGAAGACGAAGTGCGCCGCCAACGCCAAGCAATGGACGTGCGGCCTTATTATCGCCAAATCGATACATGTGCGGCCGAGTTTGCCGCCGGAACGCCATATCTCTATTCCAGCTATGACACACCTTCCGCATTTGGCGGCCAAGAAGAAGCAGCGCCGAGCGACCGTAAGAAAGCGGTGATCTTGGGCGGCGGGCCAAACCGTATCGGGCAAGGCATTGAGTTTGATTATTGCTGCTGCCATGCTGCCTATGCGCTGGATGACGCCGATATTGAAAGCATTATGGTTAATTGCAATCCGGAAACCGTGTCGACTGATTACGACACATCCGACCGGCTATATTTTGAGCCGCTGACGCAAGAAGACGTGCTTGAAATTTTGGAAGGCGAAAAGAAAAACGGCACATTGGCCGGTGTGATTGTCCAATTTGGCGGTCAAACTCCATTGAAATTGTCGCAAGCCCTGGAAAAGGCCGGCATTCCAATTCTCGGCACTGATCCTGACGCGATTGATTTGGCAGAAGACCGCGATCGCTTTAAGGCACTTCTCGAGCAGCTTGATTTACGCCAACCCGATAATGGCATTGCCCGCTCTGCCGATGAGGCGCGCGCCATTGCCGCCGAAATCGGTTTCCCCGTGGTCATTCGCCCGTCATATGTGCTGGGCGGTCGAGCGATGGAAATTGTCGATAATGATGCGCAATTGGAACGCTATATGCGCGAAGCGGTGATTGTATCGGGCGACAGTCCGGTGCTGATTGACGGCTATTTACGCGATGCGACCGAGCTCGATGTCGATGTGTTGAGTGACGGCAATGAGGTTTTTGTTGCCGGTATTTTGGAACATATTGAGGAAGCCGGTGTGCATTCCGGTGACAGTGCCTGCTCCATGCCACCGCATTCCTTGTCGCAAGAAACCATTGAAGAGTTGAGCCGTCAGGCGACTGACATGGCCAAAGCGTTGAATGTTGTCGGACTGATGAATGTGCAATTTGCCGTGCAGGGCGAGACGATTTTCGTCATCGAAGTCAATCCGCGCGCCAGCCGCACAGTTCCATTTGTTGCCAAAGTGCTGGGCCAGCCAATTGCCCGTATTGCAGCGCGGCTGATGGCCGGTGCGCCATTATCGGAGTTTAATCTGACAGCCCAAAACTATGACCATATTGCGGTTAAAGAGAGCGTCTTTCCGTTTAACCGCTTCCCCGGTGTCGATACGATTTTGGGGCCGGAAATGCGCTCCACAGGTGAGGTGATGGGCCTTGATATGGATTTCGCTACAGCCTTTGCAAAAAGCCAATTGGGCAGCAGCACGCATTTACCCAAAACCGGCACTGCTTTTATTTCAGTGCGCGAGGGCGATAAGAAACGCGCCATTATTCCGGCGCGGCGTCTGCTGGATTTGGGTTTCAAACTGATTGCGACCGGCGGCACAGCGGCTTATCTGGCTGAAAACGGCATTGATGTTAAGCCGGTCAATAAAGTGGCTGAGGGACGCCCGCATATTGTCGATGCAATTAAGAACGGCGATGTGCAATTGGTGTTCAATACGACCGAAGGCGAGAAATCGCTGGCCGACAGTAAATCCATCCGCCGCAATACGCTGGAAATGAAAATTCCCTATTACACGACGCTGGCCGGTGCCGAAGCCGCAGTGGCTGCCATTGCCGCTTTGGAAAAGGACGAGTTGACTGTCAGCAGCCTGCAAGATTATGCCGCCCGCAAAGCCAGATAAGCAAAAAACTTGCCAATTTTGTCGGTTTTGTGAAAACTGAGTATATATGCTCGATTTGGGCAGGGAGGATTGCATGGAAACGGTACCGATGACTTCAGGCGGCTATGATGCGCTTGATACGGAGCTTAAGCGTTTGAAAGGTCCGGAGAGGCAACGCATAATCAAAGCGATTGCCGAGGCGCGGGCGCATGGCGACTTGTCAGAAAACGCTGAGTATCACGCCGCCAAAGAGCAGCAGAGCCACAATGAAGGCCGCATCATGGAATTGGAAGACATGATCAATCGTGCCGATGTGATCGACGTCGCCGCCATGTCCGGCAATCAAGTGAAGTTTGGCGCGACAGTTGAATTGGTCGATGAAGATACCGATGCCGAAGTCACCTATCAAATTGTCGGTGATTTCGAGGCCGACCTCGAACAAGGCAAAATATCCATTTCCTCACCGATTGCCCGCGCCCTTATCAGCAAAGCCGTCGGCGACAGTGTTGAAGTCAACACGCCGGGCGGCGGCAAATCCTATGAAATTCTCGGTGTGAAGTTTAAGTAGCTTCGCCTATCGGCTCTAATCAGACCCTATCGGCAGTGCGGTGCGGCCTTTTGAACGGCGTATGGTCAGCGAGGTACGCACATTTGCTACATTCGGAGCCGGTGTCAGTTTTTGCGTCAAAAACTCTTGAAAGCTCTCAAGGTCGGGCGCGACGCATTTCAAAATAAAATCAATCTCACCGTTTAGCATGTGGCATTCCAAAACCTCCGGCCATTGATTGACCCGCGTTTCAAACGCTTGCAAATCGGTCTCGGCTTGGCTTTCCAGTCCGACCATGGCGAAAACCGTGACCCCCAGGCCCAGCATTTGCGCATCCAATTCGGCAAAATAGCCGGTGATGAAGCCGGCAGCCTCAAGCGCGCGCACACGGCGCAAGCAAGGCGGGGCTGAAATACCCGCCTGTTTGGCCAGCTCCACATTGGTGATGCGGCCATTGGTTTGCAAAATCCGCAAGATTTTCAAATCAATCTCATCGAGGCGCGGTTTTTTCATAAGTCTTTGACCGTTTTTTCGTTTCACAAAAAGCCAATGGGCAGTAATAATCATACGCGTTTTTGAAATAAATGAAACATTTGCATGAGGCTTAAGTGCGTATATGGGGTATCACCGGCGGAAGACGCGGCAATGATGTCATTGTTGAGGGGGTTGCCAACGCCCTTAACGGAGAGTTTCGCCTTATCCATACTGATTTGAAGCCCCCTTATAAATGGCTGGCTCCCTATCGCGCGGCCGAGCGTGCCGCCGCGAATGATAAACAAATCGTGCCGCCCTATCCGGATATGGTGATTGCCAGTGGCCGCCAAGCGGCCCCGCATGCGCGCTTTATTAAACGGGTTTCCGGCGGTCGCGTGTTCAGCGTGTTTTTGCAAAACCCGGGCATTGACCCGAAGCATTTTGATTTTATCTGGGCTCCTGCGCATGACCTTTTGGAGGGCGATAATGTCGCCGCGTCGCTATTGTCACCGCATGCCATGTCGCGCGGGCATTTGCAGCAAGAGGCAGCCAAAATGGCCACCCGCCTAATAGCTCAAAAACCTAAAGGTAAAACTATTGCGGTGCTGATTGGCGGGCCGAATAAAGTTTATAAATTCGACAAAAACGAGATGACGCGGCTGACGCAAGGGTTAAGCGCCCTCACCCAGCAAGGGCATTATCTGATGATTACCCTATCGCGCCGCTCGCCGGCCGGTCATGCAAAAATCCTCACCGATATATTGCCGGAAGGCAGTTATTTTTTATGGGATGGCGAAGGCGACAATCCGTATCACGCCATGTTGGGATTGGCGGAACACATTATTGTCACCTCTGACTCGGTGAATATGGTCGGCGAAGCCTGCCTGCCCGGTGTGCCGGTGCAGGTATTCAGCCTTAACGGCAAGTCGAAAAAATTTGACCGCTTTCACAAAGCACTGCAGCAGCGCGATTATGTTCGCCCGTTCAGCTATGTGTTGGAAGACTGGCCGGTGAAAGCGCATAATCCGACACCTGGCATTGCCAAAGCAATCATGCAAGCCTTTGAGGCGCATCAAACAAAGCTGACGCGCAGCCCGCAAGCCGAACAATCGGAAGAACAGTCAAAAACATCTGAATAAGCTGCCCATGTGGCAAGCTGGCCTCTTGGGATTTTCGGAATCGTCCTTACATTTAAAGCAAAGATTTCGGAGAGTGTTATGAGCGACGTCAAACATACCAAAATGCTGATTATCGGATCCGGTCCGGCCGGTTATACGGCAGCGGTTTATGCCGCGCGCGCCATGTTGGAACCGGTTTTGGTGCGCGGCCTGCAACCGGGTGGTCAATTGACCATCACCACTGATGTCGAAAACTATCCGGGCTTTGCCGAAGCCGTGCAAGGGCCTTGGCTGATGGAACAAATGGAAGCGCAAGCGGCCAATGTCGGAACTGAAATTATTTCCGATATCATCACTGAAGTGAATTTAAACGTGCGCCCTTTCACTGCGAAGGGCGATAGCGGCCAGCAATACAGTGCAGATACGGTGGTGATTGCCACTGGCGCGCAAGCCAAATGGCTAGGCCTGCCGTCAGAAGACAAATTTCAAGGATTTGGCGTGTCGGCCTGCGCCACATGTGACGGATTTTTCTATCGCAATAAAAAAGTGCTTGTTGTCGGCGGCGGCAATACCGCTGTTGAGGAGGCATTGTTCCTCACTAATTTTGCCAGCCAAGTAACGCTGGTGCATCGGCGCGACGCGCTGCGCTGCGAGAAAATTCTCGAAAAGCGTTTGCTGGCGCATGAGAAAATCAATGTGCTGTGGGACAGTGCTATTGATGAAATTCTGGGTGATGAAGAACCGTTGGGCGTTACCGGCGCACGGATTAAAAACACCAAAACCGGCGACACGCATGAGGTGGAAGCTGATGGCGTGTTCATCGCTATCGGTCACGCGCCTTCAACTGAATTGTTCAACGCGCAACTGGAAACGAAATCGGGCGGCTATCTGGTCACGCATGACAACTCAACCGCGACCTCTATTCCGGGCGTTTATGCAGCCGGTGATGTAACCGATGATATTTATCGCCAAGCCGTCACCGCCGCCGGCATGGGCTGCATGGCAGCGCTGGAAGCGGAAAAATATCTGGCTGAGCTTGAGGCGGAAAAGCAGGCTGCGGAGTAATCAGCGAGACAGCGACAGTTAAATCAACCAAGTCTTTTGAGCACCATATCCCAGCGGTCTTGGCCCCAAAACGGTTCGCTACCGTTTTCATCTTCGACAATAAAAAACGGCACGCCGAATACTTTGGCGGCGGCGACGTTTTCCTTGTCGGCCTGAATGGCGGCATCGAATGAGGCGTCATCTATAGCGGCACGGGCCGCTGCTTCGTCCCATCCGGCGCGGGCGGCCGCTTCAGACAAAACATCGGCTTCGGTAAGATTTTTGCCTTCGCTCCAGCGCAAAAGCGAAGCTTCGCGAATAAAGGCCAGCCCATAACCGGCAGCAATAGCCGCCTGTGTGGCGCGGGCCGGAATGGTGAAATCAATATCAAACGGGTCCGGAATACCGGTTTTCAGACCGCGCGCGCTGTAAAGCCGAATAACATCTTGCACAATATAGCTGACCTTATTCGGATTGGCGGTCGGGTCGGCAAACGGCACATCCTCATCAAGCGCAAATTGTATCGGCTGCACTTTCACCGTATTGCCCCAGCCTTGCGCCGCCTCAAACACCATGTCGCTGGCCAGCGCGCTATAGGGGCTGCGATAGGCATAATAGAATTTCAAAATCGTCTGCATTATTCACCTCGAAAGGCCATTTCGCGCGGTGTTTTACGTCCTGTTTGAATGGCGACTTGTCGTTTCGGACGCAGAACTTTCGGCAAATGGGCTGTCGAATCCATACCGTGTTGCGCCGCCAACTGCAATAATGAGGCGGATATATCGTGCATTCGCTCGGCCACCAAATGCACCACAATGCCACTGCGCTGCACACGCCCCTCAATACGCATCAGCCGCGCACCAATGGTGATGCGCCGAAACCGTTCAAAACGGTCGGGCCAAACAACAATATTGCCATTGCCGCTCTCATCTTCCAGCGTCAGAAACACCACCCCTTTGGCACTGCCCGGGCGTTGCCGACAAATCACCAAACCGGCAATGGTGATGCGCTTGCCGTTGGGCGCGTCTTGCAAAAGGCTGAGCGGGTGCACATTTTGTGCGGCCAGCCCGTCGCGCAAAAACGCCATTGGATGATTTTTCAAAGATAATCTGAGACTGCCATAATCTTCCAATACTTCCATGCCCGGCGGCAAAGCCGGCAGCGCGGCGTGTTCGTCTTCCGGCACAGAAGCCGAGACGCCCTGCCCGTCAAATAAAGGCAAAGTGGGGGCTTTGCTTTCCGGCGCCAGCGCGCGCACCGCCCAAAGCGCTTGTCGCCGCGTCAGCCCCAATGATGCAAACGCATCGGCGCGCGCCAAACGTTCCAATGTCGCCACACCAATAGCGGTACGAGCGGCACAATCGGCAACACTGTCAAACGGGCCATTTACGCGCCGCGCCGCCACCAAAGCCTCGGCATCGGCTTTCAACAGACCGGTGATCTGATTGAAGCCGAGGCGCAAAGCAATCTCGGTGCTGCCATCTTCTAATGTCAGCGGTTCCAAATCAGCCTCCGCATCGGAAGCGTTAATACATACCGGCAAAGCGGTGACGCCTTGGCGTTTCGCCTCGCCGACCAATTGCGCCGGTGCATAAAACCCCATGGGCTGGCTGTTAATCAGCGCAGCACAAAACGCCGCCGGATAATGATGTTTCAACCATGCCGACACATAAACCAGCAACGCAAAACTGGCGGCATGGCTTTCGGGGAAGCCATATTCACCAAACCCTTCAATTTGTTTAAAACAACGCTCGGCAAAATCACGTTCATAACCGCGCGCCACCATGCCTTCCACCAGCCTTAAACCGAACTCATGAATAATGCCGGTCTTGCGAAAGGTCGCCATAGCGCGGCGCAAACGGTCTGCCTCTGACGGGGTAAAACCCGCCGCAACAATGGCAATGCGCATGGCTTGCTCTTGAAACAGCGGCACGCCCAGCGTCTTGCCCAGCACTTCTTCCAATTCTTCGGACGGAAACTCGACCGGCTCCTCGCCATTGCGGCGGCGCAAATAAGGATGCACCATATCCCCCTGTATCGGCCCCGGTCGGACAATCGCCACCTCCACCACAAGGTCATAAAAATCACGCGGCTTGAGGCGCGGCAGCATATTCATTTGCGCCCGACTTTCGACCTGGAAGACACCGATCGATTCAGCCCGACACAACATGTCGTAAACCGCGCCATCTTCCGCCGGCACATCGGCCAGCTCAAACACCTTGCCATGATGGGCGGCAATTAAATCAAAGCTGCGCCGAATGGCCGACAACATGCCAAGCGCCAGCACATCGATTTTCAACATGCCCAGCGTGTCTAAATCATCCTTGTCCCACTCGATAAAAGTACGGTCTTGCATTGCCGCATTGCCGATCGGTACCAGCGTGTCCAACCGCTCATTGGTGATGACAAAACCACCAACATGCTGCGACAAGTGACGCGGAAAACCGATAATCTGACCGGCCAATTGTAAAGTCGCGGCAATGCCCGGCGTGTCAGGGTCAAGACCGGCTTCGATAACATGCTCACGCGGCGGCGGCTTGCTGCCACCGCCCCAATTAAGTGCCAGCAAAGCACTCGCCACATCGCCCGACAGCCCCATCACTTTCGCTACTTCACGCACCGCAGAGCGCGACCGATAGGTGATGACCGTGGCGGCAATACCAGCCCGCTCGCGGCCATATTTTTCGTAAATATATTGAATGATTTCTTCGCGCCGCTCATGCTCGAAATCAATATCAATATCGGGCGGCTCGTTACGCTCGGCAGAAATAAACCGCTCAAACAGCAAATCAAGGCGACTGGGGTCCACCGCGGTGATGCCGATGCAATAACAAACCGCCGAATTGGCAGCACTGCCGCGCCCTTGACACAAAATACGTCGCGCGCGCGCAAAGCGCACCAAATCATGCACAGTCAAAAAATAAGGCGCATAGTTAAGCTGCTTAATCAGTTTCAATTCATGCCGGATAAGCCGTTCCAGCTTGTCCGGAACGCCATCGGGAAATCGGGCATGCGCGCCATCCCATGCCAATTTTTCCAATAAATCTTGCGGGCTGAGTTGCCGGTCAAACGCATCTTCGGGATATTGATAAGCCAGCTCATCAAGCGAGAAATCACACGCCGCCAGCACTTTCTCGATATTGGCCAGCGCGTGCGGATAGGCGGCGAATAAGCGCTGCGCTTCCGTTACCGGCTTGATATGCCGCTCGGCATTGGCGGCCAGCCGATAACCCGCTTCATCGAGCCGCACATGTTGACGAATACACGCGGTGACATCTTGCAAAGCGCGCCGCTCAGGCGCGTGATAAAGCGGGTCAAAAGAAGCCAGCAATGCTGCACCGGCCCAATCGGCCAGTCCTGCAATATCGCGGAAACGGGTTTTGTCATCACTGCCATAAAGCGGCACCAAAAGCGCATAAACATCGCGAGTTGCGGCTGTCAGTTGCGCCAGCTTTTCTCCGAAAATCGGTTCAAGCCGCGGCGGCGGCACGGCCAACCAACATAAAGCGGCATGGCGCGCCAACCCCAATACATCATCCATGCTCAATAAACATTCACCCTTGCGCCCACGCCGATTGGCCTGGGTCAGGCATTGCGACAGTGCCCCATAAGCGGCACGGCTACGCGGATAGGCAATCACCTCAAAGCCGCATTGCGTCACCAGTCGCGCGCCGGGCAAATAACGCAAACCCGCCTCTTTAGCTGCTGCATGACCGCGCACCACACCGGCCAATGTATTGCGGTCAGCCAAGCCGATGGCGCGATAGCCGAAAGCGGCTGCCGTCTCGACCATTTCCTGCGGGTGCGATGCGCCGTGTAAAAAACTGAAATTGGAAATCGCCGCCAGCTCGGCAAAACCTGTTTCGCCTGCCACCTGCATTATGGAAATACCCCATGCATGAACCAGCGCGGATTGCCGGTTTCGCGTTCATAGAGCCCGTCGCGATAAAGCCAGAAGCGATGCCCTTGCGTATCTTCGACACGATAATAATCGCGTGTTCGACTGTTATGACCGCTGGGCTGTGCACCGCGCGCCTCCCCCACCAGACCGTCCCACCATTCCGGTGCAATCCGCTCCGGCCCATAGGCGGTTGTGACTTCGTGCAAGACACGCCGCCAGCGAAAACGATAAGGCGCGCCTTCAGGAATTTCAGCAATCACCTCAATCGGCTCCGGCGCACATAGCATAAAAAGCGGTCGTGTTGTCGGATTGATAATCGGGTCGCAATCCGCATCAACCGGTTTTTGTGTCTCCAATACGGATGCAAAACGCACCGCACGCTCCGGAATATAAGAGGCATGCGGCACCGGTCGCACCACTACTTGCGCGCCCAAACGACTGACCAGCCGATCATAAAGCACACCCAAAGCGGCCATTGGTGCGCTTTTTCGCCCCCGCCCGCCCGACTGATTTGCAAGTGCGATATTTTCTTGTGAATTGGCGATAGCTGTTGTGTGCGCCGCCACTAATTGCAATTGCTCAATACCGAAACCGGCATCCAGTCCGCCCGATAAACGGCTTAGCCTTTCTTCAAACAAGCGCAGCATATGTGTCGCATCAGCCGATGGATGGGCCAATGGCAAAGACAAAGCCATCACCATATTATCGGAACGGGTCAATGACACATCCAGCCTTTGCGCGCCTTGTCCGGCGGCTTGCAATTGCATTGCCAAAGCCTCGCAAAGCTCACCGATCAGCACGGTTAATGGTTCGATTTGCGTGATCCCTTGCGGCAGGTTTTTACGTGCCAAAAATTGCGGCGGCGGCAAATACGGATTGAGGCTTTCACCGGCTTGCCCCAAAGCTTGCTCAAGACGCAAAACCGGTTCCGGTCCGAAGCGACGGGTCAAATCAGCGCGCGGGAAACGCGCCAATTCAGCAATGCTATCGAGGCCGAGACGCTGGCATAAATCAATATGCTGCGGGCTTAAACGCAAAGCGGCAGGCGGCAAAGCCAGCATCGCTTCTGCATCTTGCCCCTCCGGCACAATAGTTAAATCAGTGGCGGTAAACCGCGCCAAGCCCCAAGCCGCGCCAATACTACCGGCAATCGCCGCACGCATATAAATGCCGCGCGCATCGCGATACGCGGCCAATCGCGCCGCCATATCTTCCAGCATGGCGCGCTCGCCACCAAATAAATGTGCGCAACCGCTTATATCCAATAACAAGCCATAATCGCGCAAGCCGTCGGCGGTTTCCGGCGATAAGCTCTCGCCAATCCATGGTGTATAACGCTGCAACCAATAGGCGCATTTTTGCAATCGCGCCTCCGCATCTTTCGGGTCAGCCATGGCGGTTTGCAATTCCGGCACCAGCGCGCGCGCATCGGGCAATGTCATGCCCGGATATAAACCGCTCTCGCCTGCTGCACTATTCAGCCCGACCAAACGCTGCGCATTTTTATGCATATCGATGAGGGCGAAAGGTGCATGTGCATCATAATCAGCACGGCTGGTCTCAGCCGCCCAATGCGGAAACCATAGAGCAATAATGCGCCGTCCGGTCAGACATAGTTCATGACGCGGTTCGTGCAGGGGCACTTGTGGCGGGATTTGCGGCGGCAATGACATGGGAACCGCCTAAACAGCGCGCCGCATAAGCGGCATGTGCATCGGTTTTCGGTGATCATCGGCAATGCCGCCACGCTGCGGATAAACCGCCCATCCGGCTACAGGCGGCGGCATATCATAAGCCAGTCGCAATTTTTCCAGCCGCACCTGCCAGCCTTCGTCGGGCAAAGCGGTAATTCGCCAGCGCGTGGTTGCCGCCGATGCACCGGTCGTGCCCAGCGCCAGCAATAAGGGCCGCTCAGCCGCGCGCGCCGCTAAAGACAAGCGACGGCTATGGGTGAAATCCGGTGCCGTTTCAGAACTCGCCAACAGGCTGCACGCGACAGACGGACAGGCCAAGGCCTGCTCACCGGCCCATAATAAATCGGGCAAAGTAACGCCATCGAGATAGACCAATTTTTGCGCCGACAGACCATGCGACGCCAAAGCCGGCCCATAAGGTTGCCCACCATCGCGGCATGCAGCATGGGTTTGGCCACATAGCAAAACATCATCTTCCGCCGCATGGCGCATAAAACGCGCTGCCAGTAAATGCGCGAAACCCAAAACCGCCGCCATATCAGCCGTGTTTTCAGCCGCTACTTCATGCAAACCGCCATACGGTAAACCGCCGCCGGCATGCGCGGTCAAATAAGCATCAATTTCGGTAAAACCGGTCAGCAGCCGTGCGCCCGCCTCCATTTGCGGCTCATATTGCGCCACCAGCTTGTGCAGCCGGTTCAGCTTATGCTGCCGATTGGCGTTTTTCACCTGCTTATTCAGGGCGCGTTGCATCTCTTGTTCCATTATTTGTTCTTGTTTTGTTCTAAAATGAGAACAAGCAAGAGTCAAGCTTGATGCCATCAGCGGAATTATTTGATGGTTGCCGCGCCCCGCTAAAAGGGCTTGGTAAGCAAAGCGAGCCCTAGCCCGCCTTGCGCCAGCGACCAGTGCGTAAGCACTGGAAGTCGGCTTCTCACCGCGCATATGAAGTGGCGGAATTATTTGATTTGCGCACTGCCCCAATATGTATAGCCGAGAATTTTCGGCGTGCTCGGCACATACATTTGGTCGAGATCGGTAATTTTAAAACCGCCCTCTTCAATCAGGCGCGGAATTTCGCGGTTCATATTGCAGCCACCGGCAATCTTACCCCACGCACCATTGAGGCGGTCTTGCCATTTCACCACCGCCGCATCGGGTGCGCGGCCATGCTCGGAGAATATCAGCTTGCCGCCCGGCTTCAGCACACGGCGCATATTTTCCATGGCCTTTAATGTGCCCGGAATCGTGCATAGCGTATAAGTCAGCAGCACCGTATCGACGCTATTATCTTCAAGCGGAATTTCCTCGCCCGGCAGATCGATAAACTCAACATCAAAAGGCACTTTTTCAGCCAATGGTTTGGCACGCGCCACCATATCGGGAGCCGGTTCCAGGCCGAAAACCATATCGACTTTTTTCGGATCATAAAATTCGAGATTGTGACCCGTGCCCATGCCGACTTCCAACACCCGGCCTTCGCAATGCGGCACGACTTTTTCACGCTGTTTCAAAATCGGCTTGGTACCGCATGCCGCACCAATAAAACGCGGCAGAATAAATTTGTCATAAAAGCCCATAACGCCCTCCCCTTAACTGCTGAGAGCGTGACATAAATCAGCCATTATGAGAAGTCGGTTTTAGCCGTTCACCAATGCGGTGTAATCATCCATCAAATTTTTGGAGATATCGGTTGGGGTGAATTTATACGGCCCGATTTCTGAAACCGGTGTTACTTCGGCAGCCGTGCCGGTGATGAAACACTCTGAAAAGCCTTCCATTTCTTCCGGCATAATCGCGCGCTCGACAATCTCATGGCCGCGCGCACGCGCCAGACCGATGACTGTACGGCGGGTAATGCCGTCCAAAAAACAATCGGGCGTCGGCGTATGAATGACACCATCTTGCACAAAGAAAACATTGGCTCCGGTCGCTTCCGCTACTTGCCCACGCCAATCCAACATCATCGCATCGGCATAGCCTTTGCTTTCCGCTTCATGCTTGGACAGTGTGCAAATCATATACAGACCGGCCGCTTTCGCATGACACGGTGCAGTTTCAGGCGATGGACGGCGATATTTCGCCATATCCAAGCGAATGCCTTTCAGCCGCTCTTCCGGAGCGAAATAAGACGGCCATTCCCATGCCGCAACCGCCACATTAATTCGATTGTTTTGCGCCGAAACACCCATCATTTCACTACCGCGCCATGCAACAGGACGAATATAACCATCGACCAGATTATTGGCTTCCAGCGTTTTAACGCATGCCTCATCAATCTCATCAATGCTGTAAGGCAGGTCAAAGCCCAGTTCACGGGCTGAATAAAACAACCGTTCCGTATGTTCGCGCAGCTTAAAAATCGTGCCGCTATAAGCCCGCTCACCTTCAAACACGCAAGAGCCATAATGCAAGCCATGCGTCAGCACATGCACCTTACTGTCGGCCCATGGCACCATGTCGCCGTTCATCCAGATAAATCCGTCGCGCTGGTCGAATGCTATGCTCATTAAATCCCCCACGCCGCCTTATTGACGCCGCATAATTCGTGGTAGAATTACCAGCCAACATATTTTATGTCAATAACACTGACCTTTTTACCGCTTCGATAAGGCAAGCAAATGAGCAAGGCCAAAGATACGAAAAGCAATGATTTCAATGATGCGATTGAGCTTATGTTCTTCGCCTATCGCGATTTTATTTCGGATCCGGACACTATTTTGGAAGCGCATGATTTTGGTCGCGCGCATCACCGTGTCTTGCATTTCGTGGCCGGCAATCCGGGTATTTCCATTGCCGATTTGCTGGATATTTTGCGTGTTACCAAACAAAGTTTGGCTCGTGTGCTGCGCGATTTAATTGACGCTGACTATATTGAACAGCGAATCGGTGCCACTGACCGGCGCAAAAGATTGCTACATTTGACCGCAAAGGGCACTGAGTTGCATGCCAAACTCATCGCCCCACAAGAAAAACGTTTCGCGGAAGTGTTGCAGGCCATAGGCCCGCAAGCTTTTGCACAATGGAAGAAGACGATGCGGCTTGTCATCAACGCCGAAGACCGCGAAAATGTCGACATGTTGATAGACCGGTCGCGGGCAGCCCGCGATACTGCCGAGGAGTAGGCGTCACAAATGAGCCAGCCTGACGAAACAACGCCGCATATTCTGATTGTCGATGACGACAGGCGGATTCGTGAATTGCTGCAGAAATATCTGACGGATAATGGCTATCGCACATCCGCCGCCGCTGATGCGGCCGAGGCCGAAATTAAAATGGATGGCCTTGAATATGATTTGCTGGTGCTCGATATTATGATGCCCGGCATTACCGGCTTGGAATTTACCGAGAAACTGCGCGCGGCTGAAAACTTTGTGCCGATTTTATTACTCACCGCCTTGGCAGAAACCGAGCAGCGCATTGAAGGGCTGGCAATTGGCGCTGATGATTATTTGCCCAAGCCATTTGACCCGAAAGAATTATTGTTGCGGGTGCAAAATATTTTGCGCCGCAGCGGTGGCGATGAAAGCGCTATTGAACCGCCCGAAGAAGTGCGTTTCGGCGAGCATTTATTTCGCTATGAGCGCGGCGAGCTGACCCGCGGAGATGCGCGCATTACGCTAACAACCCGCGAGATTGAAGTGTTGCGGTGCTTGACGGCCATGCCCGGGCGCATCGTCACGCGCGGTGAACTGGCCGATGGCGAGGATATTTCAGAGCGCGCCATTGATGTGCAAATCAATCGTCTGCGCCGCAAAATTGAAGATGATCCGCGCGACCCGATTTATTTACAAACCGTGCGTGGCGCAGGCTATGTGCTGAGAACGGATTAGCGTCATGTGGTTCTCACCCGGCGCTTTTCTCAAAACCTATATGCCTACCGGACTGTTTCCGCGGTCCCTATTGATTATCGTTATGCCGGTGGTGGTGACGCAAATTGTTGTCGCCTTTGTATTTATGGAACGCCATTGGTCAACGGTAACACAGCGCCTGTCGCGCGCCGTCGTTTCCGATATTTCCATGCTGGTTGATTTGCGCATGCGCGAGCAAGGCGGCGATGGTGAATTGCTGAGCCAAATGGCCGGTGATGCGTTCTCCATGTCAGTCGCTTTTCTACCGGGCGAAAGCCTGCCCGCTGCCGGTGAAGCACCGGTTGTCGCGCTTCTTTATCAATCGCTATCGCGTGAATTGAGCCAGCAAGTCGGTCGTCCGTTTTGGATTGATACGGAAACATATGAGAATTATGTCGATATTCGCGTGCTGCTGCCCGGCGAGGTGATGCGGGTTTTGGCACAACGCAAGCGCGTATATGCCACCAACACGCATATTTTTATGATTTGGATGGTCGGTACTTCGGTCATTTTACTGGTCGTCTCGGGGGTGTTTTTGCGCAATCAAATTCGCCCGATTCAGCGGCTGGCCGAAGCGGCCGAAGAGTTTGGTAAAGGCCGTGATATGCCGAATTTCCGCCCCGCCGGTGCGGCTGAAGTGCGCAGTGCCGCCGCTTCTTTTATTGAAATGCGTGATCGTATTGAACGCCAGATTGAACAGCGCACGACCATGCTGGCAGGCGTGAGCCATGACTTGCGCACACCACTGACGCGACTGAAATTACAATTGGCAATGCTGCCGGAAGGGCAGGAAATTGAAGAGCTGAATACCGACATTACCGAAATGGAGGATATGCTCGATGACTATTTGGCCTTTGCTCGCGGCTATCAGGGCGAAACAGCCAGCAGCACAGCGCTAACCCCGTTTTTGAAACAAATTCACCATGACGCAGAGCGGCGTTGGCCAAATGTTCAAATCCGCCTGACGCATGAATTGGAGCAATCGGTTTCGATTAAATCAAACGCGTTTCGGCGCTGCCTGAACAATCTCATCAATAATGCCTGCACCCATGCAGCTATGGTGCATTTGGCGGCGCGGCTGAAAGAGAGCGGCGAGACCATCACCATCACCATTGATGATAATGGCCTTGGCATTCCCGAAAACCGGCTTGAGGAAGTGTTTCGACCTTTCTATCGGCTGGATGATGCGCGCAATGCGCAAACCGGCGGTACCGGTTTGGGGCTGGCCATTGCCCGCGATGTGGCGCGCGGCCATGGCGGCGATATTGTTTTATCAAAAAGTGCGCTTGGCGGATTGCGCGCCGAGATTAGCCTGCCGGTTTAATCGTCTTTCGGCTGCCCCAATTCATGCGCTCGGTTGGCTGCCGCTTGGGTTGCCCGTCGCATCAGCTCGCCAAGCCCATTGGCATCCATCAACTCATCCAATGCAGCGGCCGTTGTGCCACCGGGCGACGTAACATTAATACGCAATTGCTGCGGCTCTGCATCATCCGCCTTCAGCATTGCCGCCGAGCCGATGATTGTTTGTCCGGCCAATTGCGCCGCCATTTCTTCTGACAAGCCAAGATTGACCGCCGCCGCCGCCAATGCTTCGGCCAAATAAAAAACATAAGCCGGACCGGAACCGGAAATCGCCGTCACCGCATCGATTTGTTTTTCATCATTCAGCCAGACGGTTTTACCGACCGCACCCAACAAAGCCTCAGAAGCTGCCTTGCGCGCGTTATCAGTATCGTTGCCTGTATAAAGCGCGGTCATGCCTTCGCCGATAGAGGCCGGTGTGTTCGGCATGGTGCGTACATAAGATGGCGCATCACCCATCAAACGCGCCAGCGCCGAAATGGGGATACCGGCCATCAATGAAATAATGGTGGTTTGCGCCGATAGATGTGCCGCCAAGGGCGGCAGCACCGTATCAATCGTTTGCGGCTTTACTGCCAGCACCAAAATATCCGGCGCAGCTGCGTCTGCCATATCGGGATTAAGCGACACGCCGAGACTTTTCAGATTGTCATCGGCATGCGGTTCCTGGACAATAAATTGCGACGCCGAGAGACCGGCATCGAGCCAGCCTTGCAATAGGGCCGTACCCATTTTGCCACAGCCGACCAGCATCAGCTTTTTGTCAGCCAGAAGGGATGTCAGCGAATTAGGCATCACCGCGCGTTTCGAACAGGCTACTTTGCAGCGCTTCCTGCGGCGAGTGACCGGCCCAAATAAGGAATTGAAATGCCGGAAAAAAGCGTTCGCAGGTCTCAACCGCGTGATTGATAAGCTCTTCACATTGCCCTTCAGACAAGCCATGGCCACTTACAAACATTGTGTTGCGGAATAGGATCGCGCCGTCGCCCGACCAAACATCAAAATGGCCGAGCCAAAGCTGTTCATTAATAAGCGCCAGCAATTCGTGAATATCAGTGCGTTTTCCTTTTGGCGCGCGCGTATCCAACACGCTGGCCACATGCAAGCCGCCCAAATCGGGCCGCCAGCTAATCGCCAAATGATAATCACAATGACTGCCGGAAAGACACACATTCATATCGTCTTCCGTGCCACGCTCAAACGGCCACTCGCGCGATGTCGCCAGCCCCTCGATTAAATCAATCGGGTGCTCGGCTTCAATTTCATGTGCCGCTGCGCTCATAAGATGACCTCTTTAAACTCACCATTTGGCGGGATGCGCTATAATTTGCGTCCCCCGATGAATTTGAGAGTGTCTGATTCACTGAGTCGTTAAAAGGTGAAAAGCCGGAGCGATAATTTAATCCACGACCAAAATAGCAATCGAAATCAACAATGATTATTTTTTCTTTTTCAACGCGTCCAATTCTTCGCGCAGAGCAGCATTTTCCTCTCTCGCGCGCACGGCCATATCGCGGACCGCTTCAAATTCTTCGCGCGAGACAAGACCATTTTCAGTCAGTATAGCGTCAAGACGACCACGAACGGCTTGCTCAACCTCTTCGCGCACGCCTTGTGCGGCCACACCAAGACCGGTGGCCAGTCCGGTCAAATCATCCAATAGCTTGCTTTTCATGTCACTCATGCGCACAAATTGGCGTTGCCCGTGCTATATTGCAAGCATATTCTAACGCGACAGAAAGACCCTGAGCCTTATGCCCTTTCCCAATATCGATCCGGTAATTTTTGAAATTGGCCCGTTTGCACTGCGCTGGTATGCGCTGGCCTATATGGCCGGATTGATTTTGGGCTGGAAATATATGGTGCTGCTAACCAAGCGTCCGGCGCTGTGGCCGCAAGGCGTGCCGGCAAATGAAGAGCAAATTGATGATTTGCTGCTCTGGGTAACACTGGGCGTCATTCTGGGTGGGCGCATCGGCTATGTTCTGTTTTATAATCTGCCCTATTATCTGGCTAATCCCGGCGACGCATTGGCGGTCTGGCAGGGCGGCATGGCATTTCACGGCGGCGCGCTTGGGGTTGTTTTGGCGGTGATTTATTTCGCCCGTAAAAATAAAATCCCATTGCTCTCGCTAGGTGACATGGTGGCGATTACCGTGCCGCTTGGCTTGCTTTGCGGGCGATTGGCCAACTTCATCAATGGCGAATTATGGGGCCGCGTTACCGATGTTAGCTGGGCAGTTGTGTTTCCGACCGGCGGGCCCTTGCCGCGCCACCCAAGCCAGCTTTATGAGGCCGCTTTGGAGGGAGCTTTGCTGCTCGCCCTGCTCAATTTACTGGTTTGGAAATATAGAGCCCTCAGCAAGCCCGGCCTGCTGACCGGCTTGTTTCTTATCGGTTATGGCGCATCGCGCTTCTTGGTCGAATATGTCCGCGAACCGGACGCGCATATCGGCTTTATTTTCAACTTCATCACCATGGGGCAAATTCTGTCTCTGCCGATGATGCTGGCCGGTGGCGGTTTTATTTATTGGGCAACCTTGCGCAAATGACGCCATTGCAGAAAATCCTATTGCAAGAAATTGCCGCCAATGGGCCGATGCGGATGGCTGATTATATGCATCGCGCGCTGGCCGATCCGGCGCATGGCTATTATATGCAACGCCGCCCGTTTGGCCCCAAAGCTGACGATGGCGGCGACTTCATTACCGCGCCCGAAGTCAGCCAAATGTTCGGCGAACTTATCGGTGCATGGCTGGCTGATTTATGGATGCGTATGGGCCAGCCGAAACCGTTTTGCTTGGCCGAATTGGGGCCGGGACGCGGCACGCTAATGGCCGATATTTTGCGCGCCGGTGCTGTGCTGCCTGATTTTATCGACGCCGCCCAAGTGCACTTTATTGAGACCAGCCAAAGTTTGCGCGACGAACAAAAAAACGCCGCCCCGCATGCCATTTGGCATGATGATGTGTCGGCGCTACCGCCTTTGCCAACACTGTTTGTTGCCAATGAATTTTTTGATGCGCTGCCGATACAGCAATATCGCAAACAAGGCGATGCATGGGTGCCGATCATAATCGCTGCCGAAAATGAGCAATTGGTATTGGCGCATGGGGCCGGTGAGACAGCCCCGTTTAGCGACGCGCTGACCGCCTGCCTGCCCGATAGTATTGCCGATGATGAGATTGTTGAAACCTCTGAAACGGTCGAGGCTGCCATGAGCCAAATCAGCAGACATATAAGCGCGTATGGCGGTGCGGCTCTGGTGATAGATTACGGTCATGCGCGACCGGCTTGCGGCGACAGTTTCCAAGCGATGCGCGGGCATGCTTATGTTGATCCGCTGGCCGCGCCGGGACTTGCCGATTTAACCGCGCATGTCAATTTTCCGCTACTGACGCATATCGCCGAAACGCACCAGCTGATTGCTGCGCCGATTGTCGAGCAGGGACAATTTTTGGAGGCTTTGGGATTGAGCCTGCGCGCACAACAATTAATGCAACTCAGCCCGGGCCGCGAAATGGATATTCAAGCCGAGCGACACAGGCTGGCCGCGCCGCAAGAAATGGGCGCATTGTTTAAAGTCTTGGCGGTGGCGCATAAGAATATGCCGCCGCTCGCCGGTTTTCTGCCTGATAGCGATATGGAGAGCGGATGATGGCCTTGCGACCGATACAGCATGAAAGCCTTGCTGCGCTGTCGCATGGCTTCTTCACCCGACAAGGCGGCGTCTCATCGGGCATTTATGACAGTTTAAATATCGGCCTTGGCTCCGATGATGACCGCGCCAATGTGTTGGAAAATCGAGACCGCGTGCGCAGTGCCTTAAACGCCGAGGCTTTGGTGACGGCCTATCAAACGCACAGCACTGTCACTGCTTTTATTGATGCGCCGCAAGAGGCGATTGAGGCGGACGCGCTGGTTACAAAAACCCGCGGCTTGGCGATCGGTGCCTTGGCGGCTGATTGCGCGCCGCTTTTATTGGCCGACCAAGATAATGAGATTATCGGCGCGGCGCATAGCGGCTGGCGCGGCGCGTTTGACGGGATTATCGACAGCGTCGGCAAGACCATGCGCACGCACGGGGCAAAACATATTCACGCCGTTATCGGCCCATGCATTTCGCAAGCCGCCTATGAGGTCGGGGCTGAATTTATTGCCCGTTTCGAAACTGATTATCCGCAAGATGTCGATTTATTCATCGCATCCAAGCAAGAGGGCCATTTCATGTTCGACTTGCCCGCTTTTGTGCAACGGCAAGCTGCGCGCGCTGATATTGAAGCGGACATATCGGGCCATTGCACTTATGCCGATGAAGCGCGGTTTTTCTCTTATCGGCGCACCACTCATCGGGGCGAAGCCGATTATGGACGGCAAATTTCCGCTATTTGCCTGCCAATGTGAAAATTCTGTGACAGAAACGGGGATAAATAGAAAAGGCGATTGGCGAATCTCGCGCCGCTTTGTTATTCAATAATGACTTCAGTTCGGGAGCCCTCGTCATGAAAATTATTGCCGGTAACAGCAATCTACCACTGGCCGAAGAAATCAGCGCCTATTTGAATGTACCGCTGGCCAAAAGCGATGTGCGTCGCTTTGCAGATAATGAAGTTTTCGTCGAAATTCTTGAGAATATGCGTGGCGAAGATGTATTTGTCATGCAATCAACCTCTTTTCCGGCCAATGACCATTTGATGGAATTGCTGATTATTATTGACGCGCTGCGCCGTGCCTCGGCTCGCCGCATCACTGCCGTGCTGCCTTATTTCGGCTATGCGCGGCAAGACCGCAAACCGGGACCACGGACACCGATTTCAGCTAAGCTGGTGGCCAATCTGATTGAAGCAGCCGGTGCCGACCGCGTGCTGACGTTGGATTTGCATGCCGGACAAATTCAGGGCTTTTTTGATATTCCTACCGATAATCTTTTTGCTGCGCCGGTTTTTGTCGATGACATTAAAGGCCGCTTTAACGGCGAGAATCTAATGGTCGTCTCGCCGGATGTTGGCGGCGTGGTACGCACACGCGCGCTTGGCAATCGCATTGGCGCAGACCTTGCCATTGTTGATAAACGCCGCGAGCGCGCCGGTGAGAGCGAAGTGATGAATATTATCGGTGATGTGACCGGCCGCCACTGCCTGTTGGTTGACGATATTGTCGATAGTGGCGGTACTTTGTGCAATGCCGCCGAAGCCCTGTTGAATAACGGCGCCGCTTCGGTATCGGCTTATATCACGCATGGGGTTTTGTCCGGTGAGGCGGTCAATCGGGTGAATAAATCCCAACTCGAAAAATTGCTGATTACCGACACTATTCAGCCGACTGATGCGATTTTGAACTCAGATAAATTCGGCGTAATCAAAATCGCTGAATTGATTGGTGAAGCGATGCGCCGCACCTCTGACGAAAACTCGGTTTCCAGCCTTTTTGATTGATTGATTTGCCATTGCGCAGCGCGCGAGGCAGGGCTATAACCCGCACACGATACGGTTTTGCACCCCTGGAGGAAAACCGGTCTGACCGGCTTGGCATGGGCCAAGGCGGGATTTATCGCTAACTAAGGAGACAGTAATGTCTGAGATTTATGAAATTGCCGCTGAAAAGCGGGAACGGGCCGGTAAGGGGATCGCTCGTGCACTGCGTCGTGAAGGACTTGTGCCGGCCGTCATCTATGGGGGTAATAAAGACCCCGAAGGTATCAGCATCAAAATCGGTGAAATGAATAAGCTGTTCAACACCGGTCGTTTTTTGAGCACGCTGGTCGATATGGACGTAGAAGGCAAAAAGGAACGCGCCATTGCCCGTGATGTGCAATTGCATCCGGGGCGCGATGACATTCTTCACGCTGACTTTCTGCGCCTCGGTAAAGGCGCGAAAATTGCCGTTGAGGTTTCCGTGAACTTCCTCAACGAAGAAACCTGCCCGGGTTTGAAAATGGGCGGCGTGCTGAACGTTGTGCGTTATACGGTTGAATTGAACTGTCCGGCCGACAATATTCCGGAACGCATTGACCTTGATTTGGCCGAAGCGGAAATGAATGACAGTATTCATATTTCTGAAATTGCCCTGCCGGAAGGCGTTGAGCCGGTTATTTCTGACCGTGACTTTACCATTGCAACCATTGCCGCACCGGCTGCGCTCAAGAGCGAAGAATCTGAAGCTGACGAAGACGGCGGAGAAGGCGTTGAGGGTGAAGATGGTGCTGAAGCAGCAGGCGACGGCGACGAGGGTGGCGAAGAGTAATCTTTGTCGCATCTCCCATAGTGGGGGCTTGTCATGCAGCTTTTTATAGGCCTCGGTAATCCGGAAGCGAAATACGCCAAGAACCGCCATAATATCGGTTTCATGGTTATTGATGCTCTGGCCGAGGCCTATTCTTTTGACCCGTTTAAGGAAAAATATCACGGCTTGCTGGCCGAAGGACGTATCGGCACACAAAAAGTGCTGCTGCTGAAACCGCAAACCTTCATGAATAAAAGCGGTATCAGCGTTTCCGAAGTGGTCAATTTCTACAAGCTCGACGGCAGTCAAATCACTGTCTTTTATGACGAACTGGACCTGCCACCCGGCAAGCTGCGCATGCGCCGCGGCGGCGGTTTTGCCGGTCATAATGGGCTGAAATCGATTAACGCGCATATGGGGGCTGACTTCCGCCGCGCCCGCCTTGGCATTGGCCATCCGGGCGACAAGGCAAAGGTCAATAAACATGTACTTGGCGATTTCGCCAAATCAGATGCCGCATGGCTCGAAGATTTCATCACTGCCTTATGCGAGCATGCGCCGCTATTGGCATCCGGCGAAGACGCCACTTATCAAACCCGCGTGGTCGAAGCCATGCAAATGCAAGAAACGCCGGAGGAGTAAGTCATGGGCTTTAAATGTGGCATTGTCGGTCTGCCGAATGTCGGTAAATCAACCCTGTTTAACGCGCTGACCAAAACCGCCAGCGCACAAGCGGCCAATTTTCCTTTTTGCACGATTGAGCCGAATGTCGGCGATGTCGCCGTACCCGATGAGCGGCTCGACCGGCTGGCTGATATTGCGCAATCAACAAATCGCATACCGGCGCGGCTGAGCTTTGTCGATATTGCCGGTTTGGTGCGCGGCGCGTCTAAGGGCGAAGGGCTGGGCAATCAGTTTCTGGCCAATATTCGCGAAGTGGATGCCATTGCCCATGTACTGCGCTGTTTTGAAGATGGCGACATCACCCATGTGGAAGGCAAAGTTGACCCATTGGCTGATGCCGATACGGTGGAAACCGAACTCATGCTGGCCGATTTGGAAAGCCTTGAAAAACGCGAAAGCGGTTTGCGCAAAAAAGCCGCTGCCAAAGACAAGGAAGCCTTGGCTGAGTTGGAATTGGTCGATTTGGCATTGGCCGAATTGCGCGAAGGCCGCCCTGCCCGCAAAGCCGATATTCCCGAAGGGCGCGAACGCGACTTTAAGAATTTGCAACTCATCACCTCAAAGCCGGTGATTTACGTTTGCAATGTCGAAGAAGAAAGCGCCGAGAACGGCAATAGTCTATCGGCCAAAGTGGCCGAAAAAGCAGCCGCTGAAAACGCCGAGGCCGTGGTTATTTCCGCCCGCATTGAAGAAGAATTGGCGCAGCTTGATGATGCCGAGCGATTGGAATATTTGCAAAGTTTGGGGCTGGAAGAGCCGGGGCTGAACCGTCTTATTCGCCAAGGATATACGCTGTTGGACCTGATTACTTATTTCACCGCCGGGCCGAATGAAAGCCGCGCCTGGACGGTAAAACGCGGCACTGCCGCCCCACAAGCCGCCGGTGTCATTCATACTGATTTTGAGCGCGGCTTTATTAAAGCCGAGACAATCAGCTATGGCGACTATACCGAACATGATGGTGAAGCGGGGGCGCGTGACGCCGGTCGCCTACGCCAAGAAGGCAAAGATTATGTCGTTGAAGACGGCGATGTGATGCTGTTCCGCTTTAACGTTTAAGCAGCCGGTCAAACAAAAAACCCCGCCCTGTTTTCAGAGCGGGGTTTTGAATTCAAAGGGCGGTAAGCAGGTCAACGTCCAACAGCGTTAGCTGTTGGCGACCCGTTTCGGCGCATGGGCCATAGGCCAAATTTGCGTCGAAATAAAATTAATGTTGGTCAGCCCAGATTTTGCGCATTGAGAAGAACATTAAACCGGCAAAAATTGTCAGATAGATGAGCACCATAAAGCCCATACGCTTGCGCTCTTCCAATTCAGGCTCCGCCGTCCAATTCAGGAAATGCGTCACATCCATAGACATTTGCTCAACCGTTGCTTTTGTGCCGTCGCCATATTCGACCAGCTCTTCCAGCAGCGGCGCAGGCATGGCGATTTTACCACCGGCCATATACGGATTGTAATAAAGACCGGCCCGCAGCTCCATGCCTTCCGGCGGCTCTTCATAACCGCTCAGCAAGGCGTGAATATAATCAGCACCGCCACCGCGCGCTTTGTTAATCAAAGACAGATCCGGCGGATAAGCACCACCATTGGCCGCGCGGGCTGCATTTTCATTCGGGTAAGGCGACGGAAATTTATCTTTCGGCAGCGCGTCACGCTCAAACATATCGCCATAATCATCCGGCCCGTCTTCGACCATATATTCTTTGGCAATGGCTTTGACTTCGGCTGCGCTGAATTCAGGCCCGCCCGGCTGTGCCAAATTGCGGAAGGCAATCTGGTTCAGCGAATGGCAACTGGCGCATACTTCCTTATAGACTTGGAAGCCACGGCGCAGCGCGTCACGGTCATAAGTGCCGAACAAGCCGTTAAAGCTCCAATCCATCGCCGCCGGTGTTTTCGCGTCACCCGCCGCATTTAGCGGTGAGGTCAGGCTAAAGGCCAATACAGCCGCACCCAGCGTAGCTTTCATTGCAGAACGCATCATATTCATTCCCCCTAAAGCCTATTCGGCAGGTTGTGCGCCGAGCACCGGTGACGAAATACTTTCGGGCACCGCTTTTGGCTTCTCAATAATGCCCAATACCGGCAGGACGACCAGGAAGTGAGCGAAGTAATAGAATGTGCCGATACGCGCCAGCACGATGTAAATACCTTCTGCCGGCATGGCGCCCAAATAGCCGAGCAGCAAGCAGTCCAGCACCAGAAGTGCATAGAACTGACGGAACAGCGGACGATAGCGGGCTGAACGAACTTTTGACGTGTCCAACCATGGCAGCAGGAACAGAATGAAAATCGCGCCGAACATCAGCAATACGCCGCCCAGCTTATCGGGCACAGCGCGCAAAATGGCGTAGAACGGCAGCAAATACCATTCAGGCACAATATGCGCCGGTGTTACCAGCGGATTGGCTTGAATATAGTTATCTGCATGGCCCAGCACATTCGGGGCGAAGAAGATGAAATAGGCAAACAAAATCAGGAACAAAGTCAGGGCGAAACCGTCTTTGACCGTGTAATACGGGTGGAACGGCACTGTGTCCTGCTTGCTCTTCACTGAAATACCGATCGGGTTGTTATTGCCGGGCACGTGCAGCGCCCAAATGTGCAAAATAACCACACCGAAAATCAGGAACGGGATTAGATAATGCAGTGAGAAGAAGCGGTTCAATGTCGGATTATCAACCGAATAACCACCCCACAACCAAATCGCGATATTCTCGCCAATCAGCGGAATGGCACCGAACAGATTGGTGATAACAGTGGCACCCCACAAGCTCATTTGGCCCCATGGCAGCACATAGCCCATAAAGGCCGCAGCCATCATCAGCAGATAAATGATAACGCCCAAAATCCACAATACTTCGCGCGGCGCTTTATATGAGCCGTAATACAGACCGCGGAAAATATGAATATAGACAGCGATGAAGAACATCGACGCGCCATTGGCGTGAATATAACGAATGAGCCAGCCATAATTCACATTGCGCATAATGTGCTCAACCGAGTTGAACGCAAAATCGACATGCGGTGTGTAATGCATGGCCAGAATAATGCCGGTGATGATCTGTGTCACCAAGCAGAAGGTCAGAATGCCGCCGAAAGTCCACCAGTAATTGAGGTTTTTCGGGGTCGGATAATCAACAAAGCTATCATGCGCCAAACGCAAAATCGGCAGAC
>CBFIIT010000022.1:0-26997 GCA_965662725.1 Alphaproteobacteria bacterium | reverse complement strand
AGCGTGAAAGATTTGGAACTTGGCCAGCGCATCACCATTGAGTTGAAAAATGCAGGTTATGAGCCATTGCGCATATCGCACATCGTCGGTCAAAATGATGACCGGCTGCGTAATCTTGAGCTACAAAAGCGCAAGAACAAAATCTACATTGATAGCCAGCCACGCGGCGCGCGCATTTATGTTGATAATAAGCTAATTGGCGAAACACCTCGCGAAACCGAACCCTATGAAGACGGTAAACGTCTGCGTATTCGCCTCAGCCGCGAAGGCTATAAGGACTTTTCAACCCGCCACCGCGTCGGCCGCGGCGATGAAGACTTGTCGCAAATCGTTTTGCAAAAAAACGCACCCGATGGCGATGATGGTAAATCTATCCGCGTGCCAATGGGATTTTAAACCGGCATTGGCGTTGCAAACAGAAGCGCGATGATGGTCAGTATCCGGGTCATATTTTACCGTGCTCCTGTTCAAACTTGCCTCGCACCTGTCAGATGGAAACACAAAAACATCTGCTGTTGGAAGCCCCTGCCCAGCCTCGCGTGCCATTTCGATTATCTGGGCCAAGCAATCAGTTACCGCTATGTCATAGATGTCGGGTGTCTTCCCATCGCCAGCCTCCTGAAACCAAATGCCGTTCTCCAACTGGCTCCAGCGCAAGGCCACAACCAGATAACGATTAAATCCAATGGTTTCTGAATAATTTTTACCCTTAATGCCGTCATAGCCGCAAAAATCTTATGGGGTTCGAATCCCTCCCTCTCCGCCATTTTTCTTGAAAATATCGGGTTATTCTTTACGCATGCTGACCGGCGACAAAGCCGGACGACCAGGCCCATTGGAAATTATAGCCGCCGAGATGGCCGGTCACATCGACCACTTCGCCGATAAAATATAGCCCCGGCACATTTTTCGCCTGCATGGTTTTTGACGATAGCGCGGCCGTATCAACCCCGCCCAAAGTCACTTCAGCCGTGCGATAGCCCTCCGAACCGGCGGGCTTTAGCTGCCATTGATTAACCGCTGCGCCGATTTTCTCAATCGCGCTATTGGCAATCTCGACCAAGCGCCCGCTAACCGCTTCGGTTTGGCAAATATCAGTTGCCAACCGTTTCGGAATAATATCGCTCAAAACGGTCTCAATGGCTGCCTTGCCGCCCGCGCCCTTAACGCTGAGCAAATGCGACGCGACATTTGTTTGCGGCGCCAAATCAATCTCAATGGCCAGCCCCTCGCGCCAATAAGACGAGATTTGCAAAATACTGGGGCCGGAAAGGCCGCGATGGGTGAACAGCATCGCCTCGCTAAACCCCTTTTTGGCGCAGCTGACAACCGCATCGACCGAAACACCGGCCAGCGATTTGCAGCGCTCAAGGATTTCGGCTTGAAAGGTAAGCGGCACCAATGCGGCGCGTGTTTCAATAATGCCAAGGCCGAATTGCTTTGCCACTTCATAGCCGAATTTCGTCGCGCCGATTTTGGGGATGGAGAGGCCGCCGGTCGCTATCACCAAAGAAGCGCATTGCGACAGACGCGGCGTATCACTGTTTTGCGGCTTGGTTTCAATTTGAAAACCGTTATCGGTTTTTTCAATCCGTAGCACATCAGTTTGCATATCGAGTTGCACATTGGCGGCCGATGCTTCGGTTAACAGCATATCGATAATGTCTTGCGCTCGATGGTCGCAAAACAGCTGGCCAAGCGTCTTCACATGGTAAGAAATCCCGTGCCGCTCGACCATTGTAATGAAGTCATGCTGGCTATATTGCGTCAGGGCAGATTTGCAAAAATGCGGGTTTTGCGACAAGAAATTATCCGCCGTGGTGCCGATATTGGTGAAATTGCAACGGCCGCCGCCGGAGATACGAATTTTCTCGGCAATTTTTGATGCGTGATCGACCAGCCATACTTTTCGGCCACGCTTGCCCGCCTCAATGGCACACATAAGACCGGCCGCACCGGCACCAATAATAACGACATCATAATTTTCCATATCGGGCTTATAGCAGAAGCGATGGCCGCGGCGACTGATTTTAGGTTTTAGCGTCGTTTAATACGCCAATCTATTATTGTCTCAACCGCCTTTTCAGTCTTTAGTGCATCCATGTTTGACCAAAATATCTTTCGAATATTGGCCGATTGGCAGGCCGAAGGGTTAAAAACGGGCTTGGCGACGCTGGTTCATATTGACGGCTCCAGCCCGCGCCCGCTGGGGGCGCAAATCGGCGTGGCCGAAGATGGCCGCCATTGCGGGGTCATTTCATCGGGCTGCGCGGAAGACGCCATTATCGCTGAAACCTTGCGTCATATTGAAGGCAAGACCGACCAAATCACCCGTTATGGCAAAGGCTCGCCCTATATCGATGTGACACTGCCCTGCGGTTCCGGCCTTGATATTCTGTTCAATGGCGATATTGCCGATCTAACGAGGCAAGTCGCGAGCCTTCATCAGCGGCGCAAACCGGCTTTTGTCACGGTAAATGATGATAACCGGCTTTCGGTTACCCCCGAAAACCGTGCGAACGCATTTTTCTACCCGCCCGACTATGTGATGCATGTGTTCGGTGCCGGGCCGCAAATGGTGCATTTTGCGCAATTGGCCAAAACGCTGGGCTATCAGCTGGATTTACACAGCACGGACGAGGCCACCATAGCAACCCTTGAGAGCCAGCAAATAAGCGTCTCTCAAATGAACCATCAAAGCCGCTTTAAACCTAATCTATTTGATGAATATAGTTCTGTTATCACATTGTTTCATGAGCATAATTTAGAATTGAATATTCTGCATAGCGCGCTGGATTCCAAAGCTCATTTCATCGGTGCGATGGGCAGTCAAAAAACCCATACACAACGCGCCGAACTGCTTGCCATGCAACCGCCGACAAAGCGGCCATTTGACGATATTCACGGGCCGGTCGGGCTGGATATCGGGGCCACTGACCCGGCCGAAATTGCGCTTTCCATTTTGGCGCAAATTGTTGAGATGCGCCGAAAACAGGATCTTGGCTGATATGGCCAAGGACAAGGTTGCGAATATCGCCGTTATTCTGATTGCGGCGGGTGCATCGCGCCGCTTCGGCTCGGAAGACAAGCTACTTGCCGATTATCGTGGTAAACCGCTCATCGCCCATGCACTGGAAACCTTCGGCACTGCTCGGATGGCGCGCCGTATTTTGGTAATGCGACCCGAAAGCGAGCTGGATAAACTGCCACAAGTGGCAAATTTCGAAGCGATACTCAATCGCGAGGCTGATAGAGGCATGGGCGCATCCATCGCCGCCGCCATGAAGGATATCGATAAGGAAACCCATGTGATGATTGCGCTGGCCGACATGCCGGACATTCAAACAGAAACCATCGCTGCGCTTTTGGCCGCCGCAAATAATGCGGAACATTCTATAATTATGCCGGTTTTTGACGGAAAAGACGGCCATCCGGTTGTTTTCGAGCAAGCGCATTTCTCCGCTCTGGCAAGGCTGGAAGCAGATAAAGGCGGGCGCGACATTATTCAGCAAAACCCGCAAGCGGTGATGCGCCTAGCCGTGAGAGATAGAGGCGTATGCTTCGATATCGACACGCCGGAAGACTTGCAGGCAACGCATGCTTAATTTTATCGGCATTCCCCTCGCCTTTTTCGTCACTGCGGCACTATACGCTTCCGTCGGCTTTGGCGGCGGCTCCACCTATACGGCGCTATTGGCGTTAACGCTTTCCGATATTTGGGCCGTGCCAATATTGTCTTTAAGCTGCAATATTGCAGTTGTCGGCATGGGCAGTTATTGGGCGATTACCCGCCGCGCCTTTGACTGGCGATTGGCCGCGCCGTTTATCATCAGCTCCGTGCCATTCGCCTTTATTGGCGGCCTTATAAGGCTCGATGATGATGTGTATCTGCTATTGCTGGCCAGCAGCCTGTTACTGGCCGGATTGCGGCTATTGTTTATCGGCGAAGGTGTCGAAACACAACCGGCTGAACGACAAAATAATCGCCTCGCCTTCTTCATAGGCGCCGGATTGGGATTGCTCTCCGGCATGGTCGGTATTGGCGGCGGCATATTTCTCGCTCCCTTATTGCACTATTTGCGCTGGAGCCATGCCAAAGCGATTGCTGCTCTTTCCAGTTTTTTCATTTTGGTCAATTCCATATCCGGCCTTATCGGCCAGATTATAAAAACCGGCACGGACGCACTGCCGATGCTGGCCGGAACGCTGGTGCCATTATTAATCATGGTCGCTTTGGGCGCTTTTATCGGCGGTCGGGTTTTGCTGGAACGGTTTTCGCAATTACATATGCGCCGAATGACCGCCCTGTTGATTATTTTTGTCGCTTTACGGCTTTATTGGCAGCTATACTTAGCCGCATGACAGATCTCAAACCGCTTGAAGACAGCTTCGGACGGCGCGTCACTTATTTACGCCTTTCCGTCACCGATCGATGCGATTTGCGCTGCCAATATTGCATGTCCGAGAAAATGAAATTTCTGCCAAAATCGGAAGTTTTGTCTTACGAAGAAATGCTGTTCCTATGCGAAGCGTTTATCCGCCGCGGCGTTGATAAAATTCGCATTTCCGGCGGTGAGCCGCTGGTGCGCAAAGATATTATGAAATTGATTGAGGCGCTGGGCCGACAGATCGGTACCACTGCTTTGCGCGAAATTACGCTCACCAGCAATGGCACGCAATTGCCGCAATATGCCGAGGCGCTTAAGCAAAACGGCGTGAAGCGGATAAATATCTCGCTTGATACGCTCGACCGCGACACGTTTCATCGGCTGACGCGGCGTGATGCATTGCATCAAACTTTGGCCGGTATTGATGCGGCCTTGGCGGCCGGTCTGGAAGTTAAAATCAACACAGTGGCGCTGAACAATTATAATCAAGCCGAAATTCCGGCAATGATTGATTGGGCACATGCGCGCGGTATGGATATTTCTATAATTGAAACCATGCCAATGGGTTTCATTGATGAAGATCGTTTCGACCAATATCTGCCTTTGCTACCAGTGCAAGAGCAATTGGTTGATGATTTATCGCTGGCGGCCAGCGACCACAAAACCGGCGGGCCATCGACTTATTTCCGTCATCCGAAAAGCGGTCGCCATGTCGGCTTTATCACACCGCTAACACATAATTTTTGCGCCTCTTGCAACCGCGTCCGCGTGACGTGTACCGGCGAAATTTATACTTGCCTCGGTAAAGACGGGAAAATGGATTTGCGCGCCGCCATTCAAAGTTTTGATGAAACGGTTTTGCAGCAGCAGCTTGATGCCGCACTATGTGCCAAGCCAAAGGGGCATGATTTCGATATTTCTGAGGCCACACAAAAGCCCGCTACCGAACGGCATATGTCGGTTACCGGGGGCTAATCATGCGGGTCGCATTTTACGGGCAACTGGCAGAGCGTTTGGGCGCGCGGCATTTAACCATTGATGAGGCAAGTTTGTGCAATGGTGTGCAATTGCGCGCTTGGCTGGCCGATACGCACCCACACGCGGCTGAGATTTTGACGCATAAGGGCACGCGATTGCTGCTGAATGATGAAATAACCGATTGGCAAGCACCGATAGACGCGGAACAAAACATAGCAATTATTCCGGTGGTCAGTGGTGGCTGAAAACTTTTCCGTGACGCTGGCCGATGCGCCTTTTGATGCCGATAAAGCGGCGGCTGAGTTTCGCCAAGGGGTAGAAACAGCCGGCGCGATTGTCAGTTTTTTGGGGCAAGTCAGTGCTGAAGACAGCGATAACCCTGTTGCCGCGCTGTTTCTCGACCACATGCCACAAGCGACATTATCCTCAATTGAAGAAATTGCGGCGGCGGCAATGAAACGCTGGCCGCTTCTCAAGGGGCAGATTATTCATCGGGTTGGCGAAGTTAAAACCGGCCAGCCGATTGTTTTTGTCGCCTGTGCGGCGCGGCATCGGCGCGATGCTTTTGAGGCAGCAGATTATCTTATGGATTTTCTGAAATCCGACGTGCTGCTATGGAAGAAGGAAATGCGGGCTGATGGTGAAAATTGGATTGAACCGCGCGCGCAAGATTATGATGATAAAAAGAGGTGGAGCCAATGAGCCATGGAATTAATGAAAGCCTGACCTTCGTTCCGGTTAATATTGCAGTGCTGACAGTGTCTGACACGCGCACGCCCGACACGGACACATCCGGTGATATTTTGGCGCAACGCCTGTCTGACGCCGGGCATAATTTAGCCGCCCGCAAAATCGTCAAAGACGATATCATTACCATTCGCGAGACGGTTCAAAACTGGATAGATAATCCGGAGATTGATGTGGTGATTTCAACAGGTGGCACCGGCCTGACCGGTCGCGACACCACGCCGGAAGCGGTGACGCCCCTATTTGAAAAAACCATTGAGGGCTTTTCGGTGATATTCCATCAAGTCAGCTTTCAAACAGTCGGCCTTTCAACATTGCAGTCGCGGGCCGTTGCCGGTCTGGCCAAGAATACTTTCATCTTCGCCCTGCCCGGCTCCAACGGCGCAGTAAAAGATGGCTGGGATAAAGTGATTTCGTTCCAACTCGACAGTCGCCATAAGCCTTGCAATCTGGTTGAGCTGATGCCGCGCCTAGATGAGAAATAAATAGATGAGTGATAAGCTAACCCATATTGATGATGATGGCCGCGCCCATATGGTCGATGTGGCCGACAAGGCCGACACCAAACGCAGCGCCATTGCGCGCGGTTTTGTGGCGCTTTCCGCCGAAACTTTGGCCGCTATTGAGGAAGGCCGCGCCGCCAAAGGTGATGTGCTATCCGTCGCCGAACTGGCCGGCATTATGGGTGCAAAAAAGACCTCAGAGCTTATTCCCCTATGCCATCCATTGCCCTTATCGCGGGTAAAACTGTTGCTTTCTCTGGAAAGCGAAGGAGTTGCGGTTCAAGCCGAAGTCGGTTGCACCGGTAAGACCGGTGTTGAAATGGAAGCGTTAACCGCTGTTTCGGTCGCCTGCCTGACTGTTTATGACATGGTCAAAGCAATGGAAAAATCCGCTGTCATTCGCGACATTGCGTTGATTGAAAAAACCGGCGGCAAATCGGGTGACTTTAAACGCTGATGATTAATGCCGACGATGCTTGGGCCTTGATTGCCGACACGCCGCCATTGGGCGACACTGAGACGATTGCTGTCGCACAGGCAGCGTCGCGCGTTTTAGCGACAGATATTATTGCCAAACGCACGCAGCCACCGCGCGATGTCTCCGCGATGGATGGCTATGCCGTGCGGCAAGCTGATATGAATGACGGGCTTGGTACGTTCACGCTTATTGGCGAGGCACCCGCCGGAGGTCGATTTGAAGGCACATTGAAAGCTGGCGAATCGGTGCGGATTTTTACCGGTGGCACTATGCCGGATGGTGCTGACCACATTGTCATTCAAGAAGATATGCAAAGCGATGGCCCGCGCCTGACCATTACCGACACGCAAAAAGAAGCGCGTCATATTCGCAAAGCCGGCCAAGATTTTGCCATCGGCGATGTTTTGCTGCGCAAGGGCAAGCGATTGAGTGCTGCCGATTTGGCGCTGATTGCCAATGGCAATCATGCTGCGATTGAGGTTTTCCGACGTCCGCGCATCGCGCTGATTGCCTCAGGGAATGAGCTGGCCGAAGCCGGTAGCGCGATGACGGATGAGCAAATTCCCGACAGCAATTCAATCGCGCTGGGCGCGATGGTTGAAAGCTGGGGCGGCGAATTGATTGCCGCGACCATTACCATTGACGATAAGGCACGCTTCACCGAAGCGGTGCAAGCCTTTGAGCGACCGGATATTATCGTGCCGATTGGCGGCGCATCAGTTGGCGATTATGACTATGCGAAAGAGGTTTTTTACGGCCTCGGCTTTCAGCCAATATTCGAAAAAATTGCTGTTAAGCCGGGTAAGCCTTGCTGGTTCGCCAAATCAGACAGTGCCATAGCCCTTGGCCTGCCGGGCAATCCGGCCTCGGCCATGGTAACGGCGCGTTTGTTTTTAAAGCCATTGATTGAACGCCTCAGCAGCACGCAAAATTCCAAAATGAATTGGCAGACCGCCATATTATCACAGCCGCTTAATGGCAATGGCCCTCGCGAGAGCTTTCTTCGCGGCACATTGAGGCATGCTGATGACGGCACGCTGCGGGTGTCAGTTTCCAATCGCCAAGACAGCTCGCTGACAACCGTATTTGCAGAGGCCGATTGCTTGCTGCGCCGCGCGCCCAATGCCGAGCCGGCCGAAGCCGGCGACGTGGCCAGCATATTGCCGCTCTGATTATTTGCCGTTTACGTGCTCGACATAAATCGGTGACGACCAGGCGCGCTCTTCAACTTCGGCAAGACAATCATCATCGCGCGCCGTGCGGTCATCGCCATAGCAAATATTCACTTCCAAACAATTGCCTTCATCATCATAAGTGCAGCGCAAATTATCGGCGTTGATTTTCTCTGACGGCTCTTGAATGGCCCGCACATAATAGGTTGCCATGCGGTCGCTGGCGGCAAATTCAGGGTCGCTGAATGTCGCCTGACAGCCATTGCCGCTATCATTGCACGGAATAACTTTCCAAGGGTCTTCAATCAGATTATCGACGTCTTCGCCTTCAGTAATTTGCGGACGAATACGCACCACTTCAAAGCGGGTAATTTTCATCCGCTCATTGGACGGGTTGAAGCATTCATTAGCGCAAAGCTTCTGAATACGGTCAGCGCCAAGGGCATCAACGGTTTCATCGGCACAGCCCGGTTTTTGCTTATGCGCGCCAACCGCTTTTACTTCAAATACCGGCGATCGTGATTGTTTGGTCGTACCGCCCATTGGCACGCCTTTTTTCGTATTGAACCAAAGCAAAATACGCGCGCCGCTTGTGCCATAAGTCTCGCGCCGTTTAATCGCATCAAAGATTTCTTCCCGCGAGCGACCTTCCGAATGGACCGCTGCCAGACCGCCGGTCGTCCAAAAACTCGCCTGACGTTCTTGCTCGGTTGCACCAAAGCCGCGTTGCAATAATTCATCCGGTGACAAATCACGCGCTTTGCTGGTTTTCGCCTCAGTCGGGAATACCCGCTTTTGCCATTCCGATGACAGATGAGTTGCCTCGGTCGTGCGCGTGCGGTCGACATCTTTATAGCCAGTGCCCGGCCGTGCGCGGTGATTGTCACTCGACGCGATAAAGCCCCAATTCAAACGGGTTGGGTTTTCCGGATCATCGAAATTACGAATGGCCAGCGCATATTGCACGCTATTGCCCGGCCGATAGCCGAAGCTCGGCAAGAAACAATCGCGGCATTGACCGGCATCCAGCCATTCCTCAATCTCTGTGCCCGGTATCATCAAATGCGCCGCGACACTGCGAACAGCCGTGATGTCGCGTGCCTCTTTGGCCCGTGCTTCACATTCCGCTTCGCCCTCACCATCAGCCAAGCAGCGCTCTTTAATAATCTCACCGGCGCGCCAGCATACCGGCAAATAATTCGGCGATGGGGCCGGACAGTCAGCCGTGCCATTTTCATAATCAATATTTACCGCCGCACGGAAGCTGCGATATTCTTCCGAATTGCCGTGCCCTGACATGACCTCGACAAGTTCCATTTTCTCAGGCCGGTGCTCGGCCTTTAAATGCTTGCCAAAAGTGACGGTGGTCGGCGTGTAAAAGCCCCATGTTGTGCCATGCGGAATAATCAACGGGTCGAGGTTTTGCGCTTCCAAACTATCGACCAAAGCACCCGGCGTTTCGGCGATTTCAAAACATTCAGCCGGCAGTTCTGCAATCGGCGTATTCGGGTCGCATAGCTCAACCTCGGCCGCTTCCTGCAAGAAACGGCGAATATCAAAATAGTTTTGCCGATTGGGAAAATCACCAAAGGCCAGGGGCAGCGGTATCAGGTCCTTGCCATTATCACGCAAAGCGCGCACAGCGACACCACCCGAAGCGATAGGCCGTTTGGCCAGCTCATCATCACCAAGCCCTTTGAAGATAACGTTTTTATGGCCGAAATGTTCACTCGGCAATTGCCCGACCTGTGTCCATTCAAAGCCCACAAAGCTGACCATATCAGGGCTGTCGCCATTGCCGGAAATCGCGTTACATGCGCGAATACTGTCTTTGGTCTGCGTCCATCGCTTCGGCGTCGCAACTTCGGCATGGTCGGTAATGCCCCAGAAATCCAGTGCCGAACAATGCCGCGCATAGTCGCAAGCATCAGCAAGCGGGTGAGCGCCCTCGCCGCCATAAATCGGCAAAGACCAAAGAAACGCGTCGGTTGAGAAAGTTGTGTGAACATGCAAATCACCGAATAAAATTTGCTTCTCGACGGTTTCGCCAATGCCTTGGGCAATCGCCGCTTGCTCGGCTGACCGCGTCTCGACCAAAACCGCTGCGCGTTCAGCGCCGGTAATCTCGCCGGCACCGCGCGGCAGACCAAGCCAGTCATCATATGCGGCGTAAATATAAAGCCCGATAACCGTGAAAAACGTAATTACAAACGCCAAAATTGTATTGCGTAGCGAACCCATGATTCCCCCAAACCCTGTTTTGCAGCAGTAGGCCATTCGGCACTAAGACTGTCAATATAAGCTAGCTCTTTGGTAACAATTTAAATGTAGCAGAAGCCTTCGAGACCAATTCACCATCCGGATCAAACAGGCTTGCTTCGCTATAGGCAACGCTGCGGCCCATGCGCAGCACACGTCCTTTAGCAATATATTTGCCCGGCTTACCGGCTTTTAAATAGCTGGTCTTCAACTCCAAAGTGGCGTGCCCGCGATATTTATCCAAATCCAAAAGACTGCGAATGGCAACACCACAGGCGGTATCCAGCATGGTGGCAAACGCCCCACCATGCAAAATACCCTGCATATTTAACCAAATTTCGGAGATCTCAAACGCAACCTCGCTCTCACCATCTTGCATTTTGATGAGCTCGCGGCCGATAAGTTTTCCAATTTCCGAATTTTTGACGTCAGGTGAGAACCCTTTTAACGGCATTATAATTTCCTAAGACAGGCTGAGCATATGCTCGCGTTCAAATGCCATCAAATCGTCAAACCGGCCTTCGCGCATTTTATTCGGCCATTCAGGATCGGTCAGTAAAGCGCGACCGACACCGACCAAATCAAACTCGCCATTTTCAAGCCGTTCAACCAGGCCATCAATTGGCGCCGCTTCCGAGCTTTCGCCGCCCATACCGGCAACAAACTCGCCTGTCAGGCCGACAGAGCCAACAGTGATGGTCGGCAAACCGGTCAGCTTTTTGGTCCAACCGGCGAAGTTCAAATCAGAACCCTCAAATTCCGGTTCCCAGAAACGACGGGTCGAGCAATCAAAGCAATCAATACCGGCGTCAATCATTGGCTGCAAAAACGCCTTCAACTTGTCGGGGTCAGTGGCCATTTTATGTTCAAAATCTTGCTGCTTCCATTGCGACAAGCGAATAATGAGCGGGAAATCTTTACCCACTTCACGCCGCGCTTTCTCAATAATCTCAACCGCAAATGCTGTCCGCTCTTCAAGCGCACCGCCATATTGGTCATCGCGAATATTAGTGCCTTCCCAAAAGAAAGTATCAATCAAATAGCCATGCGCACCATGAAATTGCACGCCATCAAAACCGGCTTCACGCGCCGCCAATGTGCCCTTGGCAAAAGCGTCAGCAATATCGGTGACATCTTGCTTGGTCATTGCCGCGCCGACTTCTTTGCCCGGATATTTCAAGCCGGATGGCGATAAGGTGCTGGCCTCCGGATTAAGGCCGGTGCCATCGCGGCGCATCGAGCCGGTATGCCAAAGCTGCGGCATAATCAGGCCGCCCGCATCATGCACTTCTTCCGCCACACGCTTCCAACCGGCCAAAGCTTCCGGCGTATGGAAATCGGGAATATTCGGGTCCATACTGGCTGATGGATGGTCAATGGTCGTGCCTTCCGTAATGATCAGGCCAACCCCACCTTCTGTGCGGCGGCGATAATAAGCGGCAACATCTTCAGTCGGATGACCACCCGGTGAGAAACTGCGCGTCATCGGCGCCATAACGATACGATTGGGAATTTCCAAACCATTCAGCGTAAAGGGTGAAAATAAAGCGGGATAATGCGTCATTGCTGCTACTTTCCAAAAATTGAGATTTGCGCGATGATTACTAAGCGTTATCATAAAAGCAAGACTTAAGTGCTATAACGCACAATCAGACCCTTTAGCGGAGCGCCATATGATAGAAAGAAAAGCAAAATTTCAGATCGGCGATGTGGTCAAACACCGTTTTTTTGAATTTCGCGGCGTAATTTTTGACGTCGATCCGACATTTAACAATACTGAGGAATGGTGGTTGTCGATACCGGCCGAAGTGCGGCCGCGCAAAGACCAGCCCTATTATCACCTATTGGCTGAAAATGAAGAAACCGAATATATCGCTTATGTATCGGAACAAAATCTGCTGACCGATACAAGTGAGGAGCCGGTGCGGCATCCGCAAGTCAATGAAATCTTTGATGCTTTTGACGGTGCGCGCTATGCTGTGCGGGTCAATAACACCCATTAAAGCCGGAATTCACCATGATTAGATCGGTGCTGCGCCTTATTGGGCGGCTTATCATTCGTTACCTTGAAAAGCCGATACTGAATTATCGGTCTTATCAATTCATTCCCTTGGCGGAATTGGAAGATTGCCTGCAGCCGGGCGATATTTTGTTGGTCGACGGCAATCAACGCGTCTCATCAGCGATTAAATATCTAACTCAATCAACCTGGTCGCATGCCGCTTATTATGTTGGCCGTGAAGCCGGACTGAAAGACCAATACGGCCATCCCGCTGCTTTGGTGGAAGCAGATTTGAGCCAAGGCGTCATCGCATCATCGCTAACCAAATATCTCGGTTACAATACGCGCATTTGTCGCCCGACCCTGATTACCGAAGAAGACCGCAAGACGGTCTCAGAATTTATCATCGCTTCGCTTGGCCAGGCTTATGACGTGAAAAACGTTGTTGATTTGGCGCGCTATCTTCTGCCGCAACCACCGGTGCCGGAACGTTGGCGTCGGCGCATGATTGCGCTTGGCAGTGGCGAGCCGACACAAGCGATTTGCTCGACGCTTATTGCGCGCGCGTTTCAATCCGTCCGTTATCCGATACTGCCCGATATTACGCGCGAAAATCAGCGCGAAGTCATGCATATTCGCCATCATTCACTATTCACACCACGCGATTTCGATTTATCGCCCTATTTTGATGTCATTAAACCGACCATTCAAAAGCGGCCTGATTATAAAAGCTTCGAGTGGAGCCAAGAAGATTTGGCCGCTTTGGAGGAAATTGATAATGCGACGTGACAACAAGCCCTACACCATTCGATTGCTGATAAATTTCACCAGAAAGCTGTACACGAAATGGCGCATTGTCCCGCAATTTTCTGCTGTCGGCAGCGGATTGGAGATTATCGGGCCGCACAGGCTGGAGGTTTGGGGCGATGATATCCGGCTGGGGGATAATGTTCATATCCAAACATCGCGCGGGCAAATGTCTCGGCTATGCACCTGGCCGAATGAGACCGGCGGGCGTGGCAAAATTGATATTGGCAGCCATACATTGCTGACCCCCGGCCTGCAAATCGTCTCAGCAGAACACGTTAGCATTGGCGATAATGTGATGATTGCCAGTCGGGTTTATATCTCAGACGCTGATTGGCACGATATTTATGATCGACTGGCTTCGCCCGGGCCGCGCGCAGCGATTGATATTGGCGAAAATGTATGGCTCGGCGAAGGGGTAAAAGTTTGCAAAGGTGTCACAATCGGCGCGAATAGTGTTATTGGTGCTGGGTCAGTGGTGACAAAGGATATTCCGGCCAATGTTATTGCCGCCGGCAACCCTGCCAAGCCACTACGCAAATTGGATACGGAACGCAAAATGGTTAAACGCGAAGCCATGTTTGAAGATATTAAATCATACAATAAAACAATGTCTTATCTTCATTACTTAAACCATAAAGATAATAATTATCTGAGTTGGTTTCGGCAGTTAATTTGGCCATCTCGAAAGGGCTGATGGAATGAAAAAGCTGATACGCATTGCAGCACTATTGACCGCCTTGCCGGTCGCCGTTTGGGCGCAAAACCATGCCATCGCCATGCATGGGCAGCCGAAACTCGGTACGGATTTTAAACATTATAATTATGCCAGCCCCAATGCATTGCGCGGCCAGACATTAAAGCAAGCGCAAATCGGCAGTTTTGACAGCCTCAATCCATTTTCCATTCGCGGCAATGCGGCGCGCAACATTCGAGAGCGCGTTTTTGAAAGCCTTCTCGATCGCCATTATGACGAGCCGTTCGCGCTTTATGGATTGCTGGCTGAAAGCGTAGTGACCGCGCCGGATCGCAGCAACGTAACCTTCACCCTGCGCAAACAAGCAAAATTCGCTGATGGTAAACCGGTCACCGCGGCTGATGTGGTGTTTTCTTGGAAAACCTTACGCGATAACGGTCGCCCCAATCATCGCTTTTACTATGGTAAAGTTGAAAGCGTCCGCACACCAAACAATCGTACCGTCATATTTACGCTTAGGCCGTCACCGCCGGACCGCGAATTGCCGCTGATTTTGGGGCTGATGCCGATTTTGCCAAAGCATATTTATCAAAACCGCGATATCCAATCCGCTTCGCTGGACTTACCGCTTGGCAGCGGCCCTTATGCGGTGACGGAGATTACCCCCGGCGCTCAAATACGCTTTGAAAAACGCGATAATTATTGGGGCCGTGCCCTGCCCCATAATAATGGGCGGCATAATTTCAAATTGATTGTCGAAGATTATTACCGCGATGAAACCACCGCTTTTGAAGCCTTTAAAGCCGGTGAGTTGGATATTTGGTTCGAGCGCAATCCGCAACGCTGGACAACCGGTTTTCGTTTTCCTGCTGCCACTGATGGCCGCATTGTAAAAGAGACGATTAAGCTGGGCACGCCATCGGGCCTGAAGGCGATGGTGATGAATACGCGTCGCCCCTTATTGGCCGACGTTAATTTGCGCAAAGCATTGGATTTGAGTTTTGATTTTGAATGGGTCAATAAAATTCTCTATGGCGATGTCTATAGCCGCACCAAAAGCTATTTCGGCAATACGGTTCTCAGCTCGTCTGACCGGCAAATGAGTGAGAGTGAAAAGCAATTGCTGGCGCGCAGCCTGATAGACAAGCAAGTGTTAGAACTCGGTTATCAGCCGCCGGAAAGTGACGGCACCGGCCGCGACCGCAATAAACGGCGCGAAGCAATGCAAATTCTGGAGCTGGCGGGCTATGAAATGCGCGGCAAAAGCCTGTTCAATCCAAAAGGCAAGAAAGTCGAATTGGAAATTTTGGTGCAACGGCGCAGCGATGAGCGGCTGGCTCTCTCATGGCGGCGCATGCTGGCCGGTATTGGCGTCACGCTGAAAGTGCGACTGGTTGATTCAAGTCAATATCAGCGCTTATTGCAAAACTTCGATTTCGACATGATTGTTTATGATTATTACGCCTCGCTATCGCCGGGCAATGAGCAGGCCTATTATTGGGGCAGTGAAGCGGCTGACACGCCGGGCAGTCGCAATTATGCAGGCATTCAAGATCTCGGCATTGATACCGCCATTAGCGCGCTGACGCAGGCGGTTACAGAAGCAGATTTCGTTACCGCTGCGCGCGCGCTCGACCGCAGTTTGATGACCGGCCATTATTTCATTCCGCTCTACCACAACCCCAACCAATGGGTGGCGCGCTGGCATTATGTCGAGCACCCCGAGACGCACACACTATATGGCGCGCGCCTCGATAGTTGGTGGCTCAATCAGGAAAACTAAGGCGTTTAAACTTAAGCCGTTTAAATCGCGTCCGCCGCTTTCAGGCTTTCCAGAACATCATCACCAACACCCCAATCAGCAAAAGCCGAGTCATTATGCTCGCCAATTTTCGGGGGCGGACCTTGAATTTCACTCGGTGTGCCGCCAAAACGTGGTGCAACATTTGGCTGTTTTATGCCAAAGGCTTCGGTAATCGTGTCACGGTCGCGATTATGCGGATGCTCATAAGCTTCATCCATATCCAGCACCGGCGCATAGCAAATATCCGTGCCCAGCATAATCTCATCCCATTCATCGCGGGTCTTGCCTTTAAACACATCAACCAGCCTGGCTTTCAAATCGGGCCATGCTGACTTATCCATTTGCGCATTAAACGCGTCATCATCCAGACCGGCCTTCTCACGCAGCAGCGCATAGAATTGTGGCTCAATAGAACCCAGCGCGATGAACTTGCCGTCTTTGGTTTCATAAGTGTCATAAAAATGCGCCGCGCCATCCAGCATATTGGCATGCGGTTTATTTTCCCAAATGCCGGCTGCTTTCATGCCGAAGAACATACCCATCAAAGATGTCGCGCCATCAGTCATGGCGCAGTCAATTACTTGCCCCTTACCGGATTTATTGGCTTCGACCAAAGCTGCACAAATGCCCATGGCGAGATATAATGCGCCGCCGCCGAAATCACCGACCAGATTGAGCGGCGGCACCGGCTTATCTTTGCCAATGGCAGCCAAAGCACCGGTCAGTGCGATGTAGTTAATATCATGACCGGCCGCTTGCGAAAGCGAGCCAAATTGGCCCCAGCCCGTCATCCGGCCATATACGATTTTCGGATTGCGCGCCTGCACGACATCCGGCCCCAAGCCCAAACGTTCCATTACACCGGGGCGAAACCCCTCTTGAATGACGTCCGCCTGCTCGACCAATTTCAAAACCGCTTCAATCGATTCCGGTTTTTTCAAATCCAGCGCAATTGATTTACGACCACGGCTATTGGTATCGGATGGATACCCGCCGGCACCACCTTTGCGGTCAATGCGGATAATATCCGCGCCCATATCCGATAGCAGCATGGCACAAAACGGTCCCGGCCCAATGCCGGCCATTTCAATAATTTTAACGCCACTCAGCGGCCCTTTACCCATAGTCTTTCCTCCTCAGAATTTGGTGAGAGTTTAACAGCCCGCTTATATCGGGCAAGTCATCGATTGCGCTTATCGCTATTTTTTACTGCTGCGCACGACTTCAATATTCAGTTCACGAATTTTCTTGCGCAATGTGTTGCGGTTCAGGCCAAGCAATTCAGCCGCCTTGATTTGATTGCCGCGCGTGGCTTCCAAACTCAATTCAATCAATGGCGTTTCCACTTCGCGCAAAACCCGCTCATACAAGCCATTGGGCGGCAGGCCGCTTCCGTGACTTTTAAAATAACTATTTAAATGAAAATGCAGGCTATCGGTCAGATTGCCGCCGCTTTGAGGCGTCGGCGCAGTTTCAATATTGGTCTCAGTCAATTCCATCTGCACGGAAGCCGCATCGATAATCTCTTCAACATGCAAAGCCGATAAGCGGCGCACCAGATTTTCCAATTCGCGCACATTACCCGGCCAGTCATGCGCTTTCAGCGCTGCCATTGCGTCATTGTTAAAGCTTTTTACCGCCAGCCCTTCCTCATTGCCGCGGGCCATAAAATGGCGCACCAAATCATCAATATCCTCGACCCGTTCGCGCAGTGGCGGCAAACGCAGCGGCACCACATTAAGACGAAAATATAAATCTTCACGGAACAGACCTTGGCGAATAAGCCGCCGCAAATCTTGGTGCGTCGCGGCAATCACGCGGACATCGGTTTTAATCGGCTGGCGACCGCCAATCGTCGTGTATTCGCCCTCTTGTAAAACGCGCAGCAAACGGGTTTGCGTTTCCATCGGCATATCACCGATTTCATCCAAAAACAGAGTGCCGCCTTCGGCTTGCGCAAAGCGGCCTTCCATCCGTTGATTGGCGCCGGTAAACGCGCCCTTCTCATGACCGAATAATTCACTTTCAATCAATTCGCGCGGGATCGCCGCCATATTTAAAGCGACGAACTCACCGCGTTTACGCGTACCATAATCATGCAAGGCTTTCGCGACCAGCTCCTTGCCCGTGCCGCTTTCACCGGTGATCAAGACTGATAAATCATTTTGCGTCAGCCGCGCGACAGACCGGTAAATTTCCTGCATCGCCGGAGAGCCGCCAACCAAGGGCAAGCCGTCTTCATCACCGGCGGGTTCAACATTTGCCTCCGTGCTGGGTGTGTCGACAGCCCGCTGCACCAAATCGGTCAATTCGCCCAAATCAAAAGGTTTCGGCAAATAATCAAACGCACCCTTTTCTGCTGCGGTGATGGCCGTGCCCAAAGTGTTTTTCGCGCTGATGACGATAATCGGTAAATCGGGGCGCAGTTTTTTAATCCGCGGAATAACGTCAAAGGCGTTTTGGTCCGGCATCATCACATCGGTGACCACCACATCGCCTTCCCCATTGCTGACCCATTGCCATAAAGAGGCGGCAGTTCCTCCGGCGCGGACCTCAAAACCGGCTCGGGTCAACGCTTGCGATAATACTGTGCGGATGGCGCGGTCATCATCGGCAATCAGAACGGTACCCTTGCTCATAGCTTTTCCTATCCTTGCAATTCGTCTGCCGCCATTGGCAGGCGCACGCAAAACTCAGTGCGGCCGGGCTGGCTGTTACATTCAATTGTGCCGCCATGGTCGCCGATAATTTTGGCCACCAGCGCCAAACCTAAACCGGTTCCGCTCGATTTCGTGGTCACAAACGGATCGAATAAATGCGATTTGATATCTTCCGGCACGCCACTGCCATTATCAATCACGCTAAATTCCAAAGGCAGGCTTACCGGTCTGGCACGCCCCGGCACAGACAAGCGCACACCGGGCCGAAAGGCGGAAATCAATTTAATCTCGGCTTTTTTACCCGGCGCCGCTTCCGAAGCATTTTTCACCAAATTCAAGAATACTTGCGTCAGCAAATCCTTATTGCCCTGCACCATCGGCAGGGACGGATCATAATCTTCGAGGAATTTCACATGGCTGCCAAAGCCGTTCGCCGCCAATAATCGCACATTGCCCAGCACGGCATGAATATTGACCGGTGTTTCCATATCATTCGGCGTGTCGGTGAATTGCTCAAACTCGTCGACCAAACCGGCTATTCGGTCTGTCTCACTGCATATTAATTGCGTCAGTTCGACATTTTCAGGCTCGGCATCGCTTTCCAATAATTGCGCTGCGCCTTTAATGCCGGAAAGCGGGTTTTTAATCTCATGCGCCAACATGGCACTCATTGCCGAGACGGAACGCGCCGCGCCGCGATGGGTCAATTGCCGGTCAATATGGTGCGCGACGGAGCGCGGCTGCACGACAATCAATGCATGACGATTGCCTGGGTCGATTTCCGTCGGTGTGACATGCAAGTCAACTATCCGATCGGCACCGGAAGCGCCGCCGATTTGTATGGATTTATTCGGCGAGCTGAGGTCAATGCCATATTCGTTAAAGCTGACTTGCTTATCCAAGCACCGCTCAATTAAGCCGACCACCGGACTGCCGAATGGCAGCACTTTCTCAATATGCTGTTTGCGCAAAACCTTCAGCCCGACACCGAAGAATTCCTGCGCGGCGAAATTGGCATAGCTGACATAGCGATTACTGCCAATGGCCAGCACAGGTTGCGGCAAAGCGTCGAGCAAAATCTTTTCACTGGAAGCCATTATGCTGCCTCCCTATTTTCATTTTCATAAATGTGTCGCATGGCAGCCAAAACATCGGACGCGTTTTCCATACGGCAGACTTGTGCCCGCTTGGCGCGACCATTGTCAGCCCCCAAATAGCTGTCAATAAAACCGGCAATATGTTTGCGGCCAATGCGAATGCCGGCACCTTCACCATAAAGCTGCAAGCATTTGTCATACCAAGCGGAAAATATCTGCAACTGCATCTCAGGCGTCGGGTCATTCGGCCAAACACCTTTATCAAGGAATGTCTCAATTTGCCCGGGCAACCAAGGACGACCAATACAAGCGCGTCCAACCATCACACCATCAGCACCGGATGCTGCCAATGCCGCCTTGGCTGAGGCACCATCGGTAATATCGCCATTGACGATAACCGGCAGATCAACCGCCTCTGCCGTTGCGCGCACTGCGCGCCAATCTGCAGTGCCCTTATAAAATTGGCAGCGTGTACGGCCATGCACGGTAATCATTTTGACGCCCAAAGCCTGGGCCATCAAACCGATTTGTGGCGCGTTTAAACTGTCATGGTCCCATCCCAGCCGCATTTTCAATGTCACCGGCCTTTCACTGCCTTCAACAGTGGCGGCGATTATCGCTTCCGCCAAATTCTCATCGCGCATCAGAGCCGAACCGGATAAACCACCTGTCACTTGTCGCGATGGACAGCCCATATTGATGTCGACAATATCGGCACCGGCTTCACAAGCCAGCCGCGCACCTTCGCGCATCCAATGTGGGTCGCGCCCGGCCAATTGCAAAATGAACGGCGATAGACCTTCACCCTCTGCACGTCGAACCGTATCAGGCCGCGCTCGCGCCAAATCTTCACTGGCCACCATTTCTGAAACCACATGACTGCCACTGACTTCAGCGACACATTGGCGAAATGCCAAATCAGTGACGCCTGACATCGGCGCAAGAAGCACGCGGCCGGAAAGTTCAATATCGCCAATGCATATGGTCATAAATTAGGCACATTTGTTTGAAATAACTCTCTGCACAAAATGGAGGCACAATTGGTTAAAGGCAAGCTAAAATGAGAAAAATATCGCCCCCCGCCAATTATCGGTCTACATTCCCCGCATGAACAAAGCCCGTAATACTGCTGCCCTGATTGTTGCTGCCGGACGCGGTAGCCGCGCCGGTGAGGGATTGCCTAAACAATATCGGCAAATGCCCGATGGCAGCGGCCTTACGGTGCTGGCGCAAACCTTGTCTGCTTTTCACCACCACCCGTCTATCAGCAGCATTTGTGTGGTCATTCATCATGATGATGTTGAGCTTTATAAAAGGTCGCTCAATTTGCTGAATTTAAACGATATTCCAATTCAGTGTATCGGCGGTGAGACGCGCCAAAACTCAGTGTTAAACGGATTGAAAGCACTGACCGAAAGCGCCGTGGATAATGTTCTTATTCACGATGCGGCGCGGCCATATGTTTCGCAGCAGCTTATTACGCGATGCATTGACGGGCTGCACGCGCATCAGGCGGTTATTCCGGCTTTGCCGGTCACCGATACGCTGAAGCGGGCCGAAAACGGCGAGATTAGTGAAACCGTCAGCCGCGATGGATTGTGGCGCGCGCAGACCCCGCAAGCGTTTCATTTTAACACCATATTGGCTGCGCATGAGGCCGCCATGGACGATTTAACCGACGACGCAGCGCTTGCCGAGATGGCCGGAATCGCGCCGATAATCATTGAAGGCGATGATCGGAACATTAAACTGACGCATGAGAAAGATTTTACCATGAGCGGCCCCGCCCCACTATTGCTGCCGCGCACCGGAAATGGGTTCGACGTGCACCGCTTTGGCGACGTCGGAAGCGCTAACACCATTATGCTGGGCGGCGTTTCTATCGCCCATGAGTGCGAAATAATCGGCCATAGCGACGCTGATGTCGGCCTACATGCGATTACCGATGCACTTTATGGGGCGCTGGCCGAGGGTGATATTGGCGACCATTTTCCGCCAAGTGATGCGACCAATAAAGACCGCGCATCCTCGGCGTTTCTTATCCATGCGGTAAATCTGGCGAAGCAGAAATCGGCCCGCATCACTCATATTGACCTGACGCTGATATGCGAGGCGCCGAAAATCGGGCCACATCGTGAGGCGATACGCGCCGCCATCAGTGCAATAACGGACGTGTCGATCGGCGCAATATCGGTTAAGGCGACAACAACAGAAAAGCTGGGCTTTACCGGACGCGGTGAAGGCATCGCCGCGCAAGCCACTGTCACCGTTTTAATGCCGGAGAATGTTTAATGATTGGCTTGCACAAGCTACCCGCGCATTTAACCTTCGGCTCACCCGCCGCTTTGGTGGCGACATTTTTCGGTTCCGGATTATTGAAACCGGCTTCCGGCACATGGGGATCGCTTGCCGCCTTGGCGCCGGGCCTGTTGATTGCCGATTATTTCGGCGCCCCCGGTTTGCTAATCGGCGCGGCATTGGCCTATGCGGCGGGACATTGGGCCAGCACGGTTTGGATTAACGGCACCGAAGACAAAGACCCCTCACCCATTGTGATAGATGAAGTGGCCGGCATGTGGCTGACCATGACACTGGCTCCGCTCACGCCGCTCGGCATCTTGCTTGCTTTCGCGCTGTTTCGTCTGTTTGATATTGTCAAACCTTGGCCGGTGCGCTGGGTCGATAAAAAAGTCGGCGGCGCAACCGGGATTATGTTGGATGATGTTCTGGCCGGTATTTGGGCGGCATTGGTTTTGCTGGCAATGCTGGAATTCGGATTTCTCTAGGGGACTTTTATGCTGTTTGAAACACACTTAACCGATAAGGCGGCGAAGCTGCTGAAAATCGCCGGTGAAAAACATATGCGTATCGCAACGGCGGAAAGCTGCACCGGCGGGCTGATTGCCGCTTTAATGACCGAAATCCCGGGCTCATCAGTGGTTGTTGGGCGCAGTTTCATCACCTATTCCAATCGCGCCAAGCATGAAATTTTGAACGTCCCTGCCGAAATATTGCGCGAACATGGCGCGGTATCTGAACCCGTGGTGCGGGCCATGGCACAAAACACTTTCGACATGACCAGTGCGCATTTAACCGTGGCGGTTTCCGGCATTGCCGGACCGGGCGGCGGCTCGGATGAAAAACCGGCGGGACTGGTGCATATGGCGACTTGTTATGATGGCGACGTTATTCATATGAAGCATGAATTTGGCGATATCGGGCGCACGGAAGTGAGGCTGGCGACAGTCGATGCGGCGATGGATATGCTACTCGCCCGATTTTGAACTTGTCTTCTCATAAACATGGAGCGCGCGGTCTTCAAAGGCGGCAACAAAACGCTCGACCACCCGCCCCATTATCGGCTGGATGATGCGCCGCAAAAGCGGCACGGCAAATTCAAATTGCAGCTCGAAATGCACATCGCAACCATCGGCAGTGTCTTCAAACGTCCACTGATTGAATAAATGCCGAAACGGCCCTTTCGCCTGATGCACGGTCACGCTTAGCGGGTCGGCCTCCAATTCAATGCGACTGGTATAGGTTTCGCGCAGCATTTTATAACCAATGGCCAAGTCGGCCAGCATTTCCGTTTCCGACCGCTCGCGCACACGCGACGCAGTGCAATAGGGAATAAACGCATCATAGCTATCGACATCGGTAATCAGGTCGAACATTTGTTGCGCCGTAAACGGGCTTTTACGCGTCAGCTTAATCGCCTGCATAGCCAATTTTACTGCTCTGCCTTTTGCTGCTGAGCAGCTTGCTTTTTGAGACGCGCCGCTTTCAGCTTTTCAAAATCCTCATCAGCATGATGCGATGAGCGGGTAAGCGGCGTCGCTGACACCATCAAAAAGCCTTTGGCGCGGGCTTGCGTGCTCAGCCCGTCAAACTCTTCCGGCGTCCAGAACTTATCAATCGGCGCGTGTTTGCGGGTCGGCTGCAAATATTGCCCGATAGTGATGAAATCAATATCGGCCGAGCGCATATCATCCATCACTTGCATCACTTCTTCGCGCCCTTCGCCCAACCCGACCATAATGCCGGATTTGGTGAAAATCTGTGGGTCAAGCTGCTTTACGCGCTGCAATAAATTGAGCGAATGGAAATAGCGGGCGCCCGGGCGAATGGACAGGTAAAGTCGAGGCACGGTCTCAAGATTGTGATTGAACACATCCGGCTTGGCGGCAACAACAATTTCCAATGCGCCGTCCTTACGCAAGAAATCCGGCGTCAAAATTTCAATCGTCGTATCCGGCGAGATATCCCGAATGGCGTAAATCGTATCGGCAAAATGTTGCGCGCCGCCATCATCCAAATCGTCACGGTCAACGCTGGTTATCACCACATGGCGCAGGCCCAGCTTGGCCACCGCCTCGGCAACATAGGCCGGTTCGGCGGCGTCTAATTGCAAAGGCACACCGGTCGCGACATTGCAAAACGCGCAAGCACGGGTGCAGGTCTCGCCCATAATCATGAAAGTGGCGTGTTTTTGTTCCCAGCATTCACCAATATTCGGGCAGGCCGCTTCTTCGCATACGGTGACCAGATTGTGCTCTTTCACAATCGCGCGGGTCTCGGCATAGGCGGCCGAGCCGGGCGCTTTGGCGCGTATCCAGCTAGGTTTGCGTAAAACCGCGCTATCGGGCCGGTTTTGTTTTTCCGGATGCCTTGCCTTTTCGGCTCTCGCAGGCTTTTTCGGTTCACCCGACAAATTGTCAATCACAACAGTCATGGTTCATATATAGGCGCATTTGCCGACCGATTACAGAGGCATTATGTAGCTGACGGGGTTTCGCTTGGTCTTGGAAGCGACTAATTCAAACGCGGATCGGTTTTGAAAATAACCGTGTCTTTGCGATTAACCAGACCCAGCACAATGCGCGCGCGCTCATCGAGAAAATCCAAATCAAGCGTCTCATTGCTCAGCAATGCCGCTTGCGATTGCAAGTGATCATTTTGTTGCTCGAGGCTTTGTAATTGTGTGCGCAAATCACCGGCTTCGGCTTGTAAATCTTGCCAGCCCGACCAACCGCGGTCACCCTGCAGCGCCTGCATGGTCAAACCAATAATCGCCAGCAGCATCACGGCAGCAGGCATAAGCTTGCGCAAACGCAGCGGTTCTTGCCCGACGGTGCGGCTTGAAGGCCGAGATGTCACAAAACGAATCATTGGCTGACCGAATCACGATTTGATTCGTCGGGTCAAGAAAAAACCGAATCACTGACTGAAATTCTTTGCTTTTCAGCCAACTTCTCGCGGATGCCCATCTAAGATTTGCTAAAATAATCGCACGGTGTTAGCGTTTCGCTAATGCAAGAATTAAGAAAAAACTATGCCTTTGTCATCATGCTTTTGGCGCTGCTCGGCGGCGTTGCCCATAATGTGCAACATGACACGCTTTCGGATGCGCTATCCATTGAGAGTATTGCGCATGAAACACATGCTGAAAGGGATTGTCTTCTTGGAGATTTAGCGGCCGCGCCGAATTGTGCCGCGCCATTCATTTTTTTGCTTGCTGTCCTCCCACAGCCTGTCCACCCACCCCTGACTGCGCCACGGTCCACACCGCATCGGTCGCAACTGGCGCGCGCCCCACCTGTCTCTCTTTAATTTTTATTTCGATTAAAATTTAAGAGGGAGGTTCCTATGAACCGCAAAATGCAAGTCGCCGGTTTGCTTGGCGCAACCATGCTCAGCACGTCTGTCTGGGCGCAAGATGTCGATGAAGTGATTGTTCTTAGCTCGCCATTTAAAAAGGCAGCGACCGACGTCATTTCCACAACTGAAATCATCACTGCCGAACAAATTGCCAATCAGGCGAACAAGCCGATTGGTGATGTGCTGTCCGATTTACCGGGTGTCAGCAGTGCCGGATATGGTCCGGCAGTCGGTCAACCGGTCATTCGCGGGCTTGGCGGATATCGTGTCGATGTCATGCAAAACGGCATGAGCATTGGCGATATTGCCGGCACAGGCGGCGACCATGCCAATGCGCTGAAGCTGTTCGATAGCGAGCAGATTGAGGTTTTGAAAGGCCCTGCCGCGCTGCGCTATGGGGCTTTCGCCGCTACCGGTGTGGTTAACAGCTTTAACCGCCATCTTGATGCGGACGCTGAAACCAACACCGATATTTTGTTGGGTTTTGGCGATAATGCCGGTGAGGCCATCACCGCTTTCCATACGCGCCAAAATGGCTTTGCCATTTCCGGCTATGCGCATGATGCCGATGCCATCACCATTCCAACCCATGCGGAAACAGAAGCTCATCATGAAGAGCATGGTGATGATGACGATGAACTGAAAGATGGCGAACAAGAAGCCGAGAACACGGCAAATGAGGGTCGCGGCTTCTCCGTATCGGGGCAATTCGGTACAGACCAAACCGGCCTCGCCGTTATGCTGTCTTCCACTGAAATGGATTATGGTGTGCCGGGCCATGCACATGGCGGCGGCGGCGCTGACACAACAATCGACCTTGAACAACAGACTGTGCACACAAGGCTAACCCACACGCCTTCATCGGGTATGTTTAACAGCGTGCAAGCCGATTTGGTAATCAGCGCGCTTGAGCAAACCGAGTTTGAAGGGGGCGAAGCGCATACACTGTTTGAGCAAGACGGCCTTCATTTGCGCGTCGAAGCGAGCAGCACTATTGGCGCGTTTCAATCCTTCTATGGTTTAGAGTTCCGTGATTTCGAACTCGACTTACCTGAAGCCGCTCATGAAGAAGGTGAAGAGGAAGAACACTTCTACTTGCCGAATACTGAACGGACACAGACAGGCTTTTTTGCTTTTGCCAAGCGCGATTCAGGCGACTGGCTGACCGAGCTAGCGCTGCGCATCGACAGTGTCGAGCAAAAATCCAACCACACTGAAGAACCCGACGAGAACGCCGACGTGTCTCATGATCTGACAAATATGTCGGCCGGTCTGGCGCGCAAGCTGGATAGCAATTTGCTGGTCGGTGGTTCTTTGTCATCAACCGAACGCGCCCCGTCACAAGTCGAATTATTTGCCAAAGGTGAACACGTTGCTGTTCGACGCCATGAATATGGCGACCCTGGGTTAGGCAAGGAAAGCTCTTTGTCGAGCGAACTCTACGTTCGCAAAGGCTGGCAAAACAGTCAGCTGCGGGTCGCTATTTTCCAAAATGATTATAGCGACTTCATCTATCGCCAAGCCAATAACGACCTGACTGATGATGATGGAAATGCTCTGGTGGATGGTGCCGGTAACGCAATCTGTTCCGAAGATACGCCCTGCTACGAGTATAAAAAATCTGACGCAGAGCTATCAGGTTTCGAGATTGACTATCAAACCGATATCATGCTCGGCGGTCGTAATTGGGATGCGTCTGTAAGCTATAGCTCAGTCACAGGCGAATTGGATGATGGCGATAATTTGT